>DATJWK010000027.1:0-53704 GCA_035501395.1 Puia sp.
TACCGGCCGGAGCCGGATGCAAAAGGAGCCCGAAAGTCCTGCTGGCCGTACGCCGGAAACGGATATGCCTTGTATGAGTCGTCCCCGAGCTCGGTTTGCCAGACCTCCCTGGCGTTTGCCGTCATGACGATGGCGAGGGAATCCCATTGTTGCCGCAGGGTAGTCAGTTTATCGAGCAGGAGCCGTGCATAGATCGAACCGCTGGCCCCGGTGACGGCGACGACAATTTTGTGCATGTGAATACGTTAAAAATGAATATGCCATTGCGAAAATACGTTTTAACGACCGTTTGGGGCGCGGGTATCCTTGCGGTGGTTTGGTTGCTGGGCGGCGCCGCACCCCGGCCGGCCGCCGGGAGGCCGGTCCCTCCGTCAGCCGCTCCGTTATCGGACGCGGTTTCCTGGATGACGGTCGATCAGGCCGCAGATAAACTGCAGCACGAGCAGCGGCCGGTATTAATCGATCTCTATACGACCTGGTGCGGGTGGTGCAAGGAAATGGACAAAAAGACATATTCCAGCAAGAAAGTGGCCGCCTACCTGGGGGAGAAGTTCTACACGGTGAAAGTGGATGCGGAGACCCACGCAACGATCACCTGGCAGGGACGAAACTATTCATACAATCCACAATACCGGTCAAACGAGTTTGCCTTATACCTGACGCATGGCCGCCTGGAGTTTCCCACGACGATCATCATCCCTCCCGGGGACGCTCCGCAGGCTATTCCGGGGTTCCTGGAGCCAAAGGATCTCGAATTGCTGGTAAAATATTTTGGCGACGGTGCGTATAAGACGCAGGGATTTGACGTGTATCAAAAGCGTTTTAAGGCCACCTGGTAAACGGCGCATAAATCGATTTAGCCGCAAAAGCCAGGGGAAGTACCTCTACCGGATTATGTGTATTTCTTACACTTGATCTGAATCAACATTATGGTAAGTGGGTAAAAAAAACTCTTCTTTAATTTCGCTGTTTCAGTCCGGAGGCTCTATCTTTGTTTTTTCATAGGATAAGGTTTAATGGTTAATGGTATTTGATTAGTGCGCCCCGCGTAAGCGGGGCCTTTTTTATGCGCCAAAGTTTTTGTGCGCCAAAAGTACCTAACGAAAATAAACCCGCGCGAAGCGCGGGTTGGTGCAAAATCGTTTTTATATCGTTTTTATATGGGCGTTATTCAGGCCTCCGCCATATCCGGAATAGCCTGCACCTTGTACTCTCCCGCGTCCAGCTTTTTCTTTGTGGCCCTGAACGCCTCCAGGGTCCGCTCGATATCCTCATCGTTATGCACCGCGGTCGGTACGAGGCGATAGATGATATGTCCTTTTGGAATGACCGGATATACGACAATGGAGCAAAAAATGTTATGGTTTTCGCGTAAGTCCATAACCATGGCCGTTGCCTCGGGTACATCCCCCTTCATATAGACCGGCGTGACCGGCGAGTTGGTCTTGCCGATGTCGAAACCGCTGTCGAGAAGACCCTTTTGAAGCTTGTTGACCACATTCCACAGCTTCTTGCGGAGCTCGGGTTGAGTGCGAAGCAGCTCGAGCCGCTTGAGGTTGCCGATGGTTACCGGCATGGGCAGGCTTTTCGCAAAGATCTGGGAACGGGTATTGTACCGGATATAATCGATGATGGCACGGTCACCGGCCATAAAAGCGCCGATCGAGGCCATCGATTTGGCAAACGTGGAGAAGTAAAGGTCGATCTGGTCCTGGACCCCTTGTTCCTCACCCGCCCCCGCGCCCGTCTTGCCAAGGGTACCAAATCCATGGGCATCGTCGACAAGAAAGCGGAAATCATAACTTTTTTTGAGCTCCACGATCTCCCGCAGCTTTCCCTGATCGCCGGCCATGCCGAATACCCCTTCGCTGATAACGAGGATACCGCCGCCATTCTGTTTGTCGATAAGGGCGGTGGCCCGCTGGAGCTGCTTTTCGCAGTCTTCTATATCATTGTGTTTGAAGACGTACCGGTGGCCGGGATGCAGCCGCAGCCCGTCGATGATACACGCATGACTTTCGCCGTCGTAAACAATGACGTCATGGCGCCCGCAAATGGCGTCAATGGCACTCATAATCCCCTGATATCCATAGTTAAACAAGGTGGCGTCCTCTTTCCCTTCAAATGCCGCCAGTTCGCGTTCGAGCTGCTCGTGGTAGTTGCTGTTCCCACTCATCATGCGGGCGCCCATGGGGGCGGCCATTCCAAAACGCGCCGCGGCTTCCGAATCCACCTTGCGGATCTCGGGATGATTGGCGAGACCCAGGTAGTTATTGAGGCTCCAGACAATTTTCTCTTTTCCCCTGAAGATCATTCGGCTGCCAATCTCTCCCTCCAATTTTGGAAATGCAAAATAACCGTGTGCTCTTTCCCTGTGCTGACCGATAGGGCCGTTGTGTTTGACTAATTTCTCAAAGATGTCTGCCATTGTTATGAAATTATTATAGTTGACACTGCCGCAAAAATAACGCATTTGACGATGCGGGCAAGTGGGTTGTCTCGCTTCCGCGTGTCATTTCACCCGTCATCCGGTCGTTCACCGGCCGAAACCGGTGGATGCGATCTCCCACCCCTTGCTAAAAAACTAGGAATTCCCGGCTATTTTGCGGAAATTTGCAGTTGGTAATCCAAAAGGATTTTCCGAATTCGAAAACCAGGGGGCAACCACTATGGGTTACCTTTTGTTCTATAAGTATTAAATAAAAATTAGCAGGGATGATTACTGTATCGACCAACGCAAAGAACTATATCAGTAAGCTGATAGCAGACCAGGGGGCCGACCCGGCCACTTTTGTCCGCGTGGGGGTAAAAAGCGGGGGCTGTTCCGGACTGGAATACAAGCTGGATTTTGACACGGTTGAAAAAGAGGGCGACCAGGTCTTTGAGGACAAGGGGGTCAAGGTGGTGGTGGATATGAAAAGCCTGCTTTACCTCTACGGAACCGAACTGGATTACTCGGGCGGGTTGAATGGTAAGGGATTGACATTCAACAATCCAAACGCAGCGCGGACGTGCAGTTGCGGGGAAAGCTTTTCCGTTTAGCGGAAGTCCGATTGATTAAACTGAGTTATCTTCGCGCAATATGGCCAACGAGAATGATATAATTGACAATATAGCCAATAAGGAGTACGAATTTGGTTTTGTGACCGATATCGAAATGGATGTTATCCCGGCCGGTCTGAATGAAGACACCATTCGCTATATCTCCGAAAAAAAGAAGGAACCGGATTGGTTGCTGGACTGGCGATTAAAGGGTCTCCAGGCCTTCGGCCGGTTAAAGCTGCCGGAATGGCAGAATTTTGACCTGCCGGCGATCGATTTTCAAAAGATCTCTTACTACGCTGCGCCAAAGAGTAAGAAAAAGTACGACAGCCTGGATCAGGTCGATCCGGAACTGCTCGCGACGTTTGAAAAACTCGGGATACCCCTGTCGGAGCAGAAGGCGCTGGCCGGGGTGGCCGTCGATGTGGTATTCGACAGTGTCTCCGTCAAGACGACCTATAAGGAAAAGCTGAAGGAACTGGGGATCATCTTTTGCTCCTTCGGCGAGGCGGTGCAGGAGCATCCTGAGCTCATAAGGAAATATGTGGGTTCGGTGGTGCCTTATTCCGACAATATTTTCGCGGCACTGAATGCGGCCGCTTTTTCCGACGGCTCCTTCGTCTACATCCCGAAAGGTGTGCGCTGCCCGATGGAGTTATCCACCTATTTCCGGATCAACACCGAGAATACGGGGCAATTCGAACGCACCCTGATCATCGCCGATGAAGGGAGCTATGTCAGCTACCTGGAAGGGTGTACCGCGCCCATGCGGGACGAGAACCAGTTGCACGCCGCCGTGGTCGAACTGATCGCGCTGGAGAACGCCGAAATAAAATACTCCACGGTTCAGAACTGGTATCCCGGTGATAAGGACGGGAAAGGAGGTATCTACAATTTTGTGACGAAGCGGGGTATCTGCAAGGGCGCGCATGCAAAGATCTCGTGGACGCAGGTGGAGACCGGATCCGCGATCACCTGGAAATATCCGAGCGTGATCCTGCAAGGCGATCATTCCACCGGCGAGTTCTACTCGGTTGCCGTCACCCGGAACAAGCAAATAGCCGATACCGGGACGAAGATGCATCATATCGGCCGCAACACGCGGAGCCGGATCATTTCGAAAGGCATTTCAGCCGGACAGGGCCAAAACAGTTACCGCGGCCTCGTCCAGATCGGCCCCAGGGCCGATCAAGCGCGCAATTTCACGCAATGCGATTCGCTGCTGATCGGCGACCGCTGCGGTGCGCACACTTTCCCCTATATCGAATCGAAGAACAACTCGGCGACCGTGGAGCACGAAGCGACCACGTCAAAGATCGGCGAAGACCAGATCTTTTATCTCAACCAGCGGGGTATCGACCCGGAGAAGGCGGTAGCCTTGATCATCAACGGCTATGCGCGGGACGTGCTGAACCAGCTTCCCATGGAATTCGCGGTCGAAGCGCAAAAATTATTGTCCATCACGCTGGAAGGGAGCGTCGGGTAGAGCCCGAAGGAGCCGTGGTTGGAAAAAACAGGAAGCTAAGGTTAAACACAACAATAAAAATGCTGATCATTAGAAATTTACACGCGGAAGTTGAAGGCAAGCAAATTTTGAATGGGATCGATCTCACGGTCAATGCCGGTGAAGTACACGCGATCATGGGGCCGAATGGTTCGGGCAAGAGCTCGCTGGCCGCGGTATTGGCGGGAAGAGAAGGCTACCAGGTGACGGAAGGAGAAGTGACGTTTGAAGGTAAGAACCTCCTGGAGATGGCGCCGGAAATTCGCGCAAGAGAGGGGGTATTTCTGGCATTCCAATACCCGATCGAGATACCGGGGGTATCAAATATCAATTTCTTAAAAACGGCACTGGCCGAGATCCGGACGTATAAGGGATTGCCGGCCCTGGACGCAAAGGAGTTTCTGCAACTGTCGCGGGAAAAGCAAAAGCTCGTGGAATTCGATGCGAAACTGGTGAACCGCTCGTTGAACGAGGGATTCTCCGGCGGCGAAAAGAAGCGGAACGAGATCTTTCAGCTGGCGATGCTGGAGCCGTCACTTGCGATACTGGACGAAACGGATTCGGGATTGGACATCGATGCCCTTCGGATCGTCGCAAAAGGCGTTAACAAACTGCGGTCGCCGAAAAAAGCGTTTATCATTATCACCCACTATCAGCGATTGCTGGAATATATCGTTCCGGACGTGGTGCACGTGTTGTACAATGGCCGGATCGTCAAATCGGGAACAAAGGATCTGGCCATCGAGCTGGAGGAAAAAGGATATGACTGGCTCAAGGAAGAATCCCGCGAAAAGGAAGCAAGCACTATTTGATCAATCAACCATGAGTACGATGCACGAACAGGCGGCGATACCTCTTTTCGAGGAGATCGTCAATGGATATCATAAACGGCTGGCTTCAGAAGCCCCGCCGGAAAGCAGCGATCTGCGCCGCGCCCGGCAGTCGGCTTTTGACAAGTTCCGGTTGATCGGTTTTCCCACCATCCGACAGGAGGATTGGAAGTATACGAATCTCTCCCGTTTTTTGAAAGAAGAGTATGCCATCGACGCGCACCCCGGCGGCGCCTCGACAGCTGTCAACACGCCCTCTCCAAAATCTCCCGGGGCCCTCATCCCCGGTCTCGACGCTTACCGGATCGTGCTGGTCAACGGCGTATGGGATGGAAAAGTATCGGGCGGTCCGCTGCCAAGCGGGTTGGAGCTGATGCGCATGCAGGACGCATTGACCGATCCGACCCTGGCAGAATATGTCGAAAATGGAAAGTGGGGGAATCTGGCCTTCCCAAACCTGAATACGGCGTTGTTTACGGATGGATTGCTGATCCGGGTAACCGGTACGGTAGACCGGCCGCTGCATGTGGCACACTATTACGGTGCGGAAAAGAACGTGCTGATCCAACCGCGCAACCTCTGGATGGTTGGCGCGAATGCCGGAGTGACAGTGATCGAGACGATCCATTCGGCTTCGGGTGAAGGCCGCATTTGGGTGAACAGCCTGACGGAAGTCATCGCGCGGCGGGATGCGCGGGTAGATCACCTGCTGATACAAGCGGCGGAGGCGGGGATCCGGCTGGTCAACCATACCACCGTCCGGCAAAAACGACAGAGCTTGTACAACAACTATACATTCACCTTCCCGGGCGCCGAGCTGGTCCGGAATGACCTGCAGCTGCGGCTGGAGGAGGACCATACCGAGACGCATCTGTATGGATTGTATCTGGCGTCGGGGCAGCAGGTGGTGGACAATCACACCCTCGTGGATCATCAGCAGCCGAATTGTTTTAGCAATGAGTTGTACAAAGGGGTCTTGCTGGAGCGCTCGACCGGGGTGTTCAACGGGAAAGTGTACGTACACCAGGATGCACAAAAGACAAATGCGTTTCAGCAGAACAACAATCTCGTGATCGGCAAACAGGCCACGATCGATTCCAAACCGGAGCTGGAGATATTTGCCGACGATGTGAAGTGCAGTCACGGTTCGACCGTCGGGCAATTTAGCGAAGATGCGCTCTTCTATCTCCGGGCGCGGGGGATCGGGGAGGAAGCGGCCAAGGCGATGCTGATCGCCGCATTTGCATTCGATGTGACGGAAAAGGTAAAAGTAAAGGCCATTCAACATTATATAAATGACCTGATTAATCATCATATTCCGGCAAATCATGGATAACGACGTGATGACAAAGGTTGGGCGGCGGCTGGATATCACTGAGCTCAGGAAGGATTTTCCGATCCTCGGGCGGACGGTCTTTGGGCACCCGCTGGTCTACCTGGATAATGCCGCGACCACGCAAAAGCCGTTGGCGGTACTGGATGCGATGGATGAATATTACCGGACGATCAACGCGAACGTCCATCGCGGAGTGCATTTTCTGAGCCAGCAGGCGACGGAGGCCTGTGAGGCGGTCCGGGCATTGGTCGCGGAATTTCTCCATACAAGGCATGTGCATGAAGTGATCTTTACCCGCGGTACCACGGAAAGCATCAACCTGGTGGCTTCGTCCTTTGGAAAACGATTTCTCCAGGCCGGCGAAAGCATCCTGGTGTCGGGGATGGAGCACCACTCCAATATTGTTCCATGGCAGATGGTCTGTGAAGAACGCGGCGCACGGCTGCAGGTCATCCCGATCGACGAGAATGGGGAACTGGTGCTGGACGGGTTGGACCGGATGCTGGCGGATGGGGTGAAACTCGTGGCGGTGAATTATGTCTCCAACGCGCTGGGCAGCATCAACCCCGTGCGGGACATCATCGCGGCCGCACACCGGCAGGGGATACCCGTATTGCTCGACGCCGCGCAGGCGGTGCAGCACCTCGAAGTGGATGTGCAGGAGCTGGATGTGGATTTTCTCGCCTTTTCCAGTCATAAGATCTACGGACCGACCGGGATCGGGGTGCTGTATGGAAAAGAAGAATGGTTGAATCAATTACCGCCCTACCAGGGGGGCGGCGAAATGATAAAGACGGTAACATTTGAAAAGACGACATACAACGACCTCCCCTTCAAGTTCGAAGCCGGCACGCCGGATATGGCGGGGATGATCGGGCTTGGCGCGGCGATCCGGTATGTGCAGGAGTTAGGGTTGAACAATATCCTGGAATCGGAACATGAGGTGATGGAATATGCGCTGGCGGTGTTGCGGGAGATTGAAGGATTCCGGCTGATCGGCGGTATGGATGCGCGGCACCGGGCGGGCGTGATCTCATTCCTCGTCGGCGATATTCATCCGTTCGATCTGGGCGAAGTGCTCGACAAACAGGGGATTGCCGTGCGGACAGGTCATCACTGCGCACAACCGATCATGGACCGGTATTGCATTCCGGGAACGGTGCGGGCTTCGCTGGCGGTATACAATAACCGGGAGGAGTTGGATAGATTGGTCGCCGGCATAAAAAAGGCCGCAAAGTTATTAGGATGACCATCAACGAGCAACAAGACGAATACATCGCCGACTTCGAGTTCCTCGAAAATTGGGAGCAACGGTATGAGTACATTATCGACATCGGAAAGAAGCTGGCTCCCATGGACGAGAAGTATAAAACGGAAGAAAACATCATCAAGGGATGTCAGTCAACCGTCTGGTTGCATGGCGATTTAAGGAACGGCCGGGTCTTCTTCGCCGCCGACAGCAACACGCAGATCATAAAGGGTGTCGTCGCCATGTTCGTTGGTGTATTCTCCGGGCACACGCCGGCCGAGATACTGGATGCCGATGTTTATTTTGTTGAAAAGACAGGCTTGCAGAGCTTTCTAACGTCGAACCGGTCGAACGGCCTTGTGGCGATGCTAAAGCAAATAAAATTATACGCCGTCGCCTTCCAGGCTAAATCTCTCCAGCAATGAGCGGGACGAATGACCATATCGATGGCGGCGCTTCGCCGGGGCCGCAAGGACCGGCAAACGGTGCGACAATCCGCGACCTGATCGAATCGGCGCTTCGTACGGTGTTCGACCCGGAGATCCCGGTCAATATCTACGACCTCGGTCTGGTCTATGAGATCAAAGTGGGTGACAACGGGAATGTAAAGATCACGATGACCCTCACCGCCCCGGCATGCCCGGCCGCCGGTGACATCGTGAATGACGTGCAGATGAAAGTGGAGGAGATCCCCGGAGTGATGGATTGCCACGTGCAGCTTACTTTCGATCCGCCGTGGAGCAAGGAGATGATGACGGAGGAGGCGAAGTTGGAGTTGGGGTTTCTGTAGGGGTTCATTTGTTCAACAAGATCATTACGGTCCCGTCTGCCTGGTTGGTAACGGCGATATCGTTCTTCCCATCATTGTTCAGGTCACGGATGCAGATGCCGTCGGGGTGATTACCGGCCTGGATGGTCCTGGAACCGGAGATCCCGGTCTTATTCATTAAGAAGATAGTCAGGGAGTTTTCATTGTAGTTCGTAACCGCCACGTCGTTGATCCCGTCACCGTTGAGGTCGCCGATGGCTATACGGCTCGGGCTTTTACCCGTGGGGAACGGGGAGCCCTTTAACGGCCGGAAGCGACCCGTACCGTCTCCGAGCAGAATATAGAGACCGTCCCGGCCCTTGCTTTCTGAAGTTATCGTTGGAGCATCGGCAATCGCCAGATCCGCGTGGCCGTCACCGTTGAGATCACCGATCGCGACGGCAAAGGGAGCATCGCCGCAGGGAAACGGTGAGCCGGGGGCCTCCGTGAACGATCCGCCGCCCTGACCCAGCAGCACGGTGCTGTTATTACTTTCGAGATTGGTGGTGATCGGATCCGGCTTGCCATCCGAATTGACATCCGCTGTTCTTAGCCGCTGGTAGGGCCTTATGCCTACAGCGTAGAAAGTCTGGTGGCCGAAATGCAGGCTGCTGTCGCCGAAGATGATCGATATCTTGTTCTCTCCCCAGTCATCGGTTGCCATATCGAGATGACCATCGCCGTTAAAATCGGCGACGGCGATGCCATGGGTGTGGGGCCTTGCGTAGACTTTATATGGAGAATTCGGCGCCTGAGCGAACTGGCCTCTTCCATTGCCAAGGAGAACGGTCAATTCCGCAACCTCCGTATTGGCGATGGCGAGGTCGGGGAAGCCGTCGTGGTTGAAATCGGCGGATTCAATGCTGTTTGGGCTTTTACCGACACGGATGGTCCCGGAGATAACTGACTGATCACCGGTGCTGCTGGCCAGATCGGTGCAGGCCAGAACCGTAAGCATGACAGCACCGATAGCGCAGGTCAGAAGCTGATGCATATTTTTAATGGGGATACCCGTAAGGTACGATAAAGAAAGGATTTATCTTTAAGGATGCGAATGTCATGGGTGATCTTGTCTGTCCTTTCGGGTGCAACGGCGAGTGCGCAGGAACTGCCGCAGCAGGCCGAGGTCCTGCGCGCCATGCGGCTGGCCAACGAGTATTTTATGCGAAAGTGGCCCGATCCGGGAGCGGAGATCATAGACGACCGGCGGTCGCAGCCCAGTCATGTCTGGAACCGTGCGGTCTACTATGAGGGATTGATGGCATTGTATTCGATCGATCCGGACAAGAAATACTACGATTATGCGGTAGAGTGGGGGAAGAAGCATCAATGGACGCTCCTGAACGACATGAAAAACCAACTTGCCGATGACCAGTGTGCCGGGCAGACCTGGATCGATCTATATGCCATCGACGGACGATCGGAACGCATAGCAAATGTCAAAAAGAGCCTCGACCGGATGGTCCGTCGCGATCGCATCGATGACTGGTACTGGATAGATGCCTTGCAAATGGCAATGCCGGTATTTACACGCCTCGGGGTCATAGAAAAAGATACCTCCTATTTCCGCAAGATGTATGAACTCTATCATCATACCAAGACGATCGCGGGAGGGCATGGGCTTTATTCGGCAACCGAACATCTGTGGTGGCGGGACAGCAACTATATACCGCCCTATAAGGAACCGAACGGTCAGGACTGCTTCTGGTCGCGTGGCAACGGCTGGGTGCTGGCAGCCCTGGTCCGGGTCTTATCCTGGCTGCCCGTCAACGATCCGCACCGGTCCGAATACCGGCAAAATTACCTCGATATGGTGGACGCCCTCGTGCGGGTGCAGCGGCCGGACGGATTCTGGAATGTCAGCCTGCATGACCCGACGCATTTCGGCGGAAAGGAACTGACGGGGACAGCGCTTTTCACCTATGGGATCGCCTGGGGAATCCGGCAAGGATACCTTGACAAGAAAAATTATTTGCCAATCGTCGAGCGGGCCTGGAATGGGATGGTCCGCGAGACCCTGCATCCCGCAAAAGCGCCGCCGGACCCCGAACGGGGAATGCTGGGCTATGTTCAGGGAACCGCGGAAAAACCTGCAGACGGCCAGCCGCTTGGCTATGACAAGCAACCGAATGTCGAAGACTTCGGTTTGGGTTGCTTTCTATTGGCAGGCAGCGAAGTCTACCAGATCGCCACCGTGGCTCCCGCCAACATGGTCGAATCAAAAGTGCCGCCGTACACGGAGCCGCGACTGGCCTTGACAACAAAGACAGCCTGGGAGCAGTCCCAGCGCGCGGAAATCTACGCGCTGATGGCGAAAAACGTTTACGGTCGAATGCCGGGAACAGAAAACGTCGTGGTCGCCAGACGAGCCGGCGCAGCAGATACCACCGCCCTTGACGGGCTCGCCATCAAAAAACCGATCACTCTTCAATTCCTTCCCGATGACACCGCAACCCAGCTACACTTAGACCTCTATTTGCCAAAAGGCCGCGCCAAAGCCCCCGTTTTCCTCGGCTATAGTTTCACCCCCAACGACATCACCGCCCACTCCACCCAGTGGCCGCTAAAGGAGATCATAAAGCGCGGTTATGCCGTCGCGGTAGCCTGGTACGAAGAGATCGAACCCGACCGCCTCAACGGCTGGCAGACGGGGATACGGACAAAACTGGCGGGGCTCCTTCACATCGAGCCCTACGAATGGGGCGCGATCGGCGCCTGGGCCTGGGGCCTCGCAAGGATGGCCGATGCGCTGAAAGAAGAGCCGGATATCGACGCCAACCGGATCATCGTCATCGGCCACAGCCGCTTGGGCAAAACAGCGCTGTGGGCGGCCGCAAACAACCCGGACTTCGCCATGGCGATCAGCAACGAGTCGGGTGAAGGCGGCGCCGCCATGGGCAAACGCGACTACGGTGAGACCATCGCAATCATCAATAACTATTTCCCCTGGTGGTTCGCCCCGGCCTACAAACAATGGGGATCGAACCCCGCCGCCATGCCCTTCGATCAGTATATGCTGCTGAGCCTGATCGCACCACGACCCCTCTACGTCGCCAGCGCAGTGGGCGACCAATGGTCAGATCCGAAAGGAGAATTCCTCAGCGCAAAATTGGCCGGGCAGGTATATGCGCTGTATGGCGAAAACGGGGTCGGCGTGGATACGATGCCGGACCTTCAACATCCCGTCGGCGACTACATCCGCTACCATATCCGCACCGGCAAGCACGACGTCACCTGGTACGACTGGCAGCAGTATCTCGATTTTGCGGACCGGAAGCTGGGCACAGCCGGCCCCGGGCGGCCGGCCGCAAAATGAGCCGGATATTCCTGATTTTCACCTAAATTGGCCGATATTGGGATCAAATAACCATCCGAAATACCGCACATGCCAGGCAAAAAATACATCTTCCCGTTCATCCTCGTCTGCACGCTCTTTTTTCTTTGGGCTTTCCTGCACAATATCAACGGGATATTGATCCCGCATCTAAAGAAAGTTTGCCAGCTGAGCGATACGCAATCGTCGTTTATCGACATTGCCGTGTATCTGGGCTATTTTTTTGTAGCCATTCCCGCGGGGTTGTTCCTTCACCGGTTCGGGTATAAAAAAGGGATCTTGTGCGGCCTGTTTCTTTTTGCCGCGGGAGCGCTCCTGTTCCTGCCGGCGGCGGACTCCCGGAATTATTCTTTTTTTCTCATCGCGCTGTTTGTAGCCGCGAGCGGGGCGACATTCCTGGAGACAGCAGCCAATCCCTACGCGGCCAATATGGGCTCGCCTGCGAACCCCGAACAACAGCTGAACCTTGCGCAGTCGTTCAACGGCCTCGGAGCGGCGGTTGCGCCGTCTATCGGAGGTATCTTCATCTTGTCCGGTGTCGAACACAGCAAGGCGGAGATCGATTCGATGAGAGCAGGAGGGCAGCTGAATGCCTATTTGCAGCAGGAAGCCAATTCGGTCAAGCCGGTCTATCTGGTGATCGCGGCCGCGCTGATCCTTGTTGCGATTGCCTTCATTTTCACCAGGCTTCCGGCGATACAACAGACCGAAGGGGCACATGGAACGGAGTTTTCCCTGGGGGTGCTAAGACTGCCGCACGTACGATGGGCGGTTGTCGCCGAGTTTTTTTACGTGGGTGCGCAGGTTGGGGTGACGAGTTTTCTGGTGAGACTTTCGCGATATACCGCAAATATTGGTGAAAAGGAGGCTGCCGGACTGCTGAGTCTGGCCGGCCTGGGATTTATGGTCGGGCGATTTCTGGGTACTTTCCTGATGCGCTATGTCCAGCCGGCAAAATTGCTTTCACTGTATGCGATAATCAATATCGGATTGCTGCTGATCGTGTTGACGACGCATGGCCGGGTTGCGGTATACGCCCTGGTTGCGGTGCCTTTCTTCCTCTCGATCATGTTCCCGACGATTTTCGCATTGGGAATAAAGGATTTGGGGGAGGAGACAAAGCTGGCCTCTTCGCTGCTGGTCATGGCAATCATTGGCGGCGCATTTACACCCTACATAATGGGGCAGATCTCGGACCATACGGGCGGCAACATCCAGATCGCTTACGTCATGCCGGTGGTGAGCATGCTGTTCATCCTTTGGTTTGGCCTTCGGGGTCATCGCATAAAAAACCCCCAACCCGCCGTAGCATGAGGTACTGTCTGGCACTCGACCTTCATAAGGATGCCGCAATGATCGCGGAGTATGAGGCCTGGCACCGCGACGTCTGGCCGGCGATTAAAAAAAGCATCCTTGACAGCGGGATCGAAAGCATGGAAATTTACCGGCTGGAGGAGCGGTTGTTTATGATCGTGGAGACGGACGCGGCTTTCAGCTTCGAAAAAAAGGCGTCGATGGATTCAGCCAATCAAGAAGTGCAGCGTTGGGAGGAACTGATGTGGAAGTACCAGGTGGCGATCCCGGGCGGAAAACCGGGAGAAAAGTGGCGGCTGATGGATCGGATTTTTGAATTGAGACAATCGTAGTATATGTTCGACTTGACAGGAAAACAGGCAATGGTCACCGGCGGCGGCAGCGGGATCGGCCGTGCCGTGTCACTGCTTCTCGCAAAACAAGGCGCGACGGTGACCATTGCGGATATCAACGAAGACCAGGCGCACGCGGTTGCGGAAGAGATCGGGAACGCCGGCGGGAAGGCGACCGCCGGGCAGGCGGATGTTTCGAATCAACAGGAGGTGACAGCGTTATTCGGAACCCTGCCGCGACTGGACATCCTGGTGAACAGCGCGGGCGTTTCACATATCGGGACGGTGGAATCGACGTCGGAGGCGGACTTCGACCGGCTATACCACGTCAACGTAAAAGGCGTATACAATTGTCTTCACGCGGCGGTCCCGCTCATGAAAAAAGGCAAGGGCGGTGTGATCCTGAATATGTGCTCGATAGCCGCTACCATCGGGATCCCGGACCGGTTTGCGTATTCGATGACAAAGGGCGCGGTTTATTCCATGACGCTGTCCGTGGCAAAAGACTATCTGAACGACAAGATCCGGTGCAATTGTATCTCGCCCGCCCGGGTCCATACGCCTTTCGTGGACGGATTCCTGCAAAAAAACTATCCCGGAAGAGTAAAGGAGATGTTCGACAAACTATCAAAAACACAGCCGATCGGCCGGATGGCGAAACCCGAAGAAATTGCGGCACTCGTGCTCTATCTCGTCAGCGATGAGGCGTCTTTTATCACCGGTTGTGACTATCCCATCGACGGAGGATTTACAAAATTGAACAACTAATCCAATATGAAGCTAATCAGGCATGGAGAATTGGATCGGGAAAAACCGGGGGTCGTCCTTGACGATCGGTATTTTGATGCAACGGGGTTTGGCGAAGACTACAATGAAGATTTTTTCGATTCCGGCGGGCTGGCCAGGCTGAAGGCATTCGTCGAGGCGAACCGGGCATCGCTAAAGGCATTGCCGGAAGGAGTTCGGCTGGGACCGCCGATCGCGCGGCCGTCAAAGATCGTTTGTATCGGGCTCAACTACCAGGACCATGCGCGGGAAACGGGCGCCACGCCGCCGCCGGAGCCGGTGATCTTTTTGAAGTCAACCACGGCGTTGTCCGGGCCGAATGACGATATCGTCATCCCGAGGAATTCCGTAAAGACGGATTGGGAGGTGGAGCTGGCCGTGGTGATCGGAAAACGGGCCAGCTATGTCACGGAAGCGGAAGCACTGCGATATGTGGCGGGATACTGCCTGCACAATGACGTGTCGGAACGGGAGTTTCAAATCGAGCGAAGCGGTACCTGGGATAAGGGCAAAGGCTGTGATACATTCGCGCCGATGGGACCATGGCTGGCGACACCCGATGAAATGGGAAATATCCACAGCCTGCGGCTATGGCTGACCGTAAATGGCCGGACGATGCAGAACGGGAATACGGCAAACCTGATCTTTAATATACCGTATCTGATTGCCTATACCAGTCAGTTCATGACCTTGTTACCCGGGGATGTGATCTCCACCGGCACCCCGGCGGGGGTAGGGTTGGGGATGAAACCCAACGTATATTTGAAGCCGGGCGATGTCGTCGAACTGGGGATCGACCGGTTGGGTACGGCGCGCCAAAATCTAAAAGCGTATGGGAGCGTCTAGCAGCCTGGGGGCATCTCCGCTTCGGATCGATGCGCACCAGCATTTTTGGAAGTACGATCCGGTCAAACACGGCTGGATCAACGATGAAATGTGGGTAATCCGGCGGGACTATTCACCGGCCGATCTGTTGCCGCTGTTAAAGTCCGCCGGCATGGACGGCTGTGTGACCGTTCAGGTTAACCAGGAAGAAGAGGAAAACGCCGGGCTGCTGGACCTGGCGGCAAAAAATGACTTCATAAAAGCAGTGATCGGCTGGGTCGATCTGCAGCATCCGGACGTCGAAGCGCGGCTGGAGTGGTACCGGAACAGCCCTAAACTAAAAGGATTCCGCCATATCCTGCAGGGTGAGCGGGACCGGGCCTTGATGTTGAAGCCGGCCTTTAAGCGCGGGATCGCCTTATTAAATAAATTCGGCTATACCTACGATATCCTGATCTTTCCGGATCAGCTGGGCTACACGCGGGAATTCGTAGCGGCGTTCCCGGACCAACCGTTTATCATCGATCATATCGCCAAGCCGCATATCAAGGATCGGCTAATTACCGAGGAATGGAAAGAAGCGATCCGGGCAGTCGCCCGATGTCCAAACGTCTACTGCAAAATATCGGGCATGGTGACGGAAGCGGATTGGAAACACTGGAAGCCGGAGCATTTTAAACCATACCTGGATACGGTGGTGGAGGCATTTGGAACGAACCGGGTCGTCTTCGGATCCGACTGGCCGGTTTGCCTTGTGGCGGCCGCCTACGAGCAGGTGGTGGCGATCGTGGAGGACTACTTCGCGGCGTTCTCGGCGGATGAAAGATCGGCCCTGTTTGGCGCCAACGCGGCCAGGTTCTATCATTTGTAATGCACAATTCATATGGATCTACAACTACGGGAGAAAGTGATCATTGTTTCGGGTGGCGCAAAAGGGATCGGCGAAGGCATCGTTCGGGTCCTCGCAAAAGAGGGGGCGATCCCCTTCATCATCGGGCGGAACGAGGAAGACAACCGGAAGACGGTGGCGTCGGTGGAGGCGGACGGCGGTAAAGCCTTGCAGGTAGTGGCCGAGCTGACGGAGCCGGAGGCGTGTTCGGCGGCAGTGAAGGCGGTGCTGGACCGGTGCGGAAGGATCGACGGCCTGGTCAACAATGCCGGGGTGAATGACGGGGTGGGGTTGGAGAAGGGCAGCTATGACGCGTTCATGGCCTCGCTGCACCGGAACCTGGTCCATTACTATTTGCTGGCACATCACGCGTTACCCGCGCTGCGAAAAACCCGCGGTGCCATTGTGAACATCGGCTCCAAAACAGCGGAGACCGGGCAGGGCGGAACGTCGGCCTATGCGGCAGCGAACGGCGGCCGAAATGCGCTGACCCGCGAGTGGGCGGTCGAATTGTTAAAGTATGGGATCCGGGTGAATGCCATTATCGTGGCGGAGTGTTGGACACCGCTCTATGAAAAATGGATCAATACGCTTCCGGATCCGAAAGGGAAGCTGGAAGAGATCGTAAAGAAAATCCCGCTGGAACACCGGATGACGACATCGGAAGAGATCGCAAATATGGCGGCATTCCTGCTGTCGGAACGGTCCAGCCATACCACCGGACAACTGATCCATGTGGACGGGGGTTACGTGCATTTGGATCGGGCCCTGGCGAATGCGTGAAATATATGAAGGCATTAGTTTGCATAAAGCCCGGGGTTTTGGAATACCGGGATATGGATGCGCCGATAGCCCGGCCGGGACAATCGATCATAAGGATCCGGCGGATCGGGATCTGCGGGACCGACCTGTACGCCTTTGAAGGGACGCAACCGTATTTTGATTATCCACGCATCCTGGGTCATGAGCTGGCGGGAGACCTGGTGGACCTCGATTCGGCGCCGGGTTTCGCACCGGGAGATGCAGTGACCGTGCTCCCCTACTTCAACTGCGGGACTTGTAGCGCCTGCCGGTCGGGCAAGCCAAATTGTTGTGTCTTTTTAAAAGTTTGCGGCGTGCATGTAGACGGCGGAATGGTCGACTACCTGGCGGTGCCATCCGCATCGCTGGTACCAGGACGTGACCTCGACTATGATCAGCTGGCCCTCGTCGAACCCCTGGCGATCGGGGCGCATGCCGTACGGCGGGCGGACATCCGGCCGGGGGAATTTGTGCTGGTCGTGGGGGCCGGACCGATCGGGCTGGGGACGATGGAGGCGGCGCGCATCGCCGGCGGGGAAGTCATCGCAATGGATATTAATGAGACCCGGTTGAAATTTTGCCGGGAAAAATTGCAAGTCTTGCACACCGTGATCGCATCGGAGGGAGCCATCGGACAAATCGGCCACATAACCCGGGGTGACATGCCGGCGGTAGTGATCGATGCGACCGGGAATCTGGCGGCAATCAACCAATCCTTCCAATACCTGGCTCATGGCGGCCGGTATGTGCTGGTCGGATTACAAAAAGGGGAGGTCCGGTTCAGTCACCCGGATTTTCACAAACGGGAAGGCACCCTGATGAGCAGCCGGAATGCGTTGCGGGAGGATTTTGAGTGGGTGATGGACGCCATGCAAAAGAAGGAGATCGATCCGACAACCTATATCACGCATCGCGTGGAATTTGACCAGGCGAAGGCGGAATTCGCCGCGTGGCTGGATCCCTCGGTCGGGGTGATCAAGGCGATGGTGGCAAAAGAGTAACTATGCGCAAAAAAGTATTGTCTTTCGGGGAGTTGTTGTTACGGATCTGTCCGGATGCCGAAGGAGACTGGTTGGCGGACAACAGCTTGCCTTTTTACGTGGGCGGCGCGGAGGCGAATGTGGCGACGGCACTGGCCCTGTGGGGTATCCCATCGGCTTACCTGACGGCGCTGCCGGATAATTTGCTTACCCGTCAGCTGGCGGCCTGGCTGGAAGAACGGGGGATCGATACATCCCGCCTGCTATACCGGGGGGAGCGACTGGGACTTTACTATCTGCCAAAGGGAAAGGACCTCAAGCAAGGCGGCGTGATCTATGATCGGGCCCATTCTTCCTTCTCGGCGCTCCGGCCGGGGATGATCGATTGGGATCAGGTGCTGGAAGAGATCGGCTGGCTGCATTTCAGCGCCATTTCTCCGGCGCTTGGCCAACACGTTACGGACGTATGCGCGGAAGGCCTGAAGGCGGCACGCGAAAAGGGGATCACGATCTCGGTCGACCTGAACTACCGCGCCAAGCTTTGGCAGTACGGCATCCCCCCCTCGGCCGTCATGCCGGGCCTGATAGCGCATTGCAATGTGGTGATGGGAAATCTTTGGGCTGCGGAAAAGATGCTGGGGATACCGGTGGACCCCCAACTGGCTGTTTCAGGCCGGAAGGAAGACTTCCTCGAACATGCCCGACGGAGCAGCGTAGCGATCGTGGATCGGTTCCCGCAGGTGCGGCTGGTTGCAAAGACATTCCGGTTTGACCGGGGTGACCGGGGTATTCATTATTACGCCACGCTATTTGCAAACGACGGGTTTTATTCATCGCGGGAATATGCGTCGGACGCGATCGTGGACAAGGTGGGCAGCGGGGATTGTTTTATGGCCGGGTTGATCCGGGGCCTGTACCGGCAACAGCCACCGCAGGCAACGCTGGAGTTTGCGGCCGCGGCCGCATTTTATAAATTATTTATTCCGGGCGATGCAACCGACCAACCGGCGGAAGACATCGAAAAATTTATAGTAACGCATGAGCGGCAATAAATCTGTTCTGACAAATATTCTCAGCACCGGCATCCTGCCTTTATATTATTGTCATTCCCAGACGGTAAGCCTGGACATTGCGCGTATCCTGTATAAAGCGGGAATCAACGCCATCGAATACACCAACCGGGGAGCGGCGGCATTGGAGAATTTTACTGCGATGAAAAAGATCCTGGCCGCGGAGCTTCCAAAACTTCAGCTGGGGATCGGCACGATCAAATCGCGCGAGGAGGCGGAAGCCTTCGTGCTGGCAGGGGCCGATTTTATCGTGGCGCCGATAGTCAATCCCGAAGTGGCCGCACTGGCCAGGGAAGCGGGGCTGCTGTGGATGCCCGGATGCATGACGCCGACGGAGATCTATCAGGCACAGCAGCTCGGCGCGCCGGTAATAAAACTATTCCCCGCCAATATTCTGAAACCCGAGTTCCTCCGGTCGATCCTGAGTTTG
The DNA here is from genome assembly GCA_035501395.1 of Puia sp. Lineage (GTDB taxonomy): Bacteria > Bacteroidota > Bacteroidia > Chitinophagales > Chitinophagaceae > Puia. The sequence goes on from DATJWK010000027.1 coordinate 19,531, forward strand.
TTTATCGGCCAGAAGTTTATTCCCACGGGTGGAGTGGAGGTGGAAGAGAACAATATCCGCGACTGGTACAAATCGGGAGTAGCGGCGGTCGGTATGGGCAGCAGGCTCATCACGGAAGAGATCGTGATCCACGGCCATTACGATGTCCTGTACGAAAGAACGGTACATGCGCTTCAACTGGTCAGAAAACTAAGGTCAGAAATCAATCCACAATAATGAATTTGTCAAAACAACATTTACCGGAAATCCGGGAGGCAGGATTGATAAAACCACGCCCTCAACAATTCGAACTGAAAGAAAAAGTCCTGCAATTTGGAACCGGTGTCTTGTTGCGGGGGCTGCCCGACTATTTTATCGATAAGGCAAACCGCGGGGGATTGTTTAACGGCCGGGTGGTCGTTGTGAAGTCCACGGATTCCGGCGACGCCGGCGCCTTCGACCGGCAGGATGGACTATACACCTTGTGCATACGCGGGATTGAAGCAGGCCGTAAGATGGAAGAAAATATTATTTCTTCGGCGATCAGCCGGGTTTTGTCGGCAAAAGAACATTGGCAGGATATCCTTGCCCTGGCACACCGCCCGGAAATGCAAATCGTGATCAGCAATACCACCGAGGTGGGGATACAGTTGGTGGAGGATGATATCCGGCTGCAGCCGCCCGTCTCGTTTCCGGGCAAACTGCTGGCATTCCTGTACGAGCGGTACAACGCATTCCGGGGCAGCGCGCAAAGCGGGGTGATCATCGTGCCGACGGAACTGCTTGTCGACAACGGAAAAAAACTGGCGGAGATCGTGACCGAATTGGCAAAACGGTCCCGGCTACCGGCCGGGTTCTCCGCCTGGCTGGAACGGCATTGTCGCTTTTGCAGCTCACTGGTGGACCGGATCGTTCCGGGCAAACCGGACAAAGCCACGCTGCAACAACTGGAACATGATCTGGGTTATACCGATGAGCTCCTTGCCGTTTGCGAAGTATACCGGCTCTGGGCGATCGAAGGGGACGAAGCGGTGAAATCGGTGTTGTCCTTTTGCGCCGCCGACGAGGGGGTGATCATCGCGCCCGATATCGAGATCTACCGGGAACTAAAACTGCGGCTGTTAAACGCAACCCATACGCTCAGTTGCGGACTGGCCGTACTGGCGGGGTTCACGACCGTGAAGCAGGGAATGGATGATGCCGCGTTTTCGGCGTTTGTTTCCGACCTGATGATGAAGGAAATTGCGCCTTCCATCCCCTATGAACCCGCACGGGAAATCGGCGTCGCAAGAGATTTCGGGTTAAAAGTGCTGGATCGGTTCAGAAACCCGCATCTCCAGCATCAGTGGTTGAGCATAACCATGCAGTATTCCTCAAAAATGAAAAGCCGGGTCATCCCCGTATTGCTGGAGCATTATAAACACCATAACGAGGCGCCGATGCGGATGGCGCGTGGCTTCGCCGGGTTCCTGCTTTTTATGAAGAGAGAGAAGAAGCCGGGTTGGGACGATAACTCGGGATATTTTACCGATCTGTGGTCGCGCCACCCGGCAGCCGATGTGGTGAAGGAATCGCTGGGAAACCATTCGCTGTGGGGCGCTGACCTGTCATTATTGCCCGGTTTTCCCGAGGCCGTAGGCGAACAATTGGATCAGTTGATAAAAAAATCATAGTATGAGCAGTGTTTTAAAGGTGCATCCGGCCGACAACGTACTGGTAGCCCTGACAAATCTGGGGAAAGGGACCGTGGTTGCATTTGAAGGAGTGGAATATACGATCGGGGAGAACGTAAAGGCCAAACATAAGTTTGCCACCGCGGACCTCGCGCGGGGTGATGCCATCACGATGTATGGCGTGCTGGTCGGCAGGGCGCAGGAGCCGATAAAAAAGGGCGGACTGATCAGCACCGCCAACACGCGGCACGCGACAAATGATTTTACCGTCGGCGAGCGCCACACGGAATGGGTAGCTCCGGATGTCTCGGCGTTCCGCAAACGATCGTTCAACGGATATCACCGGGCCGATGGGAGTGTGGGTACCGCCAACTACTGGGTGGTGGTCCCGATGGTGTTTTGCGAAAACCGGAATCTGGACGTCCTGCAGCAGGCGCTGGTGACCGATCTGGGCTACGGACGCAACCGGTCTTACCAATTGCAGTCGCAGCAACTGATCGAGTTGTACAAGACGGGGAAAAGCGTGGAGGAAATATTGCAGACCGATTTGCGGGCCGACTACGGTAGCCACGGCGGTGAACGGCTGTTCCCGAATGTGGACGGAATAAAATTTCTTACCCACGATGGCGGCTGCGGGGGCACCCGACAGGATGCGCAGGCGCTTTGCGGGCTGCTGGCGGGGTATATCACCCATCCCAACGTGGCCGGGGCTACGGTATTGAGCCTGGGTTGTCAGAATGCGCAGGTGAGTATGTTGGAGGAAGAGATCCGGAAACGGTCGCCGGATTTTTCAAAACCGATGTATATTCTCGAACAACAAAAGATCGGCAAGGAGTCGGAATTTCTTTCCGCGGCCATCAAACAAACCTTTGCCGGCCTGGTCCTCGCCAACCGGCAACAACGGAAGCCGGCGCCGTTAAGCAAGCTCTGTATCGGGTTGGAATGCGGCGGATCGGACGGCTTCTCTGGCATTTCGGCAAATCCCGCGATTGGCTATACCTCCGATCTGCTGGTGGCGCTGGGCGGCTCGGTGATCCTCTCGGAATTCCCCGAGTTATGCGGCGTTGAACAAAATTTGAGCGACCGGTGTGTGGATGTGGAAACGGCCGAGCGATTCTCGACGCTGATGCGAACCTATAATGACCGGGCCAAAGCAGTCGGCTCGGGGTTCGACATGAACCCCTCGCCGGGGAATATCCGCGACGGACTCATCACCGACGCGATCAAATCCGCGGGCGCGGCGAAAAAAGGCGGCACCTCTCCGGTAGTCGCGGTGCTGGACTATCCGGAAAAGGTGATAAAACCCGGGTTGAATCTGCTGTGCACGCCGGGCAACGATGTGGAGTCCACCACCGCCGAGGTTGCGGCCGGCGCGAACCTGGTCTTGTTCACGACCGGGCTGGGGACCCCCACCGGTAACCCGGTTGCCCCCGTGATAAAGATATCGTCGAATTCCGCCCTATTCGAGCGGATGCGCGATATCATCGACATCAATACGGGCACGGTGATCGAAGGAAAAGAGACGATCCAGCAGGCGGGGGCGCGGATCCTCGACTATGCGATCGGTGTGGCGAGCGGTGAGATCGAGATCGCCGCGGTGCGCCACGTACAGGACGACTTTATCCCGTGGAAACGCGGGGTGAGCCTCTAGGGTTGATTGAAGTCGTCCCGGTACGTGACCTTTCCGTTGGAAAGGTAAACATAGTCGACAGACCCGGTGCCCTCAAAACGATAGTCGATGCCGATGATCTTCGAATGCCGGATATGCCGGGGCACCGTGTAGGCAAGCTGGTTATTGACAAATATTCTCGCACGGCCGCTGTCGGACTCGATCCGTAGCTTGACAAATTGCGAAAAGTCTACCCCGAAATTGGAGAGGTCTTCGCGTTTTCCCGAAGTATAAAAATAGGTGAAGTAAAGATCGGTCGTGGAAATACAGCCTTTTGCGCAGAGCGGCACCCAGATCGCGGTGCCTTCGCAAAGGAGATAGATGCGCGTCAGCTGACAAGCGGCGGAACCTTCGGAGAAGTCGTTTTTTACCGATGTCTCAAAGGTAAAATGGTCGGAATAGATCTCGCCGAAATCCCGGACGTTGGAGAACATGACCGTCGGCGCGGCAGGCTGAAGCGAAATATTGCTGGCCCGGATCTGATCGAGCGACAGGCTGATCCTGCCGTCGTGAATCGCTTCATTCTTTTTAAAATAGACGGGGACCGGATCGTGCTCGATAAGCGGGAGCCAGCCGTTGGACTGGATGAGGAGGTTGTGCCATTTGACCACCTGGCCGCGGACCTGGAGTGTGGCGTGATAGAAATCGGGATAGTAATATATGGATGTGTACTGGTGACCGGATTTTGGCACCTTCACCCGGCGGGTAGTATCCCAGGACTGCTGGATGACCACGGAATCGTCCGCGGCGCGGCTGGCATCATAGTCAAAAACAACCGAATTGGGAAGGCCGGCGCTGACCACCTTTTTGCTGCTGAACGTATAGTCACCGGGTCGCGGCGGCGGCTGCTGGCCGTGCAGGAAGAAGAGGATCGCGAGGATGAGGATAAGGATGGGGGCGCCAAGCCAGATGCGCCGGAAGGAGCGATGAGGGGTGCTGACAGCCTTGGCATTGGAAACCGCACGCGAACCTTCTCCGGGCGGGTGGCCGCCCGCGTTCTTCACCGCAAAATCCCGCCAATTGTCATAGCCGAGATATTGCGCCAGCGTATTGAGCGTATGGGTATTTGGCAGACTATCGTACTTGACCTTTCCCCAAACTCGCTTGAGAGTCACATGACTAAGCGTTACGCCGGTCTCATCGCGGATCAGCTCGCTGAGCTGGAGGAAATCCTGGTTGGTCCAGGTTTCGCTATCGCCCCAACCGGTTTTCTCCTCGAACATTTTCTTGACCAGCCGGATCAAGGTTTCGTCGGTCTGCATGGTGCTGTAAAATTAGCTCGATTCACAAAGCTCCCCCGGTTTTGTACCAACTTGTACCAACGTGTACAACCGTTGGGTTGCCATTTCCGCGCCTTTCGCTCAATTTTATAACAATTTATGCTAATCTGATCAACTCTATGCGCGTTTTCTTAAGCGGGATTTTAGTCCTTTTGATTTGGAGTAATCGCCCGGCTGCTGCCCAGGATAAACCCGCCTTTCCCCAGAATCGACATGATGACCGGGCGCCGAATTTGCCGACTGACCGGTTACTCGGGAGTATTCGGTTCAGGATGCTGATCGGCGGCATCATTTTAGGCAAGATCCGGCTGGGCGATTTTCCTGACTCGCTGAATTTCATTTTCGATACCGGCTGCGGGGGGATCTCGCTGGATTCGACGACCGCGCAGCGACTGAAATTATCTCCGCGACTTAGCGACCTCGTGGTCCGGGGGATCGCGGGTGAACGCCGGCAACAACTGCTGGATGGAATGCGGTTACAATTCGGGGAAGTGACGCTGGACAGCATAACCATGCAGGTCAACAACTATGATATCCTGACCAGCGTATACGGCGAGCAAATCGATGGGATACTGGGGTACGGATTCTTTTCCCGCTACCTGGTGCGAGTGGACTATGACAGCTGCCGGATAGATATCTTTTCAAAAGGCCCCGTCCGCTACCCAAAGGGCGGATACCTGTTGCGTCCCCGGGTAGTCGGATTGCCGATGCTGGAAGGGAAATTGAGTGACGGCCGCGATATCGAGACGCGCTTCTTTTTCGACACCGGTGCGGGTCTGTGCCTCCTTTTCTCCTCTAACTTCACCACCGACAGTGCGGTCTTCAGCCCGAGAAAAAAACGGCCGGTTTGGGCGGAAGGGGCGGGATTGGGCGGCAAAAAAGAGATGCAGTTGACCACGCTAAAGCATTTTTCCATCGGCCCATACCGATTCCACCAGATACCTACCTATGTCTTTGACGATTCCTATGACGTGACCAACTATCCGCAACTGGGCGGCCTGATCGGCAATGATCTCCTGCGCCGGTTCAACCTGATCCTGAACTATGCGCGGTCGGAAATATACCTGATGCCGAACGGCGCGTTTGATCAGCCGTTCGACTATAGTTACAACGGGGTGACGATCGCGCTGGTGGGGGGCAAGATCGTCGTGACGGATGTCATGAAGGATTCACCGGCGGAGAAGGCGGGATTTCGCGAAGGCGACGTAGTGCTGGAAGTCAATGGAGACGCACGCCAGGATATGCAGGCCTATCAGAATCTATTGCGGACGATCGGACCGCGGGTGCGGGTGCTTGTCCGGCGCGGCGAAGGAGAAGTGGCGGAGCTTTCGTTAAAGGTGAAAAGCATTTTGTAGCAAACTAACTCGCCAGCAGGGTGCCGATCCGCTTGTAAAGCTCGGCGAATTCAAACGGTTTGGTCATATATTCATTCATCCCCGATTCGAGACACTGGATCTGTTCGCCCTTCATCGCCGTAGCCGTCATGGCAATAATCGGCGTTTGTAATTTGAGATCGTTCCGGATATACCGGGTCGTAGCGTAGCCGTCCATTTCCGGCATTTGGATATCCATGATGATCAGATCGAATACCTGATCCTCTTTGAGGTGGCGAATGGCGTCGGCGCCATTGTTGAATAGCTCGACCGTCCCACCCGCTTTCCGCAGCACATAATCGATCAGCTTCTGGTTGATCTCATTGTCTTCGGCAACGAGGAATCGTTTGCCAGCCAGCAATTTGCTATAGTCCTGGATCGTCTCGGCTGCATCGCGGTCGTCAGCCGCGCTTTCACTGACGCCAAACGGAAGGTGGAAAGTAAAGGTGGCGCCTTTTCCGATCGCGCTGGTCACCGCAATATCGCCGCCCTGCAGGTGGAGGAGTTGTTTGCAAATGGTGAGGCCGAGGCCCGTTCCGCCATAAAGCCGGGATGTGTCGCGGCCCCCTTGGGCGAAGCTGTCAAATATTCGGGGCAGGCTGGCCTCGGGGATACCGATGCCGGTGTCTTTGACGACAAACGCAAGGACCACGCCGGTCTCCGTCTTCGCTGCCAACGAGACGTCGATACGGATATGGCCCTGGTCGGTAAATTTGATGGCGTTGCCGAGCAGATTGATGAGCACCTGGTTCAACCGGTGCGGGTCGCCCACAAGCCACTGCGGGATGACCGGATCGATGCTGGTAAACAGATCGAGACGCTTCTTCTTGAGCCGGTGTTCGAAGATGGCGCCGGCATTGTTCAGTACATCGCCGATGTTAAAGGTAATTTTTTCGATATTGAGCTTGCCGGCCTTGATCTTGGAGAAATCGAGGATATCGCCGACGACAACCAGCAGGTTATTCACGGATCGTTTGATAACCTCCGCCAGTTCATGCTGTTTGGCCGAAAGCGGTGTACTCAGCAACAGATCGGTCATTCCTTTTATCCCGTTCATGGGCGTTCGGATCTCGTGGCTCATGTTGGCGAGGAATTGCTCCTGCATTTGCCTGGCTTGCTGTGCCTCGCGAATGGCGACCTCGAGTTGTTCCTGCACCTTTTTGCGCCGGCTGATATCGGAGTTGATCTTGAAGAGGAAGGTAACAAAGAAAAGGGAGCCGGCGATCCGTAATATAAGAGCCCAGGTCGCCGTTTTACGGTTGGCGGTATCGTTGGCTTCCTTGCGGGAGGCCAGGGCCTGCTGTTCCGCCAACGTCATTTGCCCGAGCAAATCCTGCAATCCGCGGTCGGCCGTTGCCACGCGCGCGGCCAGGGCTGCGCGCCCCGCCGGAATGCCGGCATCCGCGCGCCCCGCCGATATTGCAACAAGACTGTCCTCCGCGCGGCACTTGGCGACGACCAGCCCCTCAAGACGATCTTCATAGCCATCCAGGTCGAATTGGTTGGTCAGCCGCTTAAAACTGTCTACGGATTGAAGAAGTTCGCCATGGCGGGAATGCATCCCGCGCGCATTGGCCGAATCCCCGGCTTGCTGAAAACGATAACAGGCATCCCCCGATTCAACGCTGAACAGACTTATCCGCTGAAGCGTGCTGAGCACCTCATACGTTCGACCGATCTGGGAGCTGTTCTTTCCCAGGTTGGCCTTTGTCGCATAGATCAGATAGCCAACGACGACGAGCGAGAGGACCAGGAAGACCAACAACCAGGCAATCTTGCGGTGGATCACAAAACTCGGCTTGGGGATCAATGGCATACGATATTTCTTCGGGTGTCACCTATAACGCAAAAAAGCCAGTTTATTATGTGTATCTCTTTATCTTTATCGCATGAAAATACTAAGCGGCATACTCCTGACCGTCCTGTTGCCCGCGACTTCCATCAGCGCCCAGGTCATAATTCCAAAGCTGGACACCACCGTGAAGTTCGGGAAGACCGGCTATCGGGTGGAGTGCAAGAATAAGAGTTATGGGGACAACCAGCTGGAGGTCCGGCCTGTCGGGTTCAGCAATGAAGCGAGGGATGTGAATTTTATGATGCGGGGGCGCGTTGCGAAGGCGGAGATCGACGACCTGAACGGCGATGGATACCCGGATCTGATCTTATATGTATACGCCGACTCCAACGCGATATTCGGGACCGTATTTGCGTTTATCTCAAAAGCCAACAAGTCGATCGTCGGCTGTACGCTTCCGGATCCGATGATGGATGGAAAGGTCAATGAAGGGTACAAGGGACATGACCGGTTTTCGGTAATGGAGGGGTACTTATTAGACAAGTTTCCTATTTATAAGCCCGGTGATAGCAAGGACAACCCAAGCGGCGGGACCCGTGTGATCCTCTATCAGCTGGTTCCCGATGAAGGGGACCGGTTCAAGTTCCAGAAAGTGCGGAACTACGATACGCATTGATCCATGGAAAGCAGGTTTCCTTCTTCGGCGGTTTGCCGGAGCGCATCATACAGCCGGTCAAGATCCGCGGGACTGTTAAAGGCGTTGATAGAATACCGCAGGAGCGTGTGGTTGCCCTGCCGGTTCACCGCGACCTCAACCCGGAATTGCGTAAATAGATGGCGTTTCAATCGCTCGGCATCGGGAGTTCGGATATCGATCGCAAACATCTGGCCGACAAAATCCTCGGAGACAGGGCAGATCGGCGCGCTGCCAAGCAGGTCGCAAAAACGTTCCGCATTGTCACGGACCAGCCGGCGGCAGGCGGCGGCCACTTCCCGCCAGTCGTTTTGCTCCATAAATTCGATCGCGCGCGGGATCGTCAGGAATGCGGAATAGTCTCGTGTTCCCTGCGCCTGATGGTAGTCGAGGAATAAAGAGTGCGAAGGGTGCCGGCTCCCGAAACCCACGGTGATCACCAGCGGATCAAAAATCGGCTGCAATTCCCGTCTGACATATAGAAAAGAAGACCCTTTCGGGGTCATCATCCATTTGTGACAGGCGCCGGTAAAGATATCGGCAGGCAAGTCACGCAGGTCGAGCGGCAGGTGTCCCGGAGTATGGGCGCCGTCAACGATCGTGATCAGGCCCCGTTCGCGAGCGGCCGCGCAAATTTCCCGAACGGGCAGGACAAGCGCGGTCGTACTGGTGATGTGACTGATAAAGACCGCCTTCGTGCGCGGGGTGATGCCGGCCAGGAAATCGGCGACCAGTTCCTCTTTGCCCGTGATCGGCAAACGGATCGGGCGGCGGACAAACGCAGCGCGCCGCTTCTCACAACAATATGCCCAGGTTCGGTCGCACGCGCCGTATTCGAGGTCGGTACTCAGGACCTCGTCACCGGGTTCCAATGGGAAACTTTTTGCGATGATATTGACGGCATAGGACGGATTGGTACAATAGACAATGTCGTCGGCATCGCAGTGAATATAGGCGGCGAGCGCTTGCCTGGATTGTTCGAGGTAGCGGGGGCCGTTTACATTCATGAATTGGACCGGCTCCATTTCGAGTTCGCGCTGCCAGCGCTGGTAGTCTTCAAAAATGGGCCGCGGGCATGCGCCAAACGATCCAAAATTGAGATAGGCGATATCGGGGTCGAGAAGGAATGGCGAGGGAGAAACAGGCAGGTGCATGCAACAAAAATACGCTAATTCTAAAAATTGGGTTACCTTTTTGGCACAATCTATCATATGCACAAGTCCATATTATCTCTTATCATCGCAGCCGCCATGCTGGCGCTTCCGCGGACCGCAGGGGCGATCGATACCCACGACACCCGCATGCTTTCACAACCCGCTGTAAGCGCAGATCACATCGCATTTATCTATGCGGAGGATCTTTGGGTGGCAAACCCGGATGGTTCCAATCCACGGCGGCTAACCGTCAGTGAGGGGATCGAGTCGAATCCCGTCTTTTCGCCCGACGGAAAATGGATCGCCTTTAGCGCACAGTATGACGGTAACGTGGACGTCTATGTGATCCCGGTAGAAGGCGGGATCCCGAAGCGGCTGACGTGGCATCCCGGCGCGGACATCGTGCGGGGGTTCACCCCCGACGGGCAGTCGGTCCTTTTTATTTCGCAGCGGGCCTGCTTCTCAAACCGCTATTTCAAATTATATACCGTTCCGGTGACCGGCGGTCCGGTAAAGGAACTGGAGATCCCCAACGCGTTTTATGCCTCGTATTCACCCGACGGCGGCCGCCTGGCATATACGCCGATCCCGGACGCATTCCGGCAATGGAAACATTACCGCGGCGGCTCCATCGCCCGCATCTGGCTTTTCTCCTTTAAGGATATGTCGGTGGACGCGATCCCCCAGCCTGCCACCGGTTGCAACGATGCGGGCCCGGTCTGGATAGGCAATACCATTTATTTCCGCAGCGACCGCGACGGGGAATTCAATGTATACGCTTATGACGCCGGCACCAGACAGGTAAAGGCCCTGACCCACTACACCGATTTCCCCGTCCTCAATATGTCGGGCAGGGAAGGGAAACTGGTATTCGAACAAAGCGGGTATCTGCATACGTTTGACCTGGGCGCGGGCGCCGAAAAAAGATTGACGATCGGCATCGCCGCCGACCTGTTGGAGCTTCGGAGCCGGTACGCATCGGGTTCCCAGTACATCCAGCGCGGGGATATCTCGCCTACCGGATCGCGGGTGGTCTTCGATTACCGCGGCGATATCATTACGGCGCCGGCTGAAAAAGGAGACTACCGGAACCTGACCCAGACCGTCGGCGTCCATGAGGCGTGGTCCGCCTGGTCGCCGGATGGCAAGTCCATCGCGTATATCTCGGATGCTTCGGGAGAGAATACGCTTTGTATCCAGCCGGAAGACGGCAAAGGACCCGTCCGGGTGATCAAGCCGGGCGGTGCGGGATTTTATGCCAACCTGAAATGGTCGCCGGATAGTAAACGGATCGCCTTCACCGATAATTCGCGTACCTTATACGTCGTCGATCTTCCCTCCGGGGAAATAAAAAAAGTGGACGCGGATGAGGTCTATACGCCGGGCGAATTCCGGGATATTGCAAGCGATTGGTCTTCGGACTCAAAATGGCTGGCCTATACAAAGGTTACGAGCACGCAGTTCAAACGGATATACCTGTATTCGGTGAGTGAACAAAAATCCTATCCGCTTACGGATGGGCTGAGCGACGTCGACGAGCCGAAATTCGATCCCGCCGGGAAATATCTGTACTTCTTTGCTTCAACGGATGCGGGACCGGTCCTGAACTGGTTCGATCAGTCGAGCATCGATATGCGGCAATCGGACAACATTTACCTGGTGACGCTAAAGAAAGAAACCGTCTCACCATTTGCAAAAGAGAACGATGAAGAAAAAGCAACCCCTCCCGATACGGCAAAGGCAGCCGCCGATAAGAAGCCGGCGGACAAAAAGCCGGAGGGAACAAGCATCGACTGGGATGGTATCCAGAACCGGATCGTCGATCTTCCCATCCGGGCGGGACAGTTTATGGACCTTACGGTGGGGAAAGACGATGCCTTCTATTACATCGACTATACCAATCGCGAAGGCGGCGCGCTTCACAAATATGATCTGAAGAAACGCAAGGACCAGGAAGTGACGGATTTGGACTGGTACCTGCTTTCCGCCGACAAAAAGAAAATGCTATATATAAAGAGCGGTAGCTGGTGGGTGGTCGATGCCGGCGGCAAGCCCGAACCGGGTAAGGGCCCGGTCCCGATCGGCGATATCCAGGTGAAGGTGGACCCGGCAGCAGAATGGGCCGATATCTTTGATGAGGCCTGGCGCGTGAACCGGGATTATTTTTATGACCCGAATATGCACGGTGTCGATTGGCCGGCGATAAAAAAGAAATATGCCGCATTCTTACCCGATCTCGCCTGTCGCGACGATCTGAACCAGCTGATCCAATGGATGGGCAGCGAGTTGTCGATCGGCCATCATTTTATTCTGAACGGCGGCGATCATCCGTTCACGGTCAAGCAGGTCAGCGGCGGGCTGCTGGGTGCAGACTATGACGTGGCGAACGGCCGCTACCGGATCAAAAAAATATACGGCGGGCTAAACTGGAACCCCAACTTGCGGTCACCACTGACCGAACCCGGCGTGAATGCCCAGGTGGGGGACTATATTTTGGCGGTTAACGGGAAGGAGGTGACGGCGACGGACAACCTGTACCTTTTCTTCGAGAATACCGCCGGAAAGATCGTCGAGCTGACGATCGGGCCAAATCCTTCCATGGCCGGATCGCGGGTGGCTAAGGTGGTACCGGTCAATAATGAGTACGCCCTGCGCAACCGGGATTGGGTGGAGGGCAATCTACGGAAAGTGACGGAGGCCACCAACGGAAAAGTGGCCTATGTCTACGTCCCGAATACCGCGCAGGCAGGGCACGATTATTTTAAGCGGTATTTCTTTCCCCAGGTGGACAGACAGGCGATCATCGTCGATGAGCGGTTCAACGGCGGCGGCGACCTGGCAGACTATTATATTGAATTGCTGACGAGGCCATATCAGGCAAACTGGCATACGCGGTATGGCCGTGATTTTAAATCCCCTGTGGCTGCTATTGCCGGCCCGAAGGTGATGCTGATCGACGAGACGGCCGGATCCGGAGGCGATATGTTACCATGGATGTTCCATAAATTCGGCGTGGGAACGCTGGTGGGCAAACGGACCTGGGGCGGCCTCGTGGGTATCCTCGGTTACCCGACGCTGATGGATGGCGGCATGGTAACGGCGCCAAACGTCGGCATCTGGACAAAAGACGGGTTTGTCGTTGAGAATGTGGGGGTGTCGCCGGATATCGAAGTGGAACAGAACCCGGCGGACGTGATAAAGGGACATGATCCGCAGCTGGAGAAGGCCATCCAGGTCGCGCTGCAGCAGTTGTCGGAGCACCCGGTCACCGAGCCGGCGCGTCCGCCGTTCCCGATAAAGGTGCAAAAAAATTGATATTCCATATGGCCAATCAAACGATCATTATTACGGGAGCTTCAGGCGGGCTGGGTAGTGTTGTCGTACCTTATTTTCTCGAGCGGGGATGGAGGGTGATCGCCGTAGTTTCCGAAGAGAATGCCAAGAACAGACCGCACAGTCACCCGAACCTCGATGTTCAAGTGGTGGATCTGACCGACGAAAGAGCCGTCGGGTCGCTGATCGCTTCGCTCATCGGGGTCTACGGGGGCATCGACGCAGCGCTGTTGCTGGCGGGAGGTTTTGTCGCCGGCGGCGTGGCGGGCGCGACGGGAAATGAGATCAAGACGATGTTTGCGATCAATTTTGAAACGGCGTACTATGTGGTGCGGCCGGTGTACAATCACATGTTTTCGCGGGGAAAAGGACGGATCGTGCTGGTAGGTGCCCGGCCGGCCCTGGAGGCTGCGGCCGGAAAGGCTTCGGTCGCCTACGCATTGAGCAAATCGCTGTTGTTCAAGCTGGCTGAGATCCTGAATACCGATGCCAAAGGGAAAGACGTAGTGACGCATGTGGTAGTGCCTTCGACCATCGACACGCCGAATAACCGGAAGTGGATGCCCGACGCGGATCCCGACAGTTGGGTGAAGCCGGAACAGTTGGCGGGGATCTTTCAATTTATATGTTCGGATGCGTCCGGTCCGCTGCGCGACCCGATCTGGAAGGTATACAACAACGCGTAATATAGAGAATATAAATTGATATGGACAATATAAAGATCGCAACCGCACAATTCGAACATGCGAGCGGCGATAAGGCCCGAAACCTGGAAGCCATCCGAAGGCTTACGGCAAAAGCGGCGGAGGCGGGCGCAAAGGCCGTCGCTTTTCACGAGTGCAGCATCTCCGGTTACTCCTTTGCCCGCCGGTTGTCAAAGGAGGAAATGCTCGAGGTGGCCGAACGTATCCCGAATGGACCCAGCATCCGGGCGTTGACGGAACTGGCGCGTAAGCACGAGATCACGATCCTGGCCGGATTGTTCGAGAAGGATGAAAAAGATGGGATCTATAAAGCCTATGTAGCGGTGGACCAGGGCGGCCTGCTCGCCAAATTCAGAAAGCTGCATCCGTTCATCAACCCGCATATCATCCCGGGAGACCGGTACGTGGTATTCGAACTGCATGGCTGGAAATGCGGAATGCTGATCTGTTATGACAACAATATCGTCGAGAATGTGCGGGCGACAGCACTTCTGGGCGCGGACATTATCTTCATGCCGCACGTGACGATGTGCACACCGTCGACAAGACCGGGGGCAGGCTTTGTCGATCCCGTACTTTGGGCAGCGCGCGAGACCGACCCGACGCCGCTTCGGATAGAATTCGACGGCCTGAAAGGGCGGGAATGGTTGATGAAGTGGTTGCCGGCAAGGGCATATGACAATGGGATCTATGTCGTCTTTTCCAATGCGATCGGGATGGATGACGATCAGTTGAAGAATGGCTGTTCGATGATCCTCGATCCGTTTGGCGATATCCTCGCCGAGTGCCGCGAGCTGGGCGAGGACCTCGTAGTGGCGACGCTGACGCCGCAAAAACTGCAGTTGGCGGGCGGCTTCCGGTATCGGAAGGCCCGGCGGCCGGATTTGTACCGCGATATCGTCGGCCGGCCGCACGTGGCGGAACAAAAAGTAGTTTGGATGAACGGCAATACTCCGACGTGATGGCTGAGCCGCAACACCTCCCTGCGAGGCACAATTTACTGGATCTGCTGGATCAAATCCGGTCGATCGCGCAACTGGGACTGAATTACACAAAGGATCCCTATGACATCGAACGTTACCGCCGCCTCCTGCACCTCGCTTCCGCCGAATATGCAGACCTCACCGGTCTGGATGCCGGGAATATAAGGGAGCGGTTCGCCCGTGAACTGGGATACATCACGCCAAAGATCGGAGTGCAGGGGGCATTGTTTGACAGTAGCGGAATGTTGTTGCTGGAGCAACGAAAGGATGACGCGCTTTGGGGGCTGCCAAGCGGCTGGGTGGAAGCGGGGGAGGCACCCGAGACCGCACTCGTGCGGGAGTTCATGGAAGAAACAGGCCTGCGGATCGAGCCGGTAAAAGTCATCGGATTTTATACGCGGTTACCGGGTGAATACATCCAACCGCATTCTACCGTGCATATCCTTTATTTATGCCGCTGTCTCGGCGGCGTGCTGCGGAAGTCCCATGAAAGCCTGGATATGGTGTTCACCGATCCTTCCGCTATCCGGGACTGGCACAAGGACCACCGGGAACAGGCTGAGGCCGCGCTTGTTCACAGAAAGCAAAAAAAAATCTAACTCCCGGCGTTCAAAAAGAAATTCGCCCGGCGCGGCCGCGGCCGGTTACTCCAGTCCCGCTGAAAAACACTTGTCAGGCTATGCTCGAATTCCCTGGAAAAATCCGATTTGAGGATAAAAAGATCGGCGCCGCCGGAGAAAGCAGCTTCCACATCGCGCGTGGTGCCGGAAAATGACTGGATAATGATCGGGATATGATTCCATCTTCGATTGGAGCGGATCTCTTCCAACCATTGGATCCCGGACTTGCCGGGCATATTGACGTCGAGAAATATGATATCGGGAAGGACCTCGGCAGTCGTCAGGTAGATCAGCAATTCCAGCCCGGAGTCAACCCAGTTCAAATCATAATCGATCCCGATGTTTCGAAGCGTATATTCGAAAAGCGGGGACTCCGCCCAATTGTCGTCGCACACGACTATATTAACAGGATGTTGCATGACTCTAATAGGAATTTTCAATTAGCGGTAATCATTACGAATACCCTTTTTTACTACTGCATAATTTATACCAAAAAATTGAAACGGCAAATCGGAGTTTTACCGGGTACGGAGCGGGCAAGAGGGTTCGAAGATTTACTAGAGGTTTTCCATAGTGTCCCGATAGCCTTTTCCGATAGGAATCGATGCACCGTTTATTTCTATGACCTCGGCCGTATAGGATTCGATCCGGCGGATCGCGACGATAAAAGAGCGGTGGACACGTTTGAACAGGTGATTTGGTAACAGGGATTCGATCTCATGCGTGCTCATCTTTGAGATGTATTCCTGCCGGGTCGTGGTGATCTTGATATATTCCCGCTGACTTTCGATATAGACGATGTCGGCAAACAGTATCTTTACCCTTTTCTTCTGAACGGTCACAAAGATAAAGTCGCGGCTTTGGGGCGGATCAAGGGTCCGGGTCTCCCCGCGGACCGCCCTGACCTTGGTCACGGCAGTCAGAAATCGTTCAAATTCAAACGGTTTTAAAAGATAGTCCGTTACGTTCAAATTAAATCCCTCCACGGCATACTGGTGATAGGCGGTGGTGACGATGACCGCCGGCGGATTGGCCAGCGTTTTCAGAAAGGCCATTCCCCGGAGCTTTGGCAAGTGGATATCCAGGAAGATAAGATCGGTCGTATGATCCCGAAGGTAATCGGTTGCAAGGAGCGCGTCCCTAAACGTTCCCGAAAGCTCGAGATAAGGGACCTGGCCGATATAGTCCGTCAGGACCTTTACGGCAAGGGGTTCGTCTTCAATTATGATACACCGGAGCTTAGACATGGCTGGCGAGATTGATTTTTAGCATCGCGGTAAATTCCGAGCGTAATTGTTCGATGGTGACCTCGTAGTCCGTATAAAGCAATTCCAACTGGCGGCGCAGGTTGGACAGCCCGATACTTTCTTTGACCGGACCATTGCCGGGTTGGTCCTCCGTCGAATTCCGAACGAGAAAAGCAAGCCGCCGGTTGCTGATGGTGAGGTGGATATCGACAAAGGGCTGGGACCTCGTCTCGGAGGCGCCGTGTTTGAAGGCGTTTTCAACGAGCGGTATCAGTAACAACGGTGGCAATGATTGCCGCATGTCCTCTACGTCATAATTGAAATTGATCCGGAGCGAGTCGTCATAACGCAACCGTTCGAGCGAGAGATAGTCGCCGATGATCTTGAGCTCCTGCTCGACAGCAATGAACGCTCCCCCTGCTTCATACAACATATAGCGGAGGATCTTTGAAAGCCGTAGGATCGACTCCGGCGCCAGATCGGATTTGTCCCGCGCCAGCGAATAGATATTATTGAGGGTGTTGAAAAGAAAATGCGGGTTGGTTTGCGACTTGAGATAGCTGAGCTCCGCCGACTGCTTCTCGATCCGGAGCTGCTGGGCCGTCTGTCTGAGCCGGATATGCTGGTAGATGAAGCTGACTATGCCAAACATGATCGTCGATGGGATACTGAAATTCGCTTCGTCCGACAGATCATGATGTTTACCCGCGGGTTCAATATAATCCTGGTTAACGTGCAGAACATGCCCCAGTTCGGCCCATAGATGGAAACCCTCCGTGAGAAGAAAGAGGTACAGGAACAGCGAAGGAAGCATGACATAGAACCTCCTCCAGCGAAATCTCGGGACCGCATACTCATAAAGCACATAGTTTACCAGCGTCAGCCAGACCGACAACCAAAGACAATCCAACAGGGCCGTTCCGATCCACACCTTGTGCGCATGCTCCTGGACGGTACACATGAAAACGATGGCGAGACCGACCCAGCCATACAGCTTAAAGCGTTTTATATCAAAAAGTGCTTTCATCGCTTGCTTCCCGGATTAAATATCGGCAAAACTTTTTATCCATTTCCGCGGGGCAATTCCGTAGACCCAAAACCCGAACTGGTATACCCCAAACGGCTGTATGTTGATATAACTTGCAGAATTTTAATTAATTAGGTAGCATTACAAAAAATCGTCTCATGCGTAAAACGATCCACTTTGGCGAGGAGGTCCCGGGCTATTCCGTCCGGGTCCTGAACGAGCGGGAGATCCGCGCGGCCGCCGGCCTGCTCTTCCTGGCAACCTTCCTCTCCTTGATGTTTATCTTATTCCGGGGAAACTTCGTTCCGGTGAAATACGTCGTGACGATCTTTCTTGCGGATTTTCTTATCCGCGTATTGGTGAGTCCCCGATACGCGCCGACACTGATCCTCGGCCGCCTGATCGTTGGGCGCCAGACCCCGGAATACGTGGGCGCACCGCCAAAATTGTTCGGGTGGATCATCGGATTGGTTTTATCGGCTATCATGTTCGTCTTCCTGGTACTCGTCAACGCGTACAGCCCCATCACCGGGTTCACCTGTCTGATCTGTCTGCTGTTTCTCTATTTCGAGATGGCGTTCGGGATCTGTCTGGGCTGCAAATTCTATCCGTTGTTTTTCAAAGACCGGGTCCAATACTGTCCCGGAGAGGTTTGCGAGCGCAAATCGAGACAGGCGATCCAAAAGACATCGTGGAAGCAGTTGTTGGTAGTGTTCGGGTTCGTGGTGTTTGTCGTGGCTGTCGGGTTGCGCTTTAACCGGGATTTTACCAAGGAACCGCACGATCTCTTCAACGCTTCAACCGCAAAGGCAAAATGACCACACTCGAAACATATTTTTCCGCCTTTCGCCCGAATATCATCGGTCAGCAGGCCTGCTTCGACACGCCCTTTGGCCGCAAGCGGTTGTTATACGCGGACTGGACCGCGAGCGGCCGGGCTTACCGGCCGATCGAGATGAAGTTGCTCGAAGAAGTGCTCCCATTTTACGGCAACACGCACACGGAGGCGACCGTCACCGGCGAACGGATGTCGGCGGCCTATGAAGGCGCAAAACAGATCATCCGCGATCATGTCGGGGCGCGGGAGGAAGATGTGGTATTGTTTTGCGGCAGCGGGATGACGTCCGCAGTCGCCAAACTGCAGCGGATGATGGGGCTCCGCCATCACCCGCCCGGCGACACCGACGACCGCCCGCTGGTCATGGTTACGCATATGGAGCACCACAGCAACCATATGAGCTGGCTGGAGACCGGCGCTACCGTGGAAGTGATCCGTCCCGACGATGCCGGGAACGTCGATCCCGGCCACCTGACGGAGTTGCTGGACCGATATCGGTCGCGGAAAGTAAAAATCGCCGCAGTGACCGCCTGTTCAAATGTGACCGGGATCGCGACGCCATACTCCGAGATCGCCCGGGTAATGCACGAAGCCGGCGGCTGGTGCTTTGTGGATTTTGCAACAGCCGCACCCTATGAGAAAATGGATATGACGGCGGTTGATGCGATCTATTTTTCCATCCACAAATTCCTGGGCGGACCCGGGACGCCCGGTGTCCTGGTCTTTAACCGGAAACTATACGCACACGGCGTTCCGGATCAGCCGGGAGGCGGGACGATCCTCTACAGCAACCCCTGGGGCGGCCGCGAATATGTCAGCGATATCGAAGCGCGCGAGGATGGCGGCACCCCGCCGATCCTGCAAGGGATAAAGGCAGGGCTTTGTATCCGGCTGAAAGAAGAAATGGGGATCGACCGGATGCTGCAACGCGAAAGTGAGCTGGTCGCCCGATTGATGGACCGGTTGGAGACGATCCGCGGGATCGGGATCCTGGCAGCGAATCACCGCAAGCGGCTGGGAGTTATCTCCCTGCTTTTCTCCGGCATGCACCATGACACCGTAGTCAGGGCCCTGAACGACCGGTTCGGGATCCAGGCGAGAGGCGGTTGCAGTTGCGCGGGGACTTACGGGCATTATCTCCTGGGGATCGGTCGCCCGCAATCGGAAACGATCCGGCAGGCGCTGCTGGCCGGAGATTGGAAAAGCAAGCCGGGCTGGGTGCGGCTTTCACTACATCCAACGATGACCGATGAAGAGATCGACCATATCGCAGCCGCGGTGGATTACTTGTCCGGTTCCCCGGATTTGAGTAATTTACGGGATGGTCCTTTATCGAAGGAAACGATTGCTGATCGCGGCGCTGTTGTTGCTGGGGGTAGGACTGGTCTGCTGGAGCGTCTTCAAACCTGAGCACCGGGTAGATTTCAATACCCAGGTCAAGCCGATCATAAACGCAAAATGCATTACCTGTCATGGCGGTGTACGGGCAAAAGGAGGATTCAGCCTGCTTTTCCGTGAAGACGCTTTTGCAAAAACGCAATCGGGTAAACCCGCGATCATTCCGGGTGACCCCGACCATAGCGAGATGATCCGCCGGATCAGCAGCCATGACCCGGAAGCCCGGATGCCGTACCGTCATGAGCCCCTTTCAAAGCAGGATATCGACGTCTTGCGGGAGTGGGTGCGGGAAGGCGCCCCCTGGGGGCAGCACTGGGCTTATTCACCCGTGGCCGCACCGTCGGTTCCGGCCCTGGCCGATCCCTGGATACGAAATCCGATCGACGCCTACGTCCTGGATCGATTACGAAAAGAACGGCTAAAGCCGGCGGCGGAAGCGGCGTCACCGGAGCTCCTGCGCCGGGTAAGCCTCGACCTGATCGGACTATATCCAGCAGAAAGCGTGGCGCAGGCATTTTTGGCCGGGAAAGACCCCCACGCATACGAGACCCTGGTGGACACCTTGCTCGCGTCGCCCCATTTCGGCGAAAAGTGGGCGGCGATGTGGCTGGACCTGGCCCGCTATGCCGATACGAAAGGTTATGAGCGGGACGACTCGAGAAATATCTGGCGATACCGCGATTGGCTGATCCGGGCTTTTAACAGCGACATGCCCTATGACCGGTTTCTGACCGAGCAACTGGCGGGCGACCTCCTTCCACATCCAACCGACGACCAGTATATCGCGACGGCCTTTCACCGGAATACGATGACAAACGATGAAGGCGGAACCGACAACGAAGAGTTCCGGACCGCGGCGGTATTGGATCGCGTCAACACGACGTGGGAAGCCTTGCTGGGGACTACGTTTGCCTGCACCCAATGTCATAGTCATCCATACGATCCTTTCCGCCACGATGAATACTATCGCTTCATGGCCTATTTCAACGACACGCGCGATGAAGATTCGCAAGCGGACTATCCGCTTTTGAGGACTTTTTCGGATTCCGATCGCGCGGAGCTGAACGGGGTGGTGGACTGGGTGAAGCGGGAAGCCGGGACCGAACGGGCGGAGGCCACGAAAAAGATCCTGAGAACATGGCAACCCGCGATCAATTCCCTCACCTGCGACCGCTTTGTGAACGGCGAATTAAGCGATACAAAATGGCTCGCGTTCCGGACCAACGGCTCGGCCCGGCTGCGGTCGGTCGACCTGGATGGGAAAGACTGGCTGATCTTCCGGTGGGTCACCCTAAAAAAAGGCGGGGAATGGGCCATCCATCTGGATAGCACTCGCGGGCCCGTGATCACGACGGTAAAGGCGGATCCGACGGCGGATTGGACGATCGAAGCCGTGCCGGTCAAGACCGTACCGGGTGTGCACGATCTGTATCTCACTTATACCAACCCCAATTTGAAAAAGCCGGATGAAAGCGGGATCATGTATGACTGGTTCTGCTTCACCCGACAATTCCCGGGTGAGGGCCGCCCGGGCTACGCCGCGGAAAAGGCGGCCTTCTGGAAGCTGCTTACGAAGCATGTGCCGACCACGCCGGTCATGATGGACAATCCCAGCGACATGCACCGCGTATCGAATGTTTTTGAGCGGGGGAATTGGCTGGTGAAAGGCGATGTGGTAACGCCGGGCATCCCGGCCTCGTTGAGCGGGAGTATGCCGGCCCGTGCGCCGGCCAACCGCCTTGGACTCGCGATGTGGATGACCAGCCGGCAAAACCCGTTGGTGTCGAGGACGATGGTCAACCGGGTTTGGGAGCAACTCTTTGGTAACGGGATCGTAGAGACGGTGGAAGATCTCGGGACCCAAGGCAGCCCGCCCACACACCGGGCCCTCCTGGACTATCTGGCCTGGCAATATATGAACACCGACCGGTGGAGCCTGAAGCAGCTGCTAAAGGAGATCGTGATGAGCGCGACCTACCGGGAGGATTCGCGCGTGACTGATGCTTCGCTAAAGGCAGATCCGTTCGACCGGCTGTTCTCCCGCGGCCAACGGGTACGGCTAAGCGCCGAACAATTGCGGGACCAGGGCCTTTGTATCTGCGGCAAGTTCAACCCGGAGATGTACGGCCCGAGCGTGTTTCCCTGGCAGCCGAAAGGCATCTGGATGTCGCCGTGGAATGGTGCGGAATGGGTGGCGAGCAAGGGTCCCGAACAATACCGGCGCGCCCTCTACACGTATTGGAAACGAACGGCGGCCTATCCCTCCATGATCTCATTCGATGCCACTTCGCGGGAAGTGTGTACCGCCCGCCGGATCAGGACCAACACCCCGTTGCAGGCGCTGGTGACGTTGAATGATACGGTGTATCTGGATATGGCGCGGCATTTTGCCCAATTGCTCGATAGCCTCGGGCCGGCGTCGCCGGAGCGGCAGATCGCCGCCGGATACCAGCGGATCATGTTCAAAGCGATCGCCCCGAATAAGCAGGCAATCCTGATGAAGTTATATACGGAATCGCTTGAACGCTTCCGGCGGTCGCCGGAAGATGCGGGAAAGATCCTCGGTCTTCCCGGTAGGGGTGATCCGGGAAAGGCGGCCATGGCGGTGGTATGCAACGCACTCCTGAACCTCGACGAAGCGGTCACAAAAAATTGACGATGTCGCGAAAAAACATATCGGCAAACGAAGAAGCGACGCGGCTGGCCCGCCTGCACTACTATACCCGGCGGCATTTTCTAAAAGAGAGTGCGATGGGATTGGGCGGATTGGCGCTGGGCGCGCTCCTGGGGTGTAACGGGAAACGGAGCGCACCGGGGATTGTTTTCGATCCTGCCCATCCGCTGGCGCCAAAGTTGCCGCCATTTCCGGGGAAGGCAAAAAGCGTTATCTATCTGCATATGGCAGGAGCGCCCTCGCAACTGGAATTGTTCGACTACAAGCCCGAGCTGATGAAGATGGATGGCCAGGATTGCCCGCCGTCGCTGTTGGCGGGAAAACGATTCGCGTTTATCCGCGGCGTGCCAAAGATGCTGGGGCCGCAGGCACGTTTTGCGCAATACGGCGAAAGCAGAGCGTGGGTAAGCGAACACATGCCGCATTTTTCGACGGTGGTGGACGAGGTGAGCTTTCTGAAAGCGGTGACAACCGATCAGTTCAACCACGCGCCGGCACAACTGATGGTGCATACCGGGTCCCCCCGGCTCGGCCGCCCCAGTATGGGAAGTTGGGTAACCTATGGGCTGGGAACCGAAAATCAGGACTTGCCGGGATTCGTAGTGCTGACCAGCGGCGGTAAATTCCCCGACGCGGGCAAGAGCGTCTGGGGCAGCGGATTCCTGCCGAGTGTGTACCAGGGCGTGCAATGCCGAAGCGAAGGTGACCCCGTTCTGTACCTGAACGATCCCGCCGGCATGGACCGCGACCTGCGAAAAGAAACGATCGACGCCATAAACGCCGTCAACCAGCAGGAATTCAGTGAATATCACGACCCGGAAATTCTCAGCCGGATCTCGCAATATGAGATGGCTTTCCGCATGCAGATCTCCGTTCCCGAGGTCATGAATATCGCGGACGAACCGGCGTATATCCATGAATTGTACGGGACAAAACCCGGTCAGGCAAGCCTGGCGAACAATATCCTGCTTGCCAGGAAGCTGGTCGAGCGAGGCGTGCGGTTTGTCCAGATCTTCGACTGGGGCTGGGACAGCCACGGGACCGACGCCAGCCTGGCTATCGACGTCGGGTTTATCAACAAATGCCGCCAGGTCGACCGGGCAATGACGGCGCTGATCCTGGATCTCAAACAACGCGGGATGCTCGATGAAACCCTTGTCATCTGGGGCGGTGAATTCGGGCGGACACCGATGATGGAAAACCGGGAGAACAAACCAAATCCCTTCAAGGGCCGGGACCACCACACCGATGCCTTTACGATCTGGATGGCCGGCGGCGGGATAAAAAAAGGCCATGTCTATGGCGAGACCGACGAGATCGGCTACAGCGCCGTGTCGGGCAAGGTGGATACCTTCGATGTCCAGGCCACGATCCTGAACCAGCTTGGGTTTGACCACGCACGATTTACCTATGACTTCCAGGGCCGGCCATTCCGGCTGACGGATGTAAAAGGAAATGTCATCAAAGAAATAATCGCATGATCAATCGAAAACAATTTATTGCCCGGACAACCCTGGCCGCAACGGGCTTGTTATTGGACGCCTACGCTCAGCCGTTAACGGCGGCGGCGGCGCGAGAAGGATTTCAACTGAAAATATTGGGTACGGATTGGGGCTTCCCGGGATCGCTCGATGAATACGGGGCGAAAGTAAAGGCAGCAGGGTACGACGGGATCGAGATCTGGTGGTCGCTGGAGCAGGCGCGACAGGACGCCGTATTCGCGATGTTGAAGAAATACGGGCTGGAAGTGGGGTTCCTTTGCGGGGCATATGAAGAAGATCCGGCCGAACATTTCGAACACTTTAAAAAGATGGTGGAAGGCGCCGCGCGAAATACCCGACAACGCCCCTTGTATATCAACTGTCATTCCGGCCGGGATTTCTTTTCGTTCGAAGACAACAAAAAATTTATCGATTGTACGACGGCCATAAGCAAGGAGACGGGGGTGAAGATCCTGCACGAGACGCACCGGTCCCGGATCCTGTTCGCAGCGCCGGTGGCACGGCGCTATCTGGAGGCGATCCCAGAGCTTCGCATAACCCTCGACGTTTCCCACTGGTGCAATGTCAGCGAAAGCCTGCTGGCCGACCAGCCAAAGACGGTGTCGATGGCGCTGGAGCGGGCCGAACATATCCATGCGCGGATCGGGCATCCCGAAGGGCCGCAGGTTAGTGATCCGCGTGCACCGGAGTGGCAGCCGGTCGTAGAGGCGCATTTTGCGTGGTGGGATGTCATATTGCGGCGCAAAAAGGAACGTGGCGAAGCGATGACGATCCTGACGGAGTTCGGGCCGCCCGACTATATGCCGACCCTCCCTTACAGCCACAATCCGGTGGCCGATCAATGGGCGATCAATACGCATATGCTTCAAATCCTGAGGAAAAGATACGCCTGATGAGTTATGTCCTAACCCTGATCGGCCGCTTGCATCCGCTGCTTGTCCATCTTCCTATCGGGATCCTTTTGCTGGCTATCTTTCTGGAAGCGCTGAGCGTGCGCGGTCCCTATGCGGAGCTGAAGCGCGCGGCGGACCTCAGCCTGCTCATCGGCGTGTGCAGCGCCGTGCTCTCGTGCTGCACCGGGTGGCTGCTCGCGCAAAGCGGCGACTACGACCCTTCACTGGTCAAGACCCACCAATGGCTGGCGATCTCCCTTACCGTCGTATCCGGGGCACTATATGGTGTTGTACGGCAACGACCCGTAAGCCGTTGGCGGGGCGCCCTGCTGACAGGCGTTTTGCTGTTGCTGATCCTGACCGGTCACTGGGGCGGGTCCCTGACTCACGGACCGGGATTTTTGACCGCCGATCCGGAGTCGGCCGCGATCCAACCGACGCTCCAGCCGGTTGCCGATATTCCTTCGGCCGTCGTCTATACGACCATGGTGGAACCGGTGTTGCACGACAATTGTTATGGCTGTCACTCGGTGAGCCGCGTAAAAGGCGGTCTTCGCCTCGACGCGCCGGACCGGATACTCCGCGGCGGAAAAGACGGGAAGGTGATCGTCGCGGGTAATGCAGGAAAAAGCCTGCTGGTAAAGAGAATCGAACTGCCGGTCGACGACGATCATCATATGGCGCCAAAGGACAAGGGCCAGCTCACAACGGCGGAAACCCGGCTCCTGCGGTGGTGGATCGACCACGGGGCGCCGTTTGACAAGTCGGTGGGACAACTGCCGCAGGATACGGGGATGGCGGCGGTATGGCAGGCTTTTCATACGGGGTCGGCCGGGCCAACGGCTGCTGCCGCGGTAATGAATGTGGCGGACAGCGATCTGCCCATGGGGCCGGCGCCGCAGGCGCCGGCCGAAGCGGTGCGCCGGCTTCAGTCGGCCGGAGAACTCGTGCTGCCGATCGCCCAGGGCAGCAACTATCTGGAACTGGATTGCATGTCGGATACCCTGAGCCCCGAAGCACTAAAAGCAGTCCCGCTTTTGAAGGACCAGCTGGTCATCATAAAATTCAGTCGCGTGCGCGCGGGAGACGAACTGGTGACAGCCGCGGCCGCCTGCCCACGGCTGGTGCGGTTGTGGCTGGACCATACCGCAATCACCGGCGCGAACCTGGGCGAATTAACCTCTCTTTCAAACCTGAAATACCTGAATTTAACGGCAACGAAGGTCCGCGCCGCCGACGTCGCCCGGCTAAAAGGCGCACAAAAGCTGACATCGCTTTACCTGTATCAGACGCGGATAGGCCGTGGAGATTGGGCCGCACTACGCCAGGATTTTCCAGCCGCGAAACTGGACTCGGGCGCGTATACGATCCCGTTTCTCACTACGGATACGGCGATCGTGCGGACCCCTGCCAGGCCGCACCCATAGCGGCCCGATATTTCCGGTAAACGGTAAGCGCCTGCTGTACCGGCACCCCCCGGGGTTCAACCGGAAAATCCTTGCGCTCGCGCACCCAGTTCCATTCCCATTGACGGATAGCGGTCTCAAACCCGGCGAAATCGGGTTCCTTGCCGGCGTTCATCGCCTCGCGGAGCATCGCAAAATACTTCTTCCAGCGCGGCCGATAGAAATCGCTTAGCAACCCGCTCCACTGCCGGTTGGCATATTCATGCAGCGGACTGTTGGCATCGCCCCAAAGGGTAACGAGGTCCCGGGCATTTTGTTCATACAGCTCCTTTTCTTCCACTGTGGCCCCCTTGCGCCGGGCATCCGCGATCCACGGCCCCAGCAGAAAATCCCGTCGTGTCGCCAGCAATGAATCGAGGTCTCCGATCAACGCAAGGAACTCGCCGCTGCGCGCGTCGAACGCCTTCCGATCGCGGGCTTTCCAGGCGTCCACCCACCGCATTTGAAGAACGGTCGCATAATTGGCCAGCACCTGCCGGGTAAGGTCTACGAGATCGTAGCAAAAACCGTCGGTATGGCGACGCGGATGAATTGGATCTGCGCTTTGTATCATCAGATCCCAGGCCGGCAGCAGCTCGCCGGGCAGGTAATTAAGCCTTGTCCGGGTCCACACCGTGGAAGAATCCATCGTCGGCCGACCCGTCACGATCGACTCGGCCCCATCCCGGATCACCTTTCCGTTGTAGACGGTCCGGCGGAGGATATCCCAGCATTTTTCGAGCGAAGGGGACGCGGCGCCATAACGATTCCGGATATACGAACGGAGCCAGGTGGCCGGATCGATCGGCTGCGACTGCCAGGTATGCTGGAGCATCAGCTCATACAAAACGGGATTGGTGGCGATACCTTCCATCGTGAGCCCGATACCCTCCATCCGGCCGGAAGCGGTGTCACGCAGCGCGAGCGGCGGATTCGCGGCCACGATATCCATCCGGCCATACAGGTTGATATTGCCGCCAAAATTGTTGAGCATATTCCAGACCCACGGTTTGCCATAAAAGGCATGGGTCCGGCGCCATACCGGCTCGATCTCCGCCGCAAGGTCGAGCATCAGCATATGGTTGTCGGGAACGGCATCCAGCAAGGCCTCGATCTGCGGGCTTCGCCAGAATTTCCGATCGCTATAAAACAACCAACCCTGCATCACCCAAACCGCCGCCGTGTCCACCTGCCGCATCCCATCCAGCACCCGCGCACTCAGCCCGGACAAATAAAGGCTATCATCGGAGGGGGGCTCGTTCTCGTTAAATGTATCGGCCGAATAAAAATGATCCGTACCAAAGAGCTTCGTCTGCATGGCAAGAAACCGTTTGCCGATCTCCGCAAAAAGCGGGTCGGCAGGATCCAGCAGCCACGTGTCGCCAAAACCGTTCTTCCAGTTGGTGCGTTTGGTTTTTGCGGCGGGGTATCGCTTTGGCAGGGCGCCGGGGACATGACCCGTAAATGCCGGCAGTACCGGTGTCATCCCCAGTGCTCTTTCCCGAGCGAGGATCTTTTTCTGGAGGTCCCGCTGCATCGTCATCCAGTGCATCGGCAACGGTCCACCCCAGCCATCGAGGTTGCCCATCCAGAACCACGAAAAATAGGCCGGGCCGCAAAAAAAATCGCTTAGCTCGCCGTCGGAAAAACCCATGTCGTGATAGACCTCGTGCCAGGTATATTCTTCCCCGGTGATGGCTAGCGGCATATTGATGCCGTGGAGCGCCATCCAATCGATCTCCTGCTGCCAGCGGTCCCAGTCCCACCAACTCATCGAATAATTAAAGGTGCAATAGTTCAAATAGTACCGGTACCGATATGGCGAGAGCTTCCGTACCGTCTCGGGGACGACCGGGAGATGGGTTGGCAGTCTCAGGTTGGTTCCATTCCACGTCACCTGGCAGTGACAATATTCTGTCAGATAATAATAAAGCGCCGACGCGACGGCGACGCCATTGTTGCCCCGAAGGACGATCTTTCCATTTTCCGATGCCAATCCGAAGACATCGCTGTCACCCGCTTTCGACATCGGCAGGACCACGAATTCGCCTGCGCGGGCAGGCAGGATCCGCCGGATCAACGCTTGTGCCGCGGCCGTGTCGGGATAACCGTTCGGGTTTACCGGATCACGGGGACCCCCGGCAGGCCGCGCCCTGGCAGTGGCCATGGAAAAGGCAGCGAGGATAAAGACCATGCGAAGTTTTAGCGAAGACATGAGGTAAAGATATGGATCAACGCGCATAAGCGCCTTCCTCGCCCTTTTAAAATATTGGGTGCTATAAAAAGCCATCCATAAGGGTTGCAAGGTATTATCCAATCCTTGCATGTGATATCGAACCAACCGGGAAAAGGGGTGTCGACATAATTATGAATGGGCAGGAAAAAACGCGGTGCGGTGTGAACGAATTGGACTATATTAGGCTATGAGAAAACGAATTGCAACGTCCGTTGTGCTCGCACCGGGCGGCCCGGGACAAATCGAACGTATGAAACGGTTGCTTGTCATAACGGTTCTCACTTCGCTGGTCTTCGGAGACATCAGCGGGCAGGATAATGCGAAGTTCTACAGCCCGGTTGTTTCGAACAAGGTTGCCGACAAGTTCGTATCCGCTTACTACCAGGATATCGGCGGCTATCTCGGCTACCGGCTGGACGTCAACCTGCAAAAACGCCTGCTCCAAATCGACACGGCGACGATCCTGTCGGGTGTGGAACATCGTCCCGGAGCGCAAACCTGGATCGGCGAACACGTCGGGAAATTTCTCTTTTCCGCCTCGAAGACCTACGCGTACAGCCATGATCCTCAGCTAAAGCGGTTGATGGACGCCGTGGCACGAACCTATATTTCGTGCCAGATGCCGGATGGATATCTCGGGACCTACCTGGAAAAGGACCGTTGGACGGAATGGGATGTCTGGGCCCACAAATACGCGATCATCGGGCTGTTGAACTATTATTCCGTAACCGGGTATGCGCCCGCGCTCGAATCTGCAAAAAAGGCCGCGGATTTGATTTGCAGAACGTTTGGCAGTGAGCCCGCCAAAAAGGATCTCATGAAAGCAGGGGAGCACGCGGGACTTGCGCCCGGAAGCATTCTGGAACCGATGATCGACCTGTACCGGTATACGGGCGACGAAAAATACCTGGCATTTTCCCGCTATATCCTCCGTGCCTTCGAACAGCCCGACGGACCCCGAATCTTTAGCCAGCTCGAAAAATACGGCGACGTAACAAAGGTGGGTGACGCAAAAGCCTATGAGATGCTGTCGTGCTTTCTGGGTATCCTGAAATACTATCAACTCACCGGCGAAGAACGCTACCTGGAGCTGTTGAAAACAGCCTGGACCGACATCACAAAAAATCGGCTGTACATAACCGGTACCGCGAGCGACCATGAGATCTTTGTGGGACCGGGCGTGCTAAAAGCCACAAACGACGACCAGATGGGCGAAGGCTGCGTCACCGTGACCTGGATACAATTCAATCTCGCCTTGCTAAAGATAACCGGCGATATAAAATACGCGGATGAGATCGAGCGATCCGTATACAACCACCTGCTGGCCGCCGAGAATCCGCAAACCGGCTGTGTCAGCTATTACACCGCACTACAGGGCATAAAACCCTACCGTTGCGACCAGGGCTACTCCTGCTGTCTCTCGAGCGTGCCGCGGGGTATTTCGCTTATCCCGGAAATGCCGGGCGGTACGATCGACGGCAATTTCACCGTCCTGCTATATGAAAAAGGCGTTGCCTCCGTGAGAGTCCGCGCTCCTGATGGAAAAATGATTCCCCTGGAGGTCATTTGCCATGCGCGTGTACCGGCGGAAGGTGAAGCGGATTTCGAGATCAAACCTGCCACAGTCTCGGTCTTTACCATAAATTTCCGCGTTCCATATTGGTCGCGGGATTTTAAAGCGGCTGTCGGCAGCGACGTTTTCCAGGGAAAACCGGGAGAGATGTTGGCGATCCGCCGATCCTGGAAAGCTGGCGACCGCGTGAAGATCTTGTTCGACATGCCGGTCCAGGTAGTTCCCGGCGGCCCCACGTACCCTGATGCGGTGGCGATCCTGCGCGGCCCCCAGGTACTGGCCGTCGACAAGGGGCTAAATCCGGGAATCGACACGGCCGCGGTAATCCAATATGATGGCAGAAACCGGCTCACCGACGCGAATGCGACCCTGCCGGCCGGCTGGAGTTGGAAAGAAGCCTTTTATATCGATGCCAAAGTAGGCGATATCAAAAAAAAGATCGTGGTGGTGCCATTTGCGGAAGCAGGGCAGAAGTCCGACGCAGTCGAAGTTTGGATCAAGCACTGAAAAACAAATTATGTTCATCATTCAAGACTATCCCGCGGCGGTGATCTGCTGCATCGTGACAATGCTTTGCTGGGGCTCCTGGGCCAATACGCAAAAACTGGCGGCGGCCACCTGGCGTTTCGAATTGTTTTACTGGGACTATGTGCTGGGTATCCTGCTGTTCTCGCTCGTCCTGGCATTTACGTTAGGGAGTACCGGAAGCGGCGGGAGGTCATTTATCGCCGACCTCTCGCAGGCCAGCGGCAAGAGCCTGGGCTCGGCCATCTTCGGCGGGATCGTCTTTAACGCCGCCAACATTTTGCTGGGCGCGGCCATCGCGATCGCGGGGATGGCGGTTGCCTTTCCTGTCGGGATCGGATTGGCGCTGGTGATCGGGGTGATCGTCAACTATATCGCGAATCCGGTGGGGAATATCGGTTTGCTTTCGGCCGGCGTGGCGCTGATCGTGGCGGCCATTCTGCTGAACGCATTCGCCTACAGCCGGATGTCGGCGGCAGGGAAGAAGGCATCGGAGCGGGGTCTGCTGCTGGCCGTGGCCGCCGGCGTGCTGATGGGTTTCTTCTATAAATATGTCGCGGCGAGCATGTTTCGCGATTTCGAGGTCCCGGAGCCTGGCAAACTGAGCCCCTATACGGCCGTGGTGATCTTTAGCGTGGGCATCCTGTTAAGCAACCTGGTCTTTAATACCATCCTCATGCGGCGGCCGTTTGTGGGCCTGCCGGTTTCGTTCAAATCCTGGTTCGCCGGTAGTTTTCGAGACCATATTACCGGGATATTGGGCGGTTCGATCTGGTGTTTGGGGATGTCGTTCAGCATTATCGCCTCGGGGAAGGCGGGGCCGGCAATCGCATACGGGCTGGGACAGGGTGCGACCATTATCGCCGCGCTGTGGGGAATTTTTATCTGGAAGGAATTCCGCGGGGCTCCAAAGGGCACAAATGCGGTGCTCGGATGGATGCTGGTCCTTTACCTGGCCGGACTGGGTATGTTGATCTATGCAGGCGGGAAACATTGATATCACATCATGAAGCAGCATATACTCGTCGTCGGTAGTTCCAATACGGATATGGTGGCAAAAACGGATCGGTTGCCTGTGCCGGGGGAGACTGTTCTGGGTCAGGGGTTTATCATGGCCGCGGGCGGAAAGGGCGCGAATCAGGCGGTTGCCGCGCGCCGGCTCGGTGCGGAGGTTGCGTTCGTGGCAAAGGTCGGCGACGATGTGTTTGGCAAACAGGCCGTCAGCGCGTTCGGAATGGAAGGGATCGATACGAGCGGCATCGTGACGGATGCCGGTATGCCTTCCGGAGTGGCGCTGATAACCGTCGACGCACGGGGTGAGAACTGTATCGTCGTGGCTTCCGGCGCGAACTCGAATTTGCTGCCTGCCGATGTGACCGCAACAACGACCACCAGCCGGCTGCGCCAGGCCGCGCTGGTGCTGATGCAGCTGGAGATCCCGCTGGAGACGGTGCAATACATGGCCGAATGCGCATCGTCGATCAACATCCCGGTCATCCTGAACCCCGCGCCTGCCCGGGTGCTCCCGGATGACCTGTTAAAAAAAATATCCATCCTTGTCCCAAATCAGCAGGAAGCGGAGATGCTCACCGGCATCGACACGTCCACCCGGCCCGGCGCGGAGCGCGCCGCAACCGAATTGGCCGCCAAAGGGATTCGAACCGTGATCATCACGATGGGTGCGGATGGCGCCCTCGTCCTGGACAAAGGCATATTTCATCGTGTCCCGTCCCCAAAGGTGGAGGCCGTCGACACGACCGCGGCGGGAGATGTCTTTTGCGGCGCATTGGCCGTAACGTTATCGGAGGGGGCATCCATACAACCGGCTGTTGAGTTTGCGTGCGCGGCTGCGGCCTTATCGGTGACAAGAATGGGCGCCCAGCCATCGGCGCCGACTAGGGCGGAAGTCGACCGATTCAGAGGCCGGCCCGGATCGCATTGAGGTAATCTTTTTTGTTAGATTTCTTTATCACGATGTCGTCACAACCGTTGAACGCAGCGAAGCGCTGCAACGCATCGGACAGCTGCCCGAGCTCCGGCTTGCTGAGCTTCACCGCTTCAAAATGGAGGTTGAGGACAAGCAATGTCTTTTGTTTGCGGCCGGCCTTGGAGTCCATCCGGGCGACAAAACGATCCCCGATCAAAACGGGCAGCGAAAAATAGCCGTATTTGCGCTTCGGTTCGGGTACAAAACATTCGATCTGGTAGTCAAAATCAAAAAATTCCCGTAACCGGTGGCGAAAGACATTCAAATTGTCAAACGGCGAAAGGATAAACGCATCCCCGCTCAGCTGGATCTTTTTATTGCGATAGGAAGGAAGCATGTACAGCGGTGTGCCCTTGCGGCCCTCCAGCCGCACGGTGCAGACTTCCCCGCTGGCCACGAGTTTAAGGATCTCCTCCCGGACGATATGGCCTTTTACAAACCGCGCCCGCCAGACCATTTCTTTTACCCCGGCAATGCCAAGCGACCGCAGCACGCGGTAGATCGTATGCCGGGCAAATTCTTCCGGAGTGGGCATGGTCGTATCGATGTCATCGGGGACAAGATTCCTCGGCAGATCGTAAACACGCTGAAAATCCCGGGTGCGTGTTACCATCAGGGAGCCGCCAAAATACAATCGTTCGAGGGCCATTTTCGCCGGGCGCCAGTCCCACCATCCGGAGCTTGCCTCCAACCGGTCGTTCTCAAAATCCTTCACCATGAGGGGACCCTCGCGGGCTACCCGGTCGAGCACTTTTTGCATGAGGTTGGCATCCGCCTGGGTCTGTGGCTTGTATCTTTTGGCAAACGCCTCCTTCACCGGCAGCGAAAAGCGAAATTCATGCATGGGCTGGTATCCGGAGTCCGAAGTAAAGAATTCAAAGACCCGGCCATCGGCCTGGAGCTCATCCAGCCATTCGACCCGGTAATCGGGTATCCGCGAGAAGATCGCATGGTGGTGTGCACGCTCGACGGTATAATTGGTATCGACCTGGATATAGCCCAGGTGTTCGATCAACCGGTAGACAGCTTCGCGCCCTTTTCCAAAGGGGGCCGGCCGGTGAAGACCGGCCGCGTGCAGGATGATGCGCCGGGCTTGGGGAAGGCTGAGGCTAATTGGCTCCATGATTTGTCCGGAAGTCGGGTCGACGGGTGTCTTTAAAGCAAAAATATTCATTAATTTTAAAACCAGCCGTATGCAAAAATTCATGTTAATTATTAAGGAGGATCTCGCCGAATTGGCCCGCGCCGGTGACACGGAGCGATACCGGAAGATGCGGGTCATGATGGCCTGGGTCGAGTCGCTGCATGAATCCGTGAGTTACCTTGGCGGCGAACCGCTGGAGGTGACCAGGAAGTATGTCACAAAAGACCAGGTCATTTCCGACGGGCCTTTTATCGAGGCCAAAGAGGGGATCACCGGTTATATGATGATCAATGCGGAAAACCTGGAGCAGGCGGCCGCTATCGCCCAGAGTTGCCCGTTGGTCCAGCTGGACCAGATGTCGATCGAGGTAAGCCCCGTCTTGTCGACCAACATTCCGATCGAAAATGGACAATCTTGAAGTGGAGGTA
>DATJWK010000028.1:0-5814 GCA_035501395.1 Puia sp.
CTATGTTACGGGTAATACCGTTCAAATCTATAACTATGGACTGTTCGCCGGAACAGGCACCGCGGGATATTCCGGAGACGGCGGACCGGCTACCAATGCTGAGTTGAATATGCCTTCCGTCATTTGTGAAGACCCCGATGGAAATGTCTTTATCGGCACAAAGGGAGACAACCGGATCAGGAAGGTAGCGACAGATGGAACGATCAGTACCTATGCCGGCAATGGTACATCTGGTTACACCGGCGATGGCGGCCCGGCCATTCAGGCATCGATTGCGGGGATCAACGGCATTTGCGGCGACCCTTACGGGAATGTCTATTTTACCGATTCCTTGCATGGAATCATCCGAAAGATCGATACGACGGGCAAGATCACGACGTTTGCCGGCACGGGTGCACCGGGCTATACGGGCGATGGCGGTCCGGCAACGATGGCGCAACTCTTCCGGCCAAACGGCATAGGGATGGACGCGAACCGGAATTTGTATATCGGTGAAGATTCCATCAACGCTATCCGGGTGATCGACACCAATGGCGTTATCAGAACGGTGATGGGGGGAGATACGACGAAAGGATTTTGGTACACAAACTCAACGAAGCCATTATTTGGCAATATCACCAACATAGGGGTTGATGACGTCGGGGATGTCTGGTTTTGCGATGCCACGAACAAATATCTTTTTCTGTGCGGCCCCGATGGCGGCGTCGGCGCGCCCAACAACAATATGCCTTATTATCCGGGGGCGCTGCCCTTCCAGTCGATTTCGTTTGGTCCTTCAGGTCAACCCGCCGGCACCGACACGGTCGACGGCGATTTGTGGGGTTTTGGTTTTTTTTTAAATCCGGGGGCCGATTCAGTTGGTATCAATCTTTATGCTCCGCTTCCGGGGCACCCCATGACCCCTTACTTTGAAACGTATTTAACGGACAATATGGGTGCATTTGCCGGAGTTGTAAACCGCACCATTCAGCTCCGGCCCGACTTTGTGTCGCCGGTTGCGCCGGGTATCCCATTCCCGACCGGACCGTATATGTTTGTTGTCTCTGTCGATACCCCTACCAGATGGAATAACATTGTCCTGAGCGCCCGGCACGTAAAGATAGTCGCGCCACCGGGCCAGGACTCAGCGCAGGACCTTGTCACTCTTTGGGTCACTGAGAATGACCTCATGGCGCTTACCAATTATATGACCTCTGTCGGTGACCCTGATCCGGGTTTCTTTGTACCCTACACCATGCCGCCTTATCCCGGATATGTTGACGTCTCCCCGCTGAAGATCCTTTATTTCCACGGCGCTGACAATTACCCGGGGCATGTGACCGGGCCCGTAGAGGAGATCAATGCGGCCTGGGGTATAGATAATGTCAACAATCTTTTTGCGAGTCCTTATAACGACCCCTGGGATGCCAGTTATAATGACGATTACTCCGGGACCTTTACGGTTTATCATGGCCTTGGCGGAAATATTTATTTCACCACCGGCACGCTTGGCCCATTGCCGCTGACATTGCTGAGCTTTACCGCGGTTCCGCAAGGACAGGATGCGGTGTTGAAATGGATGACGACGGATGAGGTGAATTCAAAAGACTTCCTTGTCCAGCGAAGTTCGGATACGTCGTCCTTTGCAGTGGTTGGATCGGTCGATGCGGTGGGTGCGGCAGGCGGCGCTGGTTCGACGGTTACGGGTTCGGGTAGCACGCACAGCTATGGATATACGGACAAGGACCTGGCGCCGGGAACCTACTATTACCGGCTAAAGATGGAGGATATCAACGGGCAGTTTACCTATAGTCCGATAAAGTCGGTGAACATCGGCAGTCCAACGGGTAATTTTGTGGTCTATCCGAATCCGGTGAAAGACCGGTTGTATTGCCAGATACCCGTGACGGCCGCAGGAAAATATACGGCGCAGATCACGGACCGGGATGGGAATGTGCTTCAAACGCAGGAAGCCAGCCTGAATACGGGTGTGGCGACGCTGACATTCGATGTGTCGGGACTGGTTGCCGGTGTTTATTTTGTTTCGGTTTCGAATGCCGGCCAACGGCAGACGGCGTCGTTTATGAAATGATCATTCCTGCCGGAGGCTGGTCACCGGGTTGGCAAGGGCTGCTTTTATGGATTGGGCACTGACGGTAACCAGCGTAATCGACAGAACTCCGATCGACGTAACAGCGCGCATTCGAAAATGACGCAAAATGGTTGTAATTTCCATATAACCTGCGAAAATATATTGGCATGCTAAAAAACTATTTCCGGATCGCGGTGCGGATCCTTGCGCGGAACAAGCTGTATACGGTGATCAATGTGCTGGGTCTTGCGCTCGGCATCTGCGGCTGTATCGTCATCTGGCTGGTGGGTAGCTTTGAAATGAGCTTTGACCGGTTTCATCCCGATGGGGACCGGATCTATCGGGTGGTGGGTGACCCGAACGGGTGGCTGCAATGGTCCGAGGCCATCCCGCCATTGCCCGCGGCGATGCGGGAGCAGGTAACCGGATTGGAAGCGATCGGTACCTGCTTTGACTATAACGAAAGCCCGCAGGTCAGGGTTCCGGTGGCGGGCAAGCCGGACCAGGTGTTCGAACCGCACCAGGAATTGCAGCCGGACTATGTAACCGGGATCGCCATCGTCGACCAGGATTGGTTTAAGGTTTTCCACTACGACTGGCTGGCCGGCAGTCCCACCACGGCGCTCAACCAGCCCTTTGCTGTTGTGCTGACGGAGCGCCAGGCGAAACGGTATTTTAGCGGTTTGGCGCCCGCTGCCATTATAGGCAGGGAGGTAATCTACGAGGATTCACTTCGGGTTCGGGTATCGGGTGTAGTAAAAGATTGGACGAAGCACTCCGACCTGGCCTTTACCGATTTTGTTTCCCTGCCGACGATCGGGGTCAGCTTTCTGAAGCAGAAGCGCCATATGGATGACTGGATAACACACAATGGCGGCGGATTATGGTACTGGCCGTATTGTTATGTCAAGCTTGCCCACGGCGTAACGACCACGCAGGTCGAGGCGCAAATGAACCGGATATTGATGCGGCAGGTGGTCCAGAATCCAAACCATCCTTTTAGGGAGGTTTTGCAGCCGATGGCCGATATACATTTCAACAACGACTATCGTGACGCACATCATAAGGCGGACATGCCGACATTATATGCGCTGACGGGAATCGCACTTTTTATTTTAGTCCTTGCGGTGGTGAATTTTGTCAATTTATCAACGGCTCAATCCCTACAGCGCGCAAAGGAGATCGGCATCCGGAAGGTAATGGGCAGCGGTCGAAGAGGATTGGTTCTTCAGTTCGTTTTAGAAACAGGGGTCTTGACGGCGATTTCCGTCATTCTTGCAGGGCTGATGGTTTGGCCGGTCATGCGATTTTTTCACGATTATATTCCCGATGGTGTCAGGTTTAACCTGCTGGCCCCGGGAAATTGGCTGTTCCTGGCAGGAATAACGGTCGCGGTGGCGATGTTGGCGGGATTCTATCCTGCCCGCGTGGTTTCCGGATACCGGCCGGTCCAAACGCTGAAGGGCTCGTCATCGATGAAGGGTGGCGAGAAATGGTGGCTGCGCCGGAGCCTGATCGTCTTTCAATTTACAATCTCGCTGGTCTTTATTATCGTTACGCTGGTGATAGGCGACCAGATCCGTTTTATGCTGAATCACGATTATGGGTTCAAAACCGATGCGATCGTAACGGTGCTTGGTGAATGGAACGACACGACAGGAAAAATCAAGGTACTTGAGCAGAAGTTCAGTCAGATACCGGGAATAGCGCAGTTGGTTAGGGAAAGTGATCCGCCTGCCGGCTGGGGCCGCTCGAATTATGGAATGACCTACAAGGGAAAAACGATGGTGAACTTTTCACCGACCGTGGAATGGGCGGACGAGCGATATATCCCGTTTTATGGCATGCGGCTGGTGGCCGGGCGCAATATTCGGCACACCGACAGTCTCGCGGAATTTGTCATCAACGAAACGGGAGCGAAACAACTTGGATTTTCCATCCCTGCGGCGGCGATCGGGCAATTCCTGTATTTCAAAGAAAAACCGTATCCGATCGTGGGGGTCGTGGCCGATTTTCATGAAGGTTCGCTGAAGGAAGCTATTTCACCGGCCGTTATCGGCCATATGCCCACCGACGAGTGGTTCCTTGCTGTAAAGCTGTCCAGCGCCGGGAAAGGTGCGGAAAGCGTGAAAGCAACCCTGGACGCCATGGGTAAGAGATATAAAGAAGTATTCTCCTCCTCCTCCATGAATCCCCATTTCATGGACGACCTGATCCGGGAAATGTATGATGAGGAGCAAGCGACTGCCTCGCTTGTACGCGCTGCGATGGGGCTGGCCATTTTTATTTCCTGTATGGGGTTGTTCGGGCTATCGCTCTTCACCGCGGAGCGGCGTGCGGCGGAGATCGGTATTCGTAAAGTGCTGGGCGCGACAACGGCCGATATTGCGGTTATGCTCAACCGGCAGTTCGTCCGGCTGGTGCTGCTGGCGCTGGTAATCGCATCGCCGGTTGCGTGGTTATTGGCGCATCGTTGGCTACGGGATTTCGCCTATCGGGTGCCGGTGGATTGGTGGGTGTTTGTGTTGGCCGGACTTGGTGCGATCGGCTTGGCGGTGGCAACGGTAAGTTATCAGTCGATCCGGGCTGCGATGGCAAGCCCGGTGAAGACCTTGAAATCGGAGTAAGTCCGGCCTTCCGCCCGGAGCGGGCCTCACGGCAACTTGATCTTCAACTGTTCCTTAAAGGCTTTTTCAAATTTCTCCACCTTCGGCCGGATAACAAGATAGCAATAGGGTTGGGAGCTGTGGTTATTATAGTAGTTCTGGTGATAATCCTCGGCGGGGTAGAACACCGTGAATGGCGTGATCTCGGTCACGATGGGGTTGTCATAGGCCTTATTTTTTTCGAGCTCGGCTTTATAATGTTCAGCTTTCTGGCGCTGTTCATCCGTATGATAGAAAATGGCGCTGCGATATTGGGTGCCGATGTCGTTGCCCTGGCGGTTCAGCGTCGTGGGGTCATGCGATTCCCAGAAAACATGTAGCAGCTCGTCATACGTGACGAGGCTGGGATCGTAGAGGATATGAAGGCACTCCGCATGGCCGGTCTCACCGGAACAGACTTCCTCGTACGTTGGATTTGCAACCGTACCGCCCGAATAACCGGAGGTCACCTGCAGCACTCCTTTCATCTCCTGGAAAATTGCTTCTGTACACCAAAAGCAGCCGTTGCCAAAGGTGGCGATCTCCGTCTTCGCGGCCGGGGTCGGTGTCAAATTGCTCATTCTATAGTGGTTTACCCGTTCTTTTCACGCTTTAACGCTGAAAACCCGAAAATAATGTGCAGGAGACAATATGGGATTTTGTAAAGTAACTTTATAAGTTTACCTTTGCATAATGGAATTTGCATCACCGGTTACCCAACAGGATATTGAAGTGGCGGCAGCTCTGCGTACGGTTATTCACCGGCTGGTCAAGCTGTTACGCCGTGAGACACATGCGGAGGGCGCACTCTCCCTGACCGAACGCTCCGTCATGGGGTCCCTTTATCAACAGGGTGCGCTGGCGCCTACCGCACTCGCGCAGCAGGAGAAAGTAACCACCCAATCTATGTCTCAGATCATCAATAACTTACACGATCTGGAGCTGATCGGAAAAACGCCATCCGGGGAGGACCGGCGAAAGGTTCTGCTCTCCCTGACCGTCAAGGGTCGTCAATATGTGGAAGACAACCGCCAGCGAAAACAGGAGTGGCTGGCGCACGCCTTGCAGCAAAAGGTCAGCCGGGCCGAAAAAGATATC
>DATJWK010000029.1:0-7922 GCA_035501395.1 Puia sp.
CCGTCTGGGCGTCCGCACCGGTATAGTTGCCTCTTATCGATACGCTGGGTGGTGAAATATTCGGGTACTGATCGACAGCGGTATTGAACATGGAAATGAGACCGGAAATGACCAGTATCAACGATATGACGATAGCGGTAACGGGCCGCTTGATAAAGGTGTTCGCGATCATCTTTCCCGGTGTTTTTCCCGTTGGTGTCCGGAACCCGCTGCGTGCGGCTACCCGCCGTTCGCCCGACGTTCCTTCAGGTCATTGTGTTCCTTATGCGCTTGTTCGATCTCGTATTCGAGTTCGGGATCGATATTCTGCGCCTCCACTTTTTTTGCCTTTTCGGTCAGCTCTTCGCGGTGCGCCTTTAGCCATGCCAGCTCTTTTTTCCCGTAAGACCAACGGGTCAAAAGTACGTAAAGGACCGGAACGATAAATATAGATATTGTCGAAGACGCGATCATCCCGCCAAGGACCGTTACGCCGATGGTATTCCGGGATGCGCCGCCGGCGCCACTGGCCAGCACCAGCGGCATCACGCCGAAGATGAAGGACAGGGAAGTCATGATGATGGGCCGGATCCGAAGCCGGACGGCGTCGAGCGTAGAGGCGATCAGGTCCTCCCCGCGGTCCACCCGGATCTTTGCAAATTCGACGATCAGGATGGCATTCTTGGCCGACAGGCCGATCAGGGTGATCAGGCCGATCTGTGCATATACGTTATTGGTCAGCGTTGTGCCGATGGACAGGGCAACGATCGCTCCAAATGCGCTGATGGGGACAGCCAGCATCACCGCCAGCGGCACCGACCAGCTTTCGTATAACGCCGCCAAAAACAAGAAGACAAAAACTATACAAAAAACAAAGATGTAAACCGTCAGCGACCCTGCTTTGATCTCCTCGTAACTAAGTCCCGAAAAATCGTAGGTATAGCCCCGCGGGAGATACCTCGTGGCGAGCCTCCGCAGGTCGGCCAGGCTCTGGCCGCTGCTGTATCCCGGCGGTATCGAGCCGTCGACCTCCGCCGAACGGAAGATATTAAAGTGGGTAACGAGCGGAGGGGCGATCGAGGATTTGTAGCTGATCAGCGTACTCAACGGCACCATCGAATCCCGCCTGTTGCGGACGTAATATTTGTTCATGTCCTCTATCAGCGCCCGGTAGGTTGTGTCTGCCTGCATGACAACATGATAGGTCCGGTTGTACAGCGTGAAGTTGTTGATGAACAGGCTGCCCATAAACGCCTGCATCGTCGTAAAGACCTGCGAGATATCCACGCCCAGCTTCTGGCATTTTTCCCGGTCGACCGTAAGGTCGTAGCTGGGGGTATGGGCGGAAAAATAACAAAATGCCGTTGAGGTAGACGGGTTCTTTTTGGCCTCGGCTACAAAACGCTGCACCGTTTTTTCGAACTGATAGATATCATCCGTCGAGCTGCCTTCTTCGATCTGCATCGCAAACCCCGCGGCGATGCCGATCCCGCGGATGGGCGGCGGTTGGATGACGACCACGTTTGCGTTCTTTATGCCGGCCTGACTTATCCGTCGCCGCAGGACGTTCATTATTCCCGGCACCTTGGTATCGGGGGTCTTCCGTTTGTCCCAGGGTTCCAGCATGACAAAGAAGGATCCGGCGTTCGACGTTGCTCCGCCGTTCAGAATATTGAATCCGGAGACCGCCGTATAGTGCATAATACCGGGTGTCGTATTGACCACCTTCATGATCTTCTCCATTACCTGCACGGATTCGGTGGTCGAGCTGGCGTCAGCCAGCTGGAAGGTAATAAAGAGCCTTCCTCCGTCTTCGCTAGGCACAAATCCCGCCGGCTTGAGGCGGAACAGGAAAAAAGCGCCGACGCATATCAGGAATAGCGCCAGGACGACGGCCCCGGAGTATCGGATGCTTCGCCGCACGCCATGTGTGTACCCCCGGATGAACCGGTCGAATTGCCGGTTGAACCAGGCAAAGAATTTCTCCAGCCAGTTTTTTTTCTTTTGCGGGTCATGTGGTTTCAACAACAGGGTACAAAGCGCCGGTGTCAGGGAAAGCGCGATAAAGGCGGACAGGATGACCGAAATGGCGATCGTTATCGCAAACTGCTGATAGAGCCGGCCTACGATGCCGGGAATAAAACCGACCGGCACGAATACAGCCGCCAGGATCAGCGCAATCGCCACCACCGGCGCGGAGATCTCCTTCATCGCACGGTATGTCGCCTCCTTGGCGGACATATGCTGTTCGTCGATGTAGTGCTGTACCGCCTCCACCACGATGATGGCGTCATCGACTACGATCCCGATGGCCAGCACGAACCCGAACATCGTGAGGGTGTTGATCGTGAATCCCAGCGGGATAAAAAAACAAAACGTCCCCAGCAGGGATACCGGGATCGCGAAGATCGGGATGATCGTGGAGCGCAGGTTTTGCAGAAAAAGGAAAACCACGAAAGCCACCAGGAAGAGGGCTTTCCCCAGCGTGCCGATCACTTCCTGCATCGAGACCCGGATGATCGTGATGGACTCAAATGGCACCTTGTAGTCGACATCGGTCGGGAAGGTCTTTTTAAGCTCGGCCAATTTGGCATAGACGGCGTCCGCCGTTTGTAGCGCATTGCCGCCGGGGGTTTGATAGATCATCAGCAACGAGCATCGTTTGCCGTCGACAAACGCGTTGCTGGAGAAGGTGAATTTCCCCAACTCGACCCGGGCAATATCGCGGAGATAGACCATCTCGCCCGTCGCCGGGTTGGACTTGATGACGACCTTCTGGTAGTCCGCGGGCTTGTTCAACATCCCGTTGACCAATACGCTCATTTCGTATGGCTGCGACGCCTGTTGCGGCGGTGCGCCCGCAGCGCCGGCTGCCACGTAGGCATTTTGCGCGTTCAGCGCGGCGGACACGTCGCCCGGCGTGAGGTTGTAAGAAGCCATCTTTTGCGGATTCAGCCAGATGCGCATGGCGAACTGGTCGGTACGCGCCTGTACGTCGCCGACGCCCGGCACCCGTAAAATGGCGTCCTGGATGAACACACTGGTATAATTGTCGAGAAAGGTGATGTTGTGGCTGCCTTCGGGCGAAAATATGGCCACCAGCATCAGCTGATCCGGGTTGCTGGCACGCACGGTAAGCCCCAGTTTGCTCACTACCGCGGGGAGCAGCGGCTGTGCAATACCCACCCGGTTCTGCACGTTGAGCGCCGACACGTAGGCGTTGGTGCCGATCGCGAAGGTGATCCGGATACCTACGCCGCCGCTGTTTGTGCTGGTGCTCTGCATGTATTCCATTCCCGGCGTTCCGTTGACCTGCTCTTCGATGGGGATGGCGACGGTCTGCTCCACGGTTTGCGCGTCGGCCCCCGTATAGCTACCGTTGACGGATACGCTTGGCGGTGAAATATTCGGGTATTGGTCGACGGCCAGGTTGAACATCGAGATCACACCCGAGATTGCCAGTACAAGGGAAATGACAATGGCGGTAACGGGTCGTTTTATAAAGGTATTTGCGATCACCCTTCGTTGCGTTTATGCTGGTCCCCGGTATCCGCCCGTTTGTTTTGATCACGCGCTTTTTGCAGCTCATATTCCAGCTCCGCGTCGATGTCCTGCGCCTCCACTTTCCGGGCTTTCTCCATGAGGTCTGCGTGGTGGGCCTGAAGCCAGGCCAGCTTCTCCTTGCCGTAGGACATCCGGGTTATGACCACAAAAAGCACGGGGACGATAAAGATGGCGATGGTCGTAGCCGCCGTCATTCCTCCAAGGACCGTAAATCCGATCGTCCGTCGCGCGATTGCTCCCGCACCCGACGCCAGCACCAGCGGTAAAACCCCCAAAATGAATGCCAACGATGTCATCACGATCGGCCGGAGCCGTAGCTTCACCGCTTCCAGCGTCGATTGGATCAGCTCCTCACCGCGGTCGACACGCACCTTCGCGAACTCCACGATCAGGATCGCGTTCTTTGCAGCCAGGCCGATGAGCGTGATCAGGCCGATCTGGGCGTAAACGTTATCGGTCAGGCTTGGGACCAGGAAGAGGGTGAAGATCGCCCCGAATGCGCCGATGGGAACGGCCAGCAACACCGAGAACGGCACGGACCAACTTTCATATAAGGCCGCAAGAAAGAGGAAAACGAAGGTGATCGAAAACATGAAAATATAGATCGTCGTCGAGCCCGCCCGGATCTCCTCGTAGCTGAGACCGGAGAACTCGTAGTTGTACCCGACGGGAAGGATGCGATTTGCGATGGCGATCAGCGAATCGGTCGCCTGGTTGCTGCTAAAGCCCGCGGCCGGCGCGCCGTCGATCTCCGCCGAGCGGAAGATATTAAAGTGCTGGACGAGGGGCGCGGTCTCCGTCGGCGAATAGGTCACCAGGGTGCTCAGCGGCACCATCGTGCTATCCTGGTTGCGGACATAGTATTTTTCCATATCCGTGATGTTTCCCCGGAATGCGGTGTCAGCCTGGACTACGACGTGGAAGGTCCGGTTGTATTCCGTAAAGTCGTTGATATACAGGCTTCCCATAAAAGCCTGGATCGTTGTGAATACATCCCCGATATTCACACCCAGTTTTTCACATTTTTCGCGGTCGACCTTCAGGTTGATGCTCGGGGTATTTGCAGAATAGAAGCTAAAGGCATTG
Organism: Puia sp.; assembly: GCA_035501395.1. GTDB lineage: Bacteria > Bacteroidota > Bacteroidia > Chitinophagales > Chitinophagaceae > Puia. The sequence goes on from DATJWK010000029.1 coordinate 4,630, forward strand.
GTGATTGCCGGACACCGGTTCGCTTCCGCGATGAACCGGTTGACCACTTGCTGGAAGGCATGGAAATCATCGTTTGTTGAACGCTGCTCGATCTGCATGCTGAAACCGACCGTTTCGCCCACTCCGGGAATAGGAGAAGGCTGGATCACTTCGACATTCGCATTCTTTATCCCGGCATCGGTAATGCGCTGCTGCAGTACGCCAATAATCCCCGGCACGCGCTGCTCGTCGGTTTTGCGATCATCCCACGGCTGCAGCTGGACATAAATGGTTCCGGCGTTCGAGTTGGTGGCGTTGTTCACGACGTTCAGGCCCGATAGCGCGGCATAGTGCGCGACACCCGGCGTGTTGATCACCACCTTCATCAGGCGGTTCATTACATCGACCGACTGCGCCGTCGACGACGCCGGCGGCAACTGAAAGGTCACATACAGGTTCCCGTCGTCCTCCGACGGAATAAAGCCGGTCGGTTTTTTCTCGAAAAGGAGCCAGGCGCCGGCGCATATGGCGATCAGCAGGACGATGATAAGCCAAGACGATTTGATGCTTCGGTCTACGCCATTCTTGTATCGCTCAGTGACGCGGTCGAACCAGGCATTGAAGTGGCCGAACATCTTTGCCATCCCTCGCTTTTTCTTTTTCGGGTCTGTCGGTTTCAACAGAAGCGTACACAAGGCCGGCGTCAGCGAGAGGGCGATGAATGCGGACAGCACGACCGAGATGGCGATGGTGATGGCGAACTGCTGATACAGCCGTCCTACGATCCCCGGGATAAATCCGACCGGGACAAATACGGCAGCCAGGATGAGTGCGATCGCCACTACCGGCGCCGAAATATCCTTCATGGCAAGATAAGTCGCCTCCTTGGGTGATAACCCTTCCGTATCCATATAGTGTTGGACGGCCTCGACGACGATAATGGCGTCGTCCACGACGATGCCGATCGCCAGCACGAAACCGAACATCGTCAGCGTGTTGATCGTAAATCCGAGGGGGTAAAAGAAGATGAATGTCCCCATGATCGACACGGGGATAGCCAGGATGGGTATCAGGGTAGACCGGAAATTTTGCAGGAAAACAAACACCACGATCGCCACGAGGCCCAGCGTCATGAATAAGGTCGTTACCACATCCGCCATGGAGACTTTGACGACGGTGACCGCTTCAAAGGGGATGGAATATTGCACGTCCGCGGGAAAGGTCTGCCGGAGCAGGGCCAGTTCCTTGTAGATGCCGTTCGCCGTCTCCAGCGCGTTGCTGCCAGGTGCCTGGTAGACCCGCAGAAAAGACGCCCGGTGTCCGTCGACAAAAGAGTTGCTGGAGAACGTGAATTTTCCCAGCTCTACCCGTGCGACGTCTTTTAGATAAACCAGCTCGCCCGTTCGCGGGTTGTTCTTGACAATGATATTTTCAAATTCGGAGACTTTGCTCAACCGGCCGTTCACCAGGATGCCGATCTCGAAGGCCTGGGTCTTCTGCTGGGGCGGAACCCCGGCGCTGCCAGCCGCCACCTGTACGTTCTGGGTATTCAGCGCGCTGATAATGTCGCTGGGCATCAGGTTATAGGAGGCCATTTTTTGCGGGTTCATCCAGACCCGCATGCTGAAGTCATCGGTAAAACGCGCGATGCTGCCCACCCCGGGAACCCGCAACAAGGCATCCTGGATGAATATGTTGGTATAGTTGTCCAGGAAGGTAATATCGTGACTGCCCTTGGGTGCATATACCGCGATCATCATCAGCTGGCTCGGGTTGATCGCGCGGACCGTGATGCCGAGACGGGCGGCCACGGCCGGCAATAAAGGGTTGGCGATGCTCACCCGGTTTTGCACATCCAGTGTCGCGATATCGATATTCGTTCCGATATTGAACGTAACATTCATCGACATCAGCCCATTGTTGGTGCTGTTGCTCTGCATATATTCCATTCCGGGACTGCCATTCACCTGTTCTTCGATCGGGGTGGCAACCGTCTGCTCCACCGTCTGTGCGTCGGCGCCGGTAAACTGGCCGTTCACCTGCACCACCGGCGGGGTGATATCCGGGTATTGGTCGACCGGCAGGGTAAGGATACAAATCGCGCCGGCAATCACCAGCACAATCGACACCACCATCGCAGTGACCGGACGCTTGATAAAGGTATTCGCAATCATACTGAGTGTGCTACGCCTCCCCGGCTAGTTATTTTTTGTGCTGTCTTTTTTTGATCCTCTTACCGGACCTATGCTGATGGGCGCCCCTTCATGGATGGCCTGCACGCCGTCAACGATCACCGAGTCACCCACGTTGATCCCGGATTTGATCACGACATTCGGCCCGATGGTTTGCCCGAGCTGTACCTTTTTTTGGAAGGCCCGAAGTTTTGCCGTTTCTGCGGTGTCGGTTGCTTTCTTTGCCGAGCTGTCGGCGCCCGGCCGCTCATAGACGGTGTCTTTTGCGATAAAGAGAAAGTATTCGCCCATCTGCTCGACGACAGCCCGGGCCGGAACGACGATCTGCGGCGAGGGATCCTGGTTGTGTACCCGGACTACGGTGCTCATCCCCGGCCGAAGGGTGTACTGCGGATTAGGAAATACGAGGCGGATATCTATCGCGCCTGTCTGCGGATTGACGGCGCGGTCAATAAAAAGGATCTTCCCCAGCTGGGGGTATAGTTGCTGGTCGGGCAAAAGGATGGTGAACAGGGAATCGATCGAGCCCTGCTTTCGTTGCAGTTCCTCGAAATGCGGGAGCTGGGATTCGTTAACCAGGAAATCCACTCCCATCGGGTCGTCGGTGGAGATGGTGTTCAATATCGTAGTACCTGGGCTGACCAGGTTGCCCAGCCGAACCTGCGAGATGCCGATCGTACCGTCAAAAGGAGCGTAAATATTCGAGTAGTTGAGATTGGTAAGCGCTGTCTTCAGTTGTTGCTGCGCGGCATAGACAGAGTCTTTTGCGTTTTGCAGGGCGATGATCGCATGATCCACCACCTGCGTGGCGATCGCCTTGTATTTCGCCAGGTAGGTATAGCGGTCCGCATCCTGCTGCATCTGCAGCAGAATGCCCGAGTCGACCCGCAGCGCTGCACGGGCCTGGTCTACGGTAGACTGGTAAAGCCGTTGATCCAGCTGATACAGCAATTGTCCCTTATGCACATGGGAGCCTTCCTGGAAATTGATGGACGTAACATACCCCGTCACCTGTGCGCTGAGGTTGACCTGGCTGAGCGCTACGGTGGTCGACGGATATCGATCATAGTAATAAACACGCTGGGTTGTCGCCGTCATCAGGTTGACCGGGACGGGAGGGGT
>DATJWK010000030.1:0-26295 GCA_035501395.1 Puia sp.
GCGGCGATGTTGACAATCATCAGCCCCGTATCATGCCGAAGTCATGGTTCTTCCCCTTGCAAATGATTCACTTTGAACAGGTAACCAAAAAAAAGCGAATGAAAAGAATTATCCCCGCCAGTTTCCTTTTATTGGGAATCACCGGGCTTGCGACGGCGCAAGATACGACCGCACCAAAAGTGCCGTTTGACGGTATAGAGACAAATTGGCAAAACGGAGCAGACCGCAGGGACTCTTCCGTGTTTCATGGAAAGTATTTTATCCCATCGATCATGGTAGATGTGAATTATACGCACTCGTTCAACAACCCAAATGATAACACCGTCGTCGGATCAACTGCTTTGGCACGTAACAATGAGGTACAGCTGTCCCAGCTTAGCTTTGGAGGCGACTTCAGTTATGAAGGCGCGAGGGCCAGGTTCCTTATGCAGCTCGGAACCAGGTCCCAGGTGGTACCGAGGAATGACCTCAGCCCTTACAGGGGGCAATACAAACTCGCCGATGTCTATCGCTATCTGAGTGAGGCTTATATCGGCTATCACTTCAATAAGTGGTATGGGATCAATGTGGATGCCGGGCTTTTCATGTCTTATATCGGCCTCAATTCATATTACCAGGTGGAGAACTGGGAGTACCAGGCCTCCTACACCTCCGATAATACACCCTGGTTCTTTAACGGCGTACGCATTCAGATCTTTCCTTCCAAGTACCTTAAGATTGAGCCCTGGATCATCAACGGATGGCAAAGCTATGGCAAATTCAACAGCATGCCCGGGGTTGGCGCCAACATTACATGGAACCCCACCAGCAATTTCAAGCTGCTGACGAACGACTATTATGGTACCGACGACGGCGGTGTTCCACAGCGAAAGAGGTTCCACTCCGACAATAGTATGCTGGTAAGATATTATAACAACCCGCAGTCAACCGGCATCAGCAAGATGGCCTTCTCCCTGACCGGTGACCTTGGCTTCGAAAAAGGCGGCGGAGTCAATGGGTTCAGCAACGGAGATTCCACAAAGGGTCCGGCGCAATATTTTTTGAGCTCCATGATCTATAACCGGACGTGGTTTGCGAAAAACAAGTTCGCCTGGACCATCGGTGGAGGCGTAATGACCAATCCGGGTCGCTATCTGGTGCTTTATCCTACCGGTCAGGCAAGTCCGCTGCCGGATCCTAACAACCCTACTCAAACAGAAGGCAAGTTCCCCTTCAGCGCAAATCCCGGCGACCCGTTCAAGGCGTGGGATTGTTCCACCAATTTTGATTGGATGCCAAACCAAAGCTTTCTCTTCCGTGTCGAGTTTGTGCACCGGCATGCAAGTGTTCCATATTTCGCCGGCGCCGGTGGAGTGACCTCGCCAAATGGCTATTCAACAACACCGCTGCCACCCGAATGGAGGCCTGACCTGGTAAAATCGGAGGACAGGATAATCTTTGCGCTTTTGTTCAGGTTATAGGTGAAGTTTTTCAGGATCTTCTCATTAAACATCGAAGACATGGGACGAAAGATCTTGCTTGTCTGCGGTATCCTTTCCTCGGTGCTTTATGTAGCCATCAACGTCTATGTGCCGATGAAATGGGAAAGTTATCATGCCGCTTCCCAAACGGTCAGTGAGCTATCCGCCGTCGGAGCGCCGACCAGGCCGCTTTGGAATTGGTTGTGCGCTCCTTACACGCTTCTTATGATAGCCTTCTCCTGGGGCGTGTGGAAATCGGCCGCCGGGAACCGGCCGCTTCGGATCGCGGCGGGGCTGATGATCGTGTACGGAGCACTCGGCATCGTTTGGCCATTTGCCCCGATGCATCTTCGCGAGACACTGGCGGCGGGCGGACCATCGTTTTCCGACACGGTGCATCTCTCTTTAGGGGCAGTGACCGAAATCCTCTATTTGTTTGCGCTGGGTTTTGCCTCCCGGGCATTTGGCAAGTCCTTTCGCGTGTATTCGATCGCGACGTTCATCGTGCTCCTGATCTTTGGCACGCTGACCTTCCTCGAAGCGCCGGGAGTTGCGGCAAATAAGCCTACGCCGATGATCGGGATTTGGGAACGTATCAATATCGGCGTCTTTTTGCTGTGGGTGATTGTACTGGCGGGGATACTCTTGGGAAAAGAACCCGTAAGCGCTAAGCCCGAACCCAATTTTCGGTAATTTTAGCCCATGCCGAAATTCAGCCGAAACTGGTCAGCCGGCCTCTCCAAAAATGCGATCATTCTTTCCCTGACCTCACTCTTTGGCGATATCTCCACCGAAATGCTTTATCCTGTACTGCCGGTCTATCTGACCCAGACCCTGAAAGCCGGCGGCGGGGTTCTCGGGCTCATTGAAGGCATGGCCCAGGCTACCCAGAATATCGCCCAGGGATTCTCGGGCTATTTCTCCGATAAATGGCAGCGACGAAAACCCGTTGCGCTGGCCGGCTATATCCTCGCAGCCATTGCAAAACCATTTATCGGCATTGCGGGCAACTGGCAGCTGGTCCTGGGGGCAAGAGTCGCGGACAGGTTGGGGGCAGGTACCAGGTCCGCCCCCCGAGACGCCTTGATCGCTGCATCGGTAGAAGAGAAATACCGGGGAAAGGCATTTGGGCTGGAAGGCCTGGGAGATAATCTCGGAGCTTTTCTGGGGCCCGTTATCACCGTCCTCCTGTTCATTTCGCTCCAATTGGATATCCACGTCATCTTTTACCTGGCATTCATCCCCGGAATCATCGCCGCCCTGCTAGTGTTCTTTGTAAAAGAAGCAAAGGTCAGGGTGGAGGCAAAATCAAAAATAGATCTGCATTTCCGGCAATTTCCCGGGTCCTATTGGAAATACCTGCTCGTCACCACCTTGTTCGGTATCGGCAATTCCAGCAATTCCTTCCTTATTCTGCAATTGAAAGGGAAGGGGCTTTCCCTGACGGCGACGGTGCTCATATATGCTATTTTCAACCTCCTGGCCGCCTTCATATCTTATCCGGCGGGGTCCCTTTCCGACCGGTTGGGCAGGAAACCCCTTCTCCTCGTGGCCTTTATCATTTTCTTCGTGTCGTATGCCGGCTTTGCTTTTGCACCCGGTGTCCTTTTCACGGGGGTTCTCTTCGTCTTCTACGGTCTCTTCCAGGGCATTTTCCGGTCGGTGGGCAAATCATTGGCTGCCGATCTTGTCCCTGCGCCATTGCGGGCGAGCGGTGTGGGATGGTATGCCACGACGGTCGGGATAGCCGGTCTTTTTGCCAGCATAGTGGCGGGACAGCTTTGGGACAAGGTTGGTCATACGGCGGTCTTTGCCTATGGCGCGATGGTGTCGCTTACCGGGATCATCGCGTTGTCCCTGCTCAAAACAGGCGGCAGGGTTTAAAATTCATAACGTAAATCAACCCCACAGATGATCGAGATTACTATGGTATTCAATAAACATGCTATAATTTGGAATTGAAACCACAAAGCAACCGTTATGATAAAGGAGGAGAGGTCGCTGTTCGATGTGGCCTCCATCATGGAGGCATTGCCGGGATTAGCCGTAGTCGTAAAAGCGGCGGACCAGGACTTCCACGTGTATGCTGCCAACACCGCCTGGCTAAAGGCAACCGGGCTGACGATCGGGAAGATGCGACGCCTGCCTTTTACGGATCTGTTCGCCGGTTCCGGAATGCATTTGGAAAGCGACGCAGTCGCACACCTCCGGGAGATCATGCGCGAATCGATCCGGACGGCTAGCCGGGTCAGGCTGCCGGATCAGCGACTACGGGATTTGTCCCGCGGGGTTCCCGCAAAAACCCTTTGCTGGGATTTCGATATCATTCCCCTGGCGGATGAAGCAGGAAGTGTCGCGCACCTGATGATCTCGATCCTTGACAAGACGGAGACCATTCAGTTGGAAGACCATTATCATCAACTGTTGCAGATGAGCCCGGACGCAATCGTCATTGTAGGGCAGAAAGGTAAGATCCTGGAAATAAATGAAAGCGCAAAGCAGATGTTCAACTATTCGAGGGAGGAGCTGGTTGGAAAAGATATCGAAAAATTGATCCCGGCCCGCTTCCGGCCGAATCACAAAGCCCACCACGCAGCATATTTTGTCCAGCCAAAAGTCCGACCGATGGGGAGCGGCCTGGAATTGCACGCCGCCCGGAAGGGTGGGGGAGAATTCCCTGTTGAAATCAGCCTTAATCCTCTCTTGTCGGGAAAGAATCATGAGATTGCCGCCATTATCAGGGATATTACCGACAAAAAACAAAATGAATACAGGCTCCGATCCTCTGAAAGGAAGTATCGCCTGCTATTTAATGAGAACCCATACCCGATGTTCATTTATGAGCCGGCCGCTTTTCGTATCCTGGAGGTGAATGACGCGGCGAGTACTAAATATGAATACAGCCGTGACGAATTCATGAACATGAAGATCCAGGATATATTTACCGGCGTTCCCGAGACCGAACCGAATGGCGTCAGCCATGATACCAGGGAAAGGGGAGCAGCCGCCCGGAAAACCTGGAAAACAAAGAAGAAGGATGGCAGTATACTGACCGTGGAAGTCAGGACCTTCTTCGTGGACTTTTTTGGTAAACTTGCCCGGCAGGTGCTGGTCAACGATATTACAGAGACCATCCGGCTGCAGGAAGAGCTGGCGTTGCAGCAAAAACTAAAACAAAAGCAAATAACCGAAGCCATGTTCCTGGCCCAGGAAGAAGAAAGGGAACATATCGGCAGGGAATTGCACGACAATATCAATCAACTCCTGGCAACGGCGAGACTATTTTTAATGACCGAACGGGAAACGCCACAGACATCGGTTGAAATGGTGAGGAAGGGGGTGAAATTCATCGACAAGGCTATCCGGGAGATCAGATATTTGTCCAAAGGACTTGTCATCAAAGAAATAGTTGAAGCAGGCCTGGTCAACTCCATCAAAGACCTGATCGACACGATCAATTTGACAAAGAGACTTCAAATTGAACTGCAAGTAACGGAATTGGTTGAAACGGATATCAAGGAAGAACAGAAAGTTGCGATCTACCGGATCATCCAGGAACAACTAAGCAATATTATCCGGCATTCAAAAGCTTCGCACGTACACATTAGCCTGCGGAAGACGGGGTCCGAGTTAAGCCTGCGGATCGACGACGACGGCAAGGGATTCAATATCCAAACCGCAAAGAGGGGGATCGGAATAACGAATATTATAAATCGGGCCAAACTGCTGGATGGAGACGTTAAGATCGATACCGGCCCCGATAAAGGTTGCCTGCTGGAAGTGCAGTTGAACACAAAAGCGATTGGAAATATATACTAAAACTTACGCTTGACTTCAAAAACCGGTAATAGAACAAGTAAGGAAGATTTGCGTCCCGAAGAAATCGCGTTGCATATTGCGAACAAGGTGACTGCCATGCTCGCCTATTGGGATAAAGATCTGGTCTGCCGCTACGCAAACAAGGCGTATTCGGAATGGTTCGGTATTTCCGGCCTTGAAATGGCAGGCAAAATCACCCTGGAGCAGTTGTTGGGCCCCGAACTATTCGCACTCAACCTGCCGTATATCCGGAATGCACTGGACGGAAAGCAGCAGACTTTTGAACGGGAGATCAGAACCCCGGCCGGAGTTGTCAAACATTCCCTGGCAACGTATTATCCCGATATCGAAAACGGAATTGTCAAAGGGCTCGTTGTCCACGTGGCGGAAACCTCTCTCATCCGGAAAATGGAGGAAGAAAAGAAACGGGAAATCCTCCGATCTGTCATCGAAACCCAGGAGAACGAGCGGGAGGTCATCTCCAACAGGATCCACGAACAAACGATGCAGACGCTCTCTTCCTGCAAGCTGATCCTCGAGGACCTGATGGTCAGGGGAGCAGACAGTAGTCAGTTGAAACTGATCAGCCGGAATCTCCAGACGGCCATTGAAGAACTGAAGCACACGTGCGACACCCTTACCCCCCTGACAATACTCGATCTGGGGCTAAAAGAAGCACTTAAGGAAAATTTCAGGAACTTGAGGAAACGACATCGCGTAAGACTGAGGATACTCCGCTTCGATAAGCAGGCCGAAAGCACCGTGCCTGCCGAAAACCTCAATATTTTTCGCATTGTCAGCGACTTATCGAATATCATCGCTAAGTACGGCGAGGCCAAGTCTATCGAAATAGGCCTATATTATAATAGTCCTGTCCTCCGGCTGATCGTGCAATATGCCGGCAAACCATTCGACGATCTGTCCGGAATCCGGGAATTGCGCAACGTCAGGAACCGGATCGAGTTCTATAACGGCTCACTTGAATCCAACAGCGATGGATCTTCAAGGACCGTCGAGATCAAATTCGCCAGGTCCGGCGCCTGAACGCCATCATACCGAACCAATATTTTTAATTTAATGCGTTTTGGGTATATTTACAAACCGGTTGGTCGGTTTGTTGCTGATTTAACAATAACTACTATGCGTGGAAAGGTGTTGGATACGCGGAATGTCATTTTAAAAACGGCGCTTCAATTATTTCTCAAAAAGGGCTATAAGGATGTTTCTTATCAGGATTTGATGGAAGAAACAGGGCTCTCCAAAGGCGCGCTGTATCATCATTTCAAATCCAAAAAGGAATTGCTGGCCGCCACTTTTGAATTTTTGCTGGAGGCCAGCCGCCAGCCGGTGATCGGGGAGCCCGAAAACCAGGTAAAGGATTACAAATCGTTCGTCCGGCTGTTTCTCGAAGTCAAGTCGGAGCAGATCGCCACCCTGAGAAAATTTCTCAACACCCGGTCATTGAAGTTCAACAGGCTGTTATTTTTTCTTGAAGCGATCATTGAAAATGAGAAATTGAAGAGGATCATCGACGACCTGATGAAAGGGGAACTCCAATTCCTGGAATCCTGCTTCATTGGATTGGAAAGGCATGGCAAGATCAACGGTAAACACCCGGGATTGCTGGCAAAAAACCTATTTTGGGTTTTGCAGGGGTCTGAAATGGACATTTACTTCCTGCAGAAAAGTAACCGGGAAGAAGATATCCTTAAGATGTACGAGAAGACTTTAATGGACTTTTTTAAAATTATTTAACCATGCTGCTACCCGCGTTACTTGTTGCAACTGCGCTTTTCGCCGCTCCCCTGCAACCCGATGATCCGACAGCCCGGGAGATCGTCACCAAGGCTGAAAATAATATCCACGGCCTGTCTTCCGTGGCGGAGCTGACTATTCAGATCATCCGGCCGACCTGGACACGCACCATGAGCGTCAAGGCATGGACCAAAGGCGAGCAATATTCTCTCATGGTGGTGACCGCGCCGGCAAAGGACGCGGGGACAGTTTTTCTAAAACGCGTCAGAGAGATCTGGAACTGGCTGCCCACTATCGAGAGAACGGTGAAGCTTCCGCCGTCTATGATGGCGCAAAGCTGGATGGGAACGGATTTCACCAATGACGACCTGGTGAAGGCATCTTCCCGCATAGAGGACTATACCCATAAGATCATCGGTGACACCATAATCGCCGGGCGTTCCTGCTGGAAAATAGAAATGGTCCCATTGCCTCAGGCCGCTGTGGTTTGGAGCAGGGTGCTGATCTGGGTCGACCGGAAGGATTACCTGGAATTAAGGTTGGAATTCTACGATGAGGATAACAAGCTCGTCAATGTCCTGCAGGGCTCCGATATCAGGACGGAGGGTGGAAGAACGCTTCCAACGAAAGTGGAAATGATCCCGGCGGGAAAACCAGGTCAGGAGACGGTCATAACCTATAACAACATCATTTTCAATCAGCCGCTCAGCGATGACCTGTTCACGACCCAAAACATGAAAAAAGCCAAATAATGTATCTCAAACTGGCATGGCGGAACATGTGGCGCAGCAGACGGAGAACGCTTATTACGGTGTCTTCCATCCTTTTTGCCGTTGTTTTCGCTATTCTAATGCGGGTTATGATCATAGGGATATTCGATAAAATGATCGCAGATACGACCAGTATGTCTTGCGGCTATCTCCAGGTTCACCGTATTGGCTACTGGGCCAATAAATCAGTCGACAGCAGTTTTGAGGAAACTCCCGGGTTGAGGGCCGTCCTGGGCAGTGAAAGGGCAATCACTTCCTGGTCCCCGCATTTGGAGGCTTTTGCGCTGGCCTCATCCGGGGAACGGACCCGAGGTATACTGTTGACAGGCATCGTCCCGGAGAAAGAAGATGCCGTGTCACATCTTGCGCGGAAAATAATTGCCGGAAGGTATATCGGCGGCAGCGATAACGGCATCATCCTGGCTGAGGGCCTTGCCGCCTATCTGAAATTAAAACTGGACGATACCGTCATTTTGCTGGGGCAGGGATTCCACGGGGAGATCGCAGCAGGCAAATACGCGATAAAAGCGATAGCCCGCGTTGGCGTACCGGAAATGAACAAGTCGATGGCGTGGCTGCCTATGTCAAGATGCCAGGATTTTTTGAGCACGGGGGCGAGATATACTTCGATATCGGTGATGCTGAATAACAGGACTAAGGTCGATGCGTTGAAACAGGATATCGGTAAACGAACGGCCGGATTCGGTTATGAGGTGATGACATGGCAGGAGATGTTGCCCGAGCTCGACCAACTGTTCCAGGCGAAGCTGGCTCAGAACGAGATCATGTCCGGTGTCCTTTACCTCGTTATCACCTTTGGGATATTCGGAACTATCCTTATGATGCTAAATGAACGATTGCATGAATTCGGGATATTGATAGCGATCGGCATGAAGAAAACAATCCTTTCCGGGATCGTGCTCATGGAAATGCTGTTGATGACGCTGGCGGGGGCCATTGCAGGGATAGCGGTTGCTTTTCCAGTTGTCCTGTATTTCCGGGCGCATCCGATCCGCATGGGTGGGGACTGGGCCCGGGAAAGCGAGCAGTTCAATTTTGAACCTGTCCTGCAACCGTCAACCGATATTTCTCATTTTGTCATACAGGGATATGTGGTGGTGGTGATCACCATGGTCTTGTCTCTTTATGCCATATTCAAAATACATCGGACCAAGGCTATTGAAGCCATCAACAGTTAATTATGCTTCTAAAGATCGCCTGGAGGAATGTCTGGAGGAACAAGATGCGCAGCATCGTGGTGATCGCTTCCGTGGCTGTCGGCCTTTTTGCGGGAATGTTCATGATGGCATTTCTCAAAGGGTTTGTCAACCAGGAAATAGAATCCGCGGTTGAAACCACGCTTTCGCACCTGCAAATCCATCACCCTGCTTTTTCGGCGGATAAAACGATCAGCTATACCATTAAGAATGGCGCAGCGATCGTCGATCAATTGAAAAGGGATGGCCGGGTGAAAGCGGTTTCGGGGAGAGTGATCACGACCGGTATGGTCTCTTCCTCATCCACTGCGGCCGGAGTAGAGATCCATGGGATCGTTCCGGCGGATGAAATGAACATCGGCACGATAGCCCGGGATATTTCGGAGGGGGTCTATTTCAGGGCGGGTAAGAAGAATGAGATTGTTATCGGAAAAAAACTGGCTGAAAAATTAGGGGTAAAATTATCCGGCAAAATAGTCCTTACTTTTCAGGACAAAAGCGGCGACCTGACAGCAGGCTCTTTTCGCATCGCCGGCATCTTCCGCTCCCGGAATTCCGGGTTTGACGAGTCGACGGTATTCACCCGGGCCGATGACCTTGGTCAATTGCTGGGAACCGGGGACGAAATTCACGAAATAGCCGTCTTGCTTAAAGATGGAACGGGCGCGGACTCGGCTGCGGCGGCGCTTAGAAGGCAATACCCTTCGCTATCGGTGCAGACCTGGAAGGAGCTCTCGCCTGAAATCGCACTGGTCACCGGTATTTTTGATCAGATCATGTACATCGTCATCGGGATAATACTGCTGGCGTTGATGTTCGGCATTATCAATACCATGCTGATGGCGGTCCTTGAAAGGCAAAGGGAATTTGGGATGCTCATGGCGATCGGGATGAACAAAACGCGGGTATTCCTGATGGTCCAGATGGAATCGGTGATGCTGACCTGCGCAGGCATCCCGGCAGGCATCCTGCTGACCATCGGGGTCGTGAATTACCTTTCCGGCAAGGGCATCGATCTGTCGTCCTTTTCCCAGGGGCTGGCCCAGTTCGGTTTCAGCAACATCGTGTATCCCCAATTGCAAACGTCGATGTTCGTGCCCATTGCGGTAATGACCGCAATCACCGCTGTTGTTTCTGCTATCTACCCTGCCGACAAGGCATTACAATTCAAACCGGCCATCGCCATTCATAAAATTTGATGCCATGAGCTACGTAATCGAATCACACCAATTGTCAAAAGTGTATAACCCGGATACGATACCCGTCTACGCGGTCAGCGGGGTCGACCTGCAAGTCGAGGAGGGCGAGTTCACCGCGCTGGTAGGCCCTTCCGGCTCCGGCAAATCCACCCTGCTTAATCTTATCGGGGGTTTGGACTATCCAACGGAAGGGGACGTCAGGGTAGGCGGAGTGGACATCACCAGGATGCGTGAAAACAAATTGATCGATTTCCGGCTGAACAATATCGGGTTTGTATTTCAGGCATACAACCTGATCCCGGTGCTCACAGCAAAAGAGAATGTGGAGTTCGTCATGCTCATGCAAAAAAGACCGAAACGGGAACGGGAACAGCGCGCCACGGATCTCCTGGCGCAGGTGGGACTTAAGGACAGGCTTCAAAGCCGCCCTTCGCAATTATCAGGCGGGCAGCAGCAGCGGGTAGCCGTTGCCAGGGCGCTGGCCTCAAGGCCCCGGTTTATCCTCGCGGACGAGCCCACCGCCAACCTGGACTCTGCATCGGCAGAGAATTTACTGGAGATCATGGCCACTCTTAACAGGGAGAAACATGTCACGTTCATTTTTTCGACCCATGATCAGCGTGTCATCGATAAGGCTCGCAGGGTGATCACGCTGACAGACGGAAAGATCGTTTCAGATACCAGGCCATGAGACGAACTTTTTGCATAGCGGCCCTGCTCATTTTAATGTTCCCGGCTGTTTCGGCGCGGGCGCAAAATGATACCGTCACCCGCAACCACAAATTCACTCTTCGCGGGTATGTAAAATATCTCGAACAGGCCAGTTTTGTCCGTGATGCGACCGACCTGATGACCGATGGGTTGATCCACAACCGGCTTAACTTTCGGTATCAGCCGGATTCCAACCTTAGTTTCCGGTTGGAGGTCCGCAACCGGTTATACTACGGGGATCTGGTCAGGAATACTCCCGGCTTTGCCGGATTTGTCGCCGGCCAGGCAGGCACGGTCGATTTATCCAAAAACTGGGTTGATCGGCGAGCGGTCCTATTGAACAGCACCATCGACCGCGCGAGTGCCGAATATTTGAAAGGTAAATGGGATTTTACGGTCGGAAGACAACGGGTCAATTGGGGCATCAATACGGTTTGGGCGCCAAATGACATCTTTAACACCTTCAACTACTTCGACTTCGATTACGAGGAACGGCCAGGCGCCGATGCAGCGCGGATCCAGTATAGTATAAATAATTCATCCTCTCTCGAATTCGCTGCAAGCCCCGGGAAATCCCCCCGACAGGATATCGCGGCGCTGATGTATCATTACAACAAATGGGGCTATGATTTTCAGCTGTTTTCCGGCTTTTACCGGCAGGACATCGCCATTGGAGGCGGATGGGCCGGTAATATCAGCGAGGCGGGTTTCAAGGGCGAAGTATCTTATTTTACCACCAACCGGCAACATACGGACACGGCGGTCGTAGTCGCATCGGTTTCCCTGGATTATGCGTTCAAGGACGGTGTGTATGTGCTTTTTTCGGGTTTGTACAACGGACTTGGGAAAGACAGCACACTCGATATCACCCAGGTGGCGGGCGAAGCCCTTTCGGCAAAGAACATCTTTCCTTTCAAATATACTGTCTTCGGTGAGGTGTCCTATTCTTTCACGCCTATTCTGAAAGCCATGTTTGGCGTCATGTATTCTCCCACCGGCAACTCCGTTGTTCTCTTGCCTACGGTCACTTATTCCATGGCGGACAATTGGATGCTCGATCTGGTCGGCCAGTCTTTCCTGTCGGCGCAAAGCGGGAATTATGGATCATTGGGGAACAGCATTTATCTGCGGATCAAATGGAGTTTTTAAGCGGAAAGATACCTTTTATCGATCGGGCGGTTGACGAAAATCATGAGCGCAACTAACCCAGATCATGGTCCGTGCCCGGGTTAACCGGTTTCTTTAGCCATGGGCAATAGTCTATTTGCAAGTTTGCGGCAATTGGAATTATTGGCAATTTTTTCCGGCTATCCGTTGATCTGGTCTTTTGCCCGGGCGGCAATGGGTAAGCGGCCATCCGAAGGCAGCCTGCGGGGCAAGCTTGCCGGGTTATTGCCTTTTGCCTATGCCCTTCTGGGTACCTTATACCTGGGGCTTCAAGGGAAGAACCTCTATCCCGACTATTCCATTGGACACATAAGCTGGGTTATGCGGCAGAATTACCTCCAGGTTTGGGGCCTTTTGGCCATATTATTCTGGCTGCCCGCGCTTCGAAACCGACCGGCGCTAAGCCTTTTTCATAGTCTCCTTTTCGTCTTCTTCCTGGTGGCCGACCTGGTCCGGCAATATTTCAACGTCGGTGACGGGGTGGACAGGGTCCGGAACGATATGACCGTATACACGGTTAGCATCGTCCTGGATCTGGGTATGTATGCACTGGTAATCCTATTTTCAACTATATATATTCGTTACCGTGATAGCAGGGGGACGGGGAGGGCTTGACCCTTCCCGGCTGACAAACCTCATATTATGCTATGATCCATATCAGCCGGGGTTGGAATGCCCTGAAATAAATTAGCAGGGTTATTCAAGCAATTCCTTCACTTAAAAACGACTCTTTATGAGCTTCCAACGCAATCATATCTCATTGGTCCTTCTGCTCTTTGTGAGCTTTTATGGCTATATCGCCGGTTGCACACATAAGGACCTGGTCCTTCCCGCGCAGGCAACAGGAACGACAACCTACGCCCATGGCAACGCGATAATGCTGCCGGGGACAGAGACCGCGGGCGACACGACACAATGGAAACTCGATCAGGTGCATAGCAGTGTGCTATGGTCCGGGGCCTATCTGGGAGCAACGGGCTTACTGACCGGGCGTTTCAATTCCTTCGGCCTGAACAGTGTGCCACCGTCCCTGCAGACCTATTATGTCAAAGGCGGTCAGCCGTTACCGGACACGTCCTGGGCATTTTATGAAAACGAGCCCGCCAAGACCTATTTTAGCGGCTATGTCCAGATCAACACCTCCAATACCGGTGAGCCGGCCCGGGATTCCGGCTGCAATATTTCCGCACTCCACACGATCAAGATCATCCCCGGAACGCAAAACCTCAGCGATTCCAATGTAGCGTACATCCAGACTACCAAGGTTGAATTCGATCCCAACGGGTCCGACTATATCGTCACGGCCAATCTTACCTGGCGGGGCGGCATGGCCACACCGTTTACGGAATCGGTCTCCGGCAAATTGGTATTTGTCAGGGAGCAGTGGGTCACGGAGGGTACCAGCACCTTTGGGGTCTTTGGACTGCAACTGACGTTCCAGTTCAATTGCTCCGACTATGGGATCACGAGCACTAATATCGGTCAGGAAATTACCATCCAGGCGAACATGAATTTCAACAACAAGTGATCATAATCAAATTATCATGAAAAAGTCAATAATCGTGGCCGGCCTGATCGGGTTGATGGTGACCGGGGTATCGATCACCGGCTGCTACAAGGATATCATTACTCCGGCTATTGTGCAGAGCGGGCCGCCGCCTTCGGTGAGCTTTAACAATCAGATCCTGCCGATCCTGATCACCAATTGTGCCAAATCCGGGTGCCATGTCCCCGGAAGCCAGATGCCCTACATGGATTCCGCGGAAGCCTACAAGGATCTGATCAATGGTGACTTTGTCGATGTCGTCGTCCCAACCCAGAGTGTCATATACCAGGAGCTTAACGGCGGCCCGATGCAGGTGAATATCCCCTCGCAGGCAGATATAAACCTGATCTTATATTGGATTGAAAACGGGGCCCCGAACAATTAAGCCCGCAAAAAAATATACGATGAAAAAAATATTTCCTCTTCTCCTGTGCCTGGCAACCATACAAACCGCGTTGTTGGCGCAGGACAGCACCGGAACGGCGCCCGAAAAAAAAGTCATTAAGAAACCGAAGCCGGTAAAGAATACGTTCAATAGTGTATGGCTTATCGACGATCAAACGGTGATGGTTCCCGTGAAGGGGACCTTTGAAATGGACATCCAGCACCGGTTCGGGACGGTTCAAAACGGATACAAGGACCTCTGGGGTATTTATGGGTCTTCCGATATCCGGCTCGGATTTGCTTATGCGCCGATCAGTAACCTGTATTTGGGCTTCGGACTGACAAAGAGCAATCTACTTTGGGACGGGAGCGCCAAATATGCCATTTTGAAGCAGACAAAAGGCGTATACCCGGTTAGTGTCACCTATTACGGCAATATAGCCTACAAGTCCATTGAAGACCCCAATCATGTGCTCTTTACCTACAGTACGCAGCGGCTGTCTTTTTTCAACGAGTTGATGGTGGCGAGGAAGTTCTCGGACAAATTATCGGTCCAGGCCGGGATCAGCATTTCACACCAGAATTCGGTTCCGGGGTACTATACCACTTACGACAGCGCCTCAAAAATAAAGTTCAAGGAAGAGAAATTCGATCTGTTCGCCGCATCGGCAATCGTGCGATACAAGCTGACCCAGGGAACGTCCTTTATCATCGACTATGATCAGCCGCTCACCCGGTTTGCCACCAATAACCCGCATCCCAACGTGGCGTTCGGGTTTGAGTTCAATACCAGCGGCCATACCTTCCAGATCTTTGCCGGGAACTATTCCTTCCTCAATCCGCAACAGAACAGTCTCTATAACGCCAACAACCCGTTCGGGTATACCGAGACCGGAGGGGCGAAAGTACCGGGCGGGCAATTCGAGATCGGCTTTAATATCACGCGGTTGTGGAACTTTTGATCCGTCTTCCCACACTGGCGGCAACCCTCTTGCTGTGTTGTTGCGGCGATAAGAACGCTGCGGTATCGCTGCATGCGGGCGCGGGCCGGCCGAGGCATATGGAAAAGCCGCCTTCCACGAAGCAGGATACGTTGGCGATCCGGGGGCGGGCAGCGGTCTTTTTTTGCCCCGACTCTATACAATTGGAAAAAGTAAAGGATACCCTGGATACGTCGGTCTATAAAGCGATCATGCACGATTATTTCTACCAGGTTCGGAATGCGCGGAAAGTGGTCGGGGAATCGCGGCCGGCGCTGAAAATCGTCGATGCAAAAAATTATCGCTATCTTTTATTTCAGAAGCGGGATGATAGCAGGAAATGCATCGATCTGGACAAACAAAAGGACCTGTACGGCATTCTGCTTTTCGACGGGGCGAAAGATCCGGTCCCTGTCGACATGCCGAATATCACTACGGCGTTGGGATTTTATTTTAAAGATCAATAACGAACGATAACCTACCATTACAAAAATCAGTTCAACATGAAAAAGAATGTCATTTTCGCCGGAATGTTCGCTGCCGGATTGCTGCTGGCCTCCCTCATTTCCGGCTTTATCCCGGCTCAGACAAAAAAACCATGGCCCGTTCCCGATGCCTATAAGAACAAGAAGAACCCGGTTGCGTCCAATGCCGCTTCGATCGCGGCAGGCAAGGAATTGTGGAATACGAATTGCAAATCCTGCCATGGCGCTAAGGGCCTTGGCGACGGAAGCAAAGCGGCACAGCTAAAGACCGAACCGGGCGATTTCTCGACAGCCGACGTCCAATCCCAAACGGACGGCTCGATGTTCTATAAAATTGCGGAGGGCCGCGATGATATGCCCAGTTTCAAGAAGAAGATCCCCGATGAGGAAGATATCTGGAGTTTGGTCGTCTTTGCACGGACGCTAAAGAAATAAAATCAAAAATCATGAACAACCAGGAAGAAGCAAAACCGATCGGGTCTCCGGCCCGGAGGCGATTTTTGGCGGGCGTCGGCGTTCTGTCCGCCGTTGCGTTGGTCGCCGCGGCGTTAAGACTCCGGGGAAGGCAAAAGCGGAATATAATCGCCTGCCTTCCGGAAAAGAAGGCCCGGATGGTCAAAATGCTCGCCGAGGACGGCTCGCTGGTGGAGATTGACGCGAACCTGATCAAGTCCGGCGGGAAGAAGGTTACCGATGCAGAACTACAACGTTGGATAAAACGATAACCATGGAACAAGATAATAACTCCAGAAGAGAGTTTCTTTTGACCGCGCTGCTGACGGCAGGCGCCGTGGCCGGGTGTACTTCGAAAAAGTCCGCCTTTGAGACCGGCGCCGGCGAGCAGGTGAAGGAATCAGGGACGAAAGTGCGGCTCTTGTCGGTGGATGGTGAAGTGATCGAGGTCGACAAAGCATTCCTGAAACCGGTCCCGCACATGCCGCCGGTATCCAACACGGAAGCGAGACTGGGTATACCGGGAAAGAAATTTGTGATGGTCATCGATCTCTCCCGATGCAAGAATCTGCGGAAATGCCAGGAAGCATGCGATCATCACCACGACGTAAGCCCCGGGCAACACTGGGTAAAGGTATATCCGATGCAGGATGCGGAGACCACGGCGCCTTATTGGGAGCCTACGACCTGCATGCATTGCGACGAGCCGCCCTGTGTCAAGGTCTGCCCCGTAGACGCGACGTTCAAACGAGAGGATGGCATCGTGCTGATCGATAGCGACCGGTGCATCGGCTGCCGGTTTTGCATGGCCGCCTGCCCTTATTCCACCCGGGTCTTCAATTGGTCGGCCCCGGAAATTACCCCTCAAGCGGCGAGCCAGCCTTATTCTTGCGAAACCAGCGTTCCACAGAAAAAGGGAACGGTCGGCAAATGCGATTTTTGTGCCGACATGACGAGGAAGGGCGAATTGCCGCATTGCGTCTCTGCCTGTCCCAACGGTGTCTTCGCTTTCGGGGACATGAACGAAGATACGGTGACCAATGGCTCCGAGACCTTTCGGTTCAGCGAACTGATACGCGACAAGGCGGGCTACAGGCTGATGGAAGACCTCGGCACCAAACCAAGTGTGTATTATTTGCCGCCCGTGGACCGGAACTTCCCGTTCAAATCGGGAGTGGAGGAAGACAGCACTCAAAAGAAATCATCTCAACCAAGCTAACGTGGAAAATCTACATTCGACAGCAGAGGAAAGAATTATCCAGGACCTGCTTCCCCAGAAGTTCGGTAAATGGGGCAAACTATTTACGGGTATCCTGATCCTGGTTTGCCTCATCGGGATGTATGCTTATTATCGCCAGCTCAGATATGGGTTGGTCGTGACATCCATGCGCGATTACGCGTCCTGGGGGATCTATATTTCCAACTTTGTGTTTTTTGTCGCTATAAGCCTGGTCGGCTCGCTGATTACCGCTATCTTCCGGCTGTTGAATGTCGAATGGAGCAAACCGCTTACGAGGATTGCGGAGGTTATAGCCGTGGCGGCCATTATCTTTGCTTCGCTGATCATCATCGTGGATATGGGCCGGCCGGAGAGGTTTTATCATTTGTTCTTGTTTGGACGCGTACAGTCGCCGATCATCTGGGACGTCATTGTTATCTCCACCTATTTTTTTATCAGCCTCCTGCTGCTTTATTACCCGCTTCTCCCCGACCTGAAGATCCTGTTGCGGTTTAAGGAGAAGGCCGGCGCCGGCCTTTATAAATTTTACCGCTTTCTCGGCTCGTTCTGGACAGGAACCAGCCGGCAGATCAAATTAAGCGATAAGGCCATAAATATCCTTTGCATTACGATCATCCCGGTAGCCTTCTCCATTCACACGGTTACGTCCTGGTTGTTTGCCACGACCTACCGGCCGGGTTGGGACAGCACCAATTTCGGGGCCTACTTCATCGCAGGCGCCTTCCTGGTGGGCGCGGGAGCTGTCACGGTCGCGATGTACGTGGTCCGGAAGGCATATCACCTGGAAAAGTACATTACGGTGGATCATTTCGATAAAATGGGGAAGATCCTGGTGCTGCTGGCGCTGGTGTACCTGTATTTTAACATCAACGAATTCCTCACCCCGGTATTCAAAATGAAGAAATCGGAATCCGGCTATTTAAAGGACCTCCTGACCGGGGATTTTGCCGGTGTCTTCTGGTTCGCTATCCTGACCGGCATGATCCTGCCGGTTGTTATCCTGTTGTTCAAAAGAGGAAGACGGCCATTGCCGGCGTTTATCGTGGGTATCATGGTGGTCGTCGGGGCCTGGCTTAAGCGGTACCTGATCGTCACACCGACACTGTTGAATCCATTTCTTCCCATGTACAATGTTCCGGATAGTTATCACCGCTATTTTCCAAGCTGGGAAGAATGGGCCATCGCTTTTGGCTCCCTGGCCGGCTGCGTACTGGTCATCACCCTGTTGATCAGGGTATTTCCGATCATTCCCATTCAAGAAACATTAACCGAGCAACATGAAACTGCCGATAAATAAGTTTGCCTACGCGGTGCTTCTTGCGGGGTGTCTCGCCGGTCATAACGCCGTTGCCCAGCCGGCCGCAAAAGGGCGCCTGAGCATTACCTTAAGCTATTTTGCGATCAATGATAAGGTGCCTTACCTTTTGGCCAGGGCCAAGACCAAGGAAAACGGCCGGTTCAGGCCGGTCGGCGGCGTGACCCTGAAATTATTCCTGAACAATGATTCCGCGGACAACTTGATCAAAGAGGTCATCACGGACGAAAAAGGAGAGGCTTCGGCCCTGATTCCCCCGTCGTTGAAGGCGGCGTGGGGCCGGTCGTCGAAGCGGACCTTCCTGGTCAGTTTCCGCGGGGATTCCAATTATGAAGCCGCGGAAGGAGACCTGACCGTAGGCCGTGCAAAGATCGTTGTCGATACAGCCGGCGGCAGGAAAATCGTTGCGACCGTTCTTGAATGGAAGGACACGGGTTGGGTGCCGGTAAAAGGCGTCGATCTGGGCATAGCGATCAAACGGCTGAACGCCTACCTGAACGTCAACCAGACCGCAACATTTACCACCGATTCTACCGGAACGGTGCTGGCGGACTTCAAACGGGACAGCATCCCGGGCGATGTGAACGGCAATATCGTGATCGTGGCGAAGGCGGACGACAATGACAACTACGGGAATCTGCTGCAGGAACGGACGGTTCCCTGGGGGGCGAAATTCGCCGGGACAAATACGTTTGGGGAAAGGACGCTGTTCGCCACACGCGACAAGGCGCCCATTTGGTTATTGCTGATGGCTTACTCGATCGTGGCTTGCGTTTGGGGCACCCTGGTCTTTCTTGTGATCAATCTTTTCAGGATCAAAAAGGCAGGGAAGGAGGCGGGGGCGGCACTTTAGCTTCTCTTCAGCGATCCGGAGACTTCTTGCGTCGATTCGTATGAATGCGGAAAATGGCATAAAACGGCGACCAACCCAGGTACGCGGTAAGGAAGAAAATGCCCGCAAATATCCATAAAAGGCTGTTCCAGAAGCCGGTGACGGTTTTTTGGATGGCCAGGTTGACCAGTATGACCGAAATGAAAAACCGGACGAAGCAGTCTACAACCCCTTCATTCTTTTTCATATGCGCTGTTTGAGAAATAAAGTTACTCCGGCCGGGGATTGCTCGGAATGACCTGCGTAAGCGGGGTAAATGATCCCGGTCAGGGATAACCGGAACCTGAACTGATTAAGCAAATGTCGAAAATAAAATACGGAAATGGGCAACGAACCGCGTAGCAACAACTCCGGGTTGGTCAGGGATATTATTATCGGGATGTCGGATGGGCTGACGGTACCGTTTGCACTCACCGCGGGTCTGAGCGGCGTCTTAAGTACCAATCACCTGATCATCGTGTCCGGGTTATCGGAGATTGCGGCCGGGTGTATTTCGATGGGGCTTGGCGGTTACCTGGCGGGAGAATCCGAGATCGAACATTATGACAAGGAGCTGAAAAGGGAGTTTAGCGAAATTGAGCAAGTCCCTGAATCCGAATTGAAAGAGGTACAGGATATCCTGGCGAACCTGGGGGTGGAAGAGTCGCTGAGCGGCCAGGTGGCGCTCCAGATCAGTAAGGATAAGAACCGCTGGGCCGAATTTATGATGAAGCTGGAATTGAACATGGAGAAACCCGAGCAAAACAGGGCGGCGAAGAGTGCGATCGCGATCGCGCTGTCTTACCTGGTGGGCGGCTTTATTCCCCTGTTTCCATATATCGTTTTTAAACACAGCACGGAGGGATTTTATGCTTCTTGCGGAATTACCATCCTCGCGTTGATCTTCTTCGGATATTTCAAGAGTAAAGTGACCGGGGTACCGCTGATAAAAGGTACGGTGAAAGTGGCCATGACCGGGGTCATCGCCGCTGCTGCGGCATACCTGCTGGCAAAAGCAGTCAGTTAAGCTTCGCGAACGGCGCGGACGCGACACATGATCAATATCACAGTCCGGTCTGAGCGAAAGCAGGCATTATGCCGGGAGATGGAGATAACTTCATCAAAACAATAAACATGAAAGCATTGGTGTATCATGGGCCGGGCAAAAAGGCCTGGGAAGAAAAGCCCAATCCTACGATCAAGGCCGCCACGGACGCGATCGTAAAAATAGTAAAGACGACGATCTGCGGAACCGACCTTCATATCATGAAAGGGGACGTTCCGGAAGTGACCGATGGCCGGATTATCGGTCATGAAGGGGTAGGGGTCGTGGAAGAGGTCGGGAGCGCCGTCAGCAATTTCAAAAAGGGGGATCACGTGCTGATCAGTTGTATTACTTCCTGCGGCAAGTGTGAGTATTGTAAAAGAGGGATGTATTCCCATTGCGCGGACGGCGGATGGATCCTGGGTCATTTGATCGATGGGACCCAGGCGGAATATGTAAGGATACCTTACGCGGATAACAGCCTTTACCCGATCCCGCAGGGTGCTGATGAGGAGGCGCTGGTCATGCTCAGCGATATCCTGCCGACGGGATTCGAATGCGGGGTGTTGAATGGCCAGGTAAAGCCGGGAGACAGTATAGCGATCGTCGGCGCGGGTCCGGTAGGTATGGCGGCCTTGCTGACCGCTCAATTTTATTCGCCCGCGGAAATCGTCGTCATCGATGTGGATGACAACCGGTTGAATGTCGCGAAGACATTTGGCGCGACACAGGTCATTGACAGCAGCGACGACAGAGCGATCGAAAAGGTGATGACATTGACCGGCGGAAAGGGGGTGGACGTCGCTATCGAGGCCGTGGGTGTGCCGGCGACCTTCGAGCTCTGCGAGGAGATCGTGGCTCCCGGCGGGCATGTCGCCAACATCGGAGTTCACGGAAAGAGTGTATCCCTGCACCTGGAAGCGTTGTGGGCCAGGAATATTACGATCACGACCCGGCTGGTGGATACGGTCACTACGCCGATGTTGTTCAAGACCGTGCAGTCCAGAAAAATACAGCCGAACAAGCTGATCACTCACCATTTCAAGCTGGATCAGATAATCGAAGCCTACGCTGTGTTCGGAAATGCGGCGAAAGAAAAGGCGTTGAAAGTCATTTTGACGAATTAGGGGATGGGCGGCGGCTGTTATGCCGCCGGCTAATGGCGAAGGGCTCGCGATAATCGCCTATACGTGCGCCTGGAACACCGGATATGCCGGCTTCCGGATCGAATCCGTAATAAAGCTCCGCGAAAACGCCTCCGACCAGCTCGACCGGCCGAAGGATCCCGCTATCAGCCATGGCGCCTTTCTGCCCTGCATCCAGGTGTTCAGAAATTCGGATCTGCCGATCGGCAGGTTCAGCACCTCCAAACCGCCGACGTGCCGCTCCAGCCATTCGATCAGGAATTCCGCATCCGGCACGGGCTCATCCCTTTTCTCATTGAGATGGACCACAGACACTGCCCGGTCACAGAGCTCAGGGAACACATAAACGAATTGTCGCATTGCAAAGACGGATGAAGGAGAACCGTCGTAAGCTAATATCAGCTGTTCAGGCAGGAATGGCTTCCCGGGAACCAGCAGCACCGGAGACTCCGCATGCTGCAACATCTCTTTCATATAGGCATTTGGCTGATCGGCACTGATGTTTTCGAAGAAATGCCGGCCGCTGACCAGGAGCAGATCGGCGAACCTGCTTTCCTTGCGGATTTCCTGCAAAGCAAAATTGAACTGGTCCTTCCGCACGATATTTTCGATATTCCGGCCGGTGCAGAATTCTTTGATGCGCGCGGTGGTATTGCTTATAGCTTCGATCTCTACGCTGCTGACCTCGGCGAGGTAACTTGCCGGGGCAAACCCATGCGGCACCGCCCACCGCGACGCATAATCGCTATCCGGTACGATGGTAGTCGTAAGCAACAGCTTCGATACGCTGTTCAATTGTGCGGCGATTTCCAGGCAATCCGCCGGATATTGTCCGCTTTCGACAGGTAACACTATCTTTTTCATACCTTGCTTTTTTCCGCTCTATGACGCGTGGTAAGCCCGGTAAGCAACTGTTTGCCAACCCAGGCGCTGGCAGAATGCAAGGCCTCTCTGGCCAGGCCCGCCGGTTCCAGTGTCCTGCGGATCAGCATCCAGTCGCTCCGGATGTTCCGCTCCAGCTCGGCCCGCCGCTCGCGCAGCCGGCGCTGTTCCTTTCTCAGGTGACTGAGCCGTTTAATCGTCCTCATCGTCTTCGGTTTTGAATAGTTGATGAATGATGGAATTCATGATGGGGATACGGATCAGCCGTTCCCGTGCGGACCATACGATCAAGCCCGCGATAAAATAGATCCCGGCCACCGCCAGGAACCCGAGCCATACGCGGCCCCAGGAATGGCCCAGCCACCAGGCCGCAGCGACGCTGGCAAAGATCAGGCAGAGGCCGAAGACCACACTTACCACCGTTAGGGCAATGATCCGCGCGATCACCGCCGACGACCGCTCCGCCACGGTAAGTTTGGCTTCATCCACCCGCGTATTCAGATAGTCGCGGGTGTGACCGATCAGGTTTTCGAATTTGACGAACTCTTCCATATAGTTGTTTTTTCTGTTATAAAATATGTTCCGTCGTCTTACTTTCCACGGTCCCGTCTTCGGCTTTCACGATGTTCTCGATCCCCTTCAGCAACGCATCCGCATTGAATGAAATACTGTCTATACCCCTGTCGACCAGGAACTGCGCGAATTCAGGGAAATCGCTCGGCGCCTGGCCGCAAAGCCCGATCCGCGCCCCGGCCGCCTTTGCGGCCGCGATCATATTGCCGATCATTCTTTTTGCCGCCGCATCCTGTTCGCTGAACAACTCCGCAACGATTGACGAGTCCCGGTCGATGCCTAAGGTCAGCTGGGTGAGATCATTGCTTCCAATGGAGAAGCCGTCGAAGACCGAAGCGAATTCGGCTGCCAGGAGCACATTGCTTGGGATCTCGGCCATGACATAAACTTCCAGTCCATTCTCATGCTGCCGCAGCCCGGATTCGGCCATCACGCGCAGCACTTTTCGGCCTTCCTCCACGGTGCGGCAGAATGGGATCATTACGATTACGTTCCTTAGCCCCATCTCTTCCCGTACCACCCGGATCGCCTCGCACTCCAGCCGGAACCCCTCTTTGTACAGCGGATGATAGTAGCGCGAAGCGCCGCGGAACCCCAGCATCGGGTTTTCCTCCTGCGGTTCGAATTCCAGGCCGCCCAGCAGATTCGCGTATTCATTTGTCTTGAAGTCGCTCGTCCGCAGGATGACCGGCCGCGGATGGAAAGCCGCGGCGATCATGGCGATCCCCGAAGCCAGCTGATCGACAAAATATTTTTTCTTATCGGGATACCGGCAACTCAGTTGCGCGATCTCCCGTTTGGCCTGACTGTCTTTCAGGGACCCGTAATTCACCAGCGCCATCGGATGCGCCTGTACAAAATGCGTGACGATGAACTCCATCCGCATCAGGCCGACACCGGCGCTGGGATGGAATGACAGTTCGAAGGCCCGATCCGGGTCGCCGACGATCAGCATGGGCTTTACCCGCTTTGGCATCCGCAGTTTGCCGAGATTCACCTCGCGCTCCTGCCAGGTGGCTTTACCGCGGTACACAAACCCATTCTGCCCCTCGCAGCAGCTCACGGTGATCTCTTCCCCATCTTTGATCTTTGCGGTGGCATCGCCTGATCCCACGATTGCGGGCACGCCCAGCTCCCGGGCGACGATCGACGCATGGCTGGTCCGCCCTCCTTTATTGGTGATAATGGCCCCGGCCTTCTTCAGGACCGGGTCCCAATCGGGGCTTGTGATATCCGTTATGATAATCTCTCCCGGCTTTACCTGGTCTTCCTGTTCCGGCGATGACAGGATGCGGGCGATCCCCGTCGTGATCCGCTCACCGACGGCTTCTCCTTTCACCAGGCATTCTCCTTTTTGGGTCACCGTATATTCTTTGATGACAAAAAGATTGCGCCTCGATTGCACGGTCTCGGGTCTTGCCTGTACGATGAATATCTCCCCCGTCTCGCCGTCTTTTGCCCACTCGAAATCCATTGGTCGCGCATAATGCTCCTCGATGGTCAATGCCCACCGCGCCAGTTGGGTGATCTCGTCATCCGAAAGCACCCACTGTTCCCGTTGTCCTGCCGGCGTGTACAAATTCATGGTCTGTCCGCCTACCCCCGCTTCGCCCTGCTGCCCGGCCGCCTCGTCGGCATATACCAGCATACGTTCTTTCTCGCCGCAGGTCTTTCGGATGATAGCCCGCTTGCCGGCCCGCAACGAGGGCTTGAAAACCAGGTATTCATCGGGCGTCGAGGCGCCCTGGACGATATTTTCCCCCAGGCCCCAAACACCCGCCAAATGGATGACATCGCGGAAGCCCGACTCTGGCTCCAGCGTGAAACCCACGCCCGCCCCGGCTTTGTCGGCCCGGACCATTTTCTGGATACCGACGGAAAGCGCCACTTCGGCATGTGCAAACCCGTTGTCTTCCCGGTATTTGATCGCCCGGTCGGTATATAGCGAGGCATAACAGTTCTTAACCGCCTCCAGCACCGCCGATTCCCCCCGGATATTGAGATAGGATTCATGCTGACCCGCAAAGCTTGCCCCCGGCAAATCTTCGGCCGTGGCGCTGCTGCGCACCGCCACCGCTATCGGCGTGCCGCCGCCCAGCTCCCGGTATCCTGCAAGGATCTCGGTCGCGAGGTCGGAAGGCAGCACGGCTTTTAGAATGAGGGCCCGCGCAGCGCGGCCGGTCTCGCTCAGGTTAGCATAATCCGTTCGGTCCAGCCGCCCCATCAGGGCGGCCAACGTCTCATCGAGGCGATTGGCCTGCAGGAAATACCGGTAAGCCCCGGCCGTCGTGGCATAGCCGTCCGGTACGCGAACGCCCGCCTTGGTCAGTTGGGAGAACATCTCTCCTAGCGACGCATTCTTTCCGCCCACAACGGGGACATCCGTCAGTCGCGTATCGCTGAATTTCCTGGTATAGGTTGCCATACGATAACTATTGATGGGCGATGAAAATGGGGAGGTTCAGCGTCCGCATGATCAGCCGCGCATGGCTCGGGCGGAAGAAGCGCGACAAGAGCCCGCGTCCATAGGCGCCCATGACCACGAATGCATTTTTCCGGTCAAGGAGATGACCAAACAGCTCATCGGACGAATTGCCCTTCAGCAAGTGAAACTCCACATGATCGTAATGTTCATTCAACCATTCCTTCATCTTGAAGGATTCTTCGATCGATTCTTCATCTCCCTGCCGTACATTTACCACCTGTACCTTTGTCTCCCGGTATTCCGGGAACAAATAAGTGAAATGTTTGATAGCGTATACCGAAGATGCGGTCCCATTATAGGCAAAGACGATCTCGTCGATCCGGTCGAAAGAACCCGGGCTCAGTATCACCGGACATTCGGCTTCCGCCAGCATATCGCTTATAAACGGCGGCGGCAGCGATCCCACCCGCGGCTTTAACGAGGTTTCCGGATCCACGACGATGAGGTCGGCAAACCGGCTCTCGCTGACAATTTCCCCGACCGGAATTCCCCGGTCCCGGTGGACCCTGGAGACCACCTCCCGGCAGACACAGGCCTCCCGGAACAGGCGGATATTCTCCTCGGTAACGGCCGACAGCTGCTCCTGCACTTCCGCGGTGACCGGAGCGGCCGATAAGGGCACTCCGTAGGCGATACTGACGGCCAGATCCGGTCGGTCGGCCAGGACGTCTTCCAGGAAGACACCGGTGAGCCTGGAGCGGGTCAACCTCGCCAGGTAGCAGGCAAAGTCGATGGCATTCATCTTTAGTTGATGCGCATCCTGCGCCAATAATATCTTTTGCATAATGAGGAT
>DATJWK010000031.1:0-30296 GCA_035501395.1 Puia sp.
AGCGTGATCGTATCGCCATATGTACCGGTTACCACTACCCGGAAACCGGTGGAGATGATCGAGCCGCCTCCGAAAAGCGGTTTGCTGACATTTCCCTGGATCGTGCTGGCGCCGGCAATATTGGTGGTACCCATCGGGTCAACACCGTTCGGCGTGAGCGGGTTGCTGCCCATATTGATGCGGATCTGGAAGTCACCGGGAAGGACGGGTACCGCCACATAAGAGCCCGGGTCATCCCCGGTTGCATACGTGTAATGGCGGAAGGTAAGCCCTTCGTTTGTCACCAGCCTCAAAGAGTCATTGGGAAGGATCGTCGTGTGGGTCGGAACATTGTCCAGGTAGCGGACGTCAAACATTTTACCTGTTCCGTTATAGGTGCCGTTCACATAAAAATTCGTGCGGATTTCCAGCGTATCGCCCGGCATTACGGGACCGCCCACCGTCTTCTTGCTGAGATTGACGTAGCTATTTCCCCATTTTATGGGCGCCGTAGCTTGCGAGTGGGCCAGGTTACGGAAACACAGGATCAGCATGAACATCCCTAAAACTCTGCACACAGCAGAATTACGGGGTAGAAGTGTTTTCATATGATACGAGGCGTTTCAAGAGTTATCGGATTCAGGGTACTGCGCGAAACAATATATAAAGGTAACCTCTGTCTTTTTAATCCGCAATCGTAGAACTACTATTCCAAATATTAACGGGATTTGCTTTATTGGGGTCCAGACTGGCCTCCGGCCGGCCGAATCCATACCCATGAAAACCAGACAAACCTGGTCCTATGACCTGTTCGCCTGCCTTTTTGCCTGCCTGTGCTTTTGCGCGTCGCAACCTCTATCCGCTCAAACAACGCTAACCTTTTATAATCAATCATTTAAGGTGGACACCCTCTACCCCGCCACCGGTTCAACGGGCATGACATCCCCCTGGGAGATGCTCTACGGCCCGGACGATTCCCTATGGGTCACCGCCTCTCACGACTACCGGATCTGGAAGATCCACCCCGGCAACAAGGGGGCCCGCGTGCTGCTGGATTTGAATAGCCTGAAAGACTTTACCCCCGCCACTGCCAATCCCTGGCCGCAGGGCGGCCTGATGGGGCTTGCCATCCATCCGCTCTTTACGGGTGGCAAACCCTGGGTCTATATCGCCTATGTCTACCACCTGGTCGGCTGCAGCGCCGGTTCGGCCGGCACGTATTGCAGCTATAATACAAAGATCGCCCGCTATCAATACAATTTCTCCACGGGAAAACTGACATATATGGATGACGTGATCTCCGGCCTGGACGGGAGCAACGACCACAACTCAGGGCGTATCCGGATCAGCCCGATCCCCGAAAGCGACGGCAACTATCACCTCTACTATACGATCGGCGATATGGGCGCAGGCAACCTGGCCAATGTCGGCCGGACCAACTATGCCCAGGACACAACCGTGATCGAAGGCAAGGTGCTTCGCCTGAATACCGAGCCCGACCCGACGCTTCCATCGGGACCACAGCAATGGATACCCGCCGACAACCCGTTTCCCGCCGGTGCCGCGGCCGCTGCAAAAACCCCGGTCTATTCATTTGGACATCGCAATCCACAGGGGCTGGACTTTGGCTCGGTAGACGGCGGCACCTCCTATATCCTGTACAGCAGCGAACACGGCGATCAATCCGACGACGAAGTCAATATTATCCTGCCGCATGCCAACTACGGCTGGCCAAAGGTCGCCGGTCTTTGCGACGACAACTATTCTTCCTTCACCGGGGATTCGATGTACCTCGCGGGAAAGGCGGTGATCAGCGAGACGGGCTTTTGCGACTCCACGCCTACCACGCTGGAGAGCCCGATCTTCGCATTCTACAACTGGGACCGTGCAGCCAATAAGGCGTCAGGCGTGCTTAACAATATGCACTGGCCGACCATTGCACCCTCGTCCATCCGATTCTATGGCGGCGGCGCGATCCCCGGATGGCATAATTCGCTGCTGATCCCGTCGCTAAAGAACGGTCTTTTCCGGCTTAAGCTGAAGCCTGACGGCCTCACGATCGATAGCACCGCCAATCCGACCGATACCTTGCATTATCTCGCCGGTTACCGGCTGCGGAATATCGCGTTCACGCCCGCAGGCGACACGCTATTCATTGCCGTGGATAACTCCTGTTGTACGCTGGGTGCAACCGGCACGATCGGCAACTCCTCCCCCTCCCCTGCACTGG
Source organism: Puia sp. (assembly GCA_035501395.1). GTDB lineage: Bacteria > Bacteroidota > Bacteroidia > Chitinophagales > Chitinophagaceae > Puia. Next base: position 2,210 of record DATJWK010000031.1, read on the forward strand.
GATTTATACTTCGTATGGTTTATCTGGCGCCCCTGGCGCTCGATACCCCATATAAGACGCCGCCGCCTCCGGCGGCGGCGTCCGCCTCACGCCCGCCGGCCATCCTGTACCCCAACCCAACTCACGGGATCCTGAACATCGAGACAACTCCGGGTCAGCGCAAACCTTTCCTTATCCAGATCGTTAGCCTCACCGGCGCCCCGGTCCTGTCCCGTCAATCCTGGGACGACAAATCCGCCATCGACGTCGCATCCTTCCCGACCGGCGTGTACGTCCTTCGATTGACCAATGGCGGGGACGTCCCGATCCTCACGCAAAAAGTGCTGATCGAATGACGAAAAAACGGCCGCTCATCCCGCCGTCTTTATAAATTCCACACGCCGGTTCTGTGCTTTGCCCGTTGCCGTATTGTTCGGCGAGACCGGTTGGGTCGATCCCTTCCCGTCCGTCTGGAGGCGGGACGCGTCGATCCCGAATTGTTTGACGAGCGCATCCTTCACCGCATCGGCACGCTTGTGCGACAGCGTTAGATTCTGCGCGGCATCCCCATCGCCGTCCGTATGACCGATGATGGTCACTTTCAGATTGCCGTCATCCTTTAGCACGTCGGCAATGTCTTTTAGCGTGCCATAGGACTCCGGCTTGACGGTTGCGGAATTGACATCGAAAAGGATTCCTGTAGTCGAAAACTTTCCCTCCGTGATCAGTTTGTTGCGGGTATCGGGTGCGCCGACAGCCAGCCGCACGTTGCTGAACAGGATGAGGTCGCCGGGGGTTACGTCGTCTGTCAGTGAAAAGAGGACGGAATTATATTTCTTATCGCTTTGGAACGCCCGCGGCAGATCCCAGATCTTTTGCTCGTTCATATAAACCCGGATCCGCTGACGCTGCCTCCAGATCGAGATCTTGCAAAAGTTCTTCCCGGCCACGGGCCCGGCCCATTCTGTCTCATCGACCAGGTTGTTCATGATCTGCTCGTCATTCTGAAAGATGGAGAATCCGCTCTCCCCATGATTGAAGCTGGAGTTCGCCTGAAAATAGATCATCGGCCCGTTGCGTGACACGGTATGCCCCAGATGCGTGAAGTCCTTATCCGGATTGGGGAGATTTTCGAAGTCGACCGCAAAATTCCCCGATCCGCGTTTGAAGTTGGGGCTGCAGACAAGGTCGAATTGCAGGGTAAAATTATCCGGCAGCTCGGTGATGAATTCGGGCAGGAAGAAACCGCGCTTGGTGATCGAAAGCCATTTCCCGTCTTTCCCGGAAATGGTGCGGACTTCGCCCGTGCTGTTGGTATTCCATTTGTCGGGGAAATCACCGATCGCATCCTGGTTGAAGTCTTCCACTGCCAGGATCTTCTCGCCCGGAACAAAATCGAATTTGCTGTATGTATTCCAGTCGCCTGCACCACTCCCTGCCGCACCTCCCTGGCCCGCGACACCCCCGACGCCGGCATTGCCTGTTCCGCCCGCTGAACCGCCGGCCCCGGGCGCCGTAGCCACGCCGGCAGGATTTATCGCGCCGGCCGCCAGCTTTGATGAATCGACCTTTTTGTTCTTTTTTGAAAAGAGCTTGTTCACCAGCTTGTTAGTGACCGTATTGGCGGTTTGCTCGGTGGCCACCGTGGCGCCCTGCTTCACGCCCTCACCCGCCTGCTGCTTGACGACATCGCCGACCGACTGAGCATGGGTCAGGGTAGTGCTTACAACGAATGCCGTCAGGATCAAAGGTGCTTTCATATCTCTGTATTTAAGGTGACAGCTAAGCTACAACGGGGCGAGGGGGGAAATAAAGACAATACGAATCCGGCAGGAGCCGGTCTGAATTCGGCCCGGTTTGGGCTGAGGTCGGCGCGGCCCGCTGCGCGGGCCGCGCCCAGCCAGAAATGTATTCAGAATCGCCAACTATGTAGTCCGGTCCGCAAACCGGCTTGGGATGCGGATATTTATCCCCTAAATTGGAGTAAATTAGTCTGGATGCCAAAGCTAGCCCCGATAGCGCTCCTACTACTTATCGGCATGGCCGTCCGATCACAACCCTTCCCCGAACTGCGGTTTACACAATTGACCGAACGGGACGGGCTTTCATGCAATAAGACAACCGGTGTGACCCAGGACGCCGCCGGCATCATCTGGATCAGCACCAACAACGGGCTGAACCGATTCGATGGTTTCGGCTTCACCCGGTTCTTTGCCAACCCCGGTGACAGCAGCACGATCCCTGCCAATGAAATCGAATCGGTGGACGCCGATCGTCACGATCATATCTGGCTCCAGTCGGCAGCCGGCATTAGCCGTTTCAACACCGTGACGCATAAGGTGGACCGCTTCGACTCGGGGCGTAACACCCCTTCCGCGATGCGCAGCTTTCAAAATGCGAGTGTGTGGTTCGATAAAAATGACGATGCTTACATCACGGCCCCGACCGGCCTTTATCATTTCGATGCCGACGGCCGTTACAAAGCGATCGAGGAAGACCTCCAGCCATTCACCTTGCAGCAATTCGTCGAAACGCACTACTCCAACCTCATCAACGATCGCCACGGCGGACTATGGGCCTATTGCGGTAACCGCATCTATCGCGTCGACCCGGAAACCAAACGGGTCCGCAGCTGGTTTTCCATAGGTCGGGAGGTCGGAATACAGGGTCTCCTCTTCGACAGCGCCAATATTGGCTGGGTCAGTACCTGGGAAGGGGGTATTTTCAAAATCGGGCCTGCCGGTGTCATCGGAGAAGTCCCCGGAGATTTCCACGCCGTGGTCATCCGGAAAGGCCTGGAATGGCGCTTTAATGGTCGTCGCTTTCTGGTTTTCGGCACCAACAAGCCCGGTCTGCTCCTGGTCGACCCTGTCACGTTAAGCAGCCGGAATTACCAGATAGGAGGTACTATCGGCGGAATGGGAGACGCCTTTATCGACCGGCAAAATACCCTCTGGGTCACAACAGATAAAGGATTATTCTATTTGAACCCCTCGGCCACTCTCTTCGATATTATCCCGGTGCACGCCACCGGCCAGGGCTTCCCCGATCCCACGTATTTGTCGACCCCGTATAACATGCGCGAAGAAAAGAGCGGATACTGGATTGCGCGCCGGTATCTTGGCGGCGTTTTGTGGTTCACCACGGGCTGGAAGCCGATCCGCAGCTGGTCAAAAATAGTCGACTCGGTCGGTCCCGAGTTTCACGAAGGGCCCGCCAATGTCAAAGAGGCGTACGACTTCAAACAGGTCGGCGATACCATGTTCATGACGACTGAATGGGGGATGATGCTCCTTGACCTGAAGACCATGCGCAGGACCATGATCACGGCGCCAAATACCTTCCCGATAACCCGCTTGCGGACGATTGTCCCGGAAAATGACCACCGTTGGTGGATCCGGTCTTTCAGCCAGGGGGTTTTCATTTTCGATCCGGTAAAGCTGCAGTTCGTCCGCCACTACCGCCTCATGCCCGGCGATTGCAACGGCTGCAGTGTACCCAGCGCCAATTACCTGCTGCGCGACCGCAAGGGCCGCGTATTTGTGACTTCAAATGCCGGCCTGTTCCATTATGATGCCGCTCTTGACAGTTTCGTTTCCGTTCATACGACAGACAATCAAGTCATCGGAAATTCCCTTTTTGGTGTTGTTGAAGACGGTTACGGGAATATCTGGATTGGATTGGACCACGGCATCTGCTCCTATAATCCGGATTCAAATCGCGTGATGCGGATCATGACTGAAGACAACAGCATCGGCCCCGTGGAGCGGGTTGCCGTTGACAGCACGCAAAATGTCTGGTTCAGAAGCATCAACGGCTACTGGTGCTGGCTGCGCCATCAGGACCGGCTCATAAGATTCCGGATAGGGAACGGCCTTCCCGACAATGACGAAGGCCTCTTTTACACCGCATCTAATGGTAATGTATATGCGGGATGTCAGGGTGGCATCGTATGGTTCCACGCCGACCAGCTCGCCCGATATCATATCCATCCCGATGTTCGCATTGTGGACGTTTTTGCAGGCGACAAACCGATTCCGGTCGCAAGCGGCCCGCATGGGGAGAAAAGGCTTACGCTTGGCCCCAGGCTGCATAGCCTCCAGATCGTCTTCGATGTCATCAATTATGATATGCCGGAAAACAACCTCTACTTCTACAAGCTGTCATCCACGCCTGGCGACTGGACGCCGGTCGACAACGGCCGGCTCTCGTTCAACAACCTCGCCCCGGGGGAATATACGCTGACGGTGAAGGGCGGGAACAAACTGGCAGGTTTGTTCGAATCCACCGACCAATTGGTCTTTACCATCCTTCCCTACTGGTATCAATCCTTGTGGTTCAAAGCCCTCGTCGGGTTGGCATTGCTTTTCCTGGTTCTGTTCGCCGTACGTCGCCGGATCAGCCACATCCGCCGGGAAGCGGCTTTTCGCCAGAAGATCACCGACACCGAACTCCAGGCGCTTCGCGCCCAGATGAACCCGCATTTTATATTCAACAGTCTCAACAGCATCGAGAACTTTATCATGAAGAACGAGAAATGGCTGGCCAGCGACTACCTCAATAAATTCGCCCGGCTGTTTCGAATGATCCTGCACAGCAGCCGCAACGAACTGGTGCCTTTCTCGAAGGATATGGAAGCCATTCAGCTTTATGTCGACCTGGAACGGTTGCGCTATAACAACAAGTTCGTATATGAGACCGAGGTCGACCCGCAACTGACGGAGGGCGAATTCCGTGTGCCCTCCCTGTTGGTCCAGCCTTACGTAGAAAACGCCATCGTTCACGGACTGGGTCTTAGTACCCGGGAAGACGGCTATGTCCGGCTGTCCGCAACCCTCCACGGAGAATATATCTGTTACCGGATCACCGACAACGGAGTAGGCCGGGCCCGGGCCCGGGAGGTCCGCCGCGTCAACAACCCGAATCACCGGAGCGTGGGTCTCGCCATCACCGAAAACCGGATTAACATATTCAGTCACCAACAGAACTCGGCCGGCCGTGTCAGCATTACCGATCTTTCGAATGAGGACGGAACGGCTGCCGGCACCCTGGTCGAGGTTATGATAAAAGCAGTCTAGTCACATGGATCCCATCACCACCATCCTGGTAGACGACGAACCGAGCAGTCTCGAGAACCTGGAGCAGAAGATCCGGCAGTTTTGCCCGGAACTAAAGATCGTCGCAACCGTCGAGCAGCCGACGGAAGCCATTTTTCTCATCCGCCACCACAATCCCAGCGTGATCTTTCTGGATATCGAAATGCCGCACATGAACGGATTTCGTATGCTCAATGAACTGGGCGACTATACCGCCGAGATCGTTTTCACGACCGCCTACAACCACTACTCGATCGAAGCGCTCCGGATGAGCGCATTCGATTACCTGATGAAACCCATTTCGATCAGCGACCTGCGCGAGACGGTCGCCCGGCTTTCAAAACATCTTGCGTTGTCGACGCGCGAACGGCTGGATGTGCTCAAACAATCATTGAACAAAAATATCAACCAGGACAGCCGCATCGCTGTCCCTACCTGGGAAGGACTGGAATTTATCCAGCTTCGCAACGTCATCCGCATCGAGTCCAATTCGAACTACTCGCGGATCTTTTTTACATCCGGCCCCTCGCTTCTCGTCACTAAACAGCTTAAGGAATTTGAGGAAATGCTTGTGCCCTACCGTTTCTGCCGCGTTCACAACATGCACCTGATCAACCTGAATTATGTCAAAAAATACCTGCGCGGCGACGGCGGCCGGGTGGTCATGGAAAATGGGGACGAAATTGATGTCAGCCGGCGAAAAAAGGATGATTTTTTGAAATTGATCAACCTGTAACGCCATCGATAAGGCTGCCACCTTCGGATTCGAACCAGCCAGATATGTAACGGGCGTTGTCATTTGACGGCGCCCTTTCTATTTTGCTAGAAAACGTCACCATGAAGCTCCCTGCCCGCGGCCTCCTGGCCCTATCCCTGGTAGTGACATTCGCGACCAGCTCCTGCTACAAGGTTCCCAACCCCATTCCCATCCCGGTAATTCAGTCGCTTGAACAGTTTCCATTCAAAGCCTACCTCGACAGTCTGACCGCAGCATCGGCCGTGGTTAGTTACGGCGCCGGTGTGCCGCATGATCCTTCTGTGGCGCATGGAGGGAGCGAGCAGGCGGTATTTGCCTTTCCGTTCCGGACAAGCGTCGCCGGCGTGGTTACTTCGCTTGCGGTACTCGAGCCCGTATCGGGTTATTCCCATACGGTCACTCTTTGGGATTCCGCCTCCGGCGCGGTGCTTGGCCAGGCCGACGTACCCAGCCTTAACGCGGGCCACTGGACATCCGTTAGCCTGGCCGTCCAAGGAAAAGCCGTGCCCATCCTTGCCAATCATGGCTATATCGTCGGGTTCAATTCCCTTGCCGACGATGACGCACTCGACGCAGGTACTTCGGGCGATGAGATCTTTTTCATATTTGGAGCTTATTACACGTCGCCGGATGGCGAGCAGTTGGCGAATATGGTCCCGTTCATCAGCAAAACCTTTACGTTCGAAGGGGAATATGGGACTTATTACAATTCAATTCTCGACCTGATTGCTCCCCCCTTTCCAGGCGGGCTATACACCGGCAACAACATGTTTGGAGCTTGTGACATCGGCTTCATCCCGACGCCATAGCCATCCTCAAAACCCCCGATCTTCCATCAATCAAAAAAATCGATGCGATACTTATTCCTCGCCGCTATCCTCACCTTTCTCGCAGGCTCCTGCACAAAAGTTCCGGTAACTCTCCCGGGCCCACCCGGAACTGCGATCAAAAGCCTCGAGAGGTTTCCCTTCCAGGAATTCATCGACAGTTCCAATGCCAAATTTTCGGCAGGCGTGGTAAGGTTTACGTTCAAGGCGGTAACGCTTGAGGATATCAACCTCTCGCATTACGGCCAGCCCGGCCAGGCAGAATTTGCCCTCGCCTTCCGCACCAGCAAGAAAGGGTCCGTCACCTCGCTGGCATTATTGCTGCCGGCATCGGGTTTCACCCACACCGTCACGCTCTGGGATTCCGCCACCGGCGCCGTGCTGGCGCAAACCAACGTGCCGAGCCTGAACGCAGGAAATTGGACTTCCGTCAGCCTCGCCATAAACAACAAAGCCGTCGCCATCGTACCCGGGAAGGGTTACATCGTTGGCTACAACTCGCTGGCGGTGGGAAGCACGATCGGTGCATCCAGTCCCGGCAACCAACTGTATAATTTCGATGGGATCTTTTATGTGAACGCAAATGATGGCCAGGGGGAGATCCTGCCGATCCTTCCCTTCACCGAAGGCGCTATCACCTTTGAAGCAGGCTGGGAAATGGACTACGACACCCCCATCACCGGCCCGATCTTCCCCGGCAAAAAACAGCCGAACGAAAGCCCCCAAAGCCTGTATGGTATGGTGGACATCGGGTATATCGCGCCCTGATAGCCGGTCCCGGGCGTCGCAACCGGCTATTTCACCTCTACCGGCACCGCGTCGACCTTTGCCGCGCCGGTATCTACGCCATGCTGTTCATGCGGATGCCGGTGGAAGAAGCGCTTTTGGAAAATCAGGATCGCGATCACTCCAACGGAGATCGACGCATCCGCGATATTGAAGACGGGGCTGAAAAACTCGAACTCTTCTCCGCCCACAAACGGCACCCACCCAGGATAATGAGAGTGGATCAGCGGAAAATACAACATATCGACCACGCGCCCATGAAGGAAAGAAGCGTATCCATGCGGCGGGAACAGCCTGGCAATATGATCGTAACTGCTGCGTTCGAAAATGAGGCCATAAAACATACTATCCAGCAAATTCCCCAGCGCCCCCGCAAAGATCAACCCCGCGCACACAATAAACCCCGGATGATATTTTTTGCGGATGATCGTCCGGATATAATAGACACCGAACACCACCGCAACGAGCCGGAATAAGGTCAGGGCCATCTTCCCCCATGTCCCGCCGAATTTCCAGCCCCAGGCCATTCCTTCATTCTCCACAAAATAGATCTGCGCCTTGTTACCCAGCAATTTTATCCCGTAGTCATAGGGGGAAACCTGCTCATGAACAAAGTCCTCTGCGGAGTTACGACTGAGCGGCATATGTGTTTTAACCCAGAATTTTAATGTCTGATCCGCCACGATGATCAGAAGCACCAGCAAAATAATTTTTCTCACCTTCATAGTCTGTTCAAAAATTCAAATATACTCAATATGACCCACTCGGAACGCCGCTTTCACCCGCTTTTAACCAAAATAAACCCGTTTGACCCGCTGCGAAACACCGGTAAGGATCTCATAGGGGATCGTCCCCGACCACGCCGCCAATTGACTGACCGATAGCTGCTTGCCAAAAACGATCACTTCATCGCCTTCCCGTACGTCCGGGATGCCCGTAATATCGATCGTGGAAAGATCCATGCTGATACTTCCAATGGTCGGCGCAAGCCGCCCGTTCACCCACATCTTACCGATGCCATTGCCGAGGTTCCGCGAATAACCGTCCGCATAACCGATCCGCACCGTAGCGGTGACCGTTCCGCCTGCCGCCAGCCCGCGGCGATTATACCCAACGGTATCACCGCGATGTAAACGTTTTATTTGCGCTATCGTCGTCTTGAGCGTGGAGACCTCCTGCAATTCCAGCTTTCCACTGTTCGCCGGGTCGATGCCATACAACCCGATCCCCAGCCGCACCATCCCCAGTTGCCATTCCGGCATCCGGACGATGGCCGCGGAATTCGACAAATGACGAATAAAAGAATAGCCGAGCGTCTTCTCGAGGCGATCGGCCATTTCCAGGTACACAGCGCCCTGCCGGCCGGAGAATCCATCCTGCTGAACCTCCTCGCTGGCGGCAAAATGACTGAAGACGCTTTGCACCTTTACCGGTGCCGCCGGCAACGCATGCAGCAATTCATCCCACTCCGCCGGCGGAAATCCCAATCGGTTTAATCCGGTTTCCAATTCGATATGGACGGGAAAACCAGCGATCCCCTCGCGCTTTAGCCAGCTGCCGAACGAGCGAAGGAGCGGGAAAGAATACATTACCGGTTCGAGATTGTATTGAACAAGCGAATCAAATGCGGCATTCTCCGTATTCATAATAATGACGGGCATCCGGATCCCGCTTTTTCGCAAAGCCACCCCCTCGTCTGCATACGCCACGCCCAGATAATCCACACCATGGAATTGCAAGAGGTTGGCAATTTCGAAACTTCCGCTGCCGTAAGCAAATGCTTTCACCATAGCCATCACCCGCGTGTCCGGTTGCAACAGTTGCCGGTATGCACGGAGGTTGTTTGCCATGGCGTCCAGGTCGATCTCCATGACGGTCTGGTGGATCTTTTCGGTCAGCAGCCGGTCGATCTCTTCGAACTCGAAGATCCGGGCCCCCTTCAGCAGGACCGTTTCGTCGCGGAAATGCAGCCGGTGCAGGTCCTCGCGAAAGGCGGCGACCGACGGCAGATAAACCTGCTCGCCGCTGAACCACTCGCCGATCGCCGTCGCCTGGGCACCGATACGTGCGCCGATCCCGATCAGCCGGTCGACATGGCTCTGCTGCAGAGCGCGTCCCACCTCGGCATAAAGCTCGGCTTCCGGCCGTCCGCTTTCGAGAATATCGGACAAAACAACGGTTCGCCGTGGATGCTGCCGCTGCTGGGCGAGAAAGTCGAGGGCAATGCCCAGCGAACTCAGGTCGGCGCTATAGCTGTCGTTGATGATCGAACAATGATTGATGCCGCTTTTCAATTCGAGCCGCATCGCAATGGGCGCCAGCTGCTGCACCCGAGTCGCGATCACCCCCATCGGCATCTTTAGCAACAGGCAGGCTGCGACACAGTGCATCGCATTTTCGACCGACGCCTGGTCGGTAAACGGCAACAGCAATTCCCCCGCTGATCCGCCATGCCGGACATGGACCCTGGTAAATTGGCCAAGTGTTTGCGCTTCGGCAAGCCATACCGCATTTGCCTTTTCCCTTCCCCAGGAGAATATGCGCGGCCCATCTTTATCCGAACCCGCTCTTTCGCCTTGCCATTTCCGGATCGCATCCGAAGTCTCCCGCTGGTCGCCGCAACAGATCACCACCTCCGCCTCATCGAACAACCGCAATTTCTCCGCCGCCTTTTCCGCCAGGCTCTCGAACCCCTCGCTGTGCGCTTCCCCGATATTGGTAAAAATGCCGATCGTCGGTTTTAGGATTTCCGCCAACCGCTCCATCTCCCCGCGCCGCGAAATGCCCGCCTCGAATATGGCAAGTCCATTCCCCGCATTCATCCCCCAAACACTCAACGGGACCCCGGTTTGTGAATTATAGCTTTTCGGACTCCGGACAATGGAATAGTCGGGCTCGAGCAGTTCGTTCAGCCATTCCTTGACAATGGTCTTTCCATTACTCCCGGTGATCGCGAAGACCGGGATAGAGAATTGCGAGCGATGAAAGGCGGTTAGCCGCTGAAGGGAAGCGAGCGTGTCTGCCACCCGGATGATATTGGCATCCGGTAGTCGTTCGATCGCGGGCGCCTCCGTGACCACAAAATTCCGGACACCCCTTTTATAAAGCTCCTCCAGGTACGCTGCCCCGTCACGCCGGGGGCCGCGCAGTGCGAAAAACAAGGACGTGGCCGGGTATACGAGCCGGCGGCTGTCCAGCAGCAGTTGTTCGATGAGGTCATCGCCGCGAAAATGGAGAAATCCTCCGTTTACGATCGATGCGATATGTCGGATCGAATAGCTCATGATGTCGGTTTGCGGACGGTCAGCTGCGAATATAAAATAGAGGAAACGATGCAAACGAGGATCACCAGCAGCGATACATAGATCGGCAGGTAGATATTGAAATATTCCACGAGCATCTTCAACCCTACAAAGATCAGCACCACCGCGATCCCCTGCTGCAGGTGCCGGAACCGGTCTACCGCTCCGCGCAGGAGGAAGAACAACGATCGAAGTCCCAGCACGGCGAAAATATTCGATGTGAAGATGACAACCATTTTCTGCGTGATCCCGAACACCGCCGGGATCGAATCCACCGCAAACACGATATCGGTTGTAGCGAGCAGAACGACAACCACAAAGAGACTCGTATATCGTTTGCGGCCATCCCGGACGATAACGAACTTGCCGCCGCCATCCTCCTTTGTCAATGGCAGTAACTTTCGCAAAGACCGGTAGACGAGGTCCTTTTCGATATCCGGCTCCTCATCGTGCAGGGTGATAAAGAGCCGGCCGCCGCTGATGATCAATACCACCCCGCCGATATACAGTACCCAGTGCGCCTCGTTGACCAACACGATTCCCGCGGCGATAAAAACGATCCGGAGGAATATGGCCACCAATATCCCGATCAGCAGCACACGCGCATAATAGGCCGGTTTCACGCCAAAAAAAGTAAAGATCAGGATAAAGACGAAGATATTGTCCACGCTGAGACTCCATTCCATAACGTATGCGCTCAGATATTCGAGCGCGGTCTTGTGACCTTCCTGCAGCCAGAGAAAAACAAAAAAGAGCATCGCCAGCGAGACCCAGAAGAGGGTGAGCAACAGCGCTTTTTTCATGGAGACGGTCGTTCCCTTCCGGCTTAGCAACCCCAGGTCAAAGACTACGGCCAGGACCAGAACAATGCCAAAGGTAAGATACGATACAGACGATCGGTCCATCAATGAATTTATACATTCAAAGATACCGCATATTTCCTTCTGCGGACGAGCTGGTACAAATACCCGCCGAGCGCCACCAGGATGAGCGGCAATCCAACATTGATGAACTGCCAGAAACCGCGGTCCTGTTCGACTTTCGACGGATCCAGCAGCCGGAGCGTATAGTCTTTTGCGCGGGTCTCGAGTATACCCGATGGATTCAGCAGGTACTCCACGCAGTTATTAATAAAATATTCATTGGCGAACTGGTAATCATCGTCGCGGCTATAGCCGAGGGGCAGTGGCCCGCGTTCCGTTACGGCATTCATGAACAGGTCTCCGTCGGCAACCACGATCACCCGACCCGGCTTGGCAGATACCGGAACAAAGGGTTGGCCATAGGGTCCGGCGAGGCTGTCCGCCAGCGCTTTTGGCAACCGGTTCTCAAAGAGCGAATGGAAGGTGCCTTCCAGCAGCATCGCGACCGGGATATTCGGCTGGTTGAAATACGCCGGGTCGTCTTTGTATTTAAGGATCTCAAAGGTGACGATGGCCGGTGTGCCCACGCGGCGCGCGTTCGCGGAAGACTGAAGCAGGACCGTTTTTCTGACCCCTTCCGCTTTTACCGTATCGATGGAATTGGCATATGGCGCAAGTACAGGGTCGAGGTTCTTGCTGATGGGATGGGTCAGACTGCCGTTCAGCAGCGGATAATACGGCCAGGACAGGGCCTCGGTCTGCGGCTTCCCGCCGGCATTCCCGACGACCACTGTGAGCTTTGCCGACTGCATGTCTTCCACGAGGTCCGGGTTGACGCGAACACCATATTTAAAGAAAAGGTCTTCGAGGTCCAGTCCGCGGTCGTAGGCGATCGTCTGCTGCTTCAATCGCAGACTGTCCTGATCGGCATAAAGCGTGCTTACCGCCCAGATGATCTGGCCGCCGTGCAGGAGATATTGATCGAGACTCAGTTTTTCGCGGTCTGTGAACGCCGTCGTTGGCTTGACGATCAGGATCGCGTTGAACATCGGGGGGATCAGCGGAAAACTGTCCAGCCGGACAGGGCCGACATGATAGTTGCTGCGCAGATTTTCCAGCAGATCATAGACCCGCGGATCCAGCGGCTCGCCGTTTCCGAGTACATAGCCGATGACCGGCCGGTCCTTGCTGATGATCTTGTCGATCGCGCTGCCGAATTTGTATTCGAGCAGGGTTTCCGCGTTGGAATACAATTGTTCCTTTGGCTGATCTTGCTGCTGCGGAACCTGAACGCCCTTGAGGAGGTCGACCGGGATAACCCGGTTCCGGTACCGGATCACCGCGCCGGGGATTACGATCCGTTGGGTTTGTCCCTCGCCCTTGCCGACCTGCGCAACCTGTGTCACCGGCTGGATCCCCATTTCGGACATCGAGTCGAGGAAAGCCTGCTTGGCTGAGTCGTCGAGCTTGACAAGCGGATCGAACGTATGGAAGCGGATCCGGCCGCCGCAGTATTCATTGAAAGCCTGCAGCTCTTCCTGGGCGCTCTTAGCCAGTTGCCGGATACCCGCCTTGAGGTTGCCGCCGAGATATAGATCGACCTGCACGTCGTCGTCCAGCCGGGACAGCATGGCTTTTGTCGGCCGGCTTAGCGTGTAGCGGCGCTCAGCGGTCAGATCCAGCCGGTAATGAAAAAAGGCCGCCGCAACATTGACCGCGACAAGGATAAGCAATAGGCTCGCGAGCCCTGAACTCGTTTTTTCCGTTTTGACGCGACGCGCAAGGGAATTGCCGGTCAGCGACAAGAACAGGACAACGATTGACAAAAAGTATAATACATCCCGGGTGTCGATGACCCCGCGGCTGATGCTGCGGTAGTGGAAGTCGATCCCGATCATGCCGATATAATAGTCCAGACCGGCCGCAAAGACCGGCAGCGCGCTGATCGCGCCAAATGCGCTATAGAGAGCAAAGCAGGCAAAAGCGCTGGCAATAAAGGCCACGACCGCGTTGGCCGTGATACAGCTGCACCAGATCCCGATAGCGGTGAATACGGCCGACAAAAAGACCAGTCCGATATAACTGCCGATGGTCCCGCCGGTATCGATCCCGACCTGGCCCGAAAGCCGCTGAATACAAAGAAAATAGACGAGGGTAGGTCCGAGCGCGATCAGCACGACGATGAGGCTGGCGAGGTATTTTCCTGCGATCAGCCGGGTCCGCCGCAGCGGCAGGGTCTGCAGGATCTCGTAGGTCCCCATCCGGAATTCGTCAGCCATGCTTCGCATGGTGATGGCGGGAATAAGAAGGAGAAGTATCCAGGGAGCCAGCTCGAAGAATTTTTCCAGCGTTGCATACCCATTGGCGAGGATATCCGTATCCGGGAAGACAAAGAGCAAAAGGCCGTTCAACAGAAGGAACGCAATGATGGCGATATAACCGGTAAGACTGCTAAAGAATTGACGGAGTTCTTTTTTACAAACGGCCCACATAAGAGCGAAAATAATCTATATAATCGTCATTAGAACGCCGCTTATTGTATCCCGCCGTTCTTAGATAATATTTAAAAAAATGCCCACGCAGGTCCATCCAGTAATATTAAACTTAAAAAAATGTGGAAAAAAGAGTTAAAATAGATGAATGGAAAACGGATTTGTATAAGCGGAATCCCTATATTCGCATACTCGATCCGACAGCAACCTTCCTTCGAAAAGATATTCATGGTTAAGGCATAAGAAATTTAACCGAAACCAACTGCATGCAAAGATCCGCCTTCTGTCGAACGGCGGGTTTTTCTTTTTAAGAACCACCGGCACCGTCACGCCATGGGCGGCCTTCCCTCCTCCTTACCCCCTTACCTCGCTGCCTCGCCGCAGTCTCGCGACCGTCTTCCCGATCTCCGCAATCGCATATTCCACTTCTTCCCCGGTTGTAAACCTTCCGAGACCCAGCCGCAGCGACGCATGCGCGAGGTGGTCCTCCAGTCCGAGCGCCTTCAGGACATAACTGGGTTCCATCGAAGCCGAAGTGCACGCCGAACCTGACGATAAGGCAACATGCTTGCCCAACCCGGCCAACAAGGCGTCCCCATCGACGCCGCCGAACGAAATATTGGTCACCTGCGGTAACCGGTACCCGCGGCTTCCGTTGACCCGGGCGCCTTCCAGCGCCAGCAATCCATGCTCGAGCCGGTCACGGAGCGGAACAAGCCGCTGCCGGTCTTTCTCCAGTTCCTGCCCGGAGAGCTCACAAGCTTTTCCAAACCCGGCAATACCCGGCACATTCAGGGTGCCGCTGCGCATCCCCCGCTCGTGCCCCCCGCCGTCCATTTGTGCGGCGAGCCGGACCCGTGGATTGCGGCGACGGACATAAAGGGCGCCGATCCCTTTGGGCCCATAAAGCTTGTGTGCGCTGAGCGCCATCAGATCGATGCCGTCGGCGTTGACGTCCACCGGAACCTTCCCGACGGCCTGGGTGGCGTCAGAAAAGAAAAGTATATTATGACGCCGCGCGATCGCACTTATTTCACGGACCGGCTGGATCACGCCAATTTCGTTGTTGGCGAACATGACCGCGATCAGAATGGTTTGGGGACGAATGGCGGCTTCAAGGTCATACGGATCGATCAATCCATCTGAATTTACCGGCAGGTAGGTAATTTGTCCACCCCGTCTTTCGAGGTGGGCGCAGGTGTCGAGCACGGCTTTATGTTCGGTGACGACCGTGATGATATGATTCCCTTTTGAAGCCCAGGCTTCAAAGACGCCCTTTAGCGCAAGGTTGTCGGCTTCTGTCGCCCCGGACGTAAAGACAATCTCTTTCGGCTCCGCCCCGACCAGCGCCGCCACCTGCTCGCGCCCCAGTTCAACCGCCTCTTCTGCCTCCCAACCCAGGGCATGACTGCGGCTTGCCGCATTCCCAAACCGTTCGGTGAAATACGGGAGCATGGCGTCCACAACCCTTGGGTCGCAAGGCGTGGTGGAGTTATAGTCAAGGTAAACGGGAAGCTTTAGCATAGGTCAAAATTACTGAATTCCAAAAATCCGATTTTCCGCGTATTTTCATCCCATGCAAAAAGTCGAACATATCGGGATCGCCGTCAAAGACTTCTCCGTTTCTATTCCGCTGTACGAGCGGTTGCTGGCGAGCCCGTGTTACAAGACCGAAACCGTGGCGACCGAACAAGTCGAGACGGCCTTTTTCCGTTGCGGCGAGACCAAGATCGAACTGCTGCGCGGTCTTAACGCCGATAGCGTGATCAGCCGGTTTATCGGAAAAAAGGGGGAGGGACTGCATCATATTGCCTTTGAGGTCGCGGATATTCACGCGGAGATGCGCCGGCTTGCCGCGGAGGGGTTCACTCTCCTCAGTGAAACGCCAAAGGAAGGGGCCGACAATAAATTGATTTGTTTTGTTCACCCGAAGGACGCGGGGGGGATCCTGGTCGAACTTTGCATGGAGCGGCCGCGGTGACCGCGCCCCTTCGGGGCGCGGCTAGGGAACGATAAAAGCAGCGGACACGCTCTGTTTCCCCTTGAGGTCGGTCGCCCGCACGAAATAGCTCCCGGAGGCCAGCTTGTTTTGAAAGTTGACGGTCATCAGCCTGGACGCCATATAAACATTCCTTTGCACCACCACTCCCGCAGCCGAAACAATGTCCACCTGCCAGTCCGTGGCCTCTTGTCCGTCCGGCACGAGATTGATAAAGGTGGTGGCCGGGTTTGGATAGACCTGAACACCCTTGGCCTCCCCGTCAAACCTGACTACCCGCAACGGAGAATATTGCACAAGCCCCGTGGACTCGCGGATCTGAAGCCGGTAATACCAGCTGCTCCCGGCGTTATGGTCGCCGCTTTCCGGAAGCTCGTCCGGAAAATGATATTCCGCCGTATTGCGATCGGCCGTAGCCGGGATCGTGGCGATGTCATCAAAATTGTTTTGATCGCTGCTGCGCTGGATCACGTACTGACGGCCTGCCATCTCATCCGTTGCGGTCCAGCCTAGCTGCACGTTCCGCGGGCCGACGGGAACAGCCGACCAATTGGTCAGATCGGTATTCAAAACGCCGCTATTCTTATTATACAGGTATTGGACCGAAAAGGTCATGGAGTTGGTGATCCCCGCGCTGTAATAGTAAGACGCGTGATTGGCGGCATTCAGGTTCGTAAAGGTAAATGCCTGATATTGTAAATTAACCAGACCGGTGCCAAGGAAGCTGGCGATGGTCGATATCGTGTCGGTGGACACGTGATTTTGAAGAAGGCTTACCGGAGCCTGCGTCACCTCCTGACCGGCGTTCAGCGGAAAACTGCCCAATGCCTGGCTTGTCACATTGGAGTAAGTCGCAGGCAGCGCCGGACCGCTGAATTCGTCCTGGAGACCCACGGTCAGCGTATACGTCTCCGCCAGCGAATCGGCGTTGCGCAGCGTAAAGCCGTACATCGTATTTGTCAGGGCCGAAATATGCACCGACACCAGCGTCCCTGAATCAGGATTGAATTGAGGGATGCGAAGGTGATAGATGCCGAAACCATCACTGGTCAGGGCAGTGTCGTAGGTACGGGTTCCTACATTGCCCGCATTCTGCGCGTTTGCGGCCCGGCCAAGGATCAGCCCTGCCAGCAAAAGGAGATACATGCGACACCGGCGACTCCGATCAAAAGGAATTATAGCTTTCATCTCTCTAAGGATATTGGGTTGCAGTCCCTTTAAAACTGAATTAACCCATTATTTATTTTGCTTATACAGCAGTTCATTGAAACTTTTCGACGAAAATCAATCGAAACTTTCCCGGCACGGTCGACGATCAAATCCAGGCTTTACCATCACACGCGGGGGTCGACCATCACACCTTGGATCGACCATCACATCCGGGGTCGACCATCACACCGGGGTTTAGGATCAAATGGGTGGTCCGACAGAGGTTTGAGGAGGTTCCCAATTCTCAGCAAAAATGAGGCCGGTTATGGGAAAAATTATGGGCAAATGGAGGCTTGAGGCAAAAATAAGACCGCCCCCCGAAGGGAGCGGTTTCCATTATTTATCCTGACTAGGTAATCCTACTTACTGATCAATATTTTATTCACCTGTTTGCTGCCGTCGGAAGCGGTAATCACGATCAGGTAATTTCCGGCGGGATAGGAACTGACGGTAAGTGGAATGGTCGTTCCACCGGCGTTGGTCACCGTCTTTTCCAGCAGGACCTGACCGGCCAGGTTAACCAGCCGGATGTTCGCGCTGACGGACGCTTCCCCGCTGAGGCTCACATTTACAAAGTCCGAAGCCGGATTGGGATAAACGCTGACTGCGGCGATCTGACCGAGCCGGACTGCCTTTACCGGAGAATAAGCGGTGCGGCCGTCCCGATCGACAAGCACCAACCGGTATTCCGTTGTCCCCTGCGCGGGATGGCTGTCCACAAAGCTATAGTCCGTTACGATGGCAGAATTGCCCGCAGCGGGTACGGTGCCGATCGTATTCCAGGTGGCGCCGGCGTTCGAGCTCGATTCGACCGTAAAATGATCCGAGTTGATCTCGAGGTCGGTATTCCAGGCCAGATCTACCACGCCGTTGTCGACGACCGCGCTGAAGTTGCCGAGGATGATCGGCAGGGTACCCTGGGCGTTCAGATTCAGGGCGCCGACGAGAACATTCCCGTCGGAAGCATTCCCGTTGCTGGCGATCGTATTGCCGACAAAACCGTTCGGTTTGTTGCCGACCTGCTTGAAATAGGTGGTCGAGCCGCCCGAAGTAAAGCTGGTCAGGATGCCATCGTAGGTACCCGCGCCGGTCGCATTGACGATCGTATTGCTGTTGGCCATGGCCAGCTTGTTGTCGAAGCCGTCGTTGGCCAGGATGACGCTGTAGGAATCGGCAAAATCCGCGGCGCCCGAATTGCCGATAGACAGGACCGTCGTGTTGCCGGCACCGCCGAGGACCAGCTGGGAAGCGTTGGAAAGCGTCACCGTCGTATTGAGGTTTACCGTCCCGTTTACATTGATAACGATCTGGCAGTTAACGCAATTTTGAGGAGGTTCGGCCGATTGCCAGATGCCGGGGCCGGACGTGGTGTGCCAATTGCCCGGCTGAACGGCGGTATAAACCCCGCCGGAGAACTGGGCGGAGGCGGAGAAGCTAAGAAAACAAAGGGTTAACACAACAAGTGTCCCGGAGTAAAGTGGTTTCATGATCGCTAACGCATTAAGTGATAATTAAATGTGTGTTTCTTAAACAGGAAACGGACGCGAGAATTTCAATGCGTATTGGAAGTAATATGCGCGATCAGCCTGTCCGATTGACGAATCAAACGCCAAAGACGGTGATGGGATGGTTTTGAAAAATTTCGAGGATGATTGGGATCACTCAGTCAGGAGACTTGTCTTTCGGTAGGAGGGAAGTAATGGTTCGGCCTTATGAACTTCGCCTTCAACACGGTTGAAGGCTCGTTCGCAACCTTCGCCTTGCTTGGTTGGGTAGAACAAACATAGAAAGAATACTACGATTTTGCAAGTCCCGGGGGAAAATATTTATCGCCTGCCCCGCACCCCCGGGCAACCGGCGCCCCCGTTCTGTCAAACCGTCTCTTCACCCGAATCTATTTTGCTGAGTCCCAGCTTGTCGAGAGCTAGCTGAGCAGCGATCTGGCTCGCGTCCTTTTTGTTGTAGGCCTTTCCCTGGGAGAGCAATTCGCCGTCGACAACCGCCCCAACCGTAAAAAGACGTCTCCCCCCTTCCACCCGCTCGTCCAGGGTCTCGAACTCGAGATTTTTGCCGTTCTTGTTTGCCCAGCCGTACAGCTTGTTTTTGTGATTGATCTCGAGATTCTCCAGGTCGTCAAGGAAAAGGTAGGGCTGGATCACCCGTTCCATCACCCACTGCCGGGTCTTTTCGAACCCTTTGTCCAGGTAGATGGCGCCCACGATGGCCTCCAGGGTATTACCAAATATCTGGCTCATTTTCAGGCTGCTGTCAAACTTATTGAAATTGCTTATCTTCTTCAGCCCCATTTTGATGGCGATCTCGTTCAGCTGGTTGCGGTTTACCATTTTACTCCGCATCTCGGTCAGAAAGCCTTCTTCCTTATAGGGATATTTTTTAAAGAGAAAGTCTGCGATGATAGCGCTGAGGATGGCATCTCCCAGGTATTCGAGGCGTTCATTGTTCTCATCCGCCCCATCTTTGACCGAGCGGTGCGTTAAAGCTATCCTGTACAGAACCGCCTTGCCCGGAGCAAAACCGAGCACATTCCGAAGTTGTTTTTTGAAAGAGGCGACCGTGGCATCGCCTTTTAAAATTCGTTCAAGGATTCCCACACCAACAAGCTACAATTTTTTTTTAACAATCACGCTTCGTATTTCTTTACAATAATACAGGCGTTGTGCCCGCCAAAGCCAAACGTATTGCTCAGCGCGGCCCGAACGGTTCGTTTTTGCGGTTTCCAGAACGTGAAATTCAACCGCGGGTCAAGCTCCGGATCATCGGTGAAATGATTGATGGTGGGTGGTACTTCGTTGTGAACGACGCTCATCACCCCGGCAATCGCCTCAATGACGCCCGCGGCGCCAAGGCAATGACCGGTCATGGATTTGGTGGAGCTGATATTAGTGGAGAGGATATGGTCCCCGAATACATCCATGATCGCCTTGACCTCGGCGGTGTCTCCAAGCGGGGTCGACGTGCCATGCGTGTTGATGTAATCGATATCTTCCGGGCGCATCCCGGCATCCCGGAGTGCCGCCATCATGACATTTTTGGCCCCGAGCCCTTCCGGATGGGGAGCGGTCAGATGATAGGCGTCGGCCGTGGCCCCACAACCGGCTATTTCGCAATAGATTTTTGCGCCGCGGGCCTTCGCATGTTCGAGGTCCTCCAGCACGAGTACTCCGGCGGCTTCTCCCATGACAAACCCGTCACGGTCCTTGTCATACGGCCGGCTTGCACTACCGGCATCGTCGTTCCGTTCGCTCAGCGCTTTCATCGCGTTGAACCCGCCGATACCGGACTCGCTTACCACGGCTTCGGAACCGCCCGTAACGATCACGTCCGCCATACCGAGGCGGAGCAGGTTGAATGCCTCCATCATCGCGTTGGTGGAAGAGGCGCAGGCGCTCGTGACGGCAAAATTCGGACCACGGTACCCGTGCCGCATCGAAATATGACCGGCCGCGATATCGAGGATCATTTTTGGAATAAAAAAGGGGTTGAAACGCGGCGTGCCGTCACCTTTTGCAAAATTGATCACCTCATCCTGGAAAGTGATCAGGCCGCCGATCCCGCTGGCAAAAACGACACCAACCCGGTCGGGGTTTATCTTATCCTGATCGATCCCGGCGTCACGAACGGCCTCATCGCTGGCCGCCAGCGCGATCTGCGTATACCGGTCGACCTTGCGCGATTCCTTTCTGTCCAGGTATTGGAGCGGGTCGAATCCCTTTAATTCACAGGCAAAACGGGTCTTGAATTTTGAGGCGTCGAACAAGGTGATCGGACCTGCACCGGAGACGCCGCCCAGCAAGGCCTCCCAGTAGTCCCTCGTGGAGTTTCCGATTGGTGTGAGAGCGCCGATCCCCGTTATGACGACTCGTTTCAAATGCATATAGGACTTTAAGGATAAATCCGCCTTCTAAGCCCAGTGCTTGAAAAGGCGGATCCAATAAATTTATTGCAGCGAACCAGAAATTACGATTGTAGTTTCAGCTTACTTGGCATGTTCCTCCAGGTAAGCAATGGCCTGACCTACAGTGGTAATGGTCTCAGCCTGTTCATCCGGAATGGAGATATTGAATTCCTTTTCAAACTCCATGATCAGTTCAACGGTGTCCAGCGAATCTGCACCGAGATCATTGGTAAAAGAGGCTTCATTTGTCACTTCAGCTTCTTCCACCCCGAGCTTGTCCACTATTATTTTCTTTACTCTTGTAGCGATGTCCGACATAGCTTATTTGATTTTTTATTAGTTATACGGCTGCAAATGTATTAAAATTGGGCTAAACCAAACAAACAAGCCATTTTTAATTTTCAAAATGAGGGTTTGCCCCGACCAAACCCAAATCAGGCCGGACTTTAGCGCTTTTTCTATAACTTCGGCCTCCCGGCCAAAAATGGGTGTCGGAGCCGGGTAAAAACGGGTCTTTTATGGCGCTTAGGATGATTGACCATGGAACGAAGGAATACCAGCAAATGGTACAATTGCGCAACGAGATCCTGCGCAAGCCGCTCGGGCTTGCCTTTGATGCGACGGAACTGGAGCAGGAAAAAGAAGACATCCTGATGGGCGCATTCGAGGATGACCGGATACTGGGTTGTTGCCTCATGACCAAAATAGATCCCCTCACTGTCAGACTCCGGCAGATGGCGGTCCCCAATAATATGCAGGGCAAGGGCGTCGGCCGGGCCCTGATGATCTTTGCGGAGAATATTGCGCGCGACCTCGGATTCAAACGGCTCTGCATGCATGCGCGTTCGACGGCCGTCGGTTTCTATCAGAAACTCGGCTATCATATCACGGGTGATGAATTCGTGGAGGTGACGATCCCGCATTTCGTGATGGAGAAGGAACTCTGAACCCTATTTTATCAGGTGGAAATTGAAGGGATACCGGTAGATCTTTCCCTCATTGGTTCGTACCGTCGCGATGATGACGAGTATGAGGTTCGCGATCCCGACGATCCATATGAGGGCCAATCCAAGCAGGAACACCCATATCAGGCAGAAGCCGATAAACAACAGGATGAGTACCGTGAGCTGAAAGTTTAGCGACTCCTTCGCATTTTCCGTGACGAATGAAGCATTGGGATCGTCCTTCTTGATAGCCCAGATAATGAGAGGCGGGATAAACCCGAGACCGCCGACGATGGCGAGGATGTGCGAAAGCATCGCCAGGACCCGGTCGTCGCTGGTTGGTGTGAATAAGGGGTATTCTTCCGGCATGGGTGTGTAGTTTGGCGTCCCCGAATATACCGAATTTTTTTAACGCGCGTCAGACCCGCCCGCTATGCGGGTACGCCGTCGGCAAGTACAAAATTTGCCATTCGTTTCAGAAAGGCAAGGAGATTGGTCATCGACCGGATATCGTCCACCACGAGCAGGAAATGCTTTCCTGCTTGTTTAAGTTTGGCCTTGTTGGTATGCTTTTGAAGATATTCAAGGATGAGCTTGAACGTTTCCGATTCGAAATAAGGAGAGTCGGGTTTGTCGACAAAGTAACACCGCAGGTCCTCCTGTTTCAGGATAAGCTTCTCAAAACCGAGGCTGACCGCCAGTTTCCGGATCCGGACGGTATCGAAGAGGTCATCCACCTGCGGCGGGATGGGCCCAAAGCGGTCGATCATTTCTCCGTGCAGCGCTTCGAGTTCCACCTCGTTCTCGCAATTATCCAGCCGCGTATAGAGCGAAAGCCGCTCGGTGATGCTCTCGACATAGCCGTCGGGGATCAGGATCTCGAGGTCGGTATCGATCGTACAATCCTGGACATAATCTTCCTGTTTGGCGATCTCCTCTTTGAACAATTCCCGGAATTCGGTCCGCTTTAGTTCCCGGATGGCTTCGTCGAGGACCTTCTGGTACATCTCGAACCCGATCTCCACCATGAAACCGCTCTGTTCGCCGCCGAGGAGGTTGCCGGCGCCGCGGATATCGAGATCACGCATGGCGATCTGGAAGCCGCTGCCGAGGTCGCTGTGCTGTTCGAGCGTCTGGAGCCGCTTCCTCGAATCCGCGGGGAGCGTGGCAAGCGAGGGCGCGAGGAGATAGCAAAACGCTTTCTTGTTGCTGCGACCGGCCCGTCCGCGTAGCTGATGCAGGTCGCTAAGCCCGAACTGGTGGGCATTGTTGACGATGATGGTATTCACATTCGGGATATCCACCCCGCTCTCGACGATATTGGTGCAGACCAGCACGTCATATTTCCGGTCGATAAAATTCAGTATCCTGTCTTCCAGGTCATGGCCTTCCATCTGCCCGTGGGCATAGCCGATGCTCAGGTCGGGACAAAGCCCCCGGATGATCGATGTCATCTCCGCCAGACCCTGCACCCGGTTGTAAATAAAAAATACCTGGCCGCCGCGCTCTGTTTCATAGTAGATCGCATCGCGGATAAAGTCCTCATTATAACCGTGAAGCTCGGTCTGTATCGGTTGACGGTTTGGCGGCGGCGTGTTGATGATGCTCAGGTCCCGCGCGCCCATAAGACTGAAATGGAGGGTGCGGGGGATGGGCGTTGCCGTCAGGGTCAGACAGTCCACGTGGGTCCGCAACGTTTTTATTTTCTCCTTGTGCGCAACGCCGAACTTCTGTTCCTCGTCGACGACGAGCAACCCAAGGTCCTTGAACTTGACGTCCTTGCCAAGGATCGCATGCGTGCCGATGATGATATTTATTTTACCTTCCTCCAGTTGCTTTAGCGTCTCCTTCTTTTCCCTGGTTGATTTGAACCGGTTGATATAATCCACCCGCACCGGAAAGTCCCTGAGCCGGTCGCTGAATGTCTTGTAGTGCTGAAAGGCAAGGATGGTCGTCGGAACCAGCACGGCTACCTGCTTGTTGTCGCAGCAGGCTTTGAAAGCCGCACGGATCGCCACCTCGGTCTTGCCAAATCCGACGTCGCCGCAAACCAGCCGGTCCATCGGCGCCGGCGCTTCCATATCCTTCTTCACATCCGCGGTCGCTTTGCTTTGGTCGGGCGTATCCTCATAAATAAAGGAGGCCTCCAGTTCCGTCTGCATATAGTTGTCCGGAGTATAGGCAAAACCCTTTTCAGCCTTGCGCTGCGCATAGAGTTTTATGAGGTCGAAGGCGATCTCCTTTACCCGCGTCTTTGTCTTTTCCTTGAGTTTCTGCCAGGCATCGCTGCCTAGCTTGTTGACCTTCGGCACCGAACCTTCCTTGCCGGTGTATTTCGATATCTTGTGCAGCGAATTGATATTGACATACAGGATGTCACTGTCCTTATAGATGATACGGACGGCTTCCTGCAGGCGGCCATTCACTTCGATCTTTTGCAAGCCGCTATAGACCCCAACCCCATGGTCGATATGCGTCACATAGTCTCCCGGCTGCAATTCGCGAAGGGTCCGTAGCGTGATCGCCTTGTTCTTGTTGTACGCCTGCTTGACCTTGTATTTGTGATAGCGCTGGAAGATCTGGTGATCGGTATAGCAGACGATCTTAAGGTCCTCTTCGATAAAGCCTTCGTGGATGGACTGCGGGATCGGCTGGAAAGTTATTTCCGCATGCAGGTCCTCGAAGATGGTGCGGAGGCGTTCCAGCTGGCGGGGATTTTCCGCAAACAGACAAAGCGTATATTTCTTCGCCTCCCAGGACTTTAGATCTTTTATCAGCAGGTCGAACTGGCGATTAAAGGCCGGTTGGGCGCGGGTGTGAAATTCGAGCAAAAACGGCGCGGCCGGGGCATGAGCCGACGGACCGGCGGGCGGAAGCGTCGACGGCCCCGCCCCCGGACCGAATTCAACGATATGAAAGCGGGTCAACTCCTCGGCAACGGTTTTTGCAGTGACAAATTCATCGGCCGTAACGGCCGTCTTCTCCATCTTATCTTCGTCTTCATCGTTTGAGGTCGGCCGGACCCCCTTCTGCGGTCGCTGGGAGGCCGGCGGAACGGCTGCGGTTTCCAGAAGGTGAAGGTATTGTTGCAGCTCCTCCTCCTGCATGACCAGCCGTTCCCGGGTAAAGGCCCAGTCCTGCATCCAGACCACGGTGTTCTCGGGCAGGAATTGCAGGAGGGAGATCTTTTCTCCGCTATCCGGCCGGTTATCCACGTTTGGAATAATGGTGACCTGCAATAATCTGCGTTCGCTCATCTGGGTCTCCGGGTCGAAGATTCGAATGGAATCCACGTCGTTCCCGAATAATTCGACCCGGTAAGGTTTTTCATTCCCAAAAGAGTAGATATCGAGGATGCCGCCGCGAAGCGCGAACTGCCCGGGCTCGTAGACGAAATCCGTGCGTTCGAACCCTTTATCCACCAGCGTACCCAAAAGCCCGTTCAGATCCAGATTGTCGCCGGCCTTTATCGAAATGATATTCCCCGACAAGGTTGAAGGCAGCACAACTTTCTCAAAAAGCGCTTCCGGATAGGTGATGATGAGTTTCCTGCCGGCCCCCCTGGCCGCGGTTAGCCGGGTCAGCGTTTCGGTGCGGAGCATGACATGACTGCTGTTGAGAAGCCGGTAGTTCTTTTTATTCTTGAAGCTGGAAGGAAAATAAAAGAGATCCAGCGCCCCGGTCAGATTCTCAACGGTGTTGTGGAAATAGGCCGCGGCTTCGGCATCTTCGCAAACCACGAGGTGGTTAAGCTGGCGGGTAGTCTCCTGTTGAAAAATGGCGGCGATCAGAAAGGCGGGGCTGCTTCCCTGAAGGTTACGGCAGGCGATCCGCTGGGGGGTAGACAATAAGAGCCTGTCCGCCAACTGAAAAAGGCGGGGTGAGTGTACAAATGATCCAAGGAGAGCCTCACTGTTCATTCCTGCTGCAAAGATACGCAAAAGCACGGAAATCCCGGCACCCTGACCACCCGTTCAAGCAACCGATGCCTTCAAATCCACGTAAATCCTAGTAAACTACTTTCTGGTTGGACTCTACGCCGCAATCTACCCGGGTCATTTTCCCCGGTAGCACTTTTACGGGTGCGATATTGTTCAGTTGATCCCTCCGGGAGGCATAGAACAGACCACCCTTTTTTGTGAAGACAGAGTAAGTCCCCGGAGGGAGCGGAATACTGAAATTTCCCTTGTCATCGGTATCGACTTGCCGGACCAACCGCGTATGGACGGCCTCGCACCAGGGGGAAGTACCCCGGCGGGTAACCTGGCTGTCGTTGGTCAGCTCAAAAACACAGACCGTACCCTTCACACCCGGGCCTTCCGGCGGATGCCGGATCGTGTCGCCGGAGCGGCGGGGAGGTGATGGCATGCGATTCCCGGAAAGAAGATGGACCTGACCTCTGATTCCTGTTTGTTGAATGGGTCTTTGACGACCGGGATTCAGCGGTTGACAGAGTGCAAAAACCGGGATCGCGACGACCATAATAAACGCGGAAAAGTCCATAAAAACTGTAATTTTAGAAAAAAGTATTTAAAAAACGCTTATGAACCGAAGCAAGGTCCCGTCCTTACTCTTCCTACCCGCAGCCCTATCCATTTTCGTACTCTTAGGACCCGCTGCACGTGCCCAGGTGCCGACCACAAATATCCCGAATCTCCAACGAACCGTCCAGGATCTGCAGTTAAAAAGCCTGGCCGGGCAGCAGCAACTGACACAGACCGCGCTTCAAAAGGGATGGCCGTTGGTCATCACCGGCAAAAAGGGCCATAACCTTTATCTTCATGGCATCGACGGATTCGGCAAGCCCGTCTATATCACCACCGTTGACAATATTATTTCCGCTGCCACGATCAGGACCAGCCAGCTTTGGCCGGGCGGCGCCCTGAAGCTGTCGCTCAGCGGCTCTTCCGACAATATCAAAGGTAAAATAGCGATCTGGGATGAAGGGCTGGTGCGGCCGACACACGTCGAGCTGACCGGCCGGGTGATCCAGGTCGACAATTCCACAACACTTAGCGACCACTCCACCCATGTCTCCGGAACGATGATCGCGGCAGGCGTCAACCCCGTTGCCAAAGGCATGTCCTATGGTGAACAGCTGCTCCAATGCTATGATTTCTATAACGATGTCGCAGAAATGGGTGCGGCTGCCCAGCAGGGCTTACTGCTTTCCAACCATTCCTATGCCACCGTCGCCGGCTGGAACCCGGACGGCACGAACGCCAACCAATGGGACTGGTATGGCAATCCCGGGGATACCGTGGACATCAGCTTCGGCCTGTATGACAGCGAAACCAAATTGTGGGATTCGCTCGCCTACTCCAATCCGTATTACCTGATCTGTAAGGCCGGCGGTAATAACCGCGGGGATACGGGGCCGCCGGCCGGGACGAACTATTTCCGCTATAATGCCCAGGGCAACCTGTATAACGCCGGGCCCCGGCCGGCCTTAAACTCGAGCTCGAGTATCAGCAGCAATGCCGGCTATATGACGATCGCGACCTATGGCAACGCAAAGGACATCCTGGTGCTCGGTGCGGTCCAGCCGATCCCCGGTGGGTACTCCCGGCCGTCGGACGTGGTGCTGGCCGGATTCTCGAGCATCGGGCCAACCGGTGACGGGCGGATCAAACCGGACCTGGTGGCTGACGGCGTGAATGTTCTCTCAAGCATCTCCACGTCCGACAACGCATACGATATTTACAGCGGCACGTCCATGGCCACTCCGGCGGCGACGGGCTCCGGCATGCTGCTGCAGGAATATTATTCCAAACTCCACAGCGTCTTTATGCATTCTTCGACCCTGAAGGCGCTGCTGATCCATACCGCCGACGAGGCGGGGCTTTATCCGGGCCCCGACTATGCATTCGGCTGGGGACTGATCGATATGGCGAGAGCCGCTTCGGTCATCACCTCC
>DATJWK010000032.1:0-17052 GCA_035501395.1 Puia sp.
AGTCAATTCCGTTGGATATCATTCCACCGAAACTGATGGGGTTAACGTATGGTTAACAAAGCAATAACAATCCGTACAGCGTATCAGCCGCGGAAATGCCTATCTTCCCATTAGTAAAAAGGTATGCTTGTTTCGCTTTGATCATTAGACCTTTAACGATCCTTTCACGCCGATTGAGCACCGTCGTTTCCGGCTTATTATTTAACCCCTAATTACCCACTATTTACATGAAAAAGGCGATTGTTTTTCTCATGGCACTTCTTTGTGCCAGGGCGGGCTTTGCACAGGACAGCACCATTTCGACCCGCAAATTCAAGGTTTTTAAGGTAGACATCAGTGGTGGTTATGCGATTCCTCAAGGCTCGTCGGCGTCTTCGGCTGGCAATTCCTTTAGCGGCGGCGCCTTGTTTGCCATCGAACCCAAATTTGCCGTTGTCGACCCATTGGCCATCGGGATTCGGGTCGAGGCGGCTGTCACGGCACATTTATACCACGGTAGTACCAATTCCAGCAACAGCACGGCAAAGGCGAATCTGTCCTATATCCTGACAATGGACTATTATTTTACGAACAACCGATTCAGGCCATTTATCGGCGGAGGTGCAGGGATATACTCGACGGCGGAAGTAGATTCCACCACGACAAGCAACGGCATCGGATCCGTACCCTACACTTCTCAGTTTGGCGGAATGGTGCGTGCGGGATTCGAATTCGGGCATCTCCGGATTGCCGCAGAATACAATTTCGTCGCAAACGATGCGAGCTACATCGGCCTCAAGCTCGGCGTATGCATCGGGGGCGGCAGGCGAAAGCGATGAGTAATCCGGTAAGTTCCTCATTTCGTAACCGGGGTACTCCCCAACCGCCTACCTTTGCCCTCTTTAGCCGGGCTCGCCCGGTTTTACATGGTAAAACAAAATATCCATATTGCCCTCGTTGGCAATCCGAACAGCGGGAAAAGCTCCCTCTTTAACGCCCTGACCGGTCTCAACCAGAAAGTAGGCAACTTTCCGGGCGTCACCGTGGATAAAAAAAGCGGGTCCACCTCGCTCGCGAACGACATCCAGGCCACCATCATCGACCTCCCCGGAACCTACAGCCTGTATCCAAAACGGGCGGACGAATGGGTGACCTATAAGGTCCTGCTCAACCAGGACCCCGCGGTCCGCGCCGATATGGTCATCCTGCTGGTGGACGCGAGCAACCTCAAACGAAACCTCCTGTTCTGCTCGCAGATCATCGACCTCAAGATCCCCGTCGTCGTCGCGCTGACGATGATGGACCTGGCGGGCAAAAAAGGGATCGAGATCGATGTCGAGGGCCTCGAACGCGAGTTGGGCATCCCCGTCGTCGTCGTCAACCCCCGCAAGAACAAGGGCATTCCGCAGCTGAAGAAGATCGTCGAGTGGCGCGCCCGTCAGCTCCACCAGGCCCAGCCCCGCGACTTTATCTCCAACCACCACCTCGCGGCCGGAGCCATCCGGGACGTGCAAGCGCTGTTCCCGCATATCAGCGACTATACCGCCATCCACTACCTGATCAACCACGAGCATTTCAACTTCACACCGGCACTGCAGCACGGGGTGGAACGGATCGAGACCGATCACCAGTTCAACCATACCCGCATCCAGGCGGACGAGATCCTGCAACGGTATTCGCGGATAAAGACGATCATGCAGCACACCGTCGCGGAGCCCGACCCGCTGCAAAAGACCCTGTTCACCGAACGGCTCGACAAGCTGTTCCTGGACCGGACCTGGGGGTATATCATTCTGCTGGTCGTGCTGTTCCTGCTGTTCCAGAGTGTTTTCTGGCTGGCGCAGTTCCCGATGGATGCCATCGACTGGTCGTTCTCCCGCGTCGGCGGCTGGCTGGGGCAAACGCTCCCGGCGGCCTGGTGGAGCAACCTCCTCGTCAACGGCCTGCTGGCCGGTCTCAGCGGCATCCTTGTCTTTGTCCCGCAGATCATGATCCTCTTCGGGCTCATCACGATCCTCGAAGACACCGGCTATATGGCCCGGATCAGTTTTCTAACGGATAAGCTCATGCGAAAAGTGGGACTGAACGGGAAGAGCGTGATGCCCATGATCAGCGGCTTTGCGTGCGCCGTCCCCGCCATCATGAGCGCCCGGAACATCGAGAACAAAAAAGAACGGCTGCTCACGATCCTCATTACCCCGCTGATGAGCTGCAGCGCCCGCCTGCCGGTATACACCATCCTGATCGGGCTGGTCATCCCGCGGAAGGAGGTGTTGGGCATCTTTGGCCTGCAGGGTTTGGTCATGATGGGGCTGTATATGCTGGGGCTGGGGATGGCGATGGTCGTCAGCTATGTCGCCAAATGGTTTATCCGGCTAAAGGAGAAGAGTTTTTTTATCCTCGAACTCCCGATGTACCGGGCTCCCCGCTGGAACAATATCGTCGTGACCATGATCAACAAGGCCCGCATCTTTGTCACCGACGCGGGGAAGGTGATCATCGTGATCAGCCTGATCCTCTGGGCGCTCAGCTCCTTTGGCCCCGGCGTGAGTACCGCCGGCACCTCGTCGGCCAAACTCGAACGTTCGTATGCGGGTCACCTCGGAAAGGTCATGGAACCGGTCATCCGGCCGCTGGGTTATGACTGGAAGATCGGGATCGCGCTGATCACCTCGTTTGCCGCGCGCGAAGTCTTTGTCGGCACCATGGCCACGCTGTACAGCGTCGAAGGCGGAAAGGACGCCGATCGGCAGACCCTGCGCCAGCGTATGGCCTCGGCCCGCCGCGAAGATGGCACGCCCGTCTATACCCTGGCCACCGGTGTCTCGTTGATGATATTCTATGTGCTGGCCATGCAGTGTATGAGTACGCTGGCGGTCGTCCGCCGCGAAACGCGCAGCTGGAAATGGCCCGCCATCCAGGTGGTCTATATGACCGGGCTGGCCTACCTGGGTAGTTTTATTGCCTATCAGTTGTTGAAATAGGGCGCCCGCGCGCCAAATCCTCATCTTGTGTCATACCATTTGTCTTTCCATTCTTCCGGCCAACGGTGGTCATTTCTGATATTATCGGGTATATACATATAGAGAAGCCGTTGCCTGATCGCCCCCCTCTTCAAAATGACATAGTCATCGTTCGGCATCTTTTCGATGCTGTCCCCGACGGCGCTGACTTTCCTCAACGTATCGGACAACGGGGTGATGTCCAGGTCTTCCCCGTCGGATGTTTTTATCTCGAGGTGGGTCCCATGTAAAAAATATTTTTTTGTGATCACTCCCCTGTATCCCTTTATTATATCTGCTATGTATAGCCGCGGTGAATTTCCACTGTATAGGAGTAAGCAGAGCAGGGTAAAAAATAGGATCACGAAAACGACTGAACCCGATGTTTTACTGCGGCGGGGCATTTTATTTCTCATTACGATTGTCTTCCTGATCTTATGGGCAGATACCGCACAATATCAGCTAAGGTTGAAATGTCGCTGTCGGCTAACGTTTTAAAAATAAAATTTATGACAGGCCTGCAATAGTCAACATGCGGGGCGCCGGCTGATCCGCAATGAACACAAGCACTCCTATTCAAAAAGATGAACTTCCCGATGACAAATACGTCCCCGCCAACATTTGGCGGCACACAACTCGAATAGAATATTGCATTATGGGCACTTCGATAACAGAAAGAAGAGTCTCTGATATCGAAAATTTCAAAATTGATCCCCGGCGGCGGGGCCTGCTCATTCAATATAGGGTCGTTCGCAATGGGCTTGATCCGCCAAAAACGGATAAAACCCAAAGGTGTCGCCGAGTCGTGACGTGCAGGAACATAGGTTAAATCCAAACGATAATTCCATAAACTAAGCGTGTCCATGTTTTTCTGGGCTGTTCCCAGGCGATGATAATCATTGGGTGGGTTGACCTTATAATCAAAATGCTGTCCAAAAGACATCGCTGTTGTTGTCAGAAAAGCTAAGACGACTCCTATTTCTTTCATATCCACGGCATTGCGTTTAGTGGCCTCCTGGCTCAGGAACTGGATAAAATTTATCGCCTCACTCCGACCGCAAGTTCTTCACCGGATTCG
Organism: Puia sp.; assembly: GCA_035501395.1. Classification (GTDB taxonomy): domain Bacteria; phylum Bacteroidota; class Bacteroidia; order Chitinophagales; family Chitinophagaceae; genus Puia. Next base: position 4,060 of record DATJWK010000032.1, read on the forward strand.
CCCTCGCCGCCCGGATCGTCGTAAAGCTCACCGTCAATATCCCCAGCAATAGAACAAGCACCCCCGGCAACAGGAAGGCCCACAAGCTCACCGCCGCCCGATATTGGTAATCCTGGAGCCACCGGTGGGTAAAATACCAGGCGACCGGCGAAGCGATGACCAGCGAAAGGCCGATAAAAAAGACGATATCCCGCGTAAGCAAGGACGCAATGCTCGTCACGCTCGCGCCAAGGACCTTGCGGATGCTGATCTCTTTGCTCCGCTGTCCCGTCGAGAAGAGCGAAAGCCCGAAGAGCCCCATGCAGGAAATAACGATCGCGATGGCCGATGCCACGTTGATCAGCGTTTCGGTCTTTTCTTCTTTGGCGTACATGGCGGCGATCGAGTCATCCAGGAAGCTGTAGGTAAAGGGGGTGCCCGGATACATTTCCTTCCAGGTCTGCGCGATCCGCGCCAGGGTATTCTTCACCGCGGGGATCGATTTGCCGGTAGAGGCCAGCTTCACCCCGACATTATCCTCCATGGGCGCCATGTCATAAAGAACGAGTGGCCTTATGGCCATCCTGTAGGAGCCTTCATGATAGTCCGCCACGACGCCGACGATGGGATAGCGCTGATCGCCGTAGGAAAGGATTTGTCCTACGGCCTCCGCCGGCGTCCTGAATCCCACGGCCTTCATCATCGATTCATTGACGATCAATTCCTGCAGGCTGTCGCGGCGAATGCCTTCGACGAGATTTCTACCCGCGAGCAGGTGAATGCCGTAAAGACGGATATAATTGGAATCGCCGACCTGCAGGGTGGGCTGGATCTCGCGCCCATTTTTACCTTTGTATCCCTGCTCGCCGCTGATCCCCATCTGGCTGATCGGTGCAAAGGCCTGGCGCGCGACGTTGGTGATACCGGGCAGGAGCCGCAGCCGGTCCGCGAACAGCGCCGGTTTTGAGGTAGAGTCCCTCGGCCCGCCGGGAAGGGTAATGATGGCGTCGGTATTGAACCCGATATCTTGCGTCCGCATATAATCGATCTGGCGGCTGACGATGACGGTGCTGATGATAAAGATGAGGGAGATCGTAAACTGGAAAACGATCAGTGCTTTCCGGATATTCCAGCCCCTGCCACCCTGCGTTGCCGCCGGGCCCTTCAGGCTGACCACGGGAACATAGCCGGATAGGACCCGCGCCGGGTACATCCCCGCGAGCAATGTCACGGCAACGGCCAGCAGCAGTAGGAAGATGCCGTTGACGGAATCGAAAAGGTGCGCGCTGACCCCGCCGGGAATAAAATTGCCGAATGCGCCCAATACCGGCCGCACCGCCAGGGCCGCGATCAGCAGCGCGGCGAGCGTCAGTAAAAAGGTCTCCGTCAGGAACTGCAGCGTGATGCTGCGGCGGCTGCCGCCCATCACCTTCCGGACGCCGATCTCTTTGCTTCGGCGAATGGAGAGGGCGGTGGAGAGATTGATAAAATTGATCGCCGCCAGCAGGAGGATGAAGACCGCGATCCCCATCAGCGCAAACAACGTGGGGGTATGCGCTTTGACGAGGCCGTCATTGACCTTGTCGTTAAAATGGATATCGGCCAGGGGCTGGAGCACAAGATCGTATTTGAAACCCGGAGGCTCCGCGCGTAGTTGGGCAATGGAATGCAACTGCGCGTTCACGCTCGCCGGCGAGGCGCCGGGGGCTAACAGGAGATAGGCCCGGGATGAGAACGGGCTCATGACGGGCCGCTGCCCCGCCTGCAGTTCCGCTTCGCTTGGCTGGTGCGGGCTGCTGCGGGAAATAAATTCCGTGAACGGGTTGTCGGTCGGATCGGTCCAGTCTTTCAGGATACCCGTAACCTGCGCCGGCAGGGTGTCGTTAAAGACAAGGGTCCGGCCCATCGCCTGGTCCGGCGGGAGATTGCCAAAGTATTTCCGCACCGCTGCCGCGGTCAGCACGACTTTATTCGGGCCCGCCAGCGCCGAGGCCGGATCGCCCGCCAGCCAGTCGTAGGGAAAGAGCTGGAAATACTCGCGGCCCGCGATGATGGTGGAGGAAAGGTGGGTCGCGGAAATGCTGTTGTCAAAACTACGATTTGGATCATCGCCACCGGGAACGGCGATTTTCGCCGAATACAGCACATAGGAGGCCAGCGTTTGGACACCGGTCAGCTTACCGGCAGCCGACTGCGGCAGATCGAGCGGCGCGCTCGCGCGTTCCAGGGCCTTGTGAAACCCGGGGATGTCGAGCTTTTCGACCACCCGGTAGATCCGCTTGCCGCCCGGATGGAAGGCGTCGGTGCTGAACTCATAGTGCGTTACGAGGAAAATGACTATACACGAGCAGATGCCCAGGGCGAGACCGAAGACATTGAGGAGGGAATACGTGAGGTTGCGCCGGATATTCCGCCAGGCGGTGGTGAAGTAGTTTTTTAGCATAAGCGGCCGCGGTTTTAACAGGGAATGAAATTTAGTCAAATTCCATAATATTGCTTGTTAAATATGCCAAGACAACCCCACCACCCGCAAACGAAAAGCTTTCCCGAATCCCCCCCGCTGCGATTCAGAGTGGTTCAGGCGGTTGTCCTGGTGCTTGCCGTCGCCTCGATGAGTGCCTGGGTTTTTTTGGATTTCAACCTCGATAATTTCTCGCTGGCCTGGATCGGCGTTCTTTTGGGGATCGTCATCGGTGCGCTCTTTGAATGGTGGCTGGAAAGGAAGTTCCCGATGCTGAAAAAATTTGAAAAGTTGAAGAAATCCAGTATCGGCGTTTTGGTCGTTCTTATCTTCATCGACCTGATGCCGCTGGCTGCGCAGGAGTTCAATAGCCGGTTCTTCAACACGCAATTAACCTGCAAGGACTATCCGGTTCTTTCCAAGAGCGGCGATAAGAATCCCCACTACTTGTTTTACCGCCATTGGAGCGGGTATCACATCCATCTGCTGATCGACAGCGTGAAAAAAGATATCGACTGCGATGAAGATTTTTACCACAGCGTCAAGGTAGGAAAGACCGTAACGGTATGTACCGCGAAGGGCGCTTTTGGCATCTGGCATATCAAAAAGATGGAGGCCAACTGAGCCCGGGCCGGGAGGTTCTATTCTAAACCAGGATTCAAACATTATTTCGGCAACACCCCCAACCCCACCAACTCCTCCCGGAACAGCTCCGGCGTCCGGAAATGGATGCCGATAAACCCGAGTTCCCGCGCGGGTCGTACGTTGCGCTCATTGTCGTCGACATAGATCGCCCGGGTCGGCACGATCCCAAACCGCTCGATCAGCAACCGGTAGATCTCCGGGAAGGGCTTGCGCGTCTTTTCTTCCCCCGACACGAGGCGGCCATCGAACCAGTGGAGGAACTCGTACATGTCCAGCGCCACCGGGAATGTCTCCGCGCTCCAGTTCGTGAGCGCATACAACTTCAACTGCGCGCGTGTTTTCAGCTCGCGAAAGATCTCCACCGTTTCATGGATGGGGCCGCCAAGCATCTCCGTCCACCGGTCATAATAGGCGCGGATCGCGGCTTCATGGTCCGGGTGGCGCCTGACCAGCAGCTCCGTCGCCTCCTGCAGGCTGCGCCCCGCATCCTGCTCTTCGTTCCAGTCGGGAGTGGTGATATTGGCCAGGAACCATTCCCGCTCTTTTTTGTCGGGGATGATCTTGCGGTACAGGTAGGTCGGATTCCAGTCGATCAGTACTCCGCCGAGGTCGAATACCAGGGTATCGATGTTCTTCATACTATTTTTATTAACCGTTCCACCGCCGCATCCAGCGTGGACTCTTTTTTTGCAAAACAAAACCGCACCACGCGGTCATCCTTCCCCGATTTATAAAAGACCGAAACGGGGATCGTCGCCACGCCATATTCTTTGGTGATCCGGATGGCAAACGCCGCGTCGGGCTCGTCGCTGATCCGGTCGTATTGATAACACTGAAAATAACTGCCGTAGGAGGGCAACGCGGTAAAACGCGTCGCTGCCATCCGCCGCGCGAAATAATCCCGTTTTTGCTGCATAAAGGCGCCAAGGGTCAGATAGGAATCTTTTTTGGCGAGAAACCGCGCCAGCCCGAATTGCATCGGCGCGTTGCAGCTAAAACAATTGAATTGGTGCACCTTCCGGAACTCCTTCATCAGGGCCGGGGAAGAGACGCTATACCCCAGCTTCCACCCGGTGCAGTGATATATTTTACCGAAAGAGAACGATACGAATGCCCGATCCAGCAGCTCCGGGTACCGCAGGATCGACTGGTGGGGAATGCCGTCAAAGATCAAATGCTCATACACTTCATCCGAATGGATGAGGATATCGGTGCCCGCCACGACGGCGCGCAACTCCTCCATATCGTCCGCCCGCAGCACCGACCCCGTGGGATTGTGCGGGGAATTCAACAAAATCATCCGCGTCCGCGGGGTGATCCGCCGCCGCACCTCCTCCCAGTCGATCCGGTAATCCGGGAACCGGAGATCGATCCGGATCGCGACGGCGCCGTTGATCTCGATATTGGGGATATAGCTGTCATAGGCCGGTTCGAAGACGATGACTTCATCCCCCGGGCCCAGAACAGTCGTTAGTGCCGTATAGATCGCATACGTCCCGCCGGGTGTCACGGTGATCTGCGTTTCCGGATCGACCGTCGTGCCGTACAGGCCCGCGATCTTTTCCGCCAGCACGGTCCGAAGCGCCAAAAGACCGTTCATGTGCACATACTGATTATGCCCCTCGCGCATCGCCTGCGACACCAGCGAAACCAGCTCCTCGCTCATGGGATAGTCCGGAAACCCCTGCCCGAGGTTGACCGCGCCCAGCTCGGCCGCCAGCGAGCTCATTACCGTAAAGATGGTCGTACCGACATCGGGAAGTTTGCTTTGGATCATATCATCTCAATTCAACGTTTTCAGGCCGGATGAGCCGCTCGCCGTGGAGGCGCAGATAGACCTGGGCGACGGTAACCACATCCTTTTGACAATAGTTGACGATCCGGGGCAGGTCGCGTTCCACCCAATAGACCTCACCCACCTGGCTCCCGTCGATATCATCCTTCGGCGTGGGGATGCCCAGCGTATGCGCGAGCAGGTTCAGCGAGATATAACTTTTGTATTCGCCGAACTTCCACAATTCCATCGTGTCGAGGTGCGGGATCTCCCACGGCTTTTTTCCGGCGAGGCTCAGTACGGAAGGAAGGCTTATGCCATGGATGATGAGGCGGCGGCAGAGATAGGGAAAATCGAAGTCCTTGCCGTTGTGGGCGCAGAGGAATTTCTGGCCTTCCGATCCCCATTTATGCAGCAGGTCGTAAAAACGCATCAGCACGTCTTTTTCGTCGTGGCCGCTAAAGGATTTCAGCAGCAGCTTCCGCTCCGCCGGCGGCCCCGACAACACCCCGCAACTGATACAGATGATCTTCCCGAACTCCGCATAGATCGCGGCGCGGCCGTACAGCTCTTCCGGGGTGACCGGCGCCTTGTCTCGGATGAGGCTCTCGGCTTTATGCCGCCACAGGTCCTGCCATTCCGGCGACAGGTCGGAAAAGACGGGATACTGCGACACCGTTTCGATATCGAGAAAGAGAATGGTATGCAGCGGGTGGGGAGACATTATGGTATTCGGGCGCCCGGTCCCCGGGCGCCCGAGGTCTAAAGATACTGATCTCCCTTGTTTCGTCTTACCTCGGCAACATATTCTTTGATTTCCTGTTCTTTTTCGCGTTGGCAGATCAACAGCACGTCGGGGGTGTCCACGACGATAAAATTGTCGAGGCCCTGCAGAAGAAGTAGTTTGTCATTCGGGGCATGTACCATACAATGCGCGGCGTCGATGATGATCACGTTGTCGCCGGCGACCGCGTTATCCCGGTCGTCTTTTTCGAGGTTCTCGTAGGCGCTGTTCCACGTCCCGAGGTCGCTCCAGCCAAAGGACGAGGGGATGACGTATACATTGTCCGCCTTTTCCATGATGCCGAAGTCGATCGAGATATTGGTGCATAACGGATAGATGTGGTCGAGCGCCTTTTTTTCCGCCGGGGTGTTGAACTTATCCCGTTCGGATGCGAACACGTCATACATCTCCGGCAGGTATTTTTCAAAGGCCGCGATGATCGTCTTCACCTGCCAGACGAAGATACCCGCGTTCCAGAGGAAGTCGCCGCTGGCCAGGAAGGTCTTGGCCAGCTCCAGGTTTGGTTTTTCCGTAAAGGTCTTCACCTTATAGACGTTGTCCGAGACGGAATACTGGTCGTGCTGGATATAACCGTAGCCCGTATTCGGATAGGTCGGTTTGATACCCAGCGTGATAAAGGCGCTGTGTTTATTGACAAAGTCGAGCGATTCGAGACACACTTTTGTAAAGGCCGTTTTGTCGAGGATCAGGTGGTCCGCCGGCGCCACGATCAGCGAAGCCTTCGGGTCCAGCTGTTGCAGCTTGAAGGACATATAGGCGATACAGGGCGCGGTGTTCTTCCGCGAGGGTTCCCCCAGGATATTTTCCGGCGGAAGGTTCGGCAGTTGTTCGCGGACGATCGCCGCGTATTCCTGGGAAGTGACGACGTAAATATTTTTTACGGGGATAAAAGAGGCAAAGCGCTCGTATGTCCATTGGATCAGGGTCTTGCCGGTGTTGAGGATATCGAGGAACTGCTTTGGGAAATCCTGGCGGCTCATCGGCCAGAAGCGGCTGCCGATCCCGCCCGCCATGATGACCACATAATTATGCTTGTTCATATTATGCCTTCTCGAATTAAGTTATTGAGATCGATAAAACCAAGATATTGGGTTCCGTTCGTCACTACGAGGCGGGTGATGTCGTGCGTTCGCATCAGGTCGAGGGCTTCGACCGCCAGCGCGTCCGCTTCGATCGTCTTCGGGCTTCTGGTCATGATGTCCCCGGCGGTCGTCGTCTCCTTCAACCCGTTTTGTTCCAGCATCCGCCGCAGGTCCCCGTCCGTGATGATCCCCAGCAATTTGCCTGCCGCGTCGGTCACCGCCGTCGCGCCAAGCCGTTTTGACGTGATCTCGATGATGAGGTCCCGGAGCGAGGTCGTCGTGCTGACGCAGGGTTTCTCGTTGTGCGTATACAACTCCTGTACCCGGAGGTAAAGTTTTTTGCCCAGGGTGCCGCCGGGGTGGAAGCGGGCGAAGTCTTCTGTGCCGAATCCGCGGACTTCCATCAGGGCCACCGCCAGCGCGTCGCCGAGTACCATCTGCACGGTGGTGCTGCTGGTCGGCGCCAGGTTGTTCAGACAGGCCTCCTGGGCTACATACGCATTCAGCACAATATCCGACTGCCGGGCGAGGCCTGACTGCAGGTTGCCGACCATCCCGATCAGCGGGTTGCCAAAACCCCGGATCAGGGAGAGGAGCATTTTGATCTCCGGGCTTTCGCCGCTTTTGCTGACCAGCATCACCACATCGCCGGTCTGGATCATCCCGAGGTCGCCGTGGATGGCGTCCGCGGCGTGGAGAAAGGCGGCCGGCGTCCCGGTGGAATTCAGGGTGGCGACGATCTTTTGCGCGACGATGGCGCTTTTGCCGATCCCGCTGACGACCACCCGGCCGGTTGAGGCGTGGATCAGCTCCACGGCTTTTACAAATTGATCGTCCAGCAATTCTTCCAGGGCAGCGACCGAAGCAGCTTCCTTTTGGATGGTAGCTTTCCCTATTTCGATAATGTTTTTGCCCCTACCCATTGGATTTACCGGGTTTCCCCCGGGTTTTGAAGTCGCAAACCTACAACCTTCCATCACCTTTTGCAGCGGTATTTATATCTTTTATAGAACTTTTGCGGATCATGCGCTGCAACCGGCTGACCGAGAACAACATACAGCTCGATTTGTTCAAAATGATACATTATGTTTTTCCGCATGTCTTCGATCCGGGGGGGAATTTTAACACAATGCGCTAGGCCCATGGGGCGATTTTTTGTAACTTCGCCGACCTCTGTGAGAAAGAAAATTATTGAAGAATGGCAACAACCGAAACAAAAAAAACCTCCACAAGAACACCCAAGGCCGCAGCAAATAGAAAATCTGCCAAAAACAAACCTGAACCGTCCAGCACTCTGTTATCGCATCTGCAGGATCATTTCGGCTTCGATTCGTTCAAGGACAACCAGGATGCGATCATCCAAAGCTTATTATCCGGTAAAGATACCTTTGTCATCATGCCCACCGGCGGTGGCAAAAGCCTGTGCTACCAGCTTCCCGCCATCATCAGCGAGGGCGTCGCGATCATCGTCAGCCCGCTGATCGCGCTGATGAAGAACCAGGTCGACCTCGTCCGCAGCTACAGCGACAAGGACAATGTCGCGCATTTCCTCAACTCCACCCTCAATAAGAAGCAGATCCGCGAGGTCCATGAAGACCTCCTCAGCGGTCATACCAAACTGTTGTATGTCGCCCCGGAAACGCTGACGAAGCAGGAAAACATGGAGTTTTTCAGCGATCTGACCATTTCCTTTTTCGCCGTGGATGAGGCGCACTGTATCTCCGAATGGGGGCATGATTTCCGCCCGGAATACCGGCGGCTGCGCGAGATGATGGACCAGATCAATCCCGGCGTCCCGGTGATCGCGCTGACCGCCACCGCCACGCCAAAGGTAAAAAGCGATATTATCAAGAACCTTGGCCTCCGCGAGCCGAATATTTTTATCTCCTCGTTCAACCGGCCAAACCTCTATTACGAGATCCAGCCCAAGATAAAGAAGGACCAGACGATAAAAAGCATCGTCCGGTATATCGTTCAGCAAAAAGGAAAAAGCGGGATCATCTATACGCTCAACCGGAAGACGACCGAAGAGCTGGCGGATATGCTCGTCGCCAACGGGATCAAGGCCGTGGCTTACCATGCCGGTCTCGACAGCAAGCTCCGGGCCGAGCGCCAGGACCTCTTTTTGAATGAGGATGTGCAGGTGATCGTCGCGACGATCGCGTTCGGGATGGGGATCGACAAGCCGGACATCCGGTTCGTCATCCATTTCAATATCCCCAAGTCGATCGAAAATTACTACCAGGAAACCGGCCGCGCCGGGCGTGACGGCCTGGAAGGCAACTGTATCTTATATTATTCGCATAAGGATGTCGCCAAGCTCGAGCACCTCATGAAGGACAAGCCCCTCAGCGAACGCGAGGTGGGCGCGCAGCTGATCAATGAAATGGTCGGCTTTGCGGAGAGCGGGGTCTGCCGCCGGAAGGTGCTCATGAGTTATTTCGGCGAAGGCTACGATACCGAGAATTGCGGCGAGTGCGACAACTGCCGCCAGCCGAAGGAGTGGGTCGAAGCAAAGGACAAGGCGGTGAAGGTCCTCCGGACGATCCGCGCGCTCGACGAACGGTTCGCCACCGGCTATGTCATCAATATGCTGCTCGGCCGGCTGACGCCCCAGATCCAGATGTTCCGGCATGACGGGATCTCCGAGTTCGGGATCGGCAAGGAAGACCCCGAGCACATGTGGAATTCGCTGATGCGGCAACTGCTGCTGGAAGACCTGTTGACAAAGGACATCGAAGAATATGGCGTGCTCAAGATCACGAAAAAGGGCGAGGATTTTCTGAAGAAACCCCGCGCCTTCAAGATCGTTCTGAACAACCTCTTTGAAGAAGCCAACGCCGATGATGAGGAGGAAGGCGGTGAAGCCGCCCCCGCGAGTACGACGGATGAAAAGCTCTTCGAGCTGTTGAAAGAGTTGCGGCAGAAGGAGGCGAAGAAGAAAAGCCTCCCGCCGTTTGTGATCTTTCTCGAGACGTCGTTGCAGGATATGGCGACGCTGTATCCCACGACAACCGCCGAGCTCGAGAAGTGCCAGGGGATAAGCAAGGGCAAGGCGTTGCGATACGGCAAGCCCTTCATCGACCTGATCGCAAAGTATGTGGACGAGAACGATATCGAGAAGCCGGATGACTTCATCATGAAAAGCGTCGTCAACAAGAGCGTCAACAAGGTGTATATCATCCAGCAGGTCGATAAGAAGATCCCGCTCGAGACGATCGCCAAGAACAAGGACCTCCGGCTGGACGCGTTACTTGAGGATATGGAGACGATCGCGGCTTCCGGCACCAAGCTCAATCTGAATTATGCGGTCGATGAGATGCTCGACGAGTATGAGCAGGATGAGATCATCGATTATTTCAAGAGTTGCGAGACCAGCAGCTTGCAGGTGGCGCAACAGGAGTTGTCGGAGGGGAACTTTACCTGGGAGCAGTTGAAGATCATGCGGATCAAGTTTTTGAGCGAGTATGGGATGTAGGGGCGTGCCTTCGGGGCTTTGGGGCGCTCCGGGTCGCGTCAGCCCATGAATTTTAGTCTTTTATCCCCCGATTATTTCGATTTTTTGCCTGAAATACCTATTTTTGTCCCCCTATTCCAACCCGGTCACCCGACCGGCGCGGAGGCGGAAGGCGGTGCGGTAGCTCAGTCGGTAGAGCAAAGGACTGAAAATCCTTGTGTCGGCGGTTCGATCCCGCCCCACACCACGAAGTTAAGAGTCAGTCGCCTGTAAATGAATAATTTGCGGGCGATTTTTGTTTTAAGGGGGCGTTTTGGGGGAGAATTAGTCTTGTCGTTGTCTCCGAATCCGGCATCCTACCGCTCCTTTTAATGGATGATCCTTTCTTAGTATGCCAGATAACCGGTCGCCGCTTGGCGGAAAAAAGCGGAGTCTTGACTGTGCCGCTTTTTCATCCATTTAAGTCCAGCAAATGAACATATTATTAGTAAATTTGCTTACGGTGACCAAATCAAAGTATCATATTGGTATTCAAATAGATAGACTTACCAATAGTATTGTAAATACCATTTCCGGCGACAGCTTTGAAACCGAAGTAATAGCCGTAACTAAAGAAGATCTGAAGGGCGTAACACGAAAGGGAGGTTGGAATTTCAACTGGAAGGCCGAAGAAAAATTGAGTGATAGGGAAGTCTATAAGCTGACGATCCAAGGAAACCGGAACATCATCCAGGGTCTTTTGAGTATCAGCGACTATGACGACCACATTTTCATGCATTTGATCGAAAGCGCTCCATTTAACTTTGGAAAGCCGAAATTATATGTGGGAGTTCCAGGCAACTTGGTTGCGTATGCTTGCAAGGTATCCTGGGAAAAAGGATATGATGGATTCGTTGCATTCGTTTCCAAAACCAAATTGATTCGACACTATGAGGAAACGCTAGGGGCACACTGCATCGGTGGTCAGCGCATGGCAATAGGAACTGAGGCAGCAGCAAAACTTATTCAACAATATTTTAATTCTAAGTAAATGGGATACATTAAGGAACCAAAGGGCGTAGATTTCGTGGTCGAACCGCATGTTGTCACAGCGGAGGACCGGCGAATCATTAGTGAAGCAATTGCCCATTACAAGGCCACCGGGAAATTCAAGAAGGCCCCCAAAGCAAAAAGAACCAAACGGGTTGGAAAGAAGGCGAAGAATTAGCGCTCCTGCACTCCCATTGGGTTTGGCACTCGAATCCACTCGATATGTTGCCTCCATCTGCCAGGTAATGACGTCTTCGCGCTCCTGAAAGTCACGTTACTGCCACGCAATCTTCCTGACCCTGTTGTTGTCTGTAAAATACAGTGTCCCCTTGTCGTCGAAGGTCATCCCGCTGATCTCCCGGTAAGTGGCCACAGAAACAGGCCCATCCAGCTCGCCGACACCGCCAACGGCGTACCGGATAATTTGACCGGTAGGCGTCATTTCCAGAATGCCGGCAAAAGCCGTAAAATAGATGTTCCCGGATTTGTCCGCCGCTATGGCGCCAATTGCCAAAAGATAGTCCGGATTTGTCGGATCGTGAAAAGCGGGGCCGAGCAGGGTCGATACCGTCCCGTCCGGCGTGACTTTTCGGATGCTTTGTGCGGTTGCATCAACGACAAATAGGTTTCCGTGAGGATCGATCGTAAGGGCAGTCGGACCCAGGAACTGCGCCGCCGAACCTTGCCCGTCCGCGAAGCCGCCATGGTAATAGTCGCCTCCGGCAAATGAACTTACGATACCTGACGGGGTTATCTCTCTGATCTTGTTGTTCCTTATATCCGCCACAAAGATGTTACCAGCGCTGTCGCATACCACGCCCCAAGGCGTATCAAAGGTGGCAGTCGACGCATCGCCATCGGTTGACCCATCCTTGGGGATGCCGTCCCACAGCGTCCCGGCAAAGGTTGTCACTACGCCGGACGGTGAAACTTTGCGGACCCTATAATTATTTTGATCGGCGACATATAAAAATCCCTGCTGGTCGATGCAAAGCCCGAGCGGCAAGGCAAATCTGGCCGCAGCCCCAGTCCCGTCGACGTAGGCTTCTTCATATGTTTGCGGGCCGGCCAGCGTCGTCACATTGGCGCCCGTATCGATCTTCCGGATGCAACTGCCGCCCATATCTGCGACATAGATATTCCCGGCATGATCGACAGCAATACCCCAGGGGCGGTAGAAGCGGGCGTCAAGGCCTTTCCCATCCACTTCCCCAAAGTCCGTACTGCTACCGGCCACCGTGGTTACCAGCAGCACACTGTCATAGGTAAAGACAGGGCCTTCATACTCCGTCCCTTTTGACCAGACATCGATATGACCGGTTCCTGCGAGGGAAGGGATTTGAAAGATAATCTGCTGATCGCTATGGCTAAGGATGGTCACCTTCTGCCCGTTCAGGTCTACGCTGTCCAGCGGGGATAGTTGGTCAAACCCCTTACCGGTCAACGTGTCGATCGTGTTGTACGGCCCGTGGGTTGGCGTCAGCGAGGTGATGGTTATGTTGGAAATGGTTGGAGTGGCAGGGCTACCGGCCTTCTGGCAGGAACAGACGAGCGAAAGGAAGGCGATGGCAACCGGGTATAATGGTTTGTTGCGCATGGCATAAAGGTAGTCCCTTTGCGCGATATTTCGAGCTCAGCCAATTCGGTGCTTCTAACAAATTGAAATGCAAAGTAGAGTATCTTAGAAGTATGAGACGGCCAATTCAGTTCTTGTTGTCCTTTATTCTTTGTACCGGAGCCTGCCATCAGCCGGGACACCCT
>DATJWK010000033.1:0-9005 GCA_035501395.1 Puia sp.
CGTGGTCATATCCGATCAGCGGGCAACGGTTTTTGTTAAAGAACGAATTCGGGAGCAGAGGAAGCGTAAAAATGGGTGCCTGGCAATACAATATTCTGCCACCGACAACGGTAGTCGCTGCCTCGGAAGGTCTTGGCTATAATTATTACGCCTATTTTATCTCGTCGCACGGAGACACGGCAACCTCGACGTTCACGCTCAACCAGGCCAACAATTCACTCGACTTTGCGATCCCGGCGACGCTCCGGAATAATGAGGTCTATAACCTCCAGCTGTGGGTGCGACCGCAAAGGCCGCTTACCGCCGTAATAGTAGCGCCGGGGATCACGCGCTCGGCGGTTACTAAAACCAATAATGTGACAAATCAATCGGTTGGAGTGGATGCGCATGGCAACTATGTGGCGCAGAAGACGCAGCTCACATCTTCGGTTGCGGTTTCAAAAAACTTCTTGACGATGCCCGGCACGTCGCATCCGCTGGGTACAATCCCGATCTTCTCGCTACGGTTTGAGACGAGTCAGTATAGTTCGTTCGCCGACAAGATGGCCGCCTACGGGCAGTGGACGAGCAAGGCAGAGGATGCAAACCGCGATATCCAGCTTGGCGCCGGGGCCGCGTCGCCCGAACAATTCGATGAATTTGAAATAAAAGGGGTTTCGTCGACCTGCCAGGATTGTAACCCGGATATGTTCCCGTCGAACTACCCGCCAATGTTCAGTGCCGGCGTGCCCTGGAACAACGCGGCGCAAAATGACAAATATGCCAGCGACGGCTTATATGCGAATGCCTTCCAGATGGCTTTTTACAATCTGTCGATCGATCTCGGGGCGCCGGAGGTCAGAGATCTGATGATACCCGACAATTGTGTATCGACGGAGTTGATGCCTTATGAGCCAAAGCTGCCGCCGCTGAGTTTGGAATTGGGCGCGGTATCGAAGACGGCGTTGCTGAACGGCTCGGGTTTTTCAGCTATGTCGTTGACGACAAAGGGATCCGATGGCGCGAGCCGTGGGTCGGCTGCAAGTGGAGCGACGGCGTCCAATCAACGGATGATGACCATCAACTATACGGGAGCAATGCAGGCGACGGTCACGATGCAACAGGCAAGGCTGTTGTGGAAGCATGACAATTATATCTATGCCGACTATTCGCTGTTGCATCAGTTTGCAGTGACATTCCTCGGCAATCAGCAGCAGGAGGTATATATTCCGTTCATAGGAACGGTCCCTGCGGCCCTGGAGACGGCGCTTGCTTATGGCAACGATGTCACGCTGGCGACCGGCGAGTACGGAAGTATCACCATAGGGGCTGCGGCCTACACCACACGGTATAACGATCCTAATCTGACGAGGATTGCCAACGGATTGATAGGGCTGCCGTTCCAGCCATTGCCACCTTCGAGTCATGTACTGCAGTTAAAATATTTCTATCCTTTCTGCAACGGATGCAGCCTCGGCAGCACGGTACCGGAAACCTGGAATTTCGGTGTCGTTGTGCCGGTCGGGGCGCGCCAAACAATGAAAATAGCACGATGAGAAAGATACTGATCATATTGTTAGCGATGACGGGCATGGGGGCGTTGGGACAAGGGAAAAATGGGTCGGGACCTCCGGGTGAAAAGACTGCCGGCCCGAAGCATCTTCATGTGCGGGTGCTGGCCAAATCTTACGGCGACTCGATCGTCGTCCGATGGGCGCCGATGGATGCGGTGGCCTGGCTGATGGGTAATGATTCGGGTTACCGGGTCGAGCGGATCGACTACACGGATCACGAGCACCCCATAACGACATTGTTAGGGCAGCGACTCCGGCCGCTGCCGCTGGAGCAAATGAAGATGGCGATCGGCCCAAATGACAAGTACGCGGCCATCGCCGCGCAGGCATTGTACGGGAAGGATTTTCAGATGACGAAGGACGCGCCGGTCGGTTTCGCGAAGAAGGTCAGGCAGGCGCATGATGCGTTGAATTTCCGCTATTCGTATACGTTACAGGCGGCCGATTTTTCCCCGGCGACGGCGAGCGCTATCGGGCTCCGGTGGGTGGATAAAGGAGTTAAAAAAGGGTCCAATTATATCTATGTGGTCACCGTTTGCGGGAGGACGCGCGAATATGTGGTCGACTCCGCCGCTGCTTTTGTTGCGGACCGGCCGGCGGGGCCCATTCCCGCGCCGGAGGGGCTATCCGGCTTCGGCTTCGACCGAAGGGCGGAGCTTCACTGGAACCGGAGGCAGGCCGGCGATTTTGACGCTTATGATATCGAGCGAAGTGAAGATGGAGGCGGGCACTGGCTGGCGATGAACAAGCTCCCGTATTACAGTCCTGATAAGGTGCCGCCGGTTTCGGGCGCCGTCAGGGGCAAAGCGGATACGCTGGTCGACAAGATCGCCGCGTTGGTGCGCGATCACCAGGTATTCATGGACAGTTTACCGCAGGACTATCATCCTTATTTGTACCGGGTGCGCGGGATCAATGCGTTTGCCGAGTGGAGCCCGTGGTGTGCGGCGGTCGAAGTGCGGGGCAGGGACCTGACGCCGCCGGTAGCACCGGTGATCGATTCAGTCTGGAATACGCGCGGATCGCAGCTAAGGATCGTCTGGAAACAGCGGGTGCCGAGTCCCGATCTGGCGGGATATTATATCAGCAGGGGGAACAGCGTGAAAGGTCCTTTTTATGCGCTGACGAAAAGTATGCTTTCGCGGGAGACGCGGGTCTTTGTCGACTCGGCCGCGGTTCCGCATGTGCCCAATTATTATGTGGTCGTGGCGGTGGATACGGCCCGGAACGCGGCGGTGTCCGGTGCGTATCCGGGGTATTTGACGGATACGGTCGCGCCGGCTGCGCCGGCGCGGGTGGCGGGGGCGGTCGATTCCCTGGGCGTGGTGCGACTGCATTGGGCGCCCAACCATGAACCCGATCTGAAGGGATACAAGGTGTATTTCGCTTATGGCGCCGGAGATCAATATGAGCAGCTGACCCATGGGGTTGTGACCGATACGAGCTTTGTGGATACCATTTCCATGCAGTCGTTGAACCGGAGGGTCTGGTATTCGGTGGTGGCGCTCGACAGTACGAACAATCATTCGCGTTATTCGGCGCCGGTAGCGCTAAAGAAGGTGAAGGTTGTCCCACCTTCCGCGCCGTTGGCAGGGGCGGTGTCTACCGCAGGGCGGCGGGTGCAGATCGAATGGATAGAAAGCCGCAGCGAAGGGGCTGCAGGGTATGAGGTGGCGCGGGTAAACGATGGAGAACATAAGGTCATTGGGCGGATGGCACAGGACTGGAGCAAGCGGTCGCTCTTTTTTAGCGATACGATCGGCGTGAATCGCGACTACTATTATGCAGCACGGACGATCGACAGTACGGGGGTCAGATCGGAATGGTCGGTCCCGGTGCATGCGGTGGTGCATGCGGCAGATAGTCTTGCCGCGGTAACATTTCAGGCGCGGCTGGATCAGAAGCGAAGACACGTCCGGCTCAGCTGGCGGTATTCGGGCGATGGCGACTATTTTTTTGTGGTGTACCGGGCCGTAAATCACGGAGTGTTAAGCGCCTGGCAATCATTTGAAAAGAATTCTTTAGCAGGTGAAGATGACGAGGCCGGAAGCGGCGTATACGATTATGCCATCAAGGTTGTCGCGCGCGACCGGGCAGCAGCTTCGGTTATGAGTAAACCTGTTCAAATTACGATCCCCTAAAATTAGCAGTTATGAAAATTTCGATTTCTTCTTTTGTGCTGGCGGCGCTGTTGGCTCTTGGCGCGTGTGCCTTATTGCCTTCGTGTGCGAAGGAAGGGCCACAGGGTATTCCGGGTGCGACGGGTCCAGCGGGTGCGGATGGCAGTCAGATCTATGCCGGAGATGGAGCACCGGCGGCCTCGCTCGGACAGGATGGAGACTACTATCTCGATAAGAGCACGGGTAATTTGTACGGCCCCAAGACCGATGCGGGTTGGGGTACACCGTTGAATCTGAGTAACGGGCAGGGCGGGTCCGGGCAACAGGGGCCAGCCGGGCCGCAGGGACCGCAGGGACCGCAAGGGCCGTCGGGGCCGCAGGGACCCTCCGGGCCGCAGGGACCCTCCGGGCCGCAGGGTTCCGCCGGAGCGGCGGGAAAGAGCGGAAGCCAGATCTATAGCGGGAGCGGCGCCCCATCGGCGTCGTTGGGGAACATCGGGGACTACTATCTGGATAAAACGAACTTTGAATTATACGGGCCCAAAACATCGAACGGCTGGGGAACGCCCATGCTGCTGCGCGGGGCACAGGGTCCGCAAGGGCCTGCAGGACCCGCAGGCGTGGCGGGGAGCCAAATCTTTGCGGGCACGGGCGCTCCGGCGGCGACACTGGGGAATATCGGCGATTACTACATCGACAAGAGCACCGGAAATTTCTAT
This sequence comes from Puia sp., assembly GCA_035501395.1. Lineage (GTDB taxonomy): Bacteria > Bacteroidota > Bacteroidia > Chitinophagales > Chitinophagaceae > Puia. Next base: position 4,393 of record DATJWK010000033.1, read on the forward strand.
GGTCCCAAAACAGCGAATGGTTGGGGTTCGCCGATTGCTTTGGGAGCGGGAGGGACGGGGCCTGCAGGACCGCAGGGACCACAGGGGCCGCAGGGACCGCAGGGACCAACGGGAGCAACCGGCGCGACGGGCAAAGCGGGAAGCGTAATCTATAGCGGAAGCGGGGCGCCGGCAGCCAATATCGGAACGGTGGGCGACTACTATATCGATGATACGCATGCGATCCTTTACGGTCCAAAGACGAGCGGCGGGTGGCCGGCGACGGGCTTATCGCTTCAGGTTAACAACACGATCACCTATGACTTCGTGGACAAGGTGCAACATAATTTGCCATACAACTGGGTGGTGCCAACCAGCTTGGCGGGTGGCGGTCCGATCTATGATGAAATCATCCTCCCATACAACAATTCTGCAGCGCAGACTACGGGCTTCACGATCCCGCAGGCGGTTGTCGACAACGGGGTTGTCCTGTCCTATATCCGGTACTTTCTCGGGGGTCCGAATGACACGGCGACGGACGCGGGAATGACAGCCTGGATAGAGTTGCCGGCGTCATTTGTTGCCAACTACACCATTAACGGAGTGTCGGGCCAGGCGCAAGTCAGCCTTACGTCGGATTTCGACGATGCAGGTTTCTATATCTACCTAAGCACCGCTTCATCCAATATCGCCTCCGGCTATGCGCAAAACCGTATCCCGGCAGTGATCCGGATCGTCGAGATCCCGGCCAGCCAGATCAACACGGTTGTCTCCTTGAAACCGGGGGAGATGCCGGCAATTTCCGAAAAACTTGTCACCTTTTAAATCAATCATATGGACAATTCGTTTAACACGGATCGGATCAAGGCGGATATCGATACCGTTATGCAGTCGATCGCCACGGGAAATCCGGATACGGAGAAAATAAAAGAGGCCGGCAGCGATCTGTTGAACACGGCGGCATCAATCCTTTCCAATACGGGGATCGATCACTTGACGGGTGGAGACACGGCCGGCCAAACGGCGGGCGGCACATCGGCGCAGGCGGCCGGGGAAATCGTAAAAAAACTCAGGGATGGGCTCGGCCTCGACGGTCACGCTCTGGACGGGCTAAGGCAAGCGGCGGAGGAATTAAAGAACAAATTGTAAAACTCTAGTTTATGAGAAGCTGGAAAAAAATGCTGCTGGCGGCCCTGGTCCTGGCGTCTGCCTGCAAGAAAGACAATAATAAGGGTACTTCCGGTGCGAACAGCTGGATCGATGGCTTCTGGACGTACAAGGAAGACGCCAATGAGGACTACTGGAATGCCAACGTGCTATTCAAGAACGACGGTACGTTCAGGATGTATCAGGCGCTTACACTGGATGACACGGCCGCCGGACCGGCACTGCTGGATACGGCCAACCAGGTCGTGACATTCGGGACATATGCGGTCAGCGGCGCGAACGTAACGATGAAATATACGGAATTCAACACGATCGACTTCACATTCACCGGGTCTGTCAATAGCAGCCACAATGTACTGACCGGAAATCTTTCGGACAACAACCCCGGCGACGCAACGCCGCGGTGGTATTTGACTAAACCATAAATAAACAAACATGAAAAACTTTCTTATCGCACTGCCGCTGTGCGCGGCTATCGGTACGACGCTGGCATTTGCCGGCCACAGTTTGATCGGGCGGTGGAATGCCGCTTACGGGAATGGCCCCAAGGGCAAAATGGTCTTCCGGAATAATGGGACATTCGAAGCGACATTCACCGGCCAAAAGTGGAAGGTAGGCGGGCAATATAAGGTAACGGGAAATACGGTAGCTTTCAGCGACAGCACATGCGGCTTCGGTTACTGGGGACAATATCAAATGACCTGGTATTCGGACGACTCGGTTATGGCGAAAGTCATAGCGGATACCTGCTCCGGCAGAAGGGGCAATGGAAACGGCGCGGTTATCGTTCGCGCCAGGCGATAGTGTGATCGCCCGGCCTACAAGTGCTATCTCAGCCCCAGCCTTAAGCCGGTTCGCCAGGTATGGGCCGGCAGCAGGCCCGCATATCAGAGATTCCGCAACCAAAGCAAACGTTACCCGGCTGGCAAAATTTTAATTTCGAGACAGGCAACGTATCGAAACCGAACATTTTCGCCCGGCCTTATCCGACCATTTCATTAGATCACAATAAGTTGTAGTGTTGGCATCGTCTTAGCGGCAAAAAGGCAAAACCGGACACATGATTAAAAACTATTGGCGGATCGCCGGGCGTTTTTTATGGCGCAACAAAATTTTTACGTCTATCCATATCCTGGGTTTGGCGCTTGGAATCTGCGGATGCCTCGTCATTTTCCTGATCGCGCACTATGAATTGAGTTTCGACCGGCATTGGCAGGGCGGAGAGCGCATTTACCGGATTGTCGGGGATATCCACCGGCCGGACGGGCAACAAGAGTTCTTGAATAGCCCTTCTAAAGAGGTCGCGGGATTCGAGACACAGATCCCGGGATTTGAGGCAAAGGCGGCGGTGTACAGCATGGACGGAAAGATCGAAGTGCCGCAGCCGGGGCAGCCAGCGAAGGCGTTTGACAACCGTGTGGGGGATATGTATGAGCGCACGGCAATCATAACGACGTCCGGTTACTTCGATATTTTCAGGTATCAATGGCTGGCTGGGAAAGCGGCAACACTGGATCAGCCCGACCACGTAGTCCTTACCGAAAGCCGCGGACGGCTGTATTTCGGGAATATATCGCCGGCCGAAATGATCGGAAAGACGATTGTGTATGACGATTCGGTTCAAGCGCATGTTTCGGGGATCGTCAAGGATCAGACCGGCAATACGGATGTGGGGTACACCGATTTTATTTCAATAACGACGGCTACACACAGCTATTGGAAAAATGATATCCCCACGATCGACTGGACGCCGTTGCAGCCGCATCACAGCATGGCTTTTGTCAGGCTCGCGAAGGGAGTGAGGCCGGAGGAGGTTAACGCCCGGTTTGCGGAGTATATCCGGCAGCACGTAAACGTTCATCGGGCGGGGGTGTCGCTGAAGTACTATCTGCAGCCGTTGGGTGATCTGCATTACACGGCGGATTTTCACCGGGGAGATGACGGCGATCTGTGGCGGAAGGTGTATCCGCCGACAGTCTATGCGCTGATCGGCGTGGCGGTTTTTATTTTACTGATCGCGGCGATCAACTTCGTCAATCTCTCCACTGCCCAATCGATGAGCCGGGCCAAAGAAGTGGGAGTTAGAAAGGTGATGGGGAGCAGGAAGGGGCATATCAGGGTCCAGTTCCTGATCGAGACGATGATGGTCACACTGCTGGCGACACTGGTAGCGATAGCGCTGGTGAATCCGGTCCTGGCCCTGTTCCATGAATATGTGCCACCCGGTGTACATTTTGAACCGATGGATGCGGGGACGCTGATTTTCCTGGGAACGGTGATCTCGCTGACGACCCTTATGGCAGGATTTTATCCGGCCTGGGTTATGTCGCGGTATGCGGCGGTGGAAAGCCTTAAAGGCATGGTAGCCGGTGGCGGCCGGGGCAGTCTTGGCCTGCGGCGCACGCTGATCGTCTTTCAATTCGCGATCTCGCTCATCTTCATTATAAGCTCCATCGTCATCGGCAAACAGATCACCTTTATGCGGGCGGCAGACAAGGGTTTTGTTACCGATCGGGTGCTGACGTTGTTCGACTGGGGTGCCAACCCGCAGCAGCTGGAAACGTATGCGAAAACCATCCGCCATCTGCCCGGAGTTGAAAACGTCATTATGGAAGGTAATCCCCCGATGGGATTTGCGCAAAGGCAGGAGTCGTATGCGCCTACGCCTTCGCCTGATGCATTTCGGGCCGTGTCCGCGCATTTGGGGAATGAAGATTATATTCCGTTCTACGGTATGAAACTGGTTGCGGGGCGGAATATTTTTCACTCCGACAGCCTGCGCGAGTTGGTGATCAATGAGACCCTGGCCCGACAGGTGATGGGATGCAAAACACCGCAGGAGGCGATCGGCCGGGTATTGTACGGTGCCGGTCCGCAAGGAGGGATCGGCAAAAGCTATCCGGTGGCCGGGGTAGTCGCAGATTTTCATGTAGGTTCATTCCATGAGGTCATCCCGCCGGCGGTGATTGAAAATCTAAAGGTCCGGCTGCAAAGCGTTGCCGTCAAAGTGGCCAGCGCCGATCCGACCGCAGTAAAGACGGTGTTGGAAGGGATGAAGCAGGAATGGAAGCAACAATTTCCCGACCGGCGGTTCCAGTCGAGCTTTTTGGACGAGGCCATAGGGTGGTTGTTCCAGCAGGAAGAGCATACGGCGTGGCTGGTGAATATGGCAACGGGCGTAACGATCTTTATATCCTGTATGGGGCTGTTTGGGTTGGGGTTATATGCTGCGCGGCGGCGGTCGAAGGAGATCAGTATCCGCAAGGTGCTCGGAGCAAGTGTGGGATCGATCACGGCATTGCTCAGCAAGGATTTCGCCTGGCTGGTAGGGATTGCGTTTGTGGTAGCTACGCCGGTCGCGTGGTGGTTTAGTCGTCAATGGTTGCAGGATTTTGCCTACCGGACCGGCTTAAGCTGGTGGGTTTTTGTGCTCGCGGGAATCGGGGCGATGGGGATTGCGCTGCTGA
>DATJWK010000034.1:0-7133 GCA_035501395.1 Puia sp.
TTACTTCGACTTTTCGTTGCGTGGTGTAGGAATATGGAGTCGGGGAATAGGGAGCAGATGGCTGCTGCGCCTGCGCGGATGACAACAATTCGGGAACGGCGATGGTGACGATCGGGACAACGATGGCGAATAGCCTGCAGATAGTTTGCCTCATGCTCATGCGGTTTATCGTACAAAAGGGGGAAGTTAGCATTTTTTTTATTTTGCAAGCTTGTCTTACATTTATTGACTATGAGCCAATTACTGCCTCCGATCCGGAATTTTCTGGTATACACGATCCTTCTTTTTTTTAGTGTGATCCGTGCACGCGGCCAGGATGTTCCATCGCCGCAACAATTCTTAGGATATTCGCTGGGCACTCATTTTACCACGCATGACAAGATCGTCGGTTATTTCCAGCAGGTGGCGCGGTCGGCGCCTGACCGGATGGTATTGAAGGAATACGGGAGGACGTATGAAGGGCGGCCCTTGCTACTGGCCTATATCGCTTCGCCGGAGAACCTGAAGCGGCTCGAGGCGATCCGGCTGAACAACCTGCGGCTGGCAGGGATGCTGCATGACGGAGTGGCGGCGGACGAGAGCGGGCCGGTGATCGTGTGGTTGTCGTATAATGTTCATGGCAATGAACCAGCCAGTTCCGAAGCGGCAATGAAAACGTTGTACACGCTGGTCAGCGGAGGCGCAGGTAGTACGCGGAAAGGCGGGGACGAGGACATAGAGATCGCCGGAATGGGCGGAGGGCCGGCGGAATGGCTAAAGAATACGGTGGTCGTGATCGACCCGTGTTTAAACCCGGATGGACGTGACCGTTATGTAAACTGGTATAACAGCGTGGTCGGCATCCAGCCCAACCCTAACCCGCAGGCGCGGGAGCATCGGGAGCCATGGCCGCATGGGCGCGCCAACCACTACAATTTCGACCTCAACCGGGACTGGGCCTGGCAAACGCAGACTGAAACGCAGGCGCGGCTAAGACAATATAATGACTGGCTGCCGCAGGTGCATGTGGACTATCACGAACAAGGGTACAATGCGCCATATTACTTCGCGCCGGCGGCGGAACCTTATCACGAAGTGATCACACCCTGGCAACGCCAATTCCAGATCATGATCGGGAAAAACAATGCCAGGTATTTCGACCGCCACGGTTGGCTCTTTTTTACAAAACAGGAATTCGACCTTTTTTATCCCAGTTACGGCGATACCTATCCGACATACAACGGGGGAATAGGCATGACCTTCGAGCAGGGCGGGATCGGCGCCGGACTGGCCGTGCTTACGAACGACGGGGATACGCTGAGGTTATCGGACCGCCTGGAGCATCATTATATTACCGGGTTGTCGACAATCGAGGTCTCGTCCCGGCATGCGGCAGAACTGTTAAAACAATTTCGTACCTATTTTGCGGACGCCGTAGAGCATCCGGGCGGTGAGTTCAAAGCGTATATCATCCGCAACGATTCCACCGGCGACCGGTTGCGCCGGTTGGAGCTGTTACTGGATCGGAACCGCATCCAATGGGGTAGTCCGTCCCCCGCGACCTATCTCGGGTTGAATTACGAAACAGGGCGGATGTCCCAATTCAAGGCGACGGATGCGGATATCGTGATCAATGCGAACCAACCCAAATCAAATTTGTTACGCGTACTATTCGAGCGCCAGTCACGCATCAGCGATTCGGTCACCTATGATATTACCGCCTGGTCCGCGCCGTTCGTGTACGGGTTACAGGCATATGGCCTCAGCTCCTATGTGGAGCTGCACAAGCCGGAGGCCGGGCTGCCGCCGCCGGCGGCGAGATCCGACATGCCAGACTCCGTATATGCCTATGCGATCAGATGGACGGGGTTCAACAGCGCAAAGTTGCTGAGCGCGTTGCTCCAGAGCGGAGTTAAGGTGCGATACGCGGAGCGGCCATTCCAGTCCGGTGGCTCCAGTTTTGATCGGGGTACGATGCTGATCGCGCATACCGGGAATGGCGGACTGAGCCGGGAATTCTGGACAAAAGACCTGGAGCAGATGGCGCAGGCGATGCACGTTCCCGCGGCGCCGGTCTCAACGGGGTTTGTGGACAAAGGGGCCGATTTTGGCAGCGATCTGGTTCGGATGGTGCATCCGCCCCGGGTTGCGATGTTGACGGGCGACCAGGTGTACTCGCAGGATGCGGGTGAGGTCTGGCATTTGTTCGAACAGGAGCTGCATTACCCGATCACGTTGCTGAACGCGGCGGAAGCGCGACAAATCTCGTGGAAGAATTTCGATGTGCTGATCTTGCCGAACGGAAGTTACCGCATGCTCGATGACAAAAATGTTGCCGAAGGGTTGAAGAATTGGGTGCGGGAAGGCGGGCGGCTCGTGGCGATGCAGGATGCCGTTGCGGGGCTGGCGAAGGGAGAGTGGGGCATACGGGAAAAGACGGCGGGCGGCGGAAAGAAGGATGAAGAGAAAGAGGATAGCGAAAAGAAGGAAGACTATTCGCTGTTGCGGCGATATGATGACCGGCAGCGCGAGGAGGTGATGAACAGTGTGCCCGGTTCCATTTACCGGGTGGAGCTGGACAATACGCATCCGCTGGCATTCGGTTATCCGGACCACTACTATACGTTAAAGCAGGGTGAACATGTATATGAATTCATCCAGGAAGACGGGTGGAATGTAGGGGTGATCAAGAAGGACGATTTTGTCAGCGGTTTCACCGGTAATAAGGCGAAGGCGCGGCTGAAGGATGGACTGATCTTCGGAGTGCAGGACTTCGGCCGGGGGAAGGTTGTATATATGGCGGATGATCCCTTATTTCGCAGTTTTTGGGAGAACGGGAAATTGTTGTTTTGCAATGCGGTTTTCCTCGTGGGGCAGTGACGGGGTTCCGCCTACGCCAAGGCTACCGCCTTCGCTGAAGCTACCGCCTTCGCTGAAGCTACAGCGGTCAGGACGGCGGTCAGGTCCGGCGGTCAGGACGGCGGCCAGGTCCGGCGGGCAACGGGCTTGATGTGGGTGAACGGTAAAGAATGGATCGGCTGAAGCGCTTATCTTGCACAACTATGAATAAGTCGATTTTTCTTTTTTTGGCCGGGCTGATGATCGTGTCGCGGGTTGGTGCGCAGGGGCCGGCGACCGTCACGTCCGCGGATATTTTTCTACGGCTGAAAAAATTGAATGTTCTCGGCACGGTATTATATGTGGCGGCGCATCCGGATGATGAGAACTCGCGGTTGATCGCCTATATGGCGAAGGGCCGCCTTTATCGCACGGGGTATCTGTCGATGACGAGGGGAGATGGGGGTCAGAATCTGATCGGGGACGAGCAGGGCGTAGACCTCGGGCTGATCCGGACGCAGGAAATGATGGCGGCGAGACGGGTGGACGGAGCGGAGCAATTTTTTACCCGCGCATTCGATTTCGGGTTTTCGAAGTCGACCGAAGAGGCGTTGAAGACGTGGGGCAAGGACAGGATCCTAAGCGATGTGGTTTGGGTGATCCGCAAGTTTCAACCGGATGTCATTATCACCAGGTTCCCACCCGACAGCCGGGCGGGGCACGGACATCATTCGGCTTCCGCCGTGTTGGCGCATGAAGCATTCGATGCAGCGGCCGATCCGAACCGCTTCCCCGAGCAATTTAAGTATGGGGTGAAGCCCTGGAGAGCGAAACGGGTGTTGTGGAACTCGTTCAATTTCGGACCCGGTTTCAACACAACGAGCGAGGATCAGATGAAGATCGATGTCGGCGGGTACAATCCGATACTGGGCAAAAGTTATGGCGAGCTTGCCGCCATCAGTCGCACCAATCATAAGAGTCAGGGGGCGGCGTTGACGCCGGCCCGGGGCGAGTCGATGGAATATTTCACCCCTGTAGCAGGTGATCCGGCGCACAACGATCCGATGGAGGGCGTGGTAACGGATTGGGGAAGGATAGATGGAGCGCAGGATATCAGCGGCATGGTCGATCAGGTTGTGCGGGATTATTCATTATTGCATCCGGAGAAAAGCGTGCCGGGTTTGGTCGGTATCTATAAGGCGATCGCGAAACTGCCCGACGGCAATTGGAAGACGCAGAAGCTGAAAGAGGTGAGGGAGCTCATCGCGGACTGCAGCGGCCTGTGGCTGGAAGCGGTAGTCAGGGCGCCGTACGCCGTTAGGGGGGATTCGCTGGCTGTCAGTATCGTTGCGAACGACAGGCTTGGAGCGGATATGTCGGTCGACGGGATCAGCATCGCGAGCGGGCCGACGCCGGAATTCGATACAACACTTCACCAGCGGTTGGCGGCGGATAAGAATTTCTTCTTTTCACGGTCTGTCCTCGTTTCACCCCGGGAGATGCTCACGCAGCCGTATTGGCTGGCCGAGCCGATGTCGCCGGGGCATTTCAACGTAGCCGATCAGCGTTTGATCGGGAATCCGGTCAGTGCGCCACCATATCAGGTGGATTTCAGGATAACGGTGGAAGGGCTCACGGTGACCTTCACCCGTCCCGTCCAATACAAGTTTACCGATCCGGTGAAAGGGGAAATATATGAACCGTTAACGATCTTGCCGCGCGCAACGGCGCAATTCGACCCGGAGTTGCTGGTGTTTACGGACGGTGAGAAGAAGGGCTTTGAAGCGACTGTGCAAGACCGGACAGGCCATGGACGTCCGCCGGCGCTCGGGTTGACGACGGCGCCGGCTTTGTCGATTGCTGCCGCCGGCGGTGCGGCTACCGGTGATCCGTCCTGGACCGCAAAGCCAGCGGCCAAGGGAACGACGGTGACGTCGGTCGACGGGGTATTCGATGAGAACGGGCGAAAGGATACGGCGGAAGAACTCACCACGATCGCCTATGACCATATTCCGCGGATCGACTATTTTAAGCCGGCCACCGAAAAATTCATGATCGCGGATATCAAAACCGCCGGACATCGCATTGGGTATATCGAGGGCGCGGGGGATAAAGTGCCGGAAGCGCTCCGGCAGATGGGGTATGAAGTTATCACGCTGCGTGAACGGGATCTGTCTTCGTCGGCCTATCTCCAGCAATTCGACGCGATCATTGCCGGGGTCAGGGCTTACGATGTCCATCCCTGGCTGGCCGGCCGGCACGAGGTGCTGATGGATTATATCAGGAGCGGCGGCAATTTCATCGTACAGTACAATCGTGGCCGCCTTGGACAAATGAATACGGCGATCGGTCCCTATCCGTTTGCGGTGGCGAATATCCGGGTCACAGATGAGACGGCCGACGTTCATTTTTCGATACCGGAACATAAGGTGCTGCACTTTCCCAATACGATCACGGTGGATGATTTCAGCGGCTGGATACAGGAGCGGGGGATCTATTTTGCCGGCCAGGTGGATTCGGCATACAAGGAAGTGTTATCGATGGGGGACCCCGGAGAGCCCGGGCAAAAGGGCAGCCTCGTCATCGGCGAATACGGGAAGGGGGTTTTCGTATATACGGGACTGGTATTTTTCCGGGAGCTGCCGGCCGGAGTGCCCGGGGCGTACCGCCTGATGGCGAATATTATTGCATTGAATCATAAGAAAGGCTTTTAATTGAGTATGAATCGACGTAGGGATGTTGCAATCGTGGTCGCCATTGTCGTGGGGCTGGTCCTTGGGGAGCTGATAAAGCGGGTCACCATCGGGTTATTGATCGGTTTGGGGATCGGGTTACTGGTGGCTTCGCTGATATCGAACAGGAAGAGATAGATATGGAGCATCAACAAATACCGGAAGAAAGGGCGCCATTGTTCGGCAAGTGGAGCTATTGGTATTTACTGGTAGCCGGATTCCTGCTTTTGTGTATCGGGTTCTTCTATTTCCTGACCAAACATTTTTCATGAGTCGTCCGGATTGGATCGTCCTGGTTCTGACGTTACTGGCGATCATTGCCTATGGATTGTACAAGAGCCGGACCAGCCGAAATCTGGACGGCTATTTCCTGTCCAACCGGATGGTGCCCTGGTATATGGTGCTGCTGGGCATCATGGGAACGCAGGCCAGCGCGGTGACCTTTCTTTCGGCCCCGGGGCAGGCATTTACGGATGGGATGCGGTTTGTACAATACTATTTCGGGTTGCCGCTGGCAATGATCGTGGTGTGTGCCAGCTTTGTGCCGGTATTTCGGCGGCTCAACGTGTATACGGCTTATGAATACCTGGAAAAACGGTTCGACCTCAAGACAAGGACTCTGACCTCGCTTCTTTTTTTGTTGCAGCGAGGCCTGTCAACGGGGATCAGTATTGCGGCGCCTTCGATCATTTTATCGTCCCTGCTGGGCTGGAATATCCTTTGGACAAATATTTTCATGGGCGGGTTGCTGATCATCTACACGGTTTCCGGCGGTGCGAAGGCCGTGGCCTACACGCAGCAGTTGCAGATGATCATCATCTTCAGCGGGATGGCGATCGCCGGGTATATGGTGATCCGCGGGCTGCCGCGCGGCGTAGGTTTGGCGGAAGTCCTTCATATCGGGGGGAGGGCGGGAAAGATGAATATTATTACGACGGGTTTGCGGAAGGGCGGCGGTTTTGATTGGGGCGACCGGTATAATTTGCTCAGCGGGATCATCGGGGGCTTCTTCCTGCAGTTGTCCTATTTCGGGGCGGATCAGTCGCAGGTAGGTCGCTACCTGACCGCGCGGTCCCTGACCGAGAGCCGGCTGGGGCTGCTGCTAAACGGACTTGTGAAGGTGCCGATGCAATTCCTCATCCTCTTGCTGGGAGTGATGGTTTTTGCGTTCTACCAATTTCACCCGAGACCCGTATTTTTCAACCGGGCGCAGGTGGAGCGGCTGGCACACTCAAAATATAAGGACTCGCTGAACGTGTTGGTGACGCGTTATGATGCAACAGAGAAGGAGCGATTGGACTTGATCGGTTCACGTTCGGACACAAGGCATGAAACAGGGCCAACGAGTTCCGAGGTCGGAGGCAGCGGTGTTCACCGGCTCGACGAGCTGCAAAAATCTCAGGCGGATGACCGGGCGACGATCAAGCGCTGGCTCGATGACCCGGCGGTAGGCGGGGATTCCAACGACACGAACTATATTTTCTTGCGGTTTGTAACGGATTATCTGCCGGTTGGGTTGATCGGGTTATTGATCGCCGTGATCGTGCTGGCGGCGTGGGGTTCGATCGCGGCGACCTTGAATTC
>DATJWK010000035.1:0-37607 GCA_035501395.1 Puia sp.
CCATCCGGAAGGGTCTTACCCTACGTGCGGAGCTGGCTGCAAGCTACTACACCCGGAACAACGCCAGTGATACGTTCAATGCGAACAGTTATTGGACCAAATTGGCATATTTCCCCGTTAAAACAAGCTCCCGCGTCACGTTTGCGGAAGACATCAACCTAAGCTACCGATTAGGGTCCGGCAGCATCACCGCGTTATACCGGCGCATCGACCCCAACTACCAGTCTATGGGCGCGTATTATATGCAAACGGACCTGGAACAATACACCCTCGGGGTAAACTATGGCTTTCTGAAGGGCAGACTCCACCTCCAGGCTAGTATCGGCCTTCAACGCAACAACCTGTCGAATACCGCTGCCGATAATACACACCGAACCATCGGAAATCTTACGTTCAGTATTACTCCGTCCAACCATTTCGGGGTCGATCTAACCTATTCCAATTATGGCATTTCCCAACAGATCATCCCGCAGCTCAGCAATCCGGCGACCATCGTCCACTACGACTCTGTCCGCATCAGCGAGATCAACCAGTCGGTCACGGTTACTCCGCATCTCTTTCTGACCGGCGCCCATGTCCAGCACTCCATTTCGCTGGTGGGGAGTTTCCAACTGCTAAGCAATACCAATTCCGCCGACACCGCCAACGGCAACTTCAGGTCTTCCATGAGCAGCCTGATCTATTCCCTGATCTTCCCCGACAGCAAATGGACCATCAGCAATACGCTGAATTATTTTAATACCATTATGCCGGGAAGTAAGACCGCTACTATCGGCTATAATCTTGGGATCAGCAAGGAGCTTTTTCATGCACCAAAATCCCGGGGGATGAATTTCTGGCTTCAGTCCGCTACCGCATCGCTGTTTGGCGGCTATTTCGCAAACACCCTTAACTCCGCATCCACCGGCAAGATAACCAGCCTGAACCCAAGCCTTTCCTTCGCTCTCGCTCACCGTGAAACGATACAACTCACGGCGAATTATACGCATAACACCGCCGGTCAGTCGACAGCGGCCACGCCGGCCGACCTCCTGACTGTTACCGGACGCTACAATATTAACTTCTGATGAACAGACTCTTCCATATCTGCATGTTCGCCCTGCTGATTAACGTCGCATGGTTGAATACCGCCACCGGACAGCAGCCCGTCTACACCATCCGCATCACCGTGCAGATCGCACCGCCATACCCGCCCTATCTCGACGACTACAAGAACAAGGCCATCGTCTCTTTCACCAACCTTTCCCAAACTCCCGCCGATATCTATCTCCGGGGTAAAGTATCCAACGACCGCGGCGAATTTATCCAGACAAAACCCAACATCTTCACGCTGATTCCCATCCACGTCCCCGGCTTGCAGACCGTGGTGCTACAGGGCAGCCAGGTGGACGGCTCCTACCTCGACCTTAACAACCTCCAGACCAACCTGAGCAATACCGAATACGCCAACCTTTTTCAGCTGGGCCTGATGCCCGAAGGCTTCTACACTTTCTGCCTCTATGCCTATACCCGCAACGCCAACGGCAACTATATCCCCGTCAGCGATCCGCAGGCCGGCAGCACTTGTTCGATGTTTAATGTCGGCTATGTCGTTCCACCGACGATCATCAACCCGCTCGATCAGTCCAATACGACGCCGACACCCAACCAGAACCTGCTTGTTTCCTGGACAAGACCCGCGGGTAATCTGCAGGGCGCCAATCTAGTCTATGATCTCTATATCGTGAAAGTTATCCAGGGCGAAGATCCCAATACAGCCACCAACGCCAGCGTACAGTACGGTGCGGGCATATTCTACAAACAGGCCAACATTATCGGGCCCGGCTTCCAGTTCAGTAACCTTACCGGATTCCCGCTAGAAGATGGCAATACTTATGCACTGATGGTCCAGGCGAAGGATCTTAATGGAAAAACCGCGTTCGAAAACAACGGGATGAGCGCCGTTGTTACCATGACCTATGGTGCGGCAGCGCCGACCGTCCAGCCGATGAAGGTCCTAAGCCTTCTTACCCCCACCTGTCCCTGTAAGATCGACGTCAGCAGTCTCGACCCGACAAACGCCAATCAATCATTGCTGGCTGGTCAGAGCTTTACGATGAATAACCTGACCATCAAAACTTCAAGTATCGGTCCTGCAAACGCGGACGGCTCGGTCAACGGCCTGGGCTCCGTATCAATTAAGGGTCTGCCGGTCCTGATCCAGTTCCAAAACGTCATCGTCAACCCTGACCACATTGCCATCGCGGGTACGGTCACCGGCAGCTCCACTCCCGATCTTAGCTCCCTGCTGGGCGGCACCGGTCCCCCCAGCCTGACCACGGACAACTTTCAATCGTTTGTCGACCGCATCAGGCAGTACAATGTCAATCAACCGTTGAACACAGTGGGCGTACCGCTGCCGGTGGGGCTTAACGATTTCGGCGCACCCGACGAAGCGAACCTCGCGATCACTGCACTTTCAATAACGCCCGATCAGTCGACCTATGACGCTGTCGCCGTTGTCAAACTGATCGACGCACAAAGCGTACTTGTGCTGGGCGCATCGGACGTTTGCTTCTCCAGCAGCTCCCTGTTCTGCAAAAGCGCGTACTTCCACCTGTTGCAGGACTTCCAGGTCCCGCAGATCAGCCTGACCATCAAAGCCCAGAATGGCGCGGACTCAGGCACGTATGCGATCGACGACAACGGAACGATCACCACTTTTAATCTCGAAGCCGCCTATACCTTCCCGACTTCTATCCTCGTAAAGCCCGACGGCTCACCCGCTACCGCCATCCTGAAAGCCGACCTCCGGAAAGGCTGGAGCGACTTCATCGCTTCCGTCTCGATAGATCCCTTCGTCATCACGGCCGCCAGCAGCGTCGTCTTTACCGCCGGTACCGCTGTCTATGACCATTCGTCGGTCCGCAACGCCCCCGGAATGCCCTCGGCCTTTGCCGATCCTGTCCTTCAGCAGAAGAACTCCGAGATCGCGCCTGTCACGTGGACAGGGTTCTATCTGCCTGCCCTTACCGCGGCGCTGCCGCCCATCATCCAAAATCTCAGCCCGGGGAACGACTCGGTAAAGATCGCGATCAATAATTTTATCGTCGATGACTATGGTGTGACCGGGGATGTAGATGCCATCAATGTCATCAGCCTCGACAGCGGATCACTGGCGGGTTGGGTCTGTTCCATAGACAGCATTTCACTAAAATTCCTCAACTCCTCCTACAAGACAGGCGGCCTTTATGGCCGGCTTATTTTGCCTTTTTCGGATACGACAAAGAAAAGCAGCCAGATCAACTACAGCTGTACGCTTTCCAACTTGTCCAATCTGACCTACCAGTTTATCGCCGAACAGGCTAACAGCATCGATTTCTCCGCATGGTGGGCTACTCTCGACATCAGCAATTCGAGTATAACCGTATCGAATACGGGCGGATCCTTCCTCGCCAAAGCGGATCTTTCCGGCAACCTTAGTATCGAAGGCAAGGTCATGGGCTATCAGGTTGACTTCAATCTGATCGAAGTTGAGCACCTGGTCGTCCAGTCGAAACCGGAATACCTCTCGGTCGAGAAGCTGATCGCGGGCTTTAACTCGCCCGAGCGGTCGCTCTCCGGCTTTCCGGTCAGCATTACCAATATCGCGCCAGTAGTCAAGGGGAGCAGCGTCGGTATTCAGTTCGATCTTGACTTGACGCTTAGCGATCAGCAAGCAAACGGCAGCCTCCCGAATGCGACGACCCATCTCGATGTCACCGCCAATGTCGTGTCTCTTGCCAGACGCCAAATCTGGCAGGGAGTGGGTGTGAGCGTGGATACCGTTCATGTCAGCGGTGGAATCGGCTGCGCGACGAATATTGACGGCTGGCTTATCTTCTACAACGACGACACTGTTCTCGGCAGCGGCGTCAAGGGTATCGTTACCGCCAGTTTCACGGGCATCGACGTTGGCGTCCAGGTGACCGCGCTCTTTGGTCATACAAGCTTCAATTACTGGTATCTTGACGGAGCGCTGACCTTTGCGCCGGTGTTTGTCGCACCGGGGCTGAGCATCCGGGGATTTGGCGGGGGCGCCTATTACAACATGATCAGCACGACCAATTCGGCAGCGATCTCCTCGCGGGACTTTTTCAAGAATATGGCGGCTTATCAGACCGGCGCCTTCCGGCCGCAATCGGGCAACCTTGGTTTTTCAGCGAAACTGATCGCATCCTCCAACGACGGCTACCTTTACTCCGGGTATGCCGAGTTCGGAATGGGCTTCGATGTCAGCAACGGCTTTAGCGTCAGCTCCATCGACGGCACCGTTTACGCAGAAGCCCTGACGCAGAGTGGGGACGATCCCAACGCACCCATCCAGGGGATCATCAAGCTGCATATCGGCATCGCAGAGAAAGTTTATGAGCTAAGCGGCGCCATGCAGGTCGTCTACCCGCCGGGCGCAGGCACCGTCATTCAAAGCGGGGTCCAGGCAAATGGCTTCTTCGACCTGATGGTAGACGTCGGCAACTCGAATTATTACCTGAAACTGGGCGAACCCGAGCTTGACAAACGAATTGACATCAACGTGATCGAGCTGGCCGATATCAATGCCTATTTCATGACGGGTAATAATATTGCGGCTTCCATTCCCGGTCCGGACCCGGCCATCGTAAATGTCTCGGACCTCAAAGGCTATCAATCGATCGCCCAGACATTTGTTCCGTCGGCCGGCGGTCTCGTCTTTGGCGCAGAGCTGAAGCTGCAACCTCCGGCGCTCAATTACCTGGTGTTCTATTTGAGCGTCAGCGCGGGGATCGGTTTTGACGTGAGCCTCGCGCGGTATACGGAAGGCTGCGCGGTAGATTCGATCGCACCCGGTATCAATGGCTGGTATGCGCTGGGCCAGGTCTATGCGGCGCTTAAAGGCGAATTCGGCCTGGGCGTCGATCTTTGGTTCTTTCAGGGTAATGTAAAAGCGCTGGAGGTAGACGCTGGTTTTCTGCTGCAGGGCGGCCTTCCTTCGCCGTATTGGTTCGACGGCTATGCCTTTTTCGAGTTCAATGTGCTCGACGGCCAGATCAGCGGCAGCGTAAATTTCCACGTGAAGATCGGCGATGTCTGCATCCCGAAACAACAGGTTTTCACTCAACCGCTCGTGGCCCAGCTGAGACCGGCCGACGGTAGCACCGATGTCCCGCTCAATGCCGAACCCGAAGCGGATTTTAATTATTCGGTCCAGCAGCCATTCGATGTCATTCTCAACGACAATACCACGCATACCTACCGGATCGTGATCAACCAGGCACAGGTGACCAATACCGCGGACAACTCGGTATATGCAGCGTGGAACGACAACCTCGGTGATGCCCAATTTATCGGCGGGCTCAACAAGCAACTTGTCCTGTCACCCGACCAGGCTCTTCTCCCGCAGACGACCTACAACCTGTCGGTCAGCGTAAAAGCACAGGAATTAACGGATGGCTGGCAGGATGAGACGTATAAGGATACCCTCGTTCAGCAGACGATCTCGTCCACGTTTAAGACCGGGTATTGTCATCTCGACAGCCTCATCGCCGAACCAAACAGCCGCCTCGGCGCTTTCCCTATGCCAAACGAACGCTACTTTCTGCCGGGCGAAGCGACAAGAGGCGCGGTGATCCTGGATAAAGAATATACCTGTGCATCCGACCCAACCGAGACCTATGATCTGTATGCCCGGTTTACCGTTTTAAAGTCGCATCAGGTACTCAAGGTCACCGAAAGCAAGATCGATCAAAAGAGTCTTGTCGGCACCAGCCACTATCTCAGCTATCCGCTGCCGCCGTTGCCGGCAGACGTGCTGGTGAGAGTCGAGATCCTCAAACGTCGTACGTTCAATAAGGGCTTCCTGACGTCGCTTACCAGTGGCAGCCTGGCGCAGCAGACTTTGATCAACCGCGCTGTGGCGACCAACCCTTCTTCCGGACTGACAACAACCTTCCACACCGTTCAGTCGCTTTCGGCCGTTGCAGCAAGACAACCCGCTGCCACGGCGACCGCCAAAGGGACCGCTGCCTCCAACCCCTCCGGTATCGGCTACCGGCCCGACACCGGCGCGGTCAGCTTTAAGAATGGGGACACTTCTACCGGGATGAACCTTGCGGCAAAAACCCTCGACGTCGTGCTGTACAGTTATCATTTCCATACCAGCAGATATTCGACCCTGGCGGACAAAATGAAGAACGTCTATTTCGATGGGAACGCTGCCTTTGGAACGGCTCAGAACATCACCCTTGAAATGAAGGCGGCCGAAGGATTCGATGACTATGATATCAACGGCTTTGTCAGTACCAATTATAGCGGAAACCATGTTTTCTTCACGCTGCCGCTCGTCGATTTCAAGGAGAATGCCAACTACAACCAGTGGTCGGTGCGGTACGCAAAACCCTGCGTCTATGACAACTTCAACGCTGCCAACCTCAATGTCGACTACGCCAGACTACAGGATCCCACGGCGAGCTATCCCCAAGATCCCACGGTGAGCTATCAATACCTTCAGCAGGTCGGCATGACGTGTAATAACGGTTCCTGTGTCCCGCTGAGACCCATTGTTAACAACGGCCCCGGGGTTTTGCTGACCCAGCAGGAGATCGTGGCGGATGAGCTGCCATTCTGGGCGACGACACCTTTTTCCCCAACACCCATCGCAAACAAAATCAATCAATAGATCATGCAACGGATCACTATCCTGTTATTCGCCGGTCTGCTTGGGTGTCCTTTGGCCCGTGGGCAAAACGCGGTCTCATCCCTGCATTCGTCTCTATACGACGCGCTCAACGCGCCTTCGGCAAAGTCGGTTGTCAGCAGTAGTCAGGCCGCCGCTGCATCCGGGAATATGCCTTTCCATCCCGGCAGCCAAGCTGCCGGCTTACCGGCGAATCCGGCCGGCGGCAGTCCGGCTTCGATCGGCGCCGGCGCCCTTCGTCCCGGAACACAGCCCTCCCGCAATGTGACGCCCTGCTCTTCCTGCAACCTCTTTACGCTCACATATGAGATTCCCGGATTTGTATTGCTGGACCGCGGCGTGCTGTCTACATATGTCCATCAGCAGCAAGCCCTGACGCTAGCCAGTCTCCAGACGGCAAAATCATTCGAAGACTCGACCGCGCGGACGAATTCGGTCAACGCCCTGCAAAAACTGCTTGACCAGTATGATAATGTCCTGCAGTCGCTCAACAGCCAGGGATGCAATATCCCGGACCTCAGCACCTTTCATCCCATCCAGATCCATGCTGACGTACGGTTCAACGACCCCGTAAGCGGCGCCGTGAAGCTGATCCCCGCGGGCGCCGGCGGTCTTGTCAACGTTTATACGCTTTTCAACAGTGCCAACAGTTCCGGTCTCGCCGCCAACTATATCGATTCAAATCCGGTGAAGGCTACTGCCACGATCTATTTGAAATGACTATGAAGCACATTCTACTTTTTGGGATGTTTTGTTTGGCGTTTTACGCACTTTTCGCGCAGAAATCGAAAAAGCGCGGCGAGACACCCGGAAAATCCGCCAGCCACGCCGCCTCCGCCAGGTCCGGCCGCCTCCATTCCTCGATACATATCTTCGCTCAAAGCTATGGCGACTCCATCGTGGTCCGGTGGGCCCCCGGCACCTCATCGCTCTGGCTGCTCAGTCAGAAGAACGGCTACCGGCTGCGGCGCAGGGTCTTCCGCCGCGACCCCGATAACCGCTACATCCTCATAGACTCCGGCAGCATCGCCATCCGGCCCTGGTCGCTGGACAGGTGGGGAAATTGTTTCCAAACGACCCGGGACAGCCTCGCCGCCGTCGGCGCCCAGATCGCCTACGGTAAAACCCTGGACTTCAATAATGATAATGCCGGCAATCTCAACTCCCTCATGGATAAGCACAATGAACAGGAAAGCCGGTATGGATTCGCGTTGCTGCTCTCGGACTTCGACCCCATCGTCGCAACCGGCATGGGATTCCGCTTTGTCGAAAATAACGTCAACCGGAACGGCTACTATCTGTATGACGTCCTGTCTCTGGCCGATACCGCAACCATCAAAACGGACACGGCGATCACCCTCGTTCAGGCATCCATGATCCGGCAGCGGGACAGTTTTCCCGCGGTCAGGGCTATAGCCGGCGACAGACAGGTCAAGCTGTATTGGGACCGGGGCATCGGCCCGCGCCGTTTCTCCGGTTATGTCATGGAACGCTCTGAGGATGGAAAGACTTTCGCCCGCCTCAACCGCCTTCCCTTTGTCCCCCTAAAAGACCCTAAAAAACGCAACGCCCCCGCCGAATTCAGTGACTCGGTAGCCCTCAATTACCACGATTATTATTACCGGGTGGCCGGGATCGATGCCTTTGGCGACCGCTCAAATTTTTCAAAGCCGATAAAGATCAGGGCCATCGATCTCACGCCGCCGCATGCGCCGCTGATCACCGAGATCAAAAACCTGCCCGGTACTTCCGCTATCCGGCTCCGCTGGGCAAAACGGGAGAAAGAGAATGACTTCAAAGGCTATGTCGTGGGCCGAAGCACATCGTTAAAGGGCCCCTACGAACCACTGATAAAAGATTTTCTTCCGTTCGCCGTCGATAGCTTTATCGACCGCCATGCCGACCCCAACGCCGCCAATTATTATATTGTCGCGGCAGTCGACAGCGCCGGCAATGCGGGACGCTCCATGCCCGCCTATATGAACGTCGATGATCATCAGCCGCCCGCCAAACCTATGGGCCTCAAGGGAAGCGTTGACACGACGGGACACGTCACGCTCACCTGGCGCTGGGGCAGGGAACCCGATCTGCTGGGCTACAAGGTATACTTCGCGAATGCGCCCGGTCATGCATTCGCCCCACTCTGCACCCTGCCGCTGACCGACACCGTATTCAGGGACTCCATCACGCTGCGTACATTGTCCAGGAAGATCTATTATGAAGTAGTCGCCTACGACCGGAGCAACAACGCAAGCCCCGCATCCGACGTGCTGGTGGTCACAAAACCCGACAAAGTCCCACCCGTGGCGGCCATGATCAAAAACTTCTCTGTGTCGGACACCGGTGTCCGGATCGGCTGGTTTCGCAGCAGCAGCGCCGACGCTGCCCGGCAGATCGTCTGGCGGCAGGACGGCAACACATCATGGATCTCGCTCGACAGCCTTGGGCGCGGGGATACATCCTTCACGGACAGAAAGGTCCGGCCGGGCCATCGTTATTCCTATGCGATCGAAACCGTGGATAGCAGCCGTCTGAGCTCGGGCCGGTCCTTTCCGCTTAACGTGTATGTATATGCGACCGCCGCAGGCAACGGGATTGCCAACTTCGTCGGGAAGCCGGACCCCGGGGGGAACGGTTGTCTCCTCGCCTGGACGGCCCCATACCGGCCGGTCCACCACTATGTGCTATTTCGGGGAAAAGACAACCTCGGTTTGAAGATGACGGCGGATATCCCGGGAGACTCGGTATCCTGGTCCGACAAGCCCGGAACCGGTAATTTCCAGTACGCCATCAAAGCCTACTATCGTGACGGCGGCGGGTCCGCCCTGAGCGAGATCAAATCAATCGACCTCCCATGAAACACAAGACAGCCATCCAAACCTTGATCTGTACCGCGTTCCCCGCCGGCCTGGCCGCCTGCCTCTTCGGGCTCGCCGCCTGCTCGAAGGTAAACACCACGATCAGCGGGTACCAGCTTGCCGTCACCGCACTTAGTCCATCCAGCGGAAGCGCGAACACGCAGGTTACCATATCCGGCGTCGGCTTTAGTCTTGTTCTCGACGAAGACACTGTTTTGTTCAACGGCGTTCCGGCCGTCATATCGCAAACCACTGACAGTTCGATCACGGCTTATGTGCCCGCCGGCACCACTACCGGCCCCGTCACTGTAATCGTCCGGGACCAGCAAGCCAGGGGGCCCGTCTTTACCTTCACCGGACAGACCTCGAATGCACTTATCGTGACTGCCGTTACCCCCAACCATGGCAAAGCCGGCGATACTATCATCGTCTCGGGCTCGGGATTCGATCCGGACAAGACAAAAGACAGTGTCTATATCAACAATACGCTCGCTACCGTTATTGCGGCTACGCCGACCTATCTGACCGTCATTGTGCCGGTGGGGACGTCCGGTAACGTTTATGTCTATGCGGATAGCCGATTTACCCGGGGACCCGTATTTACTTATAATGCGGCCGGGCTATCGATCACCGCCCTTTCCCTGCTGGAGGGCCGATATGGCGACACCGTCGTCATCAGCGGTACCGGGTTCAGCACGGACACCTTGCAGGATATCACCACCTTTAATGGTATTCGGGCGCGGGTTGTGAGCGCGACGGCGACACAGCTAACGACGATTGTTCCACTGGCCGCGGGAACCGGGCCGGTGAAGGTGAGTAACGGGAACCAAACAGCCACCGGTCCGACGTTCACCTACCTATATAATATCCAGGTAAGCACATTTGCGGGTGGCTCGCAAGGTAGCGCCGACGGCATCGGCACCCAGGCTCAGTTCTATCATCCGGAAGGGATCTGTTTCGACTCCTCCGGGAACCTGATCGTCGCGGATTGTTTTAACAACCTCATCCGGATGATCTCGCCTTCCGGCAATGTAACGACTATCGCCGGCAGCGGCACCGGCGGATTCAAGGACGCCAACGGCCGCCAGGCTGAATTCTGGTTTCCCTATGGCGTTACTTCCACCGGGAACGGCAACATTATCATTTGTGATCAATACAACTCCCGCATCCGCCAGCTGAGTCTCGTAAGCAATTTCCAGGTCACAACGCTTGCCGGAAACGGCGGACAAGCGTACGTCGACGGACCCGCGCTGCAAGGCTCATTCGTATATCCGGAGATTTCCGCCTATGACTCAAAAGGGAAGTTATACGTAGCCGACAATGGCTCTTCCCTTCTGCGTTACGTTTACCAGGGAACGATTACGACGGAATTGAACGGTCAGAACAATACCCCGGTCCTGCTATCGATCCTGGCCCTCGCCGTGGACGGATCGGACAATGTCATCATCACGGATGGGGGCGCTCGGGTCTGGATGGTATCTCCTGCCGGACAGATTTCGATCCTGGCCGGAACATCGACACGCGGCTATCTCGACGGCCCTGATCTGAGCGCGAATTTCTCTACGCCAACCGGGGTAGCGCTGGATTACCGGGGCAATATCCTCATCGCGGATCTGGGAAATTTTTCAATTCGCCAGATCGGCACCGATGGGAATGTCACCACCATTGCAGGATATGGAACGTCCGGATACGTCGATGGCGACGTCTCATTGGCCCTCTTCCAGGACCCCGAACAGCTGGCCGTCGACCGCCAGGGGAATATCTATGTAAGTGAACCAACCTATAACCGTATCCGAAAAATCACGATACAGTAACCCTGGTCGCCTGTACCGGGCCACTACTCGCTTCGAAGGCTCTTGACAGGACTCGTGGAAGCGGCCCGGATCGCTTGCGCGCTGATTGTTGCCAACGCGATAAAGGCGGCCAGGATCCCTGCTGCTACGAACACCCACCATTCGACATCGATCCGGTAAGCAAAATCCTCAAGCCACCGGTGCATCACCCACCAGGCCACCGGCGAAGCCACCACAAACGCTATCCCCACCAACGCCATAAAATCCTTTGACAGCAAACCCACGATATTTAGGACCGAGGCCCCGAGCACCTTCCGCACGCCGATCTCTTTTGTCCGTTGCGCCGTGGCAAAGAGCGAAAGTCCGAGCAGACCCAGGCAGGCAATCAAAATCGCGAAGCACGAGAAGAGGCCAAACGCTTTTCCGAATAGTTGGTCATTCGCGTATTGTTCGTTATAGTGCTGATCCAGAAAGTAATAGTCGAACAGGTTACCGGGGAAGAAGGCATTGTATGTTTTTTTCAGATTCGCGATTACCGCGGGGACGTCCCGGGATGCGATCCGGACGGAAATGTCACTCCCGTTCCCATAAAAGGGCATCAGCATCGTCGGTTCCAGGGGAAAGCGCAGCGACTTTTGATGATAGTCCCCGATCACGCCGATAACAGTCCATTTCCTCGTAAAGCGGATAATGGTTTTCCCGATCGCGTCCTGCGGACTGCTAAAGCCCAGCAACTTTACTGCGCTCTCGTTGATCACGATATTGTGCCGCTCGCCAAAATTCGGGTTGTAGTCGGTGTAGGTATATGCCCTGCCTGCGACGATCTTTACCTGGTAAAGCTTTAGCCAGTCAGCGCTGACCCCGTTTTGGCGCAGTGTATAGTGGACGGTGTTGTCCTGCCCCTCCCGCCGTACATCGAAGGTCCGGCCGGTTTCGCCGCCGATGGCGCTCCACGAAGCCGCCACCGCCTCTACGCCGGGGATTCGCCGGGCCTCATCGAAGAACCCATTTTCCTTACCGGTAAATGTCGAGTCCCCGTTTGTCAGCGCCGGCGCGCCAATCACCAGGACCTGGTTGATATTCACCCCCAGCTCCTGCTTGTTCATAAAGCTGATCTGCCGGTAGACGACGAATGACCCGATCATCAGCGCCACCGTGATCCCGAATTGCCCGACGACCAGCACCTTCCGCAAGGCGATGCCTCTTTTCGAGGCGCTAAACCGGCCCTTCAGCACCAGGATAGGGCGGAAGGAGGACAAAACAAAAGCCGGATACCAGGCCGATACAAAAATTCCCAGTAGCAGCAGTCCCAGGAGCCCGAATGTCAGGCTATAACCGCCGATGCTGCGGATAAGAAGATAGGATGCCGACAGGCTGTGGCCGACCAATTGATTGAACAAGGGTTGCAAGAGCAACATCAGCCCGACGCCCATCAGCAGCGCTATTAAATTGATCAGGAATGATTCGGTCAGAAACTGTCTTATCAACTGGCTTCTTGCGGCACCGATGACCTTTCTTACGCCCACCTCTTTTGCCCGCTCCACCGACCGCGCGGTGGACAGGTTGATATAGTTGACCCAGGCGATGACGATGATAAAAGAAGCGATGATCAGGAGGCCCCAGACAACCGTCGCGCTTCCGGTTTTCCCGATCTCGTATTCGAAGTCGGAATACAAGTGCGCCCTGGCGAGCGGCTGCAAATGGAATTTCTCCACGCTTCCGGAGATCTTGTTACCCTGAAAATGCCGCTGGCTGAAGCCATCGAATTTTGCCTCCAGCGTTTTTGGATCGACCCCATGTCTGAGTTGAACGTAGTGCCAGAAATCGGAGTCGGTAAAATCATAATCCGATTCTTTCCAGGGATTCTTGCCGGAATAAAGGGTCAGGTAAGAGAGCACCATGTCGAATTGCAGGTGTGAGTTCTCCGGGATGGTTTTTACTACCGCGGTGACCCGGAAAGGGATGGTGTCATCTGCTACAACGATTGTCCGGCCCACCACCGTATATGCCTCTTCCTCGCCAACCCCGAAATAGCGCCTCGCGGCGGCCGCCGTCAATACGACGGTATGCGGTTCCTTAAGCGCCGTCCGCCCGTCGCCGCTCAGCATCGGATAGCTGAACATGCTGAGAAAGGAATTGTCGACAAAGAAGGCTTGTTGCTTCCCGTATTGTCGCGTGCCTTCGGTGACCACCACCGGTCCATAGGGTTCGACCCGCGTATGATCGACCACCTCCGGGAAATCGCTTTGCATCGCCTTGCCGATCCCCGAGTAGGTGATCGTTCCATGCTGGATCAGCTTGCCGTTCTGATAACGATCGTTGTAAACGCGGTACAGATCGCCGATGTTCCGGTTGAACTGGTCATAGCTCAACTCGAAATTTACAAACTGGAGGATCAGCAGACAGGCGGCCATTCCGATCGCCAGGCCGACGATATTAATGGCAGAAAAGACCTTATTCTTGCGGATGTTCCGCCAGGCGGTGGTCAGATAACTCTTTAGCATGTCCCGGGATTTATCCCGTAGTGACGGAAAAAGGGGTGCAATGTTGCATTGGAAAGGCCGCCGGTCAGGATACCGGGGAATTGACAACTGCGGTGAATGAAGAAAATCTGTGGACCCTGCCGGGCTCGAACCAGCGACCCGCTGATTATGAGTCAGCTGCTCTAACCAACTGAGCTAAGGGTCCGTTTGAACGGAAATTTGACCGGCAAAAATAATTATTTTGTCCGACCCGCCGAAATAAACAGCACATCAGCAATATAAACTATCCATTTGTTACAGTATTTGTTACAATATTGTTTATAATTGCATAACTTGTAGTCTGCATATTGCTTAATAAATGATTGCTGCCGAAAGAATTGCATTTTTGCAAGTTCGTATTGCTCAGTTTGAAGACCAGAAGGCCTATGAGGAGTTATACGTCTGCTTGTATAAATACCTTTACAATTTTGCATGGAGTTTTGTAAAATCCAAGCAACTGGCCGAGGAGATCGTCTCGGATGTTTTTATCAAGGTCTGGCAAAAACGATCCACGCTCGAGTCCATCGACAATTTCAAGGTTTACCTTTACGTCGCGACAAAAAACATTTCCCTTAATTATCTGGGCAAATCAAAAAGCTTCTCTGTCTCGGATATTCAGGACTTTAGCACCGAATTGATCAGCAACTATTCCGATCCGGAGCAACTCTTGATCACCTCGGACATGATGGTGCTCATACAGAACGCTATCACTCAACTTCCCTCCCGATGCCGGCTCATCTTCCAATTGGTAAAGGAAGACAAGATGAAGTGCCGCGAAGTAGCCGAAATTTTGCAACTTTCCACCAAAACAGTTGAGAATCAGGTTGCTATCGCCGTCCGAAAGATCGGCAACGCCGTCCGGTTCGACATTGGCCGGGCGATCGTCTCCCCGACCGGCCAGTCCACTAAATAAATTTAGCACTCTTTTGGGGGTTTTCTCCGATTTGGTTGTCCTAAATCTAACTGCGAGGTATACACATGCGTCACGAGAATTTTTGGAGCTTGCTTTCTAGGAAGCTTTCGGGGGATGCTACCGATTCGGAATTGGCCGACTTGGACCAATTGTTGCGCTCCAATCCCGAGCTTCACTATTCCGTTCAACCGCTGACCGACATCTGGCATGCCGCGGGCGTTGTCGACCAAACCGCCGGGCAGGAGGCATTCGAACGGCATCTTCAACGCATGGAAGAGCTCGGGATCGAATTTGCTCCCCAGCAACCGGATCGGTCGGTGACACGCCGGGTCCGGCGGCGCAGGATCTTCCGGGTGTCGGCCGTCGGTCTGGCTGTCGTTGCTGTCGTCATTCTCGGCGGGCGGGCGCTTTTCCCTGCGAAGACCGCGGAGCGGCGGCCGACAACACCGGACACCAGAAAGCACCTCCAATTAAGTGAGATCTCCACCCGCAACGGCTCAAAAACGACGCTTCTTCTTCCCGACGGCACGAAGGTATGGCTCAATGCAGGCAGTAAGCTCACCTATGACTCTGCCTTTGGCAAGAGCCTCCGCGAAGTCACGCTTTCCGGCGAAGGTTATTTCGACGTGGTAAAAAATAAGGAAAAGCCATTTATCATTCACGCTTCCAGGATGAATGTAACCGTGCTCGGTACCGAACTCGATGTCAAATCCTACCCCAGTGACAAGACATCGGAAGCCTCGCTCATCCGCGGCAGTATCGAGGTTACGCTTAGCGACCAGCCGCGCAAAAAGGTTATCCTGAAGCCGAATGAAAAGATCGTCGTCGACAACTACAAGTTTACAAATCAACTCGCCCAGACGATAGATAACCCCCGCCGTCAATCTGCCGTCGCCGAGATCCCGAAGAGTATTTCGGTGCAGAACCTTACGTATGAAAACAAGACCGGCGAGGTGATCGAGACGTCCTGGGTTGAAAACAGGCTGGTATTCCAGGACGAATCATTTGAAGAGATCGCCCGGAAACTCGAACGGTGGTATGGGGTGACGATCCGGTTTGGAAATGAGAAATTAAAAGAAAATCACCTGACGGGTAGTTTTACCAATGAGACGATCCGGCAGGCGCTGGAAGCCTTGAAGTTCACCGCGGAGTTTAGCTATGCCATTGATAACAATAATAATATAAGAATCTATTAATGTATAAATACCAAAACTACAGACATGATCTACAATAAAAGCGCTTAAGCAAATCAATAAAAACGGGAAATGCGCCAACATTTCCCGCGGGCAATCACATACAACTAAAATGCACGCTAGCATTCAGTTCTACATTTTGTAACCCCAAGTATAAATGTATGAAGAATACACTGATGATTAAAACTAATTGCTTTCAAAAAGTCAAAAAAGCTCTTTTAGTCATGAAACTCACCTTTGTCATAATGCTGGTCGGTATCCTGCAGGTATCGGCCAACGTGAATGGACAAGCAAAGGTGTCCCTGAATCTGAACCATGTTGAGATATCGAAAGCACTCAACACGATCGAGAAACAGGGTACCTACCGGTTCCTGTACAACAGCCGGCTCAGCGAAATCGGCAAAAGAGTAAGTATTTCCGTCACCGACGACAACATCGACAATGTGCTGCAGCGGATGTTCGATGGAACCGCGTTGACCTATAAGTTGCTTGACAATAACCTGATCGTTATCCGGTCTTCCGTTCTGACCTTTCAGGACATTAAAATTACCGGCCGGGTGACCGGCGAAAACAACGAACCGCTTTCCGGGGTTTCCATTACGGTAAAAGGAACGTCTACCGGGACCTCCACGGACAATGGCGGCAACTTCACCCTTACGGCGCCGGAGAACGGCAGGCTGGTCATTACCTATATCGGATACGATCCCCAGGAAGTGGCTATTAACAACCAGCCGGTCATCAATGTCAAGCTGGTGCAGTCCAAACGGACGATGGATGAAGTCGTGGTCATCGGTTACGGACAGGCGAGCAAGCGCGACCTGACCGGATCGATCGTAAAGATCGACGGAAAGGAAATTGCGGATAAACCGAATACCAACCCGGTAGCCAGCCTGCAGAGCAAGGTCGCCGGTCTGTACGTTGTTAACAACGGAACACCCGGTCAGGCGCCCGACATCCGGATCCGGGGTACGGGCAGTATCGCCAGCATCGCCCCTTTGTACGTAGTGGACGGTGTATTCACTTACGATATCAGCTATGTGAACCCGAATGATATTGAATCGATGGAGGTGTTGAAGGACCCGTCATCGCTGGCCATCTTTGGTAACCAGGGGGCCAATGGGGTCATCATTATCACGACCAAACGGGCAAAGGCCGGTCAGTCGACCATTTCGTTTTCAACCAGCACCGGAGTGAAGCAGTTGGTGAACAAGATCAAGCTCGCCAATGCCAGTCAGTTCAATACGCTGTTCGCCGAAGAAAATGCCAACAACGGCATCACCAACACCGGCTATCTAAGCGTTCCGGATCTGCAAAACAATACCGACTGGATAAACGCGGTGACCAGAAAGGGGATACAAAGCGCGAATAATATTTCTATTGCCAATTCGTCGGAAAACAACAAGTTTAACCTAAGCCTTGGCTATACGCTGGATCAGGGAATCATTCTGAAGGAACAACTGGAACGGGTCACTGCAACGATCAATGATGAAGCGAAGATCAACAGGTGGCTGAAGGTAGGGGTGAATTTTACGGCTATGCGCGAAAACCTGCCCTATGATGCGACGGGAGAATTGAATTCAGCCCGGGAGATCATGCCGCAGGTGTCCGCAAAGACGAAGCGATTCCTGGTTCCCGATTTGTATGGAAGCGATACCATTGCGCAGAACCTGTACTCAACGACTGATCCGGCCATACAGAATTCCGGTGTTCAGAATCCGCTATTGGACATCTACAGCAGGTACAACACCAATATCGATCTCCTCTACCGGTACGTCGGAAGCGTCTACTTTGAGGTTAATTTCCTGAAACATTTCACCTTCCGTTCCGCCGTATATGGTGATTTCTCCAATGAAAGTCACCGCCAGTATTCTCCCTTGTATTATGGTTATGACCCGGTACAAGACGCTCCTGTTGTCCTGAACGCGGCTACAAAGGTCGTGCAGGGTTTGACCGATACCAAGAATACCCAAACAGACAATATCCTTACGTACAAGAACAGTTTTGGCAACCATAACTTAACCGTGATCGGCGGGGCTACGACTTATGCCCATTCTATTTCCTACAATCAGGAGTGGGTCAACCTGCCAACCAGCAGTTCTCCTCCTATACCGGACGATTCAAGGTTCTGGTCTCCGGGCGCGTGGCCATATAGCCAGGTAAGCAATGACCCTAACCAGACGTTTTCTTATTATTCTCAGCCGAATTGGACGGCCGGTTTCTTTGGAAGGGCGTTGTACAATTACGACCAAAAGTACTACCTGAACGCCTCTATCCGGCGGGATGGCTCTTCGGACTTTCTGCCTGCAAACCGGTGGGGCAACTACTGGACGATCGGTGCAGCATGGGAGTTAACAAGGGAAAATTTCATGGCGGGGCAAAAATTCTTTGATTTCCTGAAGGTCAAAGGTTCTGCAGGCACGCTGGGTGACCAGGCTGTTCCTTCCGGCGTTTATTATCCGGCTTATCCCGGTGTCGTTTCAAACGGTCAGACCGTTTGGCCGCTGCCAAACCAACAAGGTTATGGGGGCGCGGGGTTTATCACGAATAACTCTTACGGAAAGGCCTACTATTCCAATCCCAACCTGCATTGGGAAACCGTGCATCAATATGAATTTGGCGTAGAGGCCGAGGCGTTCCAGCGGCGTTTGCATTTTGAGGCAACCTATTTCAATCGCAAAACGTTTGGTGCAATGGGTCTTTATCCAATAAGCGGTCTAAACCAACTCGAGAACCTCGTGGATATCCAGAACACAGGCCAGGAATTTAGCGCAACCTGGAATCAGCCGATCACAAAGGACTGGAACATCACCGTCTCCGGAAATATCACTTTTGTCCAAAACAAGGTGCTGGGCTTTGACGATCCATCGTTTACCTATATCGACGCGACCAGCCAGAACAATGGCGAGCAGGATAGCCGGACGATCAAGGGTCAGCCGATCGGGGAGTTCTTCGGCTACGTCGTAAAGGGAGTATATCAGAGCTATGCACAGATCCTGGCGTCGCCGGTTGAAACTTCGTTGGGCACGGTTCGCCCGGGCGACCTGATGTATGCCGACATTGCGGGGGGTGCAAAAGGCGGCGGCGACAGCGTCATCGATTCCAAGGACAGGACCTATATTGGCAACCCTTCCCCGAAGTTCACCTACGGCGCGTCGGTTAACGTCAACTATAAGGCCTTTAGTCTTTCCGTCGATATCGGCGGGGTTTGGGGCAATAAGATCTTCCGCGCCTGGGGATCCCTGGAGGCGCCTTATGTTCGTTCAAATTATGCGGCATTCCAGCTGGATGCCTGGCATGGACCCGGAACATCCAACTGGACGCCGCTGCTCAGCACTGCTGACCGGGTAAACTATGTCGGCTCAACCTACAGCATCGAAAACGGCTCGTATGCCCGGATTCGCAATCTTCAAATCGCCTATACCGTTCCGCAAAAGGTATTTTCAAAGACGTCTGCCGTCAAGGCTTTGCGGGTATACATCAATGCGCAAAACCTGATCACCTGGAAAAACAATTCGGGCTATACGCCGGAATTCGGCGGTTTCCAGCAATATAGCGCAACCCAGTCGGGCAATACGCTCGGAGGAGCTGCCGTTACTTTCCCGCCCAGTCCATTGCAATTCGGCATCGATCAGGGCGGTGGAGCGATTCCCCGGATCATTTCAGGGGGCATTAACGTAACCTTCTAATTTTAATAATTGTCCATTATGAAAAATAAGATAAGAATATTTACAGTTATGCTGGCATTGGCCGGGGTTGCCATGCTGCTAAACAGCTGTGGTAAATACCTGGACAGAAAGCCTTTATCTACGACCCTGACCGATCTGGGTAGTGGGAGCGGAACCTTTGATGCCAAGGCCCTGGGGCTTTACTCGGCATTACGCAACTCCGGTGGATTCAGTACGTTGCCGTGGCTCGACTTTAACTCTATTCGTGACGAAGACGCGCAAAAAGGCAGCAGCATTTCGGATGGCGCCGAGATCAATGCAGAGTTCGAAACCTTCCAGTACACCAAGAATGACTGGGCGACCAATACCTACTGGGGTGATCATTTCAACATGATCCAGTTGGCGAACGAGATCATTCACGATGCGGATTCCGTCAAGCCATCGGACGCAGGCTCGCTAAGGAATGTCGGCGAGGCTTGTTTTTTCAGAGCTTACGCGTATTTTGAGCTGGTCAAGGCTTATGGCGAGACGTTCCTGCCGCTGGAGAATTTCTATTACACCAATCCCAATCAACAAGTCGTTCCCAATGCTCAAAGCGGGCAAATATGGGCGTTGATCGATTCGGACCTAAATGTCGCCTCGGCATATCTTCCGTTGACCTGGGCAACGCCCACCGGCAATACCAATCTGGGCCGGTTGACATCCGGCGCCGCCAATACGTTGTGGGCGCAGACATTCCTGTGGCGCGGTCAATGGGCGAGAGTCATCGGCCTTTGTAACCAGGTTATCAACTCGGGCCAGTATAAACTGGACCCCAGCTTTGTAGACATCTGGAAAGACGGAATGAACGGGGCGGGGAAATGCGGGCCTGAGTCAATCTGGGAGCTGGTGAATTATGTCGGACCAAACCAGTCGCCCTGGATCGGCACGCAGTGGGGAACTTCCCAAAATGTCCGTCAGGGGGGTGCCAGCGTAGATTGGAATCTCGGCTGGGGATGGAACGTACCTACCCAGGTCCTGGTAAATGCCTGGGATTCTACGGACCCCCGGCGGAACGAAACTATCCTTTTCTCCGGCCGGTACGACGGCGGCACTGCGACAGGCGGGTATGGCAATACCCTTCCGGTTTACAATCCGGGCACTGTGCTGGACCAACCTTACTGGAATAAGAAGGTGTATTCCGATCCCCAGATGCGGCAATTTACCGGTCAGATCGGCTCCAGTGGCGGAGCGGACTGGATCGATCACCGCATCCTGCGGTATGCAGACGTGCTTCTTATGCTGGCGGAAGCGTCCAATGAATCGGGCGATGGCGCCACGGCGGAGGCTATGCTGAATATGGTAAGGGCGAGGGCGAGGGGCGGAGCGGACTCCACCGTAGTATTGCCTCACGAAGCGTATACCACCCAGGCGCAAATGCGGACATATATCAAGAACGAACGCCGCTGGGAGTTCGCAATGGAGGGATACCAATTCTATGACCTGGTGCGTTGGGGTGATGCGCCGGCCGTGCTGGGCAGCCTGGGATACCAACCCAAAAATGCGTTGTACCCCATCCCACAACCGATCATCGACCAATTCCTGGGTAAGCTGACCCAGAACCCTGCCTATCCGTAAGCCTATGCCGTGGAAGATGTTTTGCGATTAGTAAACTAAAAATACCAGGAATATGAAACATACTTTAAAATTATGGCAAATCTGCTCTTTTTTCGCGATTGCCCTAATCATCACCAGTTGCCAAAAGCAGACTCGCCCCGCTCTCGGCAACTACCCGAAGGACGCCAATCCTCCGGGCGGTCCCCTGAAATTCTATACAGCATTTGACGGCACGGGTTCAAACGCCTTGATGAATGCCGTTGACAGCGTCCGGGCGAATTTCCCGTCGAATAACCCGCTGCAATCCGCGCAAGGCGTTAAAGGCAACGGCATCGTCGGCGACGGCACGGATTTCATCAAGTATTCCAATGCCAACGACTTTGTTTCCCTGGCCGGCAGCTTTACCATTTCGTTTTGGGAAAAGCGAAATGGAATACCAAAGGGGAACTCGGCTTTCATTTTCTGCTTTGCATCCTCGAACGGCTACTGGGCAGGGGCTTCCATGCTCGGATTGTTCGACTGGGGCACCAACAACGATTCAGCCGTCCTGAAGATCGATTGTATCGACGCCAATGTCACCGACAACTGGTTCCAATGGGCCGGCGCCACAGCGGTACACGGCATCATGGATAATCAATGGCACCATATTGCCTTTGTCTACGATGCAGGTTCATCGGTGATGACGCTGTACGTCGATGGTGTAGCCAATCCGAATACGCAATCCTGGGGCTCGCATGGCAATGCCAATATGGACAACAGCAAGATCACCGAATTTGACCTCGCCGGAAACAGCAATATTCCCAACATGGGCTGGGGGCAGAACTGGGAAGCCGGGAATATGCTCGACCAGTTCAGATTGTATGCCACCGCATTATCAGCATCCGACGTTGCTGCCCTGTACACCGGAAAAGAGTAGATTTTTTCAGATCCTTCGGAAAAAGAGCACCATCCAACGTGCTCTTTTTTTTATCAAATGATGACTATCCGGAAATATCATGTGGTTACCGGCCTTATCGGATCGGCGATTTTCGGATTGCTTGCACTCGACAACTGCACTCAACCCGCAAAGCCGCCTGCGACCGCATCCCGGCCGTCGCCTGCGACCGCATCCCAGCCGTCGCCCGCGACTGCATCCCAGCCGTCGCCCGCGGCCGCGCCTGAACCGCATTTCGCGGGCTCGCCCGCTTGCGCCCGTTGTCATCGAAAGATCTATGACGAACATTTACAATCTTTTCATCATCTCACAACCGTCCCGGCAAATGGCCATACGTTGATGGGCAATTTTGACAGCGCCAATCGATTCTATATTAACGACCACCTGTATATCGCTGCTGAACGCCGAAGGGACAGCTTCTATCAAACGGCCTATCTCAACGACGTGCCCAAGCTGTCGCGGGCATTCAACATCGTCGTCGGGTCCGGCAAGCGAGGGCAAACAAGCATCTACTGGTACCAAAACTATTTATTCGAACTTCCGCTTACCTGGTTCACCGAGGCGAATGAGTGGACGATCAGCCCGGGATACGCCCGAAAGGCGGAATTTAACCGGTCGATCACCTCCCGGTGTCTGGAATGTCATTCGACCTATTTTCGGGAGACCACCGACAAAAATTCCAGGGCAGACGAATTTTCGAAGGACAATGTTGTTTTAGGTGTCGAATGCGAAAAGTGTCACGGATCCGGCGTGGAGCATATCGCTTTTCACGACACGCATCCTACGGACACAACCGGGCATGCGATCTTTAATCCCGCGAAGGCCACCCGGCTCCGAAGCCTCGATCTTTGCCGCCTTTGCCACAATGGCGGCCTGACACCAAGCCGGCCTTCATTTACCTTTCAGCCCGGCGACAGCCTGTTTCGTTTTTTTGAGCAGGTGACGGCCAGACCGGTTGCCAATATCGACGTCCATGGCAATCAATATGCCATGCTTGCCGCGAGCAAGTGTTTTTCCGGCAGCCAAATGACCTGCCTGACCTGTCATGACGCGCACAAAAATGAGAGCAGGATGGCGGCGCAATTTTATGTAAAATGCGAAACCTGCCATAAGCGTGAATCGCATAACCAATGTAAGCTGGCATCAACGGTACAGCGGAGCTGGTTGACAGCGAATTGCGTAAATTGCCATATGCCGGAGGAGGCGTCGAAGGCCATCATGGTGATTCGCCAGAATGAGACGATACCGACGTCGGCTCATATGCGATCTCACTACATTACCATTTACAAGGACATTTCAGATAAGATATTAAGCGCACGAAAACCGAAGGGTTAGTTATGAAAAAGTTCAGCCTCTTGTCAGTCGCATTGTTTTCAATCTGCATCTTTTGGGGATGTAAGCCAAAGACCCTGTTTGAAGCCGTTTCGCCTTCGCATTCCAATATCAGCTTTAAGAATACGCCGGAAAAGCACCCCGCCTTCGGGATCTTGTACTTTTTGTATTACTATAACGGCGGCGGAGTGGCCATTGGAGACATCAACAATGACGGTCTTCCGGATGTGTATTTCACAGCCAATCATAAAGGCGGCAACAAACTTTATCTGAACAAGGGAAATTTCGAATTTGAAGATATCACCGAAAAGGCGGGGGTGGCGGGAACTTCCGATTGGTGCACGGGCGCGACGATGGCCGATGTCAACGGCGACGGCTTGCTGGATATTTACGTTTGCGCCGTCCAGGGCGAGCACCATTTAAAGGGCCACAACGAGCTTTTCATCAATAACGGCGACGGCACGTTTACCGAAAGTTCAGCGAAGTATGGATTGGATCTGGCCGCCTTTTCGTCGCAGGCCGTCTTTTTTGACTATGACCATGATGGCGACCTGGATTGTTTTATTCTGAATCAGTCGCATCATCCCAACGAGAATATCAGCGACACGAGCCGGCGAAGGACCTTTGATCCCAACGCCGGGGACCGGTTATACCGGAACGATCTGAGCACGACGGGGAAATTTACAGACGTGTCCAGGCAGGCCGGCATCTATCAAAGCGACCTGGGATACGGGTTGGGTATTTCCGTGGCCGATCTTAATAACGACGGTTACGATGATATCTATATCGGCAATGATTTTCATGAGAACGATTATTATTACATCAATAATGGCGACGGAACGTTTACCGAAAGCGGGGCGAAACATTTCGGTCATTATTCCCGATTCAGCATGGGCAACGATATTGCGGATTACAACAATGACGGTCAGCCGGACATCGTCACCGTCGACATGCTCCCGCCCGATGAAAAGACCCTGAAAACATACGGCAGCGAAGAAAACCAGGAGATCTATCAATACAAGATCACCAGCCACGGATTTCAGGACCAGGTCTCCCGCAATTGTATGCAGCGGAACAATGGCAGCGGCGAGAGTTTCAGCGATGTGGCCCTGATGGATGGCGTAAGCGCCACCGACTGGAGCTGGTGTCCTTTGTTCGCGGACTTCGATAACGACGGGAAAAAGGACCTTTTTATTTCGAGCGGTATTGTCAAACGACCGACCGATCTGGACTATGTCCGGTTTATCTCCGACCTGGCTTCGCATGTCAACCGGAACGCCTCGGATCAGTTCGACGATGCGACGATTGCCAAAATGCCGGATGGGTCCAGTCATCCCTTCCTTTTCAAAGGCAATCTCGATTCCGGCTTTAAGGATGTCAGCACGGATTGGGGCACCGGACAGATGAAGGGGTATTTTAACGGCGCCGCCTATGCCGACCTGGATAATGACGGCAATCTCGACCTGGTGATCAATTGCATCGGCCAGACGGCCGTTGTCCTGAAAAACACTTCCCCGCCAAAAGACCACCTTGATCTTTCCTTTAAGGGCGCGGGGATGAACAGGTTCGGGATTGGATCAAAGGCATATTTGTTCTCACACAATCGCCGCGGAGAGCCGGTCACGCAATCCGCCGAGCTTATGTTAACCCGCGGGTTCCAGTCGTCATCGGAGACCAGATTGCATTTCGGGCTCGACGGCCTGTCAGCGGACAGCTTGCTGATCGTCTGGCCGGATCAGAAGTCGCAGGTCATCCGAAAACCGGCGACAAACCGGGTGCTTATTTGCGATCAGCGCGATGCATCCGGGCACTTTTCTTACCCCGGTTTTTTTCCGCCGAAACCGCAGTCGCTGCAAAATGTGACAGCACAGATCAGCTGTCCCTGGAAGCATGTGGAGAACAACTTTAACGATTTTGCGATCCAGTATCTGTTGCCGCACAAGGAAAGTACCCGGGGCCCTAAAATTGCCGTCGGCGACATCAATAACGACGGGCTCAGCGATTTTTATGTCTGCGGCGCGCATGGCCATGCCGGCGCGTTGATGCGACAAAAGCAGGACGGCAGTTTTGAACCGGTCGATACGGCGATGTTCAACAAATTTTCCTGGTGCGAAGATGTCGATGCCGTCCTTTTCGACGCGAATGGGGACGGCTTCCAGGACCTCCTTGTCATCAGCGGCGGTAACGAACCTTCGATCAATTCACCGCTGTTCCTGCAGGACCGGTTGTTTGTCAACAATGGTCACGGTCACTTCAAGCCCGACCCCAACTTCATGGTGCAACAACTTTACAATAAGTCATGTGTTGCCGTAGCCGATGTGGACCACGACGGCGACACCGATGTTTTTATCGGAAACATGGCAAAGACCGAAGGAACCGCCTTCGGGACGCCCATGAACTCATTTCTGATGTTGAACAATGGTCATGGCAAATTCGAGATCACCCCGGACAGTGTGATGCGGCTTACAAGACTGGGTACGGTTACGAGCGCCCGGTTCGCCGACGTCAACGGAGACGGATGGCCCGACCTGATCGTGACCGGGGAATGGATGCCCATAAAGGTCTTTATCAATGACCACGGGAAGTTTTCCGAACACGAGGTTGCCAATTCAACCGGGCTTTGGCAGACTATCGAGGCAACAGATGTAAACGGCGACGGGCATCCGGATCTACTGGTCGGCAACTGGGGGCACAATTCCAAACTATGGGCGGGCAAAGACGGGCCCCTGAAACTGTATGTCAAGGATTTTGACGGAAATGGAACGGTCGAGCAATTGATGTGTTATACGATCAATGGAGAGGAATACCCGGTTTTGGCAAAGGACGAACTGGAACGCGAAATCCCGGTGTTGAAGAAATACTACCTGCATTACAGCGATGTAGCCGGTAAGGACATCCAGTACATTTTTTATGATCTCTTCAAAGGGTTTATCGATCTCAAGGCTGAAACGCTTTCGTCATCTTGTTTTATAAACGACGGCAAGGGAAATTTCACGCGAATGGACTTACCCGATGGATTGCAGGAAGCCCCGATATTTGCGTTTGCGCCAATGCCTTCCGGCAAGGACAGTTCGGAATACCTGGCCGGAGGCAATTTCTATGGCGTCAGGCCATACGAGGGGAAATACGATGCCCTGTTCCCAACCTTGTTCTCTTTTGATAAAAAAACGGGTCGCCCCGGCGAAATTGCCATTTTGCCCGCCGTCCACGGGGAGATCCGGGATTTAAAATGGCTGCATACGGCGAAATTCGGGGACTTGCTCGTCGCGGCCCGGAATAACGACAGCCTGCTATTCTTTCGAACCAGAAATTGATCGACCATGAAAACATACTTGCTATGGCTTGCCCTCGCCGCGATCCTTTTTTCATGTAAGAAGAATTCCGGCAGTAGCCCTTCGACGGCTACTTTTTTGGCGACGTTCACCGTCAACGGGCAAAACAACGGAACAGGCGCCTATGCCAATTTAAATACCAGCCCGGTCATCGCATTTGCTTTTACTTCACCTGTTTCGCAGTCGGGTCTTGCCGCGAATTTGTCGCTGGTTGACAACGGCAGCCATGCCCTGGCGGTCAACATATCGATGTCAGGCAACGGCAGTGCGGCGACGGTCACACCGTCAAAGCCGTTGAGCGGGTTTTCAACATATACCCTAAGCCTTTCCGCCGGGCTTACGTCAACGACGAAGGCGACCTTGCAGGATCCGGTCTCGCTTACCCTTTCGACGGCTCTCGATTCCTCGGACAAATTCCCGCGGATCGCGGACACCGCCCTGTTGACATTGGTGCAACAGCAAACCTTCAAATACTTCTGGGATTTCGGTCACCCGGTTTGCGGCCTGGCCAGGGAACGCGACAATGGCGACAATAACGTCGTGACAACGGGTGGAAGCGGCTTTGGCATCATGGCCATGGTTGTTGCCGCCAGCAGGGGATTTATTTCCCGGTCGGATGCTGTTATGAGGTTAAATACGATCGTAAATTTTCTAACGACAAAATGCCAGCGCTGGCATGGCGCCTTTTCACACTGGATCGACGGATCGAGCGGCGCAACCGTGCCGTTCGGCAATAATAACGGGGCAGACATTGTGGAGACCTCCTACCTTTTGGAAGGATTGCTGACGGCACGGCAGTACTTCAACACCGCTGACGCCGGCGAGACGGCTTTGCGCGACAGCATCAATTCGATCTGGAATGCCGTGGAATGGAACTGGTTCACCCAGGCCGGGACCACCAGCAGCCTTTATTGGCAATACAATCCTTCGTTTACATCGGCAAGCGATATCTGGAGCATTCCCGTTAGCGGCTGGAACGAAGCATTGATCACTTACGCGCTGGCCGCTTCGTCGCCAGGCTACCCGATCTCCAAAGGTGTGTATGATACGGGATGGGCCCGGACCGGACAGATCAGGAACGGCAACGCCTACTACAGTATCACGTTGCCGCTGGGAGAGCCTTATGGCGGGCCTTTATTTTTTGCCCACTATTCCTTTATGGGCATTAACCCGAATAGCCTTAGCGATGCGTGGTGCAGTGATTACAATGCCCAAAACACGGCTCACGCGGAGATCAACTATACGTACTGTGTGATGAACCCGCTCGGCAATGCCGGTTACAGCAATGTATGCTGGGGGTTAACCGCAAGCGATATCCCGGGCGGCTACACCGCGTCTTCACCGACCAACGATGTGGGTGTGATCGCGCCGACGGCCGCTGTTTCCTCCCTTCCCTATACGCCGATGCATTCGATGAATGCCATCCGCTTCTTTTATTACACCCTGGGAGACAAGATCTGGGGCAGCTATGGCTTTGCCGATGCGTTTGACCTGAAGACGCCCTGGTTTGCGCCCTCGCATCTTGCCATTGACGAGGGACCGATCATTTGTATGATAGAGAATTACCGCAGCGGCCTGCTGTGGAATTTATTTATGAGTTGCCCGGAAGTGAAATCGGGTATGAAATCGCTGGGATTTGCGAGTCCGAATCTATAAATATGGCCTTGTTCTTTGTGCATGCGTTATGTATATGACCGTTGACGCACAGATCACCGTTCCGTGGAGCGCAAGCCTGGATGTAAATTTCGGCCGCGGCGCCACGAATCCGGGACCCCCGCTGCCGGTTGGACAGTCCGGTTTCAGCTACACGACGGACCTATGCCCGGCAAAGGGCAGCTATACGGTTGTAAATGCGACCCACTGCGGATACAGCAACGATCTGTATCGCGACGCCGGGATAACCTATAATGGCATCTTCCAGTATGCGTTCCCGGAGAGTGACAGCGGCGGCTATATGATGCTGGTGAATGCCGGCGTTTCTGCGGATTCGATGATCGTCTATCAGCAGACGGTGAAGAACCTGTGCAGCAATTCCGGGTATCTTTTTTGGGCCGCCATTTCCAACCTTGATTACAACGCCTGCGCGCATGAAAATTTTACGTTTCAGCTAACAACTACCGCCGGGCAGGTCATCCAGGCGTTTCAAACGGGTGACCTCAGCCAGTCAACGTTGGATACCAATCATTTTGCCTATTACGTTGGGTATTCCTCTTTGTTGACACCTACGCCCCGGTCAACGTTTCCCTTTTTTTACGGGTGCTATTTCACTCTTCCTCCCGGTGTGACCGATGTAGTGGCAAAAATCATTCTCGACCCCTTAAAAAATGTATATCCGGATTGCACGGTTCATTTTGCCGTCGACAATATTTTGATTACGCCGGTCAGCTCGCAGCTGCATATTGCAAATCCG
Organism: Puia sp.; assembly: GCA_035501395.1. GTDB lineage: Bacteria > Bacteroidota > Bacteroidia > Chitinophagales > Chitinophagaceae > Puia. Next base: position 29,240 of record DATJWK010000035.1, read on the forward strand.
GTTTATCCGGACGGATGGGTCATCGGCGCCTGCTTTCAGGGCGGAAAGCCGATTGTGCTCAATGGGAGCATCAATTATGATCCGTTGACCTTTGGTCTGACCACGTTCGCGGGAAGCCCGTATCCGACTCCCGCATTCCAGTGGCAGCAAAGCCTGGATGGAGGTTACAACTGGACCGACATCCCGGGGGAAACCAACATCGACCTTTCCAGGAACTTCAATATCCCCGACACTTTTCTGATACGGCTCCGGGGTTCCGATGCCGGCAATATCAGCAACCTTAATTGCAGTGTCACCTCGAATGTGATCAAGGCGGAAGTTGACGGATTACCAAAGGATTTCAGCTTTAGCAGCAATTCTCCCGTCTGCGAAGATACCGACCTGGTCTTTCAGCTGAGCGGCGGGGTCGCCTATACGATATCGGGGCCTAATGGATATGCCGACAGTACGGCCGTCCCACATCGGTATCATCCCGATCTGACCGATAGCGGGTGGTATTACGCCAATATCATTTCCTATGGCGGATGCAGTATAAAAGACAGCACTCGGGTAGTCGTCGCCGGCCCTGCCGTAACAGTGGGCGGATCGGCGGCCGTGTGCTATGGCAGCCCGGTGCAGCTTTCGGCTTCCGGTGGGATCAGCTATGACTGGTCCCCGCCAAAAGGGCTTTCTGCAGCGGATATTCCCGACCCGATCGCGATGCCTCCCGTTTCTACAACGTACAAAGTCCGCGTCACGGATAATTCGGGATGCAGCGCTTACGCTTTCCAAAGCGTGACCATAACGGATACTTTTTTCAAAGCGCGGATCTCCGCCCCGTCATTCGCTTGTCCGAAGGATATCATTGAAATAAAAGATTCGAGCGAGGGGAAGATCGCTTCCTGGCAATGGGACCTCGGCAACGGGCAAATGTATGATGTACAAAACCCGCCATTACAGCGGTTTCCCGCCGACAACCACGAGTTGACGCCCTATAAGATCTTATTGACCGTGACCGACCCGGCCGGGTGTGCGGACACGGCAGCGGCGATCGTGAACGCCGTACCGAATTGTTTTATCGCCGTACCTTCGGCTTTTACTCCAAACCGGGATGGAAGGAACGATTATTTATACCCGCTGAATGCATACAAGGCCACTCATCTGATCTTCCGGGTTTTCAACCGTTCGGGATCGTTGATGTTTGAAGGCAGATCGATCAATGATAAATGGGATGGGACCTATGGCGGCGTTTTGCAGCCCGGAGGAACGTATATATGGACGTTGGAATATGACGATGACAAGCGATCGCGCATTTCGCTGACAGGCACCAGTGTACTGATACGCTAACGTAAACAATTGAAAAATTGCAGCAATGATCCGAAGCTTTTTTCTTTCGATGTTGGTTTTGACCGGATTTGCGGTGTTTGCGCAAGACAACGGGACAGGCGTCATTTCAGATTCGGCGCTTTTGAATCTCGTCGAAAGGCAAACATTTCAGTATTTCTGGGATGGCGGCGAACCGAACAGCGGCATGGCGCCCGAGCGCATCCACATGGACAATGTTTATCGGGAACACGACCAGTCTACGATTGCGACCGGAGGCAGCGGTTTTGGGCTCCTGGCCATCCTGGCCGCCATCCATCGGCATTATATTTCCCGCGAAACCGGTTTGCAACGGTTTGAAAAAATCGTCAGCTTTCTCGAAAAAGCCGATCGGTTCCATGGAGCATGGCCGCATTGGCTGAACGACACAACCGGGCATGTGAAACCTTTCGGACGTGATGACGACGGCGGCGACCTGGTTGAAACCTGCTACCTGTTGCAGGGCCTTTTGTGTGTACGCCAATATTTCCGGGAGGGTAACGGGGAGGAAAAAAGGCTGGCGGCACGAATCGACCGGCTCTGGCAGCAGGTGGATTTCGACTGGTATCGCAACGGCGGACAGAACGTTTTATTCTGGCATTGGAGCCCGACCAACGGTTGGAAGATGAATTTTCCGGTGCATGGCTATAACGAGTGCCTGATCCTGTATGTGCTGGCTGCTTCGTCCCCGAGCCATTCCATTCCCGCGGAAGTATATCATGAAGGCTGGGCGCAAAATGGCGCTATCGACAAAATAACCACCTACCGGAACGACACCTTGCACCTGCATATGCAGGGCGATCCGCCGCACGGCGGGCCATTGTTCTGGTCCCAGTATTCCTATCTCGGTCTGGACCCGCGCGGGCTGAAAGACAGGTATGCCGATTATTGGAAAGAGAATGTGGCCCAATCGATCATCAACTATCAGTGGTGTGTCGACAACCCCCTGCATTATCGAGGCTATGGGCGGGATAACTGGGGCCTGACAGCCAGCTATTCCGTCGGGTACTATGCCGCGCACGCCCCGGATATGCGACACGATCTCGGCGTCATATCGCCCACGGCGGCAATTTCCGCCATCCCCTATACTCCCGCGAAATCCATGGCGGCGATCCGATACTGGTATGACAGTCTGCGTGCCAGGATCTGGGGAAAGTATGGTTTCTATGACGCGTTCAGCCAAAAGGACGCCTGGTATCCCCCTCGTTACCTTGCCATCGACCAGGGGCCCGAGGTAGCCATGATCGAAAACTATCGCGACGGCCTTTTGTGGGGTCTTTTTATGAGCTGCCCGGAAGTACACGCCGGATTGAAAAAGCTAGGTTTCGAATCTCCATGGATAAAATGAGGTATATGAAAAGCTTTTTTTTTGCCGTAGGGCTTTGCAGCGGTATGGTATTTCCGTCGCATGCGCAAAGCGTCATAAGGCCCGTCGGTATCGTTCGCGGCATTTCGGATTCCGCGCTGCTGGATATCGTACAAAGACAGACGTTTCGCTATTTCTGGAATTTCGCGCATCCTGTCAGCGGACTGGCGCGAGAGCGCGACAACACCGTAAGAGCGGAATACTACTGGGATTTTATCAATGAAGCGGACAGCGTTCCTAATTTCAGCAAGGACACTTTTGGTCCCGAAGCTTGCGCGATCGGCGGCACTGGCTTTGGCATTCTTTCGACGATTGTAGCGGTCCAGCGACACTGGATCGGCCATGACACCGCACTGAAGCGCCTGGTCAAGATCGTCGACTTTCTTACGCACGCGGACTGTTACCACGGCATCTACCCGCATTTTATGAATGGCGCAACCGGCAAGACCATTCCCTTTGGCCGTCTCGATGACGGCGCCGATATCGTCGAGACATCGTATCTGATGATGGGCCTCCTTACCGCCCGCGAGTACTTCAACGCCAATACCCCGCGCGAAATCTATTTCCGCAACCGCGTCAATGCCATGTGGGCTGACGCCGACTGGAACTGGCACAGCAACGGCGGCACGTCGAAACTCTACTGGCACTGGAGTCCGCGGAATGACTTTAACATGAATTTCCCCGTCTTTGGATGGGACGAAGCCCTGATCACCTATGTCGTCGCCGCATCCTCCCCGACACATCCGATACCAAAAGAGCTGTATGAATCCTCCTGGGTGGGCAGCAACTCCTGGCGCAATGGCAAGGAATATTATGGTATTGAGCTGCCGCTTGGGAATTTCGAATGGGGAGGGCCGCTGTTCTTCGAACAGTATACGTTTATGGGAATCGACCCGAACGGGCTAAAGGACGATCATGGCATCGATTATGCCGAGCAGACCCGGAATCACACGTTGATCAACCGGGCCTATTGCATCGACAATCCGAAAAAATTCAAGGGGTATGGCGCCGATTGCTGGGGACTTACCGCAGGTGACAGTTATAAGGGGTATGTCGCGCACTGTCCCCAGGATGACAGAGGCGTCATTCAGCCCACCGCCGCGCTTTCTTCCTTTCCTTACACGCCCGAATACAGTATGCAGGCCCTGAAGCATTTTTATTATGATCTCGGCGACCGGTTGTGGGGGCCCTTTGGCTTTGCCGACGGTTTTAGCGAAACGCATAACTGGTGGGCTAAGACCCACCTGGCGATCGATGAAGGGCCGATCGTGGTGATGATCGAGAACTATCGTTCCGGCCTTATCTGGAACCTCTTTATGCAAATACCCGACATCCGGAATGGGCTCAGGCGCCTGGGATTTCAGTCGAAAAGGATACAATAGCCCGGACAAGCGTTACCTGGCAATTCACATTCCTTATTGTTTTCATTTGTTAACTGCATTTGTTAACGGCGACTTTGCACGACCGGTGGCATAACCGTTGCAGCGGTTCTTCACGGCCATGCGATCAAATAACCAAATATCGGTTGCAATATGAAAACCAGCTGGAAACTAACTGTCCTGTTGCTTTATGTGGGGATTTTTTACACCACAGCCCAGGCCCAAACTGTTGACAGCACCAATATCCAGGTTAGCGGAATGGTTACCGGCGAGACCGGGCAGCCGCTGTCCGGTGTTTCCATCTCCGTGAATGGTACCAACCGCGGCGCCGCCACCGATTCCAGCGGTCATTTCCTGATCCTGGCGCCCAGGAACGGCAGTCTTCTCATCTCCTATGTGGGCTATGTTACGCAGACCATCCGGATCAACAATTTACAGGAACACAACATTCAATTGAAGCCGGCGGGCAGTCAGCTCAACCAGGTCGTCGTCGTCGGGTATGGTACGCAAAGAAAAATAGACGTTACCGGCTCGGTCGATCATATCAAAGGCGAGGAATTGACCAAACAACCCGTATTAACCGCAACACAGGCGTTGCAAGGAAAAGCCGCGGGTGTCCAGATCGTGAGCAGCGGTCAGCCGGGCAGCATGCCCCAGGTGATCATTCGCGGAGCAGGGTCGATCCTTGGCGGCGTAAACCCGCTCTATATCGTCGACGGCATATGGACGGACGACATCACCAATATCAACTCCGCCGACATCGTTTCGGTGGATGTCCTGAAAGATGCGTCTTCAAGCTCGATCTACGGCGTACGCGGCGCCAACGGAGTGATCCTCATCACTACCCGTCAGGGCTCCGGTAAAATGAAAGTCAGCTACAACGCGAATATCGGAATTCAGCAGGCCGCATATGTCGTCCCGATGGCAAACGGTTCCCAGTATCTCAACTATATCCAGGCCACCACCGGTTTGCCGGCAGCGTCAACTCCATATAACACCAATTGGTACAACCAGGTGCTCCGCAATGCCTTCTATGATAACCATAATTTATCGGTCTCCGGCAGCAGCTCGCAGGACAAATATGCTTTAAGTGTCGGCTATCTCCAGAACAACGGGATCATAATCCATAACAGCTACACCCGCTATACCATGCGGTTCAATAACGAATTTACTCCCGCCTCGTTTATCCGGATCGGGTCGACGGCGTCTTTTGCCAATCAAACGGCTCAGAATGTGCCCACGGGTACAATCACGGAGGATGCCTACCGCGCCTCTCCCCTGGTGCCTGCCATGCTCAACGGGAAATTCGGCAACACCTCGCAGTATCAAAACGTTGGCAACCCCATCCTGGACGCGCAGAATACCAACGACCTAAGCCATAAAAACACGCTGCAGGGCAATGCATTCGTCGAGGTAAAGCCATTCAGCTCCCTTGCCCTTAAAACTGAATTCAACGATGAGCTGGTATTTAATGACGACCGGGCGTATACCTATCAGCATCCGAATGACACCAGCTTTTTTACGACCAACGGCGGGACGCAGGGTGCAAGCCGGAGCCTGCTGACCGTGAATTCCGGCAAGAATTACCATTGGGTCTGGACAAATACGATCCATTTCAACCACAGCTTTGGCGACCATAAGATCGGCATCCTCGCCGGCACGGAGGCCCAGAAGGTCTATCAAACTTCGATAAACGGTCTGGTTTATGATGTCCCTGCCGTCCAAAGCGAGTGGTATCTCCAGGACGGAAATGCATCCACCGCCCAGAACGGCAGCGGAGTGCTGGAATATGCGACGAACTCTTACCTGGGAAGACTGACCTACAGCTATGACGATCGCCTATTGCTGACCGCCAACTTCCGTGCGGATGGTTCTTCTGTTTTCGCGCCCGGGCACCAATGGGGGTACTTTCCGGGGATCAGCGCCGGCTGGGTCATTACGCGCGAAAATTTTATGAACCGTCAAAATATCTTTCAATACCTCAAGCTGCGCGCCAGTTGGGGTGAGTTAGGAAATTCGGCGATCACCCCGGATGCCCCGGTCGAGACCACGATTGGCAGCATCCCGTATTTTTTTAACAGCGGGACCTCCGCTTCCGGCGCGACGGTGGGTGCGATCACACCACAGATCAAGGATGCGGGAATAAAATGGGAAATTACCAAAGAAGCCGACTTCGGTTTTGAGTATAGTGTGCTCAAGGATCATCTGTCCGGGGAATTCGATATCTACGACAAGCGCGTCAATAACGCGTTGATCAATGTCCGCGTGCTCGGCACCTTTGCCAGCCAGGCAAATCCCTATAGCCCGACGACACCGGGCGACGTCCTCTTCAACGCCGGGGTCATCGACAACAAGGGGGTTGAATTTTCCGCCCGCTGGCATGACAATATTGGATCGGACGTTTCCTACTATATCGGCGGCAATATATCCGCGAACCGAAACCGGGTGGTCAGCCTGAATGGCGGGCTCCCCATTTTTGACGGCAACATCAACGGCTATTTTACGACAGAGACAAAGGCGGGTTATCCGATCGGGTCGTTCTTTATGCGAAAGGTGATCGGCGTTTTCCAGGACCAGAACCAGATAGACAATTATAAGGACAAGAACGGGAACGTGCTCCAGCCCGGCGCTAATCCTGGTGATTTTATCTATCAATATAAATCCGACGGTACGTTGGATACCGCTTTCCTCGGCGCATATTCCCCAAAAATCTATGCCGGGCTCTCCGCCGGGTTGACGTATAAAGCATTCGACCTTTCGTTTGACCTCTATGGCAATTTCGGCAACCAGGTTTACAATGGCAAACTGCAGGCACGGGTCGTCTATACCGACAATATTGAAAGATCGGTGGCCACCAGCTTCTGGTCGCCCACCAACCATTCGAATGCCCACCCGTCCGCAAATGGCGGCAACCTGCCGGCTTCCTCGTATTTCCTGGCTTCGGGCGAATTTGTCCGGATCAACAATATAACGCTGGGTTACAACATGCCGGCCAGGCTGTTGAAAGGCCAGAAGGTCGTCAACTCCATAAGGGTCTTTTTAAATGCGCAGAATCCGGTGACGCTGAAGAAATATGGCGGGTTCTCGTCTGAGTTGCCGGGAAGTTCGCCGACAAATGCGGGTATCGAATTAAACACCTATCCTACAACCAGAACTTTTGCGGCCGGTCTGAATGTCGGCATATGATCTCAGGGGGATTTTAAACGCCAATCATTGAGCGATGAAGAATAAATGGGTATTCTTTTTTGTTGTGGCAGCGGTAGCGAGCGGATGCAAGAAGAGTTTTTTAAACATACCTCTTCAGGGTCAGGGCACCGCTTCAGGTAATCCGCAAACCGCGGTGGACGAAGTTACGGGGGCATACAATGCCCTGATCACGCCGGACCCCACCCAGTCCGGTTTCGGCCAATACGATATCCACGGGATCTATTTCATAACGGTCACGAATATCATCTCCGATGACGCCGACAAGGGTAGTTATCCCCTTGACCAGCCCGCCGCGGCCCAGATCGACAATTTCCAGGTCACGTCGGACAATACCTTTGTCGCTGGTCTTTGGCGGGGATATTACGCGGGCATAGGAAGGACAAATTTCGCGCTACGCGACCTTCCGGGCGCCGGCTCCCTTCTAAGTCCTTCGCTGATCACGATCCGCATGGCCGAGATGAGATTCCTCCGGGCCTATTTTTATTTCAACCTTGTCCGCATGTTTGGCGGCGTTCCGCTGGTGACGACGGTCGCGACCGGTCCCACCAATCAGGACAGTTCTTTTTATGAGCGCGCGACCGACTCGGATGTGTATCATAAGGAAATTATTCCCGACCTGCAATATGCCATCGCCAACCTGCCGTTGAAATCCGCAACCGACGTCGGCCGTGCGACGAAAGGCGCAGCTGAAACGCTGTTGGCGAAGGTCGACATGTATCTGAAGAACTGGGCAGAGGCCGACAGTCTTACAAACGATGTCATTACATCGGGCCAATACAGCCTCATGCCGGACTACTCCATTCTATGGCGACAGGCCGGCGACAATTGCGCCGAATCGATCTTTGAAGTGGAAACCGGCGAATTCGGGCCGGCGGACTACGGCATTCCGGAATATGTCGAATTCCAGGGACCGCGACAGGACAACGGAATGGGAACCCCCACGACACCCTGGAATAATCCGGGTTTTTATCAGCCTTCCGGCGACGATGGATTTGGATTTGACGAACCTTCGGCCAACCTCGTAGCTGCCTATGAGCCCGGCGATCTGCGAAAGGCGGCCACGATCATCGATCTG
>DATJWK010000036.1:0-14500 GCA_035501395.1 Puia sp.
ATGCCTTTAAATTCACGCTGGAAGAGGGAAGCATTGGGGTGATGATGGAGGCGCAGGACCGGCAGCCGGTCGAGGGCGCCTTATGGGTGTCTATCCGCGTGGTCGATACGGGTATCGGCATCCCGCCTGAAAAACTGCACCGGATATTCGAGCGCTTCTTTCAGCATGAGCCCGGCGGCGCCGTGCTGAACCAGGGCACAGGTATCGGACTGTCCATTACAAAAGAATTTGTGGAAATGCATGGTGGGGTGATCGATGTGGAAAGCGAACCGGGCCATGGAAGCTCCTTTACGGTCCGTCTGCCGTTGCAAGCGGTGACGGATGCGCAGGTCCTGTCACCGGCGCGCGCTGCGGACCAATGGGAAACCCCGGCGAAAGATGAGATAGCCCGCCATCCGGAAATGCCGACGGTGCTGTTGATCGAGGACAACGATGACTTCCGTTTTTACCTGAAAGACAACTTGAGAACAAATTACCGGATCATCGAGGCGACTAATGGAAAAGAAGGCTGGCAAAAGGCGCTGGCCCTACATCCACAGTTGATCGTCAGCGATATCAGCATGCCGTACATGGATGGCATCGTCCTTTCCAGGAAGCTGAAGGCGGACAAGCGCACCTGCCATATCCCGATCATATTGCTCACGGCGTTGACCGGCGAGGTCCAGCAGTTGCAAGGTCTTGAAACGGGAGCCAACGACTACATCACCAAGCCATTCAATTTCGAGGTATTGCATGCGAAGATGAAGAGCCTGCTTGCGCTGCGGCGCGATCTGGAGACCACGTATACCCGGCAGATCAAGGTGCTCCAACCGGAGGTGAATTTACAAACGGAGGACGAACGACTGATCCAGGCCATCGTCCAATGTCTCGAAGAAAATATCGTCAGTCCGCAGCTTTCCGTAGAATTTCTAAGCAGGCAGGTCGGCATGAGCAGGAGTTCCCTCTATAGTAAATTGCTTGAGATCACCGGAGAAACGCCCGTTGAATATATCCGCTCCTTCAAGCTGGACAAAGCGGCCATGTTATTGGAAAAAACCGACCTCTCTATTTCCGAAATAGCCTATCAGACGGGATTCTCTACCCCAAACTATTTCGCCAGGGCGTTTAAGGCAAAGTTTACTATGCTGCCGTCAGACTATATCGCTCAAAAAAGGAGAACAGGTCAGAACAAGCACGTATAAGCGCACCGGTACCAGGCTCCAAACTGATACTTTTTTATCAGTGCTGGTCAAAACTTCTCATTCTTCATTAAAATCGGTTCTGCGGCAAATCCATTTCGGGCTAAACAGGTAATTTGGATCAAACAGCATGAAAAATCTAATCTTTTTTGCATTGGCTGCGTGGCCCTGGACAATGTCCGCCCAGACAGCAAGGATCAGGATCGACATCGAACGGGTGCTGGGGGTAGTGGATCCCAATATATATGGTGTCTTTATGGAACCGATCGAGTTCAGACCGGGGAGATTCGGCCCTGACGACAGGACGGCGCACAATACGATGTATGGTACGCTCTATGATCCATCGTCCCCGCAGGCGGATGCGAATGGGTTTCGCAAAGATTATATTGCTGCGATGCAGGAGCTCAAGATTACGAATATGCGATGGCCGGGCGGTAACTATGTTGCCGGGTACTCCTGGCAGGACGGCATCGGACCAAAAACGCAAAGGCCGGTTCGCAAAGACCTGGCCTGGGGCGCCATCGACAACAATCAGGTGGGCACCGATGAATGGGTGGAGTTGAACCGGAGCATTGGTTGTGAAAATGTCGTTTGCGTCAATCTTGGACTCGGAGACGTCAACAACGCCCGTTTTTGGGTAGAATATTGCAATCAGCCGGAAGGCACTTATTATTCCGATCTCCGTGCTAAATATGGACATAGGGCGCCCTTCGGCGTGAAATACTGGTGCCTTGGCAACGAAGTGGACGGAGCGCCGTGGATCATGGGACATAAGGACGCGGACGACTATTGCAAAATTGCGATAGAGGCTGCAAAAGCCATGAAAGCCACGGACAATAGCATCCGCCTCATTGCTTGTGGTTCCTCTCTTTATGACAGCACAGGCAGCTGGATCGAGTGGAACAGAAAAGTTATCGGATCGCTCACGGGCGTCGCCGACTATCTTTCCATTCACCGGTATTGGGACAGATCAAACGACTATTATACGTATGTCGGGCAGAGCTCGCTGGATGTGGAAGAAAAGATAAATACCGTCCAATCGCAGGTTAATGTATACAAAGCGCTGTATCCAGGCAAAAAACCGCTTTCGCTTTCAGTGGACGAGTGGGCGCCGTTCGGACAGACTATGCTCTCAACATTAGCCGTTGCCGAATACCTCAACTCCTTTATTCGCCACGCTGACTTCGTAAAAATGGCCAATTTCACTCTCATGACCTCGCTGGTTGGGAGGGACAGCCAGAAGGGCACATTCAAAACGCCGCTGTTCTACACCTACAAAGCCTTTTCCGGTAATTGCCGTGGCGCTTCCGTGGATACGTATGTAGCCTGCGATACATTCAATACCGCGAAATACAAAGGGGTTCCCTTCCTGGACGTTACGGCTGTTTATGAGAAAGGGACGAATGCTATTTACATCAATGTTGTGAACAGACATCACGATAAGTCTATTGCGGCGGATGTCCTGCCGACGTCCGGGCAGCTGATGGGAGCCGCCGAGGTAACCACCATTACAACGGAAGACCTCACGGCACCATTTGCCTTCGACAAGCAGGCGCAATACCGGCCGGCGATCAAAAGCATCGACATCGTAAATGGAAAACTACAAGTCGATTTTCCGCCGCATTCGTTCACCCAGATTAAAGCAAGCATTAAATAACCATTTGAGATGATAGTACGTGTAGCAACCGTCGGCATCCTTTTGTCGGTCGCATTCGGTACCCGGGCCGGTGCCCAGGACGCCGTCAATTCCCGGCTTCTTATTAATGACTCCGGTTATTTTGAAAAGCCGGGGGTGAATGTGATGGTATTTAGCGGCCAATATAACGGGATGTTCTTCGACGAGAAAACGGCCGGCATCGAGATAATCCACCATGGCGTCAGGACCGCGACGGGTGGGGCGATCAGACTTCAGAATACGCCGGAGCAGTGGGATCTCATCCCTATCCTGGCGGACCGAAAAGTGGACAGGGATCACGGTACTATTGAGACGGTGCTGACATACAAGGAATACAATTTTACGTCGAGGGTTCGGGTGACCGCAAAGGATAAAGGTGTAGAGATCAGCGTTTACCTGGATGAACCGCTGCCCGCAAAGCTGGTGGGCAATGCGGGCCTCAATCTCGAATTCCTGCCGGCCGCTTATTTTGAAAAGACATATTTTGCCGACGGCCACCCGGGTAATTTTCCGTTGTATCCATCGAGTACCACGACGATGGAGTCGGCAGCAAAAAAGATCCCGCAATTTGCGGGACATACGACCTTCGACGACAGAGGGCGGCATGAATTTATCATCCCTTCGCCGTTGGCTACCGGCCGAACCCTGGTGCTTGCCCCCGAAGATGCGGAACAAAAGGTCCTGATCCAAAGCGGAGATGCGGACCTGATGCTGTTTGACGGAAGGAACCTCGGTCAAAACGGCTGGTTCATCGTGCGTAGTCTCCTTCCGGCGGGAAAGACGGGAAAGGTGCTCAGCTGGTACGTGGAGCCGAACGCCATCCCGGGATGGAAGCGCAAACCGGTGATAGGCTTCTCCCAGATTGGGTACACGCCCATGCAGAACAAGACGGCCGTGATCGAATTGGATAAAGCCGATGAGCCGTTACGGGAGGCAACGTTGTACCAGGTGACGGAAGACGGCCGCGAAGTGCAAAAGCTGCGGGGTCCGATCCATGCCTGGGGCAGGTATCTCCGGTACAATTATGTGACTTTCGATTTTAGCGCGGTAAAGGACCCCGGCATTTATTTCTTAGAATACGGTAACCAACGAACGAACGGCTTCCGGATCAGCCCGGACGTATATGCGGATATCTGGCACCCGACAATGGACGTGTGGTTCCCCGTGCAAATGGATCATATGGAGGTGAACGAGGCTTATCGCGTTTGGCATGGCGCATCCTTTCTGGATGATGCCTTGCAGGCCCCCGTAAATCATCAGCATTTCGACGGCTATCGTATGGGGCCGTCCACCCAGACCAGGTACAAGCCGCTCGAGCGCATCCCGGGTATGGCCGTAGGGGGTTGGTATGACGCCGGAGACTTCGATATCCAGACCGGGTCCCATTGTGATGCCGTCCTGGCTTTTGTCGACGCCTGGGAAAAATTCAAATTGAACCGGGATGAGACGTTCGTCGATTATCCGACCAGGTATGTGGATATCCATCGGCCGGATGGCCAACCTGATATCCTGCAGCAGATCAGGCATGGTGTCCTGAATATGGTGGCACAGGTAAAAAATATCGGCCACCCGGTACGGGGGATCGTCGTACCTAACCTGCACCAATACCATCATTTGGGCGACGGGTCGATGGAAACAGATAATCTGCCATATAATCCTGATCTCAAACCGTATGAAACAGATGGAAGATCCAGCGGAACGATGGATGATCGCTGGGCCTTTACCGAACGGTCGGAGTTCCTGGATTATTATACGGCCGCGGCGCTGGCCGCCGCCAGCCGCGCCCTGACAGGTTTTGATGATACGCTTGCGGCCCAAAGCCTGTTTTATGCCCGGCAACTCTGGGCCGGGGACGACAGTTTGGGCCGGCGGGATACTTCGCGGTTCTCCGCTCTCTTCAGACGGAACCTAAAGACAGCGGCGGCCCTTCAGTTGTATATCACGACGAAAGACGAGTCCTTTGCCACGGCTTTTCAGGAAGGCATTTGGCAGACTCTCGATCGCAACGTGCAATTCGGCATGCTGACGGCCCTTCAGGCATGCCCGTATATGGACCAGGCATACCGGGACAAACTGCGGACCTATGTGGCCCGCTTCAAAGAAATCAGTGATGGCTATACCCGGCAAAACCCTTACGGGGTGCCGATGGCCACCGGTGGCTGGGGCGGCAACAGCGGCATCGTCAACTGGGCCATTACCTGCTATTATGCCCATCGGCTCTTTCCCGGTATCATGTCTGCGGACTATACTTACCGTGGCGTCAATTACCTCTTCGGGTGTCATCCCTATTCCAATATTTCCTTCGTTTCGGCGGTGGGAACCCGATCGAAGAAGATCACGTATGGCAACAACCGCGCTGACTTTAGTTATATCGCGGGGGGCGTCGTACCGGGTATCCTTATCCTGAAACCGGACTTTCCCGAGAACAAAGAGGACTGGCCTTTCTTTTGGGGAGAGAACGAGGTGACCGTCGGGATCTGCGCCAACTATATCCTCTTATCGGCGGCTGTCAACGCGCTTACCTCACCGTGACGCTGATCTTCTTCAGGTCCTTATCGGCCGCGCTATTCCCATACCATAGGTCGTATTCTCCTGGGGTAACCTTCATCTGCAATGCCTGGTCATTATAGAATTCAAAGGCGCTGTATGGCAGCCCGACCGTTGCTATCACGGTCTTTCCAGCCGGCACGGTCACCCGCCTGAACCCACGCAGGGTCTTCAGGAGACCGCTGCTGTCATCCGCCTTCCGAAGATAGACCTGTACGACCTCGGTCCCAGTTCGTTTACCCGTATTAGACACGGGAACCGCAAGGGATAGACTGTCCTCCTTCGTTACCACCCTATTGCCGGCATCGGCCACTCCAATGGAAAAGCCGGTATAGCTCAATCCAAATCCGAACGGAAAAAGAGCGTCATCCATATACCGATAGGTGCGGCCTTTCATCGAATAGCTTTCAAAATCCTTCAACTGACCGGAGCTTTTATAAAAGGTTACGGGCAGCTTGCCCGAGGGGTTGTAATCGCCGAACAGGACGTCGGCCACCGCCTCCCCGCCTGACTCCCCGCCATACCACGCCTGGAGGATCGCATCGCAATCCTCCGCCACGGGCGTCAGCGCAATGGCTGAACCCGAACAATTCACAAATATCACCCTTTTGCCGGCAGCTTTCAATGTCTTGAGACAATTACGCTGGACCTCCGGCAGCTCGATATCCGTCCGGTCCCCGCCCTTGAAGCCAGGGTAGTTGACGGGCATCTCCTCCCCTTCCAGCAAAGTGGAAAGACCGCCCGCGAATATCACGACATCAACTCCTTTCAGCTTGTCGATCAGCGACGAGAAATCGATGTCCACCTCTTTCCCGAAGTCGAACTCCAAATTAGCCTGCCAATTATTCAGCTGGGCAAACCGGATCTCGATCTTATATTTTCTCCCTTTTTCAACCTTGAATGGGACCCTCGATGGCAAGGTTCGCCAATTGTTGGACCTCGCAAGCAGGACGCTGTCGACAAACAGTTCAAAATGACCGGTGGCACCGTATTTGAATACGATCTCCTCCGTCTCGGGTGCTTCGAACTCCGTTTCAAAGCTGGCGGAGAAGCCAACGAGCTTGACGGCGGGCGCAAATTCATGATCCCCCGCGGTCGTCATCTTCAGGGGACTGGTGATCCTGGCGGTGGCTGTCACATCACCCTTCATTTCCCGGTTATTCCAATACTTCGCTTTAAAACCGGCACTTCCGGCTATCGATGTATTTGAAAAATAGCTCATGGTCACTTTGTTCTCCACAAGATCGCAGGCTTTGTCGTACACTACCGACCCGGCCTTCACCTTCGACCGGATGCCATTCAGGATGGTGATCGTCCGCAACGGTGTGCCGTTGTAATTTCCCCACAACATCATGGCATTGTCGGCATTGGGGCCGATAACGGCCACCCGGCGCACCGCCCGGTCCAGCGGAAGGAGATTTCCCTTGTTCTGCAGCAAGGTCATCGACTCGCGCGCCATGGTAGCTGCCAGTTCCCGGTGCTGCGGGCTATTGATCACCGACGGCGGAATTTTTGTCCAGGGCACGAGAGTGTCGTCGTCGAAATCGCCCAGGTCTATCCGGCCCGTCAGCACACGCAACAAATGTTTGTCAACCTCTTTTTCCGTGATCAATCCTTTCGCAACGGCCTGTGGGATATCGGCGAAAGCATATCCTGCCCATACGCATTCCACGTCCGTGCCTGCAGAGACAGCTTTCGCCGCCGCATGCGTGGCATCCGAAGATACCTTGTGACTGGTATAAAAATCCGTGACGGCGCCGCAATCCGACACGACAATGTACTTAAAGCCCCAGTCTTCCCGGAGAATGGTCTGCAACAACCGGTTGTTCGCACAACAAGGCTCATCGTCCAGGCGTTGATACGCGCACATTACTTCGCGGACACCGGCGTCCCTGACGAGCGATTTGAAGGCGGGCAGGTACGTCTCCCACAGGTCCCGGGGATTCACATTATTCACATTCAGAACATGCCGGCTCCACTCGGGGCCCGAATGCACCGCAAAATGCTTGGCGCAGGCCAGCAGCTTCCGGTACTTCGCTTCGGCAGGCCCTTGCAATCCCTTTACCACGGAGACGCCCATCCGGGAGCTAAGATACGGGTCCTCGCCGTATGTCTCCTGACCACGACCCCAGCGGGGGTCCCTGAAGATATTGATATTGGGTGTCCAGACGGAAAGACTTAAAAAACGCCGGTTCTCCTGACCTCTTTTCAACGCCTCATTGTATTTGGCGCGAGTCTCATCGGCAACGGCGTCGAATATCCTGTAGAGCAGCGTATCGTCGAATGACGCCGCCATACCAATCGGCTCCGGGAATACGGTGACACTGTCATTGTTGGCCAGTCCATGCAACGCCTCGCTCCACCAATTGAATTTTTTTATTCCAAGACGTGGGATGGCGGGTGACTGGTCCTGCATCAACAATGCCTTTTCTTTGAGCGTCAGCCGGGAAATCAGATCCCTGGCCCGCTCTTCGGAGCTCAGCGCCGGATCCTGGTAAGGCAATTTTTGTCCAAAAGAAGAGACAGAAAATAAGAGCCCTGCGATCAGTAATAGCTTCATGGAGGAGGTCATTTGAAAAGCAATTGCGCGAATTGGTACAGATCGTTGCGCCATACCGGCCAGGTATGACCGCCGGGATATTCGTAATAGGAATGGCGGATTTTCAGTTCGTCCAGCTTTGCCAGCATTTTCTGCCCGTTCGCATAAGCGATGTCCGCTTTGCCTCCCTGCGAAAACCAGAACACCTTCAGACTATCGTTTAGAGCCGTTGCGTGCTCCTGTAAAAAAGCATACTGGTTGTCCGCGATGGACTGCTGTCGCGGAACGATCCAGCCCGAGCTGAAAACACCCAGGTAGCCAAACAGGGGGTAATTATGCACACCCGTATATAACGTATGGATCCCGCCCATCGACAAGCCGGCCATAGCCCGATGTCCGGGATCGGCCAGTACCCGGAAATTGTGTTCGACGAATGGCATGATGGCCTGCTTCATCTCCGATTCGAATTGCTTCAGACCGGTCTCGTCGAAAGCGGGTGCAGGCATATTGGCGTCGGGCATCACGACAATCATCGGCATTGCCTTTTTCTCCGCAATGAGGTTATCGAGGATAAAATTCGTCCGTCCCTGCATGGCCCAGCCGGTCTCATCTTCGCCGCCGCCATGCAGGATATAGAGCACCGGGTAGCGCTCCGCCACGGCGGAATCATAGCCCGGAGGCGTATAGACGTACATCTGCCGCCAGGATCGGGTCACGGTCGAGAAATAGGTGCGGATGCGGAGCTCGCCGTGGGGAACTTGTGTTGTTTCATAATAGTCGCCGCCGGCAAACGGTATCTCGATGCCGCTCGCCATGCGGCCCATGCCATAGAAAGTCTCGCTGGCCGGATCTGCCAGCGCCACCCCGTCGATGAGCAGTGAATAATAGTGAAATCCTTCGCTCACCGAGTCCGTCATCCCGGTCCAATAGCCCCCCGTGTCTTTTCGCAGGTCGTATTTCCGTACGAGGTCCACCTGCACCCGCTGCGCTTCCGGCGCTTTGACCCTGAACCATACCCGGTGGTCGGGCATGATCTGCGGGTACCTGGCGTTACGGATGTTGGTCGATGCCGGCAGCCCTAACGGGCTGTAGGCGGCAAACAAGGAAACGTCGACCGGTTTGAAGAGCAATTGCGAGAACATATACAGCCCATTCTTCCACACCTTGAAATCATGCACGCCCGGTTCGATATAAAAAATATGCGGTACGCCATGCGCCAGGAGGTACTCATGTGTCCGACTGGAAAAAGATAGGAGGCCATCGTTGTCTCCGCAGGAGATCCACAGGAGCTTAAGGAGCGACTTTGCCCGTTCGGGGTCCGGCAGCAATTGATCCGGGGGCTTCGTATTGGGGGCGGATGAGAAGCCGCCGATCCATGCGAACTTATCCAGGTTACCGAGCCCGAAATTCAGCGACTGGCCGCCACCCATCGAGAGACCCGCGATCGCCCGATGTTCCCGATCGGTATATACCTTATATTTTTTTTCGATAAAAGGGATCAGGTCCTGCAGAAGGTCCTGCTCGAAGGTAGCGAAGGCCCGAACTTTATCCGGCGCAAAGATGTCCCCGGTCGCGCGGTCGTCCTTCATGGCGCGGCCGTTTGGCATCACGACGATCATCGGTTCCAGTTTGCCTTCGGCATAGAGATTGTCCAGGATGACCTGCGGATGGCCACCATTGAGCCATTCTTTTTCATCGCCGCCAATACCGTGAAGGAGATACAAAACGGGGTATTGTTTTCTTGACGAATAAGCGGGCGGAAAATAGATCGTCGCCTTTCTTGGCACGCCGACGGTCTTCGAAGGGTAAACGATCGTGTCGATCTTTCCATGGGGAATATCGGTACGGAGGGAATCGAAGCCCGCCGGAGCATGTTGGACAGGGCCCTGAGCGAACGCCATTTGAAGGCTCATCAAACAGGCGCTCAGGAAAAGAACGGTCGGTTTCATATCTAGCTTGTATTAATAATTGAATCGAATCGACCGGATATATATCCGTCCCGCTTCCCCTTCCGGGTATTTGACGAACACGTCGTGATGGCCTTTGAATTTCACCGTTTTAGCGGTGAAAATCTTGCACTGACCTTCACCACCCGTCGCTTCCACGGGCACGGTAGCGATCAGCGTGCCGTCCTTCAGGTCGTCCAGCCAAATTTGTATGTCGCCTCCCGCGGTGGCCGCGGCGCTCAACTCTACACTACGAGCAGCCTCTTCACCAGTCTCCGCACCGGATAGCATGAGCCATCCCCCGCGTAGGGAGGTGTTGGTGACGGTCTCTTCCCCTTCGCGCGTTATGGCTCTGGTGCCATATTCATTGGCAAAACCGATTGCCAACATAGGGGAGAATGCGTCCTTGGTCCGGAAACAATCAAAGTCGGCACGCCGGCCTTCCGCAAACAGGCCGATGCTGGTGCCCACCCAGGAATTGAAATTGGGCTGGGCTTTATCCAGTTCAACGGCACTTACCGGAGTGCCGAGGGAGACCCACTCCCTGGCATCGCGGCTATAATAGGCGCTGAGCTCGTGCCATCTCCTTTCCAGTTTCAGCCAGACGACCTTCCCCGCCGCATTCGCCACGCTGCGGATCGCGGTATCGAACCGGAAGATGATCCGCCGGTCCTTGTCGAAACCGCTATACAAACGGGCGGTTATTTGCTGGTTGCCGTTGGTCAAATAGATGCCTGCTTTGGCAGTCGTGTCTACGGCATCGAAATCCACTTTGGTTATAGCGCAATAGTAGTGCTCTGTCTCTTTCTCTACAAGATGGGTGCGCTCCTCTCCTGGGGTCAATCGCAGCCAGCCTTTCCTCGCCGTCAGCGAATAGCTTGCCGCCGCGTTGCGCGACAGGAAGTGCCATTGCAGCCCCAATTTTTCCTCGTTGAAATCGTCGCCCTGCGCGCTTGCCCACAAGATACCTGATCGCGGCAGGTCTGGCTTTAAGGTCGGCCGTGTAGTCGGCGCCAGTCCCCATGGACGGTCGTCTTTCCAGACGACCCGGTACAGCGAAGTCTGCCGGCCCATACCCGACCAGTCGTCATGGCCATACTTTTCGTAACTGTGACCCAGGGTCCACCAGGTGCCGTCCGCCAGCTGGACCGGCGCCGCGATATGGTTGGGTCGGGCCAGACCAACGCCTTGATCCGTTACGGTCTCAAAGAAATCACCCAGCCTTTCCCAGGACGCCGAATCGCCGGTCAACCGGTTGGTCCGCAACACGTACTGCCCGCCGGTTACGTCCCCCGCGGGGAAATAATAGTAGTAACCGTTGCGTTTGCACATGACCGGCCCTTCTGCCCAACTGTATTGCAAACGGGCATTGATCCAGTCGAGATTGATGACCGTATCGATCAGCTGTCCGTCGGTGCCCAGGGCCTGGATCCGGTTTATCCGTTGCCCGTTCTTGATAAGCATATACGGCTTACCGTCATCGTCAACAAATATCGAATTGTCATAGCCGAGATCGCCGGTCGCCGGACTGGTCCGGACCCGCACCGGCGCCGACCAGGGCCCCGCGGGCGAACTTGCTTTGCAAAACCATTGGCCATTTGCCGAGAAGTAGATCCAGTACGAGCCATAGAAATACGTGATGGCACCCTGCCAGATACCATTGGACGGCCGGTCTGTCACAAAGGCGTCCCCTACGGCCGGAGCAACAACCCGGCCGATCACCTCCCAATGAACAAGATCCCGGGAATGATAGACCGGCAGATAAGGAGTAAAGTGAAAAGACGATCCGCAATGGTAGAAATCGTTACCTACTTTCAGCAGCGTAGGGTCAGGATGATCACCCGGCAAAACAGGATTCACGTAGGTAAGTTCACTGGTATAGAAAGCTGCCGAATCCGCCGGCGATCCCCGGAACCATTTTCCGGTGGTGGGGGCGGTAAGCACAGCAGTATCCCGGTTATGCTCCTGGGTCATCAACAAAACCATCAACGTAAGCGCCAATTGTCTCATGGAAACGACATTTAGTCCGTTCGGATGCCGTCCGACAAAAGTCTGCCCAAATGGAATTTAATATTGGCACTTTTCGGTAATTTCCTGTCACAAATCTGTGAAATAGCAGCCGCATGGCGTTATGCAGGCATCTCATCCAGGTTGATGCGCTTGAACATTTCCCTGGTTATTGTCCTGACATTTCGGCACAGCTCCTCCATGGTGCAGCTGATGACTTGCATATTTACCGGCAGCCCGCGGTGTTTCTCCACCAGATCCATATGGAGCACGTCGCCTTCTCCCGCCGCCGCCTGGCCCTCGAGTTGTGAAAAAAGCCTCGCGGCAAAATCGCGGTCGTCTCCCAGGTTCAAACAGCCAAAGCGCTCGAACCCCGTCGTCGTTTTCATGTTCAGCTCGATATAACATGCCGTTGCCATATGTTGCATTTGGCCTTCTCAACACGTTTCACATAAAAAGGGGGCGAGCTGCCGGCAGCCCGCCCTTCCTATTTAATCCTGGCGGTCACCAAACGGTTTATTGAACGTTAATGGTCCTGGAAGTCTTGACCGCATGTGGCTTTTTAGGCAAGGTCAGATGCAGGATCCCGTTCTCATACCGAGCGGAGGCCTTGTCGATGTCGACCGTGTCGTCGATCGTAAAAGTCCGGTTGAAGGATTGTTTCCTGTATTCCCGCCGCAGCCAGCGATCATTTTCACCCATCTGACCGTTCTCATTTTCTTCCTTGTGCTCAAAAGAAACGGTCAGTGCGTCGCCATTGAACTGTAGCTGGAAATCCTTTTTTTGCAATCCCGGCGCTACTACCTCGACTTCAAAGGACTTGTCCTGTTCCTGGATATTTACCGGAACGCTGGACCTGGTTTGCAATCCGTTGAAACCCCAGAACTGGTCGTCGAACCAACGATCAAGATTGTGCTGGAAGAGCTTGTCGACAGCACTTCCAAAAGATGCCGGACGGGCATTGTCTTGTTTGATGATGTTTGTCATAATCTCCTCCTTTTATATTTTGGTTAGTGTTGGATGAGCATATTCATTAATAATCCATTCCGCCCATGCCCGGTGCACCGCCGGGATGCGCATGAGGCTCTTCCTTCTTGGGCTTGTCGGCAACCACACATTCCGTGGTCAGCAACATCCCCGCAATGGAAGCGGCATTCTCCAGCGCGATCCTCGTCACCTTCGTCGGATCGATCACCCCGGCCTTAAACAGGTTCTCGTACTGATCGGTACGGGCATTGTAGCCGAAATCCGCCTTGCCTTCCTTCACCTTCTGTACGACGATACTGCCTTCGACGCCGCTGTTGACCACGATCTGCCGGATGGGCTCTTCCAACGCCCGCTTGACGATCGCAATACCCGTCGTCTCATCTTCGTTGACGCCTTTCAGCTTCTCCAGCGACTCGATGGCGCGGATATAAGCGATACCGCCGCCGGGAACGATCCCCTCTTCCACCGCAGCGCGCGTGGCATGCAGCGCGTCGTCGACGCGATCCTTCTTTTCTTTCATTTCCACTTCGGTGGCGGCGCCTACATACAGAACGGCAACACCGCCGCTCAGCTTGGCCAGCCGCTCCTGCAATTTCTCCTTGTCGTAATCGGACGTCGTGGTCTCGATCTGAGCCTTGATCTGGTTGACCCGGGCCGTAATATCTTCTTTCTTGCCCTTGCCGCCGACGATCGTCGTGTTGTCCTTGTCGATCGTCACCGAAGCAGCCGTACCCAGGTAACTGAGGTCCGCGCCTTCCAGTTTGTACCCCTGCTCTTCGCTGATCACGATACCCTTCGTCAGGATAGCGATATCCTGGAGCATTTCTTTCCGGCGGTCACCAAAACCCGGCGCCTTGACGGCCGCTACCTTGATCGTGCCGCGGAGCTTATTGACCACCAGCGTGGCCAGTGCCTCGCCTTCCAGGTCTTCCGCGATGATCAGCAGCGGCCGGCCACCCTGCGCCACCTTTTCCAGGATATGCAGGATATCCTTCATGGCCGAGATCTTCTTGTCGTAGATCAGGATGTAGGGGTTCTGCAACTCGGCTTCCATCTTCTCGCTGTTCGTTACAAAATAAGGAGAGATATAGCCCCGGTCGAACTGCATCCCTTCCACCACGTCCACCGTCGTATCGGTACCCTTTGCTTCTTCTACCGTGATCACCCCTTCCTTGCCCACCTTGCCGAACGCCTGCGCGATCAGCTTGCCGATATTGGTGTCATTGTTGGCGGAGATGGAAGCGACCTGCTCGATCTTGTTCTTGTCGTTGCCGATCGTCTGAGACTGCGCGCTCAAACTCTCGACGACTTTCTCGACGGCCTTATCGATACCGCGCTTCAGGTCCATCGGATTGGCGCCGGCGGCGACGTTCTTCAGGCCTTCGGCGATGATCGACTGTGCGAGGACCGTTGCGGTCGTCGTCCCGTCACCGGCGATATCGGCGGTCTTGGAAGCGACTTCCTTGACCATTTGCGCGCCCATATTCTCGATGGGATCTTCCAGTTCGATCTCCTTTGCGACGGTCACCCCGTCCTTGGTGATGGAAGGAGCGCCAAACTTCTTTTCCAGTACTACATTACGTCCCTTGGGACCCAGGGTCACCTTGACGGCATTGGCCAG
>DATJWK010000037.1:0-7287 GCA_035501395.1 Puia sp.
TTTACGGGTGCGGAAGATATCGCTAAAGCTCAGGGTCGTGGTAAGCCTGTTGTTCAGGTAAGTCTTTTTGACCGCGATATCGGCTTCGTAAAAGGGTTTGATATAACCTTGTGACGCGCTCTGGGACTGCATATTGGGCGGCCCGGGCTGGTTCCCGTTGTTGTTAATGGGCAGGTTGGTCTTTGACTGATACATGCCGGATAACTGGATGCTGAATCCCGAGGGCAGGCGGAAATTTGTATTCGCCTTTCCAAACCAGCTCCAAAGGGCCGTCTGTGGAACGCCGTCCGTTGCGCCGACGTTGATCTTTGACTGATAAAGGTTGACATTCGTTGAAAAGTCCCACCAGCGGGTTAGGTTAACCTGGCTGGTCAGCTCGGCGCCGAGGGATCTGCTGGATTCGGCATTTACATAGGTATTGATCAGTGTGGTGGAACCGGTGGTTGCATTGGTGTCGGCTTCGATATAGCCGGTGATGAGATGGTCGGTATATTTATAGTAGAGCGATGCCATCAGCGTGCTGTTGCCGGGGAAGGTTTTGAGCCAGGAAAATTCGACCGATTGCGTGAATTCCGGAACGAGGTTGGGGTTGCCGCGCGTGATGTTGAGCTTGTTCGAAGAATCGGTGTAGGGCACCAACTGGAAAAAGTTGGGCCGGTTGACGCGCCGGTTATAAGCCAGCTGAAGTTCCTGGTTGTTGCCGACCTTCTGGCTGAAGAACAGCGACGGAAACAGACTTACGGGGTATTGGTTGCGAAAGCTGGAGTCACTGTTCAACAAAGTCCCGTGATAGTTGGAGCTTTCGGCGCGCAGCCCGATCTTATAGCTGAAATCGCCGATGTTCCTGGCGATAGTAGCATAGGCTGCTAACACGTTGCTCTGGCTTTTGTAGTTGCTGGCCGCGGAGGGGACCAGGTCGTACACGGTCGAATCGGGATTGTAGGTGTAGTTGTTGTTGATGTTGAGGCGACTCTGCAACGCGGCCCGGAGGCCCGCTTCCAGCGTGGTCTTCGGCGCGATCGGGTCGGAGAAGTCGGTCTGGAGGATGATATTGTGGTCATTGCCGTTGCCGATGATCCGTTGCAACCGGTTATATGCAAGGGCGGAGCCCCGGCCGCTTACATAGTAGTCGGTGGTGTAGAGCGAGCTATTGTTGGCGTTGCCGCCGAAATAGCTGGCATCGGCCGTCCATTCTTCCTTTTCCTTCGGGAAAAGCTGTTTAAAGGCCAGGGTCGCGCCGCGCCCGCTAAAGCTGCGCGTGCTGTTGATCTCTTCCGTGCTGTACTGGCTGATCTTTCCAGTCGAATACATGCTGTCGGTATTGATCATGATATTTGACGTGGCGGCCATTTGCATATGCATGGCGAAACCGGTCAGGGAGATCGTGGTTCGGTTAGTGATAAAATAATCGAGTCCCATCCTCCCGAAATACATATGGCCTTTGTTGGTGTCGAGCTGCTGCTGATTGAGGAAGGTATACGGAGTAGTGCTATAGTCCTCGCGGTTGATGGAACTGGTCGTACGATCGCGAACGATGCGGGTATTGAGATCGGCCGAGAAATTGATCTTGTTCTCGCGCACATTCAGGCTTGCGCCGGCGTTGGCGCCGCCATAGCGGTCTGCTCCGGCCCGCACGCTGCCGTTGTAGCCACTTTTTCGGTTCTTTTTCAGCACGATATTCAGGATGCCCGCTCCGCCCCCGGACGCGTCATATTTTGCGGAGGGGTTGGTGATGACTTCCACGCTTTCGATCGCATCGGAGGGAATCTGATCGAGGGTTAATGTAGTGGGTTTGCCGTCGACGAGCAGTTGCGGTGACAGGCCACGCATCGTGATATTGCCGTCGATGTCAACGTTGACGGAGGGAACGTTCTTTAGCACGTCGAGGCCATTCCCCCCGACGCTCATGATGTCTTTCGACACATTGAATACCTTCTTCTCCATGTCGACCGTCATCGTCGGCTTGCTGGCCGTAACGATGACCTGCTGCAGTTCCTTGCTTGCGACGGTCATCGGCAATTTGCCGAGGTCTTTTTCCGATTCGCGCGGCGAGAGCGCCACGGTTTGGGTATATGGGCTATAGCCAACCGCGGTGATACTGATTTTTAATGGCGTGCCGGTGGGAAGATCTTCGGCAGAGAATTCGCCGTTGTTCTGACTGCTGATGCCCTTCGCGAGGATCTCACGTGATTTGCCGGTAGCCGGGTCTTTCAAAACCTTGAGTATCATTACGGAAGCGCGGGCAACGCCATGACCGGTGCTGTCGACGAGTTTGCCGAACACCCGGCCGGTCGAGCCGCCGCCGCCCATAGGTGGGTGACTGTCGGAGCCCCCGGGGGGAGGACCGCCTGCGGGAGGGCCCTGGGCGATCAGTTGGCTGAGGATCAGTGAGGTGCAGAGAAAGAGTATTAGCTTTTTCATGCCGCAAAACTAATATCGCGTTTCCGGGTCAAAGGGGTAGTTGCGGGGAACCCGGAAAAGTTTGCGGTCAACCGGCAAAATTGCCCGGACAGGATGTGCCGGTGAGGGAGACTCCAGGGCCTTATGATTTAGTTTTGATGCGACCTTACATATTCCGCCACATCCACCATCGGTGCCACCCAGATGTCCTTTTCATGATCTTTGATGAAATGCAACAGCTCGCTGTGCTCGTGAAGTCCAACGTTGATGTTGTGCCCCCCTCCCACCCCGTGGAATAAAAAAACGAGAAGCGTATGACTTTCCATCGCGTGGCTGACAAGTGCGATCATCTGCCCGGCTGTATTGCCGTTCATCGCAAAACAATCGACGTTGTCAAGGTTGACCTTTCCCAATGTGTCAAAGACACCGCGAACCCCACGAGCAGCAACAAAGTCGCCGCGCAGGCCGGCATAAAAAAACGTATCCCGAATGCTCATATCCCCGCAGGGATAGGCAAAGGTGCGCTGCGTTTTGCCGTCGATCGCATGCAGGAGGACGTTGGTCTGGCGGATCTCCGCCACCGCGCGCTTTATCGAATACTTGCTGAGGTCGTTATCCGCGGAAACAAAGGTGCGGCCCGGGAGGCTGCCGTCGCAGGGATGAAAAAGCGAGTGGTTGCCCAGTTCGTGGCCTTCCGCGGCCGCCTTCCGCCATTCCTCCATTCGTTTGGCAACAACGGTCGACGAACCGATGAGATAAAACGTGCCTTTGAAACCAACGCTGTCCAGCGCCGGTATAACATTGTCCAGATCGACGTCGATCGCGTCATCATAGGTAAGGACAACCGCGCAGGATTTGTGATTCCAGGGGGCGTTGTTTTGGGCCCGGCAGGAAAAGACGGCAAAGACCGCGACGGGCAGCAGGATTTTTTTCATGATAAAGTAAAACTAAGAAATAAATGATAACTTCATGCAACCGATTGCAGCATGGCAACCTATCGACTATTTTTCGTGGTCCTCGCTCTTGGCCATCAATGTGCCACCGCGCAGGTCAGGCTACCCCAACTCATCTCCGACAATATGGTCCTGCAACGCGACATCCCAATTAAGCTTTGGGGTTGGGCCGCGCCATCGGAGCGGATCGAACTCAGGTTCGCCGGACGGCATTTCAGGACACAAGCGGCGGCGGACAGCAGCTGGATCGTAAGGATTCCGCCCATGAAGGCTGGCGGCCCGTATACGCTGGAAATTGGCGCGAGCAACCACATCTTGATCAACGGCATCCTCATTGGCGACGTCTGGTTTTGCTCCGGTCAATCGAACATGGTGATCCCCATGGAACGGGTAAAGGAAAAATACCCGGACGATATCGCAACGGCGAACTTCCCGCAGATCCGGAATTTCTTTGTACCGACGGCTGCCGATATCATGGCAGTACACAAAGACCTGCCCCATTCGGGTTGGAGAGCGGCTAGTCCGACAAATGTGTTGGCCTTCGGCGCCGCGACCTACTTCTTCGCGCGGCATCTTTATCTGACATATCACGTTCCCATCGGTATCATCAATTCCAGCGTAGGCGGGACACCGATCGAGGCCTGGATCAGCGGGTCCGGTTTCACAGACCTGCCGCGTTATGCGGATAGGATGGCGAAATTCCACGATCCGGGATTTATGCAACAATTCGATGATCCGGACCACCGTGATATCTCGCCTTTTCGGGGAGACTTTGCTGACAGGCCTGAATGGAAAGACCAGGGGTTGGCCGGACCGGTGAAATGGTATTCGCCGGAATATGTCGCAGCCGGCTGGCATCCTTTCTGGCTCCCCGGTTATTGGGCCGATCAGGGGGTCAAAGGACTGCACGGCGTAGTCTGGTTCCGGAAAGAGATCGACGTGCCGGCGTCGATGGCGGGAAAGCCGGCGAAGTTGTTTGTCGGCCGCATCGTCGATGCAGATGAATCCTATCTCAATGGCGTAAAGGTTGGCAATATCACTTATCAATATCCCCCGCGACGGTATGATGTTCCTGCAGGTCTGCTGAAAGAAGGCAAGAACTTGCTGGTCGTGCGGGTCACCAATACATCCGGCAAAGGCGGGTTCGTGCCGGACAAGCGCTACGAATTAACGGACGGCGTCACGCATATCGATATCCGTGGGGATTGGCAGTATAAGGTCGGACGGGTCTTTTGGCACTGGGGGGAAATGGCGGCCCGCCTGCCAGTCTTTTCAGCTCAAGACGAACCCACCGGCCTTTATAATACGATGGTCGCGCCCGCGATCCGTTACGGCATTAAAGGCTTCCTCTGGTACCAGGGCGAAGCCAACACCGGCAACCCAAAGGAGTACAAACGACTTTTGCCCGCGCTGATCGCCGATTGGCGGGCAAAATGGCAGGAGGGTTGCCTGCCATTCCTGTACGTGCAGCTTCCCAATTTTATGGAGGTTCAATATTCCCCGTCAGAAAGTCAATGGGCGGAGTTGCGGGAGGCGCAATTGGAAGCGCTCGCGGTGCCGAACACAGGAATGGCGGTGACGATCGACGTTGGAGAGTGGAATGATATCCACCCGCTGGATAAAAAGGATGTTGGAGATCGGCTGGCGCTCCAGGCTCAGCGACTGGCATACGGGGATACTGCCATTGTTTCTTCAGGCCCGATCTATGAGTCGGCACGGTTTAGCGCCGATTCGGTCATCCTTAATTTTAAAGAGACCGGATCAGGATTGATGGTCAAAGGCGGAGGCGATTTGCGGCAATTTGCGATTGCAGGGGAAGACCGAAAGTTTGTCTGGGCCGATGCGCGAATCGAAGGTAATCACGTGATCGTCTCGAGTCCGTACATCCGGATGCCGAAGTATGTGCGGTATGCCTGGGCCGACAACCCGGAAGGCGCTAATTTGTACAACAAGGAAGGGTTGCCCGCTTCGCCATTCAGCACGGAAAAAGATTAATGAATATCGGTCATGCACATTGACCTAAGTCCTAGCTTCGCAGTATGGATAATCTTTTTGAAACGCTCTGGATATATACCGATTGGGCAAATGACACTGTCCTGAATACGCTCGAAAGTCTCGGCTCCAATGCCCCCGCATCTTCTCTTCGCCTGATGAGTCACCTGGTAAACGCGCAAAAGATCTGGCTGAATCGGCTGAATGACGATCCGGCAGTGGTGGGATTGTGGGTGGTCCACCCGCTTCAAGAGACCAGAAATTTGAATACCGAAACCTTGCAGGGCCTGAAGGCTGCGATAGGGCGGTTCGGCCGGAATCCCGGCCAGAAGGTAGCCTACCGGAACCTGAGTGGCGTGTCTTACGAGAGCCCGGTTTCCGACGTGCTTCTGCAGGTATTCAATCACGGGACATATCATCGGGCGCAGATCGCCATGGACCTGCGCGACAGAGGCCTGGAGCCGGTAAATACGGATTATATTACCTTTACCAGGATTCGGTAATGGACCGATCGGCGCGACCAGTCAACTCCTTCATTGTTTATGATCTGGTGTTGTCAAATCCGCTGAAGAAGACAGGACAGAATCCACCGGAATAATCTTAAAGGCGATATCCTCCTTGATCCAACCCCTTGCGGACTCCGTACGATACCGGGCAAGGGTAGCAGAATCCTGTAACATCGGGGGCAGGGTGTTGAACCGGGGGTTGTACAGGCAGATCACTTCATGTACGCCGTGGGCAGCAAGTAGCGGTAGCAGGCGGCGGACGCTATCATTTCCGCTGGCACCAAAGAAGTAGACCCGGTCGAACAGGTAACCAAAATCATAGGAAAGGAAATGCGGCGAGGCGATGACCGCGCATCCCGGTTTTCGGTCGAGGAGCTGGTATATACCGGTCAGGCGGTGATTATACCGCCAGGGCAATTCCTTGTACCCCCCGCCGTGTGTATTTTGATAGAAGGACGGAAGCGCCGCCACCGCGATAAGCGGTAACAACCGGCGGGCGTTTGGCGCCACCAACAACGCGACCAGTGTAACCGGAATGATCGCCAAAAAATAGCGTGGCCCCCATTGGGTGATCCCGTCGTTTGGAAGCATGAACGGCGTCAGGACGGAGTACAAAATAACGATCGACGCCAGCAGCAGCGGCCGTATTTCGGAATTTTTGTGCCGGACGGCATGGACGATGACGGGAAATAAGATCAGGACGAACCAAAAATACCGGACGGAAATCCTATTGATCGACGTGAGGTTGCGCCAGCCATTGAGCCAGCCGATGCGGGACTCCGGGCTATTATCCTGCAACAATTGGCGGCCATGAATGCCGAAAAGCGACCCATACTGGCTGAAATTAAAAACCACCCATGGCAGCATGGCAAGTCCCACACCCATTCCAAAGGCGATGTAGATCGTGCGGCGTTCACGAAAGTATAATATCGCCACTGCGATGCCATACAAAAGGATCATCATTCCCGCCTCCGGACGAAGCCAGATGGAGAGACCGCAAAGAAACCCCAGAACCGCCGAAACCCAGGATCTGGCCGGCGGGGCGACGATGACGGAAAGCCCGCCAAAAAGCAGCAACACGGCCGGAAGATGCTCCCAGAACATTACGCCATACAGCATCAGCGGGGAGCAGAAGACCAGGATAAACACGCCGAGCGCAATATTGATCGGAGTTATGCCACAGCGTCTTAACAGCAAAACCGTCCATCCCAAGAGGATCAATGTGCAAAGCGCGGGAAGGATGTAGAGTCCCGCGAATCCAAAGTGCGTATAGAAGAAGGCTGTGGCCAGCTGAAACAACGGCGGATAGACGACCAGGTAACCTTGCGGCGAAGGATAGAAAAAAGGAGGCCGCAACGGAAAATAGCCGGCGCTCCAGATGGACTTTACCCAATCGGGTTGATCGAGATACAGGTATTTGAATCCATGGCCGGCGG
>DATJWK010000038.1:0-4483 GCA_035501395.1 Puia sp.
AACAAGCCCTGCAGAAAGCGTTTGATGCTCACCGGCCGGCGCCCGCGGTGAGCCGAATCCGTGGTTGAATAGACCCCGCCCGCCTGCATGGTCGTATCGAAAAGGACGACAATGTCCTTTCTGCCATGCGCGGCACTGACGTATTCATTCTGTTTTGTGACGGTCCTTGTCCGCTTATTGGTAACGATAAGGAGGAAGGTGTCGGTTTGCAGGTCATTGATCTTGAATTTGAAGCGGCCCCGGGAATCCGTTTCCGTCTGTGCCTGTATGGGACTGCTGATCTGGACCACGGCATCAACCGGCGTAACCTGAGCCTTGTTCACGGCGACGATGCCGGAGATTTCGGTCGACTTACTCCCTTTGAATTGGTTGTAGAGCGTGATGAAAAAGGTGACGATCGCGGCGATCGTGGCAAAGATGACTTTTGTTTTGCTGAAAAATTGGATGATGGCTGCTTTGGTCAGGAACAACATATGCGGCAAATAAGGCACAGAAAGTAGGAACTTGCCCGCGGGCCGCCAATAGTTAGTCCTAACTAAAAATACAAGAGGATCGGCTGCAAACAAAAAGACCGGCTCGCGCCGGTCTTTTCACATCGTTATTTACTGCGATTAATATCGGTTGTAGCCGCCGCCGCCGCCGCGATTGCCGCCGCCATAACCGCCACGGCCGCCGCCGCCGAAGCCGCCACCGCCGCGATTGCCACCAAAGGAAGGCTTATCTTCTTTCGGTTTGGCTTCGTTAACCTTGATTGCGCGTCCTTCAACCGTAGCGCCATCCAGCTCGGCAATAGCCTTGCGGGCAGCTTCATCATCGGCCATTTCAACAAAGCCGAATCCGCGGGACCGGCCCGATACTTTGTCCATGATTACCTTGGCAGAAGTTACTTCGCCATAAGGCGTGAAAAATTCCCTGAGATCTTCATCCTGAACGGCGAAGCTCAAATTTGCAACATAAATGTTCATACAAAAACTAATAATTAAAATGAATAAACTGAGAAGGCAAAGCGAATACTAACTAAAATGCGAGGCAGATAATTAATGATTACTGATGCAAACTCAAATTACCCCACAAAGATACGCCAATTTCCGGGATTACCAAATGTTTCCTCCTTAATTAACACGCAAGGCTCTTTTTAAATATTATTTCTTAATTTCATATCTTACGACCGGAGAGCTTCGCTAAGTGCAAGCACTCAGTTACCGGTTGAAAACCAACTTGACTTGCCCCATATGAACCCGCATTCATTCCTCGAACCCCATTCAAGGGCGATCCGTATTTGGCACTGGACATTCGTAATTTTTGTCAGCGCTACCATCGCCGTCGTCCTTTTAGCCTCCACCATTTTCAGGACCCGAAATACGATCTCCCTGGTCCAGCAGCAACTCTCGCAAAACGGGCTGAATGTTTCGGACGACCAGGCGCGTGCCGTCGCACACAGTTTTAATGACCAGCTCTGGGACATCCACCGGGTGATCGGTTACGGGCTTTGTATCCTGCTCGTCAGTCGCTGGTTTATCGAGGCGAACCAGCCGCAAAAAGAACGAATCAAATATCGCCTCCGGAAGGCCATGAGCTTTTCGTCAACCATTCCGGTCGAGCGGATGCAGCGCCGCCACTACGTAAATGTCAAAACCGGGTATCTCCTTTTCTATGCGGTCTTCGTGACGATGGCGCTGACCGGTCTTGTTCTCGCCTTTGACGATATCCCAAAGCTGAAGGAATTTGAGCAACCGGCGAAGCAGCTCCATTCGATGCTGCAATATGCGATCTACGCGTTTATCCTTATTCATCTTGTCGGCGTTATTCGAGCTGACCTCGGCCGCCACAAGGGGATTGTCTCGGGGATGATCCATGGACAAAAGCTCGACTAACCGTAACCGACCCCCGAGCTCAACCGGTTCAATTGTTCCGAAGCGAAAAAATGCGCTTGTCCGGCGCAACCCGGCAAATTGTCGTATCTTAACCGAAACTCTACAGCCAGATGAAACGCCTGATTCTCGTCGCCGGCATCCTTCTCCTCTTCGCCACCGAGATACTTCGGGTCTATTTCATCATGCCTTTCCCCGGGAGCCAACGCTCGAACAGCATAGACCTTGCTTATTTCATCGACCGCAACCGGCTCTGGCTGCGGATCGCAGGCTGGATACTCGTCGGCTACGCGTTGATCATCCACCCGAACAAACGCCGCAATCCTTATGGCCCCCGGCGGAAAAACAGTAACTGGCCCGCGATCGGGCTTGGTTTGCTCGCTGTACTTTACGCCGTGGTATTTTATTTTTTTAATTTCAGGTTCGAAGCGGATAAGATGTTTCACCAGCCGCATGATCTGACTTTCGCCGACACGGCAAGCCATTCTCTCAACCAAACAGGGCTCGTGATCGGCGTAGTCATCAACAACCAGGCCCGTGCCTATCCTATTCAACTCATCGGCTACCATCACCAGGTCAGAGACACGCTCGGTCAAACCGCGATCATGGTCACCTATTGCACCGTCTGCCGTACCGGCCGCGTCTATTGCCCTACTGTCCATGGACGGCCGGAGACATTCAGGCTGGTGGGTATGGACCATTTCAATGCTATGTTTGAGGACGACCGGACAAAAAGCTGGTGGCAGCAGGCGACCGGGGTGGCGGTAGCCGGCCCGTTGAAAGGGCAGCGGCTCGCCGAGATCCCCTCCGCGCAATACACATTGGGCGAATGGCTGCGCCTTCATCCCGGATCAAAGGTGATGCAACCCGATATAGCTGACACCGCGCATTATTCGCAACTGGCGAAATATGACGACGGCACGATCGAAGGTTCTCTTGAACACCGGGATTCATCATCGTGGAAACCCAAGTCGTGGGTGATCGGCGTGATTGCGGGAAATAACGCAAAGGCGTACGACTGGAACTGGATCGCTTCGCATCGCATTACGGAAGACACGATCGGGAGTCTACCCGTGCTGATCTATAATTCAAATAATAATTTTGTGGCGTTCAGCCGTATGGCAGCCGGACGCCTCCTCGGGTTTAATCGCCATCCTGATCTCCCGGTTATCCAGGACACGACTACCGGGTCCGTCTGGGCTGAAGACGGCCACTGCATCAGCGGTCCACTCAAGGGCCAGCAACTCCAGCCCCTCCAATCCTATCAGGAATTCTGGCATTCCTGGTCTCACTTTCATCCGGCGACGACAAGGTACAATCCCTGATCCGACCTACCTGTCTCCTCACCCACCCTACCTGTCAACGCGAGTAACCCGCTTCACCGCCTCCGCCACCGCAATCTTCGAATCCGCAGTGCCATAATACAAAAACCACCGTCCATTAAAATCAGCAAGCCCTTCTAAAAAACAGACCTGGTTTACCTGGCCGGTGATCTCATACGGTTTGTCCGGCCGGATAAAATTCCGCTCCAGCCGCCGAATGACATGAGTGGGATCTTTGCCGTCCAACAGGACCTGCCCGCCGCCATACATCCCTTCCGGCAGGCTGGTGTCGCCGTTACTTCGCTGGTTCATGCCGTTATAGATAAGTAAAATGCCATTTTCGGTGATCATCGCCGGCGGCCCGGATTCAACAAGCTGACTGTCCCAATGTCCGGATCGCGGTGCGATCACCACTTTCAGCGCGGAGCCCGCATCCCCCGGCGTACCGCTCCCCCCGCCCGCATTCGCGCCCGTGCCGCTCCGCGAGCCCGCTTCCACCGGCGTCCAATGGATGAGGTCGTCGGAGGTGGCAGCCCAGATATCCTTATCCCCCCAATACATCCAGTATTTGCCATTGATTTTTGTCGCCACAATCTTTCCGTCCTGGTACCGCGAGACAATCGACCCTGACTTCGACCAGCTTCGGCTATACTGGCCCTTACGGGCATCCGCAAATACGCTGCCGTGTTTATGCCAGTGCAGCAGATCGATGGAAGTTGCGATCAACAGCCGGGCCGTCCGGCCATCAAACGCCGTATAGGTCATATAATAAATGCCGCGGTCATCCTCGACGATCCGCGGATCCTCGCACCCGCCTTCCCATTCGAGCACCCGCTGCGGGTCGCCGGCCGGGTACAACACCGGTTCCGGCCGCCGGGTAAAATGATACCCATCCGCAGAGACCGCCAGCCCGATCCGTGAGGTCCCCGCCGGCCGGCCGACCTTATCCTGTGCGCGATAAAACATATACACCCTGCCCTTCCTCACCACAATAGCCGGGTTGAATACATCTTTCTCCTCCCACTTCACCGGCGCGCCCCGCAACGGATCGAAGAACGTGCCATTCCCCGGGCCCAGCACAGGATTCACGCTATCCACCTTTGTAAACGGCGCCAGGGCCCATGCGGTCGCGGAATCGGCCGCGAGGTGAGCCGAATCAGCCGGGGCCGGGGCGGAAGCGGGTTTCGCCGGATGTTCGCAACCGGAAAAAGCGCCGAGCGCGACGATGAACCAACCTAATTTCATTGATTTGTCAATTTTAGAAGGATGACCGCATGCCGTGCGAGGGTT
>DATJWK010000039.1:0-34182 GCA_035501395.1 Puia sp.
CGTGTTAATCCCAGCTCTTTTGCCGCCTTGGAGATATTGCCGTTGTGTTTTTCTATCACTTTTAAGATCGCATTCTTCTCTATCGTGCTCAATTTAAGCTCCTGCGGCTCATCCGACTGGACCGGCGCCGATTCGATGGGCGAAAAGATCAGGTCCTTGGCCTGTAAAACATCCCCCTCCGCCATGATCACCGCCCGCTCGATCGTGTACTGTAATTCCCGGACATTTCCCGGAAAATGGTAAGACTTCAGCTTTTCTACCGCCCGCAAATCGAAGTCATGCTGGGGCTTCATGTACTTGTTCGTATAGATCTTGTCGAAATGGCGTGCCAGCAGCAGGATATCGTCGTCCCGCTTCCGGAGCGGCGGCACCATGATCTCCACCGTATTGATCCGGTAGATCAGGTCTTTCCGGAACCGGCTTTCATTTGCCAGCTCCGTCAAAGGTACGTTTGTTGCACAGATCAGGCGGATATCGATGGGCACCGGCTGATTCGATCCCAGCCGGGTAACCTGCCGGTTTTGTAAAACAGACAACAACTTCGCCTGCTGATGAAGCGAAATATTCCCGATCTCATCGAGGAACAGGGTACCGCCGTTTCCCGACTCGAACCGGCCTACCCGGTCTTCCCGTGCATCCGTAAACGCCCCTTTTTTGTGACCAAAAAGCTCACTTTCGAACAGCGTCTCCGTCAGCGCCCCCACATCCACTTTGATATACGGCTTTTCCGCCCGCAAGGAGTATTGATGGATTGCTTTGGCAATCAAGTCTTTACCTGTTCCGTTCTCCCCCAGGATCAGGATATTGGCGTCGGTCGGCGCGATCTTTTCCACCTTGAAGAAGATATCCCGCATGACTTCTGATTCTCCCAGCAGCTCCGATCCGATCACCGAATCGGCCAGGTCGGGCCCCGATTTTTTCGGATCGTTCCGTTTGAGGGCTTCCTTTATTGTGGCGATCAGCCGTTCGTTGTGCCATGGCTTTACGACAAAATCGCTTGCCCCCTCCTTTAACGACCTCACCGCCAAATCGATATCCCCATAGGCCGTGATCATGATCACTGCGGCCGCGGACCCGAATTCCTTGATCTTCCGTAGCCAGAACAGTCCCTCATTCCCGGTATTGATCGAGCTGTTAAAATTCATGTCCAGCAGGATCAGGTCAAAGGTCCGTTTGGACAGGATGGACCGCATGTTCTCGGGGTTCTTTTCCGTGACGACATCCGCCGCTTCCGTTTTTAACAATAGTCTGACTGCCGTGAGAACATCCGGATCATCGTCGATTACCAGTATTGATGCATTCTTAAGATTCATAAAAAATTAAGCTATTTATATGCAACATTCGATAACTACAAGCATACCTTAAATGTAAACTTATGGCAATTAGATTTTTACGCAAAATAGGGGAAAACGGCAAGTGTATCAAAAGCGAACACTTCTTGTATCGAAAGTGAACTATGAAGCCGGCATTTCGCGTCTAATAAATTGTAAATCATTAGTTTCCTATTCTGGCATGTCTTTGATTACAATACGATTGGAATTTTCTCATGTGTGTAAATCTCCCGGTATCTTTATATTGGGAGATTCTTTAAAAAACGCCAACCGGGACAGCCGGTTAATATTGAAAAAACAACTTAAAAATTCTTAATCGTGGTAGACATTGTACGCAAAAAGAAGAAATGGGGGGCCAAGAGATTGATGACGATCGGGGGGATACTGGCCCTTGTGCTGCTGATCTTTTCAGCCTTTTATTTTACCCGTGGCGGCAATAAGCTGAATGTCGACTTGGATCGCATAACCATCAGCGAGATCAAAAGAGATAAGTTCAAGGAGTCCATTCCCGAGAACGGTACGGTAATGCCCCTCAATACGTTTTATATCAACACGACAGATGGTGGGCGGGTAACTGCTAAATATGTGGAGGATGGAGCCATTCTGAAAGCAGGGGACCCGATCCTGAAACTGGTCAACCCCGACGTGGAAATGGCGATGGCCAACACCGCCAACACGGTATCCAGTACATTGTCGGCGATCCAGCTGGCCAAGGTTAATGCGGATGAAAATACCGTAACAAAGCTGACTGCCATGGAAGACGTGCAGCTGCAATTCAAAGAAGCCGCCCGGGTTTTCAAGCTCGACACCGTGCTGTATGCCCGTCACGTCATCGGTCTGCAGGAGTATACAACGGCCCTGAACAACTACTATGCCCTCAAACAAAAGGTCGCTCTCCAGCAGGAGATCCTTCGCAACGATACGGTCAGCCGTGCCGCGCAGGCCCAACAGGACAAGGAGTCCTATGACCGGGCCCAGCAAACGCTCCGGGTCATGCAGCAGAAGGTGGACCTGCTGACCGTCCGCGCCCCGATCGCCGGCCAGCTGACCTCCCTTGACGCAGAGATCGGCCAGACCAAGACGGCCGGGTATCCCCTCGCCCAGATCGACGCGCTGGACGGTTTCAAGGTGAGACTGAACGACGTCGACGAGCACTATCTCAACCGGGTATTCACCGGCCAGACCGGAACGTTCACGTTCAACGACACGACCTATACCTTGCGCATTTCGCAGGTCTTCACCGCGGTCACCAACGGCCGGTTTATGGTGGATATGAAATTCGTCGGCAAAGTGCCGCACGGCATTCGCAAAGGCCAAACGCTCCAGGTTACCCTGGACCTTAGCGATGAGCGTATGGCCGTTCTGGTACCGAAAGGCGGTTTTTATCAGCAGACCGGCGGCAACTGGATCTTTAAAGTCAGCGAAGACGGTAAAACAGCCTACCGCGTTGACATCCAGCTGGGACAAATGAACCCGGATTATTACGAGGTACTTTCCGGTTTGAAACCCGGGGACAAGGTGGTAACTTCCAGCTATGAAAACTATGGAAATATGCAGGAATTGGTTATAAAGAAATAATGTAACATTTGGCGATATTTCGCCGTCAATAGTCAGTAAAACTGCTTTTTATGAAACGCAAATCCTTGTTCGCCGTGGCACTTCTGCTCGTCCTGAGCACCGTCGCTTTCTCCAATGAGCGCACCCGGTACCGCTGCTGTGCGTCGGGGAATTTGCCCTGCCCCGCAGCCGCGGCTGTCGCGCAAAAGGCGGCTGTCGCGCAAAAGGCGGCTGCAGCGCAAAAGGCGGCTGCAGCGCAAAAAACAAATGGGGAGGAGGGCGCCGCCGGTTCGGCCAGCCATATGCTTCTGCATACAATTATCAAGTTGCTATACATCTAAAAACAAACGCATCACTTAAACAGCTCCAATTATGATCAAGATTACGGAACTCCAAAAAACCTACCGCACAGAAGAGGTGGAAACGATAGCCCTGAATAAGCTCAGCTTTGAGGTGAAAGAAGGGGAATTCGTTTCCGTTATGGGCCCGTCAGGTTGCGGCAAATCGACGCTCCTGAACATCCTCGGCCTGCTCGACGATCCCGATGGCGGTAGCTTTTTGTTCAACGGCACCGAGGTGGCACATTTCAACGAACGCAAACGCGCCGACCTCCGCAAACGGAATATTGGTTTCGTGTTCCAGAGTTTTAACCTGATCGACGAGCTGACCGTATTTGAAAATGTCGAACTTCCCCTCATCTATCTTGGCGTAAAAGGACCGGAAAGGAAACAACGCGTCGAAGTCGTTCTCGACAAAATGCAGATCATGCACCGTCGAAACCACTACCCGCAACAGCTGTCCGGCGGTCAGCAACAGCGTGTCGCCGTCGCCCGGGCCGTGGTCAATAACCCGAAGCTGATCCTTGCGGACGAACCGACCGGTAACCTCGACTCGTCAAACGGTAACGAAGTTATGCAACTGCTTACCGACCTGAACGAGCAGGGAACCACGATTATCATGGTAACCCACTCCGAACACGATTCGCGATACAGTCATCGCATCATCCGTATGCTGGACGGCCAGACGGTCACGGAGAACATATTGGTCTAAGGGGGTCGGTTCCAGCAGCATCCGGGAGTAACCACAAGTCACGACAGATTTTTTCATCTGACCATAAAGGTCAAAACATCTGCTATGCTTAAAAATTATCTCAGGATTGCTGTGCGCAACCTGACCAAATACAAGTTCATATCGTTCATCAACATCTTCGGTCTCACCGTCGGCCTCGCCTGCTGTCTGCTGATCCTTACCTATATCCTGCACGAGACCAGCTATGACCGCTACAACAGCAAAGCCGACCGCATCTGGCGTGTCACCCGGAGTTGGAACGATCCGGACGGGACCGTTTCACTGCACCTGGGAACGGTCGCGCCGCCATTCGGGCCGCTGCTGCGCAACGATTTCCCGGACATTCAAAAGATGACCCGGCTGCTGGAGCTCGATAACCAGCCGATGCGTTACGAGGAAAAGATCTTCAACGAACAAAACCTGTTCTTCGCCGACACGAATTTCTTTGACATCTTTGACGTTACGCTCATTGAGGGGAACCCCGCCACCGCCCTGGCCGAACCCAATTCCATCCTTTTTACGCCGGAAGTGGCTCGTAAATATTTCGGGGACGCCGACCCGATGAATAAGGTCGTTCGCCTCGACAACCAGATCAATTTCAAAGTCACCGGAATTTACAAGCCTTTCCCGTCAGCGGCCCACCTCCACCCAAAACTGCTGCTCTCCTTTTCTACGCTGAACGACTCCACCATTTACGGCGCAGAGCGGCTGCGGACCAACTATGGCAACAACTCCTTTTTCACTTATATTCTTCTGCCAAAAGATTATCCCGTCCAAAGCATGGTTGCCCAATTCCCGGCCTTCCTGGACCGGCATATCCCGGTCAAAGGCGCACCGCCGGGTTTCAAACCCCATCAGGGAACCAAACTCGACCTGCAGCCGTTAACGGATATCCACCTCCGCTCACATTTGGACAGCGAAGCGGAAGAGAACGGGGACGCCGGCCGGGTCAGGACATTTGCCGCCATCGCCCTTTTTGTGCTGCTGATCGCCTGCATCAATTATATGAACCTCTCCACCGCCCGATCTTCGCTTCGAGCCAGGGAGATCGGCATCCGCAAGGTTTCCGGTGCGCTCAGACAGGAGATCATCGTCCAATTCCTCGGCGAGTCCGTTCTCATTTCCTATATCGCGCTCGTCCTCGCGGCCGGCCTGACCTGGCTTACCCTACCGGGTCTTAACGGTATCACCGGTCTTAGCCTATCCGTCAACACGCTCCTCAAACCGGCGGTCCTGATCCCGCTCTGTCTCACGCCGTTGCTGGTCGGCATCCTCTCCGGGATCTATCCTGCCCTCTTCCTCTCCTCCTTCCAGCCTTCGAGAGTGCTGAAAGGCTTGTTCAAAGCCGCCAGCGGCAGCATCTCCTTCCGTAAAGTGCTTGTGGTCCTGCAATTCGCGATTTCGATCGTCCTGCTGATCTGCACAACCGTTGTTTTCCGGCAACTGCATTTCATGCAAAACACCTCACTTGGTTTTAACAAGGACCATGTCGTCGTCATGCGATATAATGGCGCACTGGATAAAAGCTATGAAAGTTTCCGTTCGCGCCTGCTTCAAAACCCGCATATCCACGAGATGAGCCGCTCCAGCCGGATCCCCGGCGGCCGGCTGCTTGACTCGCAGGGGGCCTCCGCCGAGAGCGGCGACTCCCTCAAGCCGGTCACCACGACGATCAAGCTCCTGACCGTCGACCAGGATTTTCTGTCCACGTTCGGTATCGGCATGGCCGCGGGCCGCGACTTCTCCCGCCTGTATGCCACCGACAGCACCAATTTTATCCTGAATGTGGCGGCGGTCAGGTCCCTGGGTGTCCACAACCCCCGGGAGATGATCGGAAGGAACTTCAGCTATGGCGGCGTCAAAGGCAAGGTCGTCGGGGTTATGAACGATTTCAATTTCGAATCCCTGCATCAATCGATCGTTCCCCTGATCCTTACCCTCCCTCCGCCCAGTCAGCCCGGCGGCAACTACTTCGGGAATATCTCCTTCAAACTCTCCGGCAATAAAGACAATATCAGCGAGGCGCTTAACACGCTGCAATCGGCCTGGAAGACCTGGCTTCCCGAGGTTCCGTTCGAATACAGCTTCCTGGACGAACGGTTCAGCCAGTTGTACCAATCCGAAGAAAGACAGGGGCAGCTCTTTACGGTGTTCTCCGGTATCGCCATTTTTATCGCCTGCCTGGGTTTGCTTGGGCTTTCCGCGTTCTCGATCTCACAGCGCGTAAAGGAAATCGGCATCCGGAAAGTGCTTGGCGCGAGCGCCGGCAGGATCGTTTGGTTGCTGTCCGCCGAATTCCTGGTACTCGTCGCGTTGGCCGCGTTGATCGCTTCGGCGACCGCGGGTATAGTCATGTATAAATGGCTGGAAAGTTTTGCCTATCGCATTTCCCTTTCGGCACAGGCATGGGTTTTCGTGGTCGCGGCGATCCTGGCCGGCGTCATTGCCCTTGTCACCATCAGCTTCCAGGCGGTGAAGGCCGCCTGGGCCAACCCGGTCAACAGTCTTCGCTCCGAATAAACAAAACCGACACTGTCATGTTCACCAACTACCTGAAAGCCTATCTGCGAAATCTTTGGAAAAACAGGACCTATACCTTCCTCAATATCATCGGTCTCGCGGTGGGCATCACCTGCTCCACCCTCATCTTTCTGTGGATCGAAGATGAATTCAACTGGGACCATCAGTTTGCAAAAAAGAAGGTTCTCTACGAAGTCGAGGACAACCAAACCTACGACGGCACCACCTACACCTTTTCCGCTACTCCCGGCCCGCTCGCAGCCGGCATCAAAGCCGATATCGCCGGCATCGCGAATGCGTCCCGCCTGACCTGGACAGGCGAGGATCTTTTCAGCCGGGAGGACAAACCCATTTATCAACCGGGAAATTACTGCGACCCCTCCTTCCTGTCCATGTTCAACCTGGATTTCACCGAGGGTAACCCGGCCACCGCCCTCAACGATATCCATGCCCTCGTCATCAGCCGCGAAATGGCCACCGCCTTCTTTGGCGCCGCCGACCCGCTGGGCAAAACCTTAAGGATGAACAACGCGGAGAATTATACGATCACCGGCGTCTTTAATGACCTGCCAAAGAATACCAGCTTCCGATTTCACTGGCTCGCTAACTATCAAGCCTATCTGCAGCGCAACCAGTGGCTGTTGAATTGGGGCAGCAACGGCACCATGACCTTTGTCGAACTGAAACCCAATGCCGACCTGTCCGCGGTCAATAAGGTGCTTTACAACTACGTTCAGGAGAAATCCCCGGGCGCAGCCATGAGAGGCTTCCTCTTTCCGATGAGCGACTGGCGGCTTTATTCGTCCTTTAAGAACGGCAAACAAGACCCTTCCAACGGAAGGATCCAATACGTGCGCATCTTTACCCTGATCGCCTGGATCATCCTGGTCATCGCCTGCATCAACTTTATGAACCTCGCCACCGCCAGCTCGGAACGACGGGCCCGCGAAGTGGGCGTAAGAAAAGTGCTCGGCGCCGGCAAGAGTAAGCTGGTCGGCCAGTTCGTCGGCGAATCGCTGTTAATGGCCTTCCTAGCCGTCATCGTGTCGGTGGGTCTTACCGCATTGCTGCTTCCGGCCTTCAACTCCCTGGTGGAAAAGCAACTGGTATTCGGTCTGCTAAATCCCGTCCATCTTGCCGGTCTGCTGGCCATCGGCCTGCTTTGCGGCCTCCTTGCCGGCTCCTACCCTTCTTTTTATCTTTCATCCTTTAACCCGGTCAGCGTCCTGAAAGGTCTGAAACTAAAAGACGCCAATGGCGCGGTTTATATCCGGCGAGGCCTTGTTATTCTGCAATTCGCGACGTCCATCGTCTTTATCATCACGACCATTATTATCTATCAGCAGCTGCAATACGTTCAGCACCGGGATCTTGGATACCAAAAACAAGGCCTGATGTACATGCGTCTCCAGGGCAAAATGAACGAGCACTTCGACGCCATCCGCAACGATCTTGTCCACACAGGATTCATCAGCGACGCCACGGTGAGCAGCAATCCGGTTCTGCAACTGGGAAGCAACACCGGCGATTTCGACTGGGCGGGAAAAGATCCGAAAAAACAGGTATTGATCACCGTGGAAAGCGCCGGCCCGCACTATCTTACCACTATGGGGATGACCCTCGCCGCCGGGCGCGACTTCCATGAGATCGTCTCCCAGGATAGCACCAACATTATAATCAATGAAACCCTCGCCCATATTGTCAGCAAAGGCAATGCCGTCGGCAGCCTGATCACCCGCAACGGTGGCAAGGAGAAATACCGGATCGTCGGCGTCATAAAGGACTTTGTCTATAACGACATGTACCAGAGTGCGGCGCCGCTGATCCTGTTCAGTGACACCTCCAATACCTTCGTCATGTCGGTCCGGCTCAAGGCGAATGCCGATATCCCCAAAACGCTGGCTGCAACCGAAAAGGTCCTTAAGACGCATAACCCCGGCTATCCCTTCGAATATAAGTTCGTAAACGAAGAATTCGAGAACCAGTTCAAGACCGAAACACTCACCGGCAAACTCTCGGGTGTCTTCGCCGCTCTCGCGGTATTCATCTCCTGTCTTGGGCTTTTCGGCCTCGCCGGTTTTGCCGCGGAACGAAGGACAAAGGAGATCGGCGTCCGCAAGGTGCTCGGCGCCTCGATCGGCGGCCTGACCGGCCTCCTTTCAAGGGATTTTCTGCTGCTTGTTCTGCTCTCTTGTCTGATCGCATTCCCCGTCGCCTGGTGGATCATGCATAACTGGCTGAACGGCTACGCCTATCGAACCGGCATCCACTGGGTCATCTTTGTTCTGGCCGGCGCTGGAGCAATGGTGATCGCCTTGCTGACCGTCAGCTTTATTACCATAAGGGCTGCATCGGCCAACCCCATTAAAAGTCTCCGAACCGAATGACATTAATCATGGCATATGTTCAAAAATCATCTTAAGCTCGCCTGGCGGGGCCTGATCAAAAGACCGGGTTATTCCGCCCTGAATATCTTCGGCCTTACGGTCGGGATCACCTGCTGTCTGTTGATCTTCCACTATGTCGGGTACGAACGGAGCTACGACCGCTTCCAGCCAAATGCCGGACGGATCGTCAGGCTTCGGCTTGACGACTATCAGCAGGGACGCCTTGCCTGGCAATCCGCAACGGTCTATCCGGCGATTGCGCCGACGATGAAAAAGGAATTCCCGGAAGTCGAACAATTCGGCCGGCTTATCGACGCGAACATCCTGATGACCAATGTGGAGAAAAATATCAAATTCAACGAAGACAAGGGATACTATGCCGACCCCTCCATGTTGCAGATGCTCGACATCCGCCTGACCGAAGGCAACCCGGCCACCGCCCTCGACGGACCGGACAAACTCCTCCTCTCCGCCACCACGGCCCGGAAATATTTCGGTAATGAAGACCCGCTCGGCAAACACCTGAAAGGGCTCGAACGAGGCTCCATCCAGGATTACCAGGTCACCGGAGTGTTCCGTGATTATCCGGGCAACTCCCACCTGGTGATCAACCACCTCGTATCTTACTCAACCCTGGCTAAGATCGCCCGCACCGAATGGCACGACTCCACCGATATCACGGAGACCTCCTGGGGCTGGTATGACTACTATGGCTACCTGCAGTTGAAACCGGGTGTCGACTGGCGTGAGCTGGAAGCCAAATTGCCGGCCTTCTGCGACCGGCACATGAATAACCGCGAATGGGAAAAAAAGCACAACATCCGTGCGGAAGTTCACCTTATCCCCATGCCGGACATCCACC
The DNA here is from genome assembly GCA_035501395.1 of Puia sp. Classification (GTDB taxonomy): domain Bacteria; phylum Bacteroidota; class Bacteroidia; order Chitinophagales; family Chitinophagaceae; genus Puia. The sequence goes on from DATJWK010000039.1 coordinate 9,726, forward strand.
TCTATTCGAACTATAACCAGGAAGCGGAAGTCAACGGAAATGGCAAGGCAGTTGGTTTTCTTTTCCTGATCGCCTTCCTGATCATCGGTATCGCTTGGGTCAACTACACCAACCTGGCTACGGCCCGGTCGCTGGAAAGGGCCAAAGAAGTAGGTTTGAGAAAAGTGCTCGGCGCCGTCCGCATCGACCTGGTATTGCAATTCCTGACTGAAAGTTTTCTGTTGAACACGCTGGCCCTTGCCCTCGCAACCGGTGCGGCTTTCCTGCTGGCGCCTTCGTTCTCCACACTCGTCGGTAGCGATGCCGGAAACTTCAACCTGCCGCTGCCCTACCTGCTGGGCTTCCTGGGTATCTTTTTTCTCGGCTCTTTCCTGTCCGGCATCTACCCCGCCTTCATCCTGTCGGGCTATCATCCGATCACCGTATTGAAAGGCATGTTCCGCAACAGCACCCGCGGCCAGGTCCTCCGCAAAAGCCTGATCATCGGTCAATTCGCGGTTTCGGTCATCCTGATCACGGGAACCATTCTGATCTATCAGCAGGTACAATACATGCGCCGTCAACAGCTGGGCGCCAATATCGATCAAACCCTTGTCATCGGCGGAGCGGTCTCGGTACAGGATTCCAGTTTCCAAAATATCTTCCAGCCCTTCAAGACCGCAGTCCTCCGGCAGCCCGGCGTACAATCCATTACGGCATCCTCCAATGTCATGGGCCAGGAAATCTATTGGACAAACAGCATCGCCCGGCTTGACGATCCCGGCAAACCGAATACCATGTATATATTGGGGGTAGACTATGACTTCCTCCCGGCTTATGGCCTTCGCCTTGCCGCGGGCCGAAATTTCTCCCAACAATTCGGGACCGATAAAAAGGCCGTCCTGCTCAACGAAACCGCGGCGACGCTATACGGCTTCAAGAGCCCCGCGGAAGCGATCGGGAAAAAATTGCTCGTTAACGACACCTCGACCATTATCGGCGTTATCGCCGACTACCATCATCAGGGACTCCGCCAGGCCATCAATCCGATGCTGATCCGCCTGATTCCGAATTTCAATAACTTTTATTCGGTGAAATTCACGACGCAGGATCCTCACGCTACGATCGCCGCGATCAAGTTGGCCTGGGACCGCTATTTCCCACGGGACCCCTTTAGCTATTTCTTCCTCGACGAATCGTTCGGCCAGCAATACAAATCGGACACCCGTTTTGGTGAGACGTTCGGGCTGTTCGCCACCCTGGCGATCCTCATTGCCTGCTTCGGCCTGCTGGGTCTCTCCGCGTACAACGTACTCCAGCGCACCAAAGAGATCGGCATCCGGAAGGTTCTCGGTGCCACCGAGCGGAGCCTGGTATTCCTGCTATCGCGGGAATTTCTCGTCCTGATCCTTCTTGCGCTGGTCATCGCCATCCCCGTTTGCTGGACCGTCATGCACAGCTGGCTGGAAGACTATGCCTATCGTATCTCGATCGAATGGTGGGTATTCCTGATGGGCGGGATGCTGGCCCTGCTTATTGCATTGGGCACGGTCGGTTTCCAGGCGCTGCGGGCCGCATCGGCCAACCCCGTAAAAAGCCTGCGGACCGAATGACGAGCCGTTAAGAACCCATCCATGAAAAAGGACCTGACCACGCTCGAAGATCTACTGACCGATGAGGACTTTCTTGCTGCCTACGACGGACGGAACGGGCCGCTGAAAACGGCGTGGCTGGAATGGATCGAGTGGTCGGAAGCCGATCCCGCCCGTACCGTGCTCATGACACAGGCTGTCCGGCTCCTCAACGTGATCCGCCTTGCGGAGGCGCCCATTCCCCGGTATCAGACCGGGATCGCCGCTCAACGGCTGATGCAGCGTATAACCCGCAGCGAAGAAGAGAGCCGGCTGCCTCCCGTACGTCCACAACGCCTGCTTCGCAATTTCCTGACGGCCGCCTTTCGCAATCTCACCCGCGAAAAGGCCTTTGCGGCCATCAATATCCTCGGCCTGGCCCTTGGCCTGGCCGTCTGCCTGTTGATCACGATGTATGTCCGGGAGGAACTGGGTTTTGACCGGTTTAATACAAAGGCGGGCCGCATCTACCGGATTCACTCCGACCTGAGCTACAACGGCAACAAAAGTCGTGGGATCGGCACCCCCGCGCCCATGGGTCCCTCGCTTGTCAAAGATTATCCGATCGTCCGGCAATTCGTTCGTTTTTACGGCCTCCATGATATCCTCGTCAAAAAAGGAGAGACCACAATCGACGAATCGGGATTTACGATCGCAGACTCCAGCATCTTCGACGTATTCACGTTGCCCTTTGTTGCGGGAAATCCGCACACCGCGTTAGCCATGCCCGCGTCTCTCGTAATCAGCAGGGAAGTGGCCATGAAATATTTCGGTACGGTCGACTGCCTGGGAAAATCGATGTACCTCAACAACGAGAGAGAAGCCATCATAACAGGAGTCATGGAGGACATGCCGGCACAATCCCATTTTCGCGCCCGCTTTATCCAGCCGATTTCCGACTACGCCGAGAGCCGCTCCACCAATTGGCTTGACAACAGTTGCGCCACCTATGTACTGCTCCGGCCCGGCGCCACCCAGGCCGACCTGGATACCTGCCTGAGCAAATTAACCAACACCAGGATATTGTCGGCGATCCTTTCCTTCTTCAATGGTTCGATGGGGAAATTGTTTGACAACCCGGACAATTATTACCGGTTCTATTCCATGCCCCTGACCCGGATTCACCTCGATTCCCACGAGCGCCAGGAAATGGGGACCAACGGGAGCCGGCAATATATTTACATCTTTACCACGATAGCGGTCCTTATCCTGCTGATGGCATGCGTCAACTTTATGAATCTCTCGACGGCGCGCTCCGCGCGCCGCGCCAGGGAGGTTGGAATCCGTAAAGTGCTGGGCTCCCTTCGCACCGAATTGATTGCCCAATTCCTCACCGAATCGATGGTGACGGCCTTTGTCGCGATGCTGATCGCGCTTCTGTTGGCCGGCGCGGGCCTGCCGTGGCTCAACCACCTCGCAGGCGTCGAGATCCCGATCACCGTATTCACCGGCGGCTGGCTTCCCTTGTGGTCGATCGCTACCGTTGTCATCGTGGGCCTCCTCGCGGGTCTTTACCCAGCGTTCTATCTTTCTGCATTCCGGCCGGTGCTGGTATTAAAGGGGAAGCTGACCGCCGGATTCCGCAGTGGCTGGCTCCGGAACGTACTCGTGGTATTCCAGTTTACGATTGCCATCCTCCTGATCGTTGGCACCGCCGTCATCTATCGCCAACTTAGCTACATCCGCCACAAGGACCTGGGGTACGACCGCGAACAGGTGCTTGTCATTCGGAACGTCGCCTCCCTCTGGATCCATGCGCGGCACTTCAAGGAGGAAGTACGGAAAATGCCCGGCGTTCTTGGCGTTACCATGACCTATTCCCTTCCCAACGAGGCCGATGTCGGTGCGAACACCTTTTTTAGGGACCAGGCGATGACATCCGCCCAGGCTGTCATCCTGACCAACTGGGGTATCGACGCGGACTACGTCCCCACGCTTGGCATGGAGATAAAAAAAGGCCGCAACTTTTCCCCCGACCTGTCCGCCGACAGCTCGGGCATACTCATCAACGAGACGGCGGCACAACTGCTGGATTACGACGACCCTATCGGGAAGACCATATACGCGCCCTGGGATGCGGTCCAGTCCCACGGCCAATCCACACCCCTTCATATCATCGGCGTGATCAAAGACTTTCAACCGGGCTCGATGCACAGCAAGATCCCGCCTATGATCTTTCAGCTGCAGGAACAAAGGGGCGCCCTGGCGGTGCGGGTTAAGACAGACGAAATCCCGCTGTTGATCGAGCGGATCCGGAAGGCCTTCTACTCCTGGGACAAGATGATCGGGCAGCCTTTTCCCTATTATTTCATGGACGAGGCATTCGACCGCCTATACCGGGATGACCAGCGTACCGGCGTCCTTTTCATGACCTTTGCCGGGCTCGCCATTCTGATCGGTATCCTTGGCCTTTTCGGTCTCATCACCTATGCCGCGGAGCAACGCACCCGCGAGATCGGCATCCGCAAAGCGCTCGGAGCCTCGCCCGCCAGTATCGTCCGATTACTGTCGAAGGAATTTCTGATCCTCACCAGCGTATCCGCCCTCATCGCCTTCCCGCTCGGCGGCTGGGCGATGCAAAGTTGGCTGAACAGCTTCGCCTACCGCACCGACATGACCTGGTGGATCTTTGCCGCCGCCGGCGGCCTGGCCATCGCCATCACCCTGACCACGATCAGTTTCCGCGCCCTCGGCGCAGCGCGCACCGACCCGGTGAAGGCCTTACGTCATATGGGATAACAAACTTTCAACGCAACGATATGTTCAAAAACTATTTCCTCACCGCCTGGCGTTCGCTCCGCAAGAATGGCACCGCCAGCCTTCTGAACATGTTCGGCCTCGCCGCCGGCATGACGGCTGCCATCCTTATCTTCATCTGGGTAGACAACGAACGGTCGTTCGATCGCTATCACCCCGACTCCAAACACATCTATCGCATTACTTCCTACATCGGCGTCGCAAAATGGACCTGGGAAACCGCCCCGCTCGCCCTTGTCGACCCGATCCGGAAACAGATCCCCGAGGTCCAAACCGTTTCCTGCATCCGCGCCGGCTACGATAGGACGACCGTCCGGCTTGGCAACGAACTCTTCACCGAGTCGCACCTCTGCTATATTGACAGCGCCTGGTTCTCGCTGTTTCATTACGACTTTGTCCGCGGCGATCCCGCCGGATTCTTCAGCCATCCCTTTAACCTGCTGCTGACCGAATCAAAAGCAAAAAAATATTTCGCCGCCAGGGACCCGATCGGCCAAACCCTCCGCATCGACAGCATAACCTACCGGGTCGCCGCCATCGTCAAAGACAACCCGGCCAACTCGAGTTTCCAATTCGATATGCTGATCCCCAACGATGCCTGGCTGTCCGATCCCGGCAACCGCGCATACGCCACCCAGCCGGGCAATTTTGAATACCAGGTCTTCCTGAAACTACGGCCCGATGGCCGGCCCGGCAAGGTCGCCACCAGCCTCGCCAATCTCCTTCGCAACGGCGACCCGAACAACAAAGACGATGTCTCCCTCACCCCGCTCAAAGACATCCACTTCGAAACCGGCCTGAACGCCAGCGGCGGGAACGGGACCGAACACGCCAGCCGCAAAACCGCCAACATCTTTACCATTCTCGGCGTCCTTATTCTTTTTATCGCCTGCGTCAACTATGTCAACCTCACGACGGCGCGAGCAAGCACCCGGGCAAAGGAAGTGGGCGTGCGAAAGATCATCGGCGCCGGCAGAAGCGGCCTCTTCGCGCAATTCACCTTCGAGAGTGCCCTCGTCAGCGTGGCCTCCCTGATGATTTCCGCCCTGCTCGTTCAATCGCTCATGCCCTGGTTCAGACAATTGACGGGGAGGAATTTTACCGATCCCCTGCTCGCCGGCACGACATGGAGCATCTTTGGCGTCACCTTATTCACCGCAACTTTACTAAATAGCGTTTATCCTTCGCTGGTGCTCTCCTCCTTCCGCCCACTCAACGCGCTGAAAGGCGCTACCATGCTCCGGTTCAAGGACGTCTCTCTACGCCGCGGCCTGGTCGTGATCCAGTTTGTCTTCTCGATCATTCTTATCGCCGGGACGATCATCATGCACCGACAACTGAACTATGTCCACCAGATCAACCCCGGTTATGACCGCACCCAGGTATTTGAATTTAACATGTCCTGGCGGCATGGAGACAAGGCGCAGGCGATGAAACATGACCTGCAGGCACTTAACGGCATTGCCGGCGTGACGACCGCAAACGAATCGATCGTAAATGCGGCAAGCTATAACTCAGGCTCCATCGACTGGGACGGCCGCGACACCAGCTACAGACCTACGGTCTACAAATTCTCCCCGGATCACGATTTCGCCAGGGTCATGGGGATCCACCTCGCCCAGGGCCGGTGGTTCGATCCAAACCGCCCCGGTGACAGAAATAATTTTATCCTGAACGAAACCGCCGCGGGTGAATTCAATATCCACAAACCGGTCATCGGACAGCGCCTGATGTACCAGGGCGACACCGGCGTCATCATCGGCATCGTCAAAGATTTCCACTTCGCCAGCCTCCATGAAAAGATCCGGCCCTTTGTCTTCCGTCATCCGACCGAGGCAGCCACCAACTTTTACATAAAGACTAAACCCGGCAAGATCGCGGCCGCCCTGGCCAACGCCCGGGCGATCTGGAGCCGTTACATTACCGACGCCCCCTTTGACTACAACTTCCTCGACGACGAATTCAATAACCTCTACAAAGCCGACATGAAAACCTCCACGCTGATCCTTCTCTTTTCGCTGGTCGCCATCATGATCGCCTGCCTGGGCCTCGTCGGCCTCGCGTCCTTCACCGCCCGCCAGCGGCTCAAAGAGATCGGGATCCGGAAAGTCCTCGGCGCGTCGACGGCCAATATCACCGTTCTTCTCTCAACCGATTTCATTCGCCTGGTCTTTCTTGCGGTGCTGATCGCTACCCCTATCTCCTGGTGGGCTATGCGCCAATGGCTGCAAGACTTCGCCTACCATATCCCATTAAGCGCCTGGACGTTCACCCTGGCCGGCGGTCTCGCAGTCCTCGTCGCCCTGCTGACCGTCAGCAGCCAGTCGGTCAAAGCCGCCACCGCCAACCCCGTCGATAATTTACGCTCAGAATAGTTAGCTTTATGACCATGAACACGCTCAAACCAGCCCTTCGCCAACTCCGGAAATACCCGGCCTTTTCCCTCATCAACCTCGGCGGACTTTCCATCGGCATCGCCGCCTCCTTCGTACTCCTCGTCTATACTCAACGGGAGCTGGGCACCGACCGGCATTTTCGTGACGCGGGCCGCATCGTGCGCATAGGTACCGACTTCTATCAAATGGGACCTTTCGCCGTCAGCCAGCCTATGCTCAGAGACCTGACGCTGGCCGCCTGCAAAGACGTTCAGGACGCCACAGCAATAGAATCGGACGGCGAAACCCTTATCCGCACCAGCACCGCCGACCGCGCCTTTACCGGCATTACCCCATATTACATCGATAGCTCTTTTTTTCACGTCTTCTCATTCGATGCCGTGACGGGCTTCCTCCCCGCAAACGGTCCCGCCCCCGGCGAGGCCATCCTCTCCTCCGTCCTGGCCGCCAAATTTTTCGGTAAGGCAGATCCCATCGGCAAGACCATCTACGTCGGGCGACAAATGTCGCCGGCAAGAGTGATTGCTGTCCTGAGAGCAGGTTTTGCAAAATCGCATCTGGACCCGCAAGTGCTGCTCCACCGCGACCCGAGCCCGGATGCCGGGTCTGCCGTCTGGACGTCATGCAGCCTTTATAATTATGTCAAGCTTCGCCCCCAGGGCTCCATCGCCGGCCTTAACACCTGGCTCGAACGGGTCCGCGAAAAGATCATCTACCCGTCCGTCGGAACCACCAAGTCGTACAGCCAGTGGAAAACCAGCGGCGAGGCGGTCACCTTTATTACCCAGCCGCTTACCGGGATCTACTTCCATTCCGACCTTAAGTTCGACCTCAGCCCGGGCGGCAACCTGACACAGGTCAAACTCCTGAGCGTTATAAGCCTCCTGCTGATCGCCCTTGCCGTGATCAATTATGTCAACCTGGTTACCGCCCGGGCGTCCATCCGCGCCAAGGAAGTCGGCTTGAAGAAAACCTTCGGCGCACCCCGGCTGCGGCTGATGGCCCAGATGCTTAAGGAATCCGTCGGATTCAGCTTCCTGGCAATGATCGTCGCCTGCGGGCTTATCCAGGTCATCCTCTTCGGCTATAGCTCCCTGACAGGCTCCGCTCTGACCGGCCCGATCCCCTTCCTTTCAGCCAATTATCTTTGGCTGATCCTGTTTTCCGTCTGTGTCGGGCTCTTGGCCGGCATCTACCCTGCCGTCTATCTGACCGGTTTCCGCCCCGGCCTGATCGTCCGTTCCACTTCCGGCACCGGCCGCAACCGCCCTGTCCTTCGCAACATCCTCGTAACCCTGCAGTTTGCGATCGCTATCGGATTGCTCTTCGTTTCCTTTGTCGTCTATGGTCAACTGAACTATATGAAGACGAAAGACAAAGGTTTCCGCTCGGATGGCGTCGTCGTCATCGAGAACGCCGGTGAATTAAAGGACCGGGTCGATGCGTTTCGCCAGATGATCGATCAGCAGTCGCAGGTAGCCTCCACCAGCATATGCAGCCGTGTACCGGCGGGCAACAGCATCGTCATGGGATCGTATAAGACCGCCGAAATGAAACAGCCGATGTTCATCCAGGAATTCCCCGCTGACGAACGGTATATTTCCACCCTTGGTCTTCATCTGGAGGAAGGCCGCAACTTTAACAAGAACCTCTTGTCCGATACCAACTCACTTATCCTGAATGAATCGGCCGTGGCGGAACTGGGTCTTTTTCATCCGCTCGGAGCTGTCATCAACGGAAGCCAGCATGTTATCGGCGTGGTCAAAAATTTCAACTTTGCCTCGCTCCATGAGAAGGTGCACCCGGCCTTGCTAAAACTCTACCGCAAAGGAAGTACGATCACCGATATCGCCATCCGCCTGCAAGGCGGCCACCCCGCCGACTTTCTCGTGTGGCTGAATCGCGCCGGCCGGGAATTTCTACCCGCCACGCCGCTGAACATCAGCTTCATCGATGATAATTTCGGGCGGCTGGCTGAAAAGGAAAGGCTTCTCGGCCAGGCCATCGATTTTTTTACCACCCTGGCCATCCTGCTTGCAACACTCGGCCTTATCGGGCTGACCTTATTTACGATCGAACGCCGGACAAAAGAGATCGGTATCCGAAAGGTCCTTGGCGCGGGTAAACTAAGCATACTGAAGTTGGTTTCCGGCGACTTTTTCCGGCTGGCCACCATCGCCTCCGTCGCGGCGCTGCCGGTCGCCTGGTGGCTGGTCAGCCGTTGGCTGGATGATTTTGCCTACCGGATCAGCATCGGCTTCGCAACCATCGTCCTGACCGAAGCGCTGATCGGGGGGATTGCGCTGCTCGTCATCGCGCTGCTTACGCTTCGGGCCCTGATCGCCAATCCCGTGCGCAATCTGCGCATGGAATAGGCCGCAGTTGTATCAAAAGCGGACAGTTTTTGTATCGAAAACGGACTGCCACTCGCGCAATTGGCGTATAAGATATTTAAATTCAACACATTAAATGCTGGCATGTGATTGAAAGAAAGAAGACGACCAGCATTAACTCTAATAAAGACATATGATAGATTTGAAACGCATCTCGAAATGGGTCAACGTGGGCGGAAAACCGAATTTTATTCTGAAGGATATCAACCTCCAGATCAATGAAGGGGAGTTTGTCTCGATCATGGGTCCTTCAGGTTCGGGTAAATCCAGCCTGCTTAACATTATCGGCATGCTTGACGACTCCTCCGAAGGTGAATATCATTTTCTGGGTCAGGCCGTCCATTCCCTGAAAGAGAAACAACGCTCGCAGCTCTACAAGCAATATATCGGTTTTGTTTTTCAGGCTTACCACCTGATCGACGAGCTGACCGTATACGAGAACATCGAAACGCCGCTCATATACCAGAATATCAAGGGGTCCGAGCGGCAGGCAATGGTCGCGGACATCCTCGACCGTTTCCAGATCGTTGGAAAAAAGGACCTCTTCCCAACACAGCTCTCCGGCGGCCAGCAACAGCTCGTGGGCATCGCCCGCGCCCTCATCGGAAAACCCAAACTGCTGCTTGCCGACGAACCAACCGGGAACCTCAACTCGCGCCAGGGCGAAGAGATTATGGAATTATTCAAACAACTCAATAACGAAGGCGTCACCATCATCCAGGTCACTCACTCCGAAAAAAACGCCGCATACGGCTCACGGATCATCAATCTGCTGGATGGACGAGTGGAAATGGCCTACCATTAACTATCGCAGCACAAAATGAACAAGATCATGCAACGACGAAAGATATGGGCGGCAGCGGCCTCGGGTCTCCTGCTGTTCTTTCAACATTCCGCTACCGCGCAGACCCAAAACGCCGACTCGCTCATCAGCCAGATCAGCTCCGGCCCCGCCGTCACGTACACCATCCAGCAATGTATCGACAGTGCGCTGAAGAACAACTCGAGCGTTCAACTGGCGGAATTCACCGCCCGCACGGCGCAAAATACCTACATTCAGTCGCTCGGCAGTATGCTTCCGAGTGCCACCGCTTCCGGCTTCTTTTATAATAACGGCGGTAAGAGCGTTAACCCGGTTACCTACACGTATATCAATGAAAATTTTAACCAGGCAGGGGCCCAGGTGCAAGGTTCCTGGACCCTCTTCAACGGGTTCTCGCTTCGCAATTTTGCAAAACAATACTCGCTGGCATACGAAGCCGACAAAAAGGACTGGCAATACCAAAAGGATTTGATTACCATTACGGTTATCCAGGACTACCTGGCTATCCTGGGAACCGAGGAACAACTGAGTCTTGCAACACAACAGGCGACCGACATCCGTCACCGCGTTAACCTGATGACGATCCAGGACAGCCTGGGCTCCATTGCCCACAGTTTGCTGACCGATGCGCTGGCTTCGTTGAACAGTGCCGAACTGACCATCGTCACGGCGAAGAATAGCCTGGAGCAGCTGAAATTGAGACTGTCGCAGGACATGAATATCCCCTATTCACCCAACATGGATGTCGCCAAACTGACTATCGACACCAATCCTATTCTCTACAACGCCTCCGTGGACCAGGTATATCAGAATGCTACCCACCACATCGCGTCCGTCCAGGCGGCTGCATTACACCTGGAGTCGGCACAGCGGGGCGTAGCGGCCGCCAGGGGAGCCTTGACACCGAGTCTTTATTTGTTCTACGGCCTGTACACCAACTATTCCTCCGCGGCCAGTACCACGACCTCGCTTGGCACCACCACCTACCAGGATGGGTCTTATGTAGACGTGAACGGTGTCCAGACGCCGGTCAATTATCCGACGTCTATTCCGGGCGTTACAAAAGGTGTTCCGCTCAGTACGCAATTTAAGAACAACCTCCAAAAACAGATCGGGTTGCAATTGAACGTTCCGATTTTGAACGGCCTCCGCTATAGAGTCGCCTACCGGAATTCGCAAATTTCGCTCGACCAGGCCAGGTTCAATCAAAAAATGATCAATAACAACCTGCGCCAGGCCGTCGAAGCGAACTATGTGGCGATGGTGCAAAATTTCCGGACTTACAATGTCACCTACCACCAGGTCCAGAATTACGAAGAATCTTTCCGGGAAGCACAGATCAAATACGATAACGGTGCCCTTTCGTCCCTCGACTTTGTCATCTATAACACCAACAAGAACAACGCCGAGCTTAACCTTATTTCCGCCAAATACAGCTACCTTCTGGCGACGAAAGTTCTGGACTACTACCAGGGGCAGCTAACCTGGTAAGCCTGAACCGCGAACCTGCGGGTCGCATATTCAACGATTGAGCCACTCTCCGAGCAGAGTGGCTATTTTTTCGCCTTCCACCATAAAACCGTCATGCCCATACGCCGAATCGATCTCCACCAGCTCGACATCCGGCAGATGCGCCGCCATGAATAGCTGTTCCTCCACCGGGCAAAGGATATCGCTCGTCACTCCAACCAGCAACGTTGACTGCCCGATCTCCTGCAAGACCGCCTCCAGCCGGCCACCCCGGCCGCGCGCCAATTGATGACTGTCCATCGCCTTTGTCAACAGCCAATACGAGTAGGCATGGAACCGGTTGATCAGCTTCTCACCCTGGTATTGAACATAGGAAGACGCCCGGTACCCATCCAGTTTCTCCGGGTCGCTGTCCGTCTGCGTCTTCACCATGATCCCGTAATTGCGGTACGTCAGGATTCCGATCGCCCGGGCCGCTTTTAGCCCGCCGCGACCCGCCTCCGGCATGGGTGAATTCCAGCTCGGATCCGCCTCGATCGCCAGCCGCTGTGCCGTATGCACGGCGATCCCCCATGCACTCTCCGCCGGCGAAGTGGCGATGAGAAACAGCCGTCCGATCACATCTTTTTCCATCACCGCCCATTCCAATACCTGATATCCGCCCATGCTCCCGCCCATCAGCAGGGCGATCCTGCCGATCCCCAGATGTCTGCGTAACAACATGTGCGCCCGAACCATATCCCGGATCGTCACCATCGGAAACTGCTCGTAGTACGGCTTGCCCGTCCGGGGGTCTACACTCAGCGGCCCGGAGCTGCCATAACAGGATCCGAGGATATTGGCGCAAACGATAAAGTATTCGGCCGGCCGGATAACGCCCTTCTCCCCCACCACTCCCGGCCACCACTGCGCCACATCCGAATTGGCGGTCAATGCATGACAGACCCATACGACATTGCTTCCATCCGCATTTAAATGGCCGTAAGTATGGTATGCGATCGTTATACCGGGCAATACGGCCCCCCCTTCCAGCTCGAACGGATGATCATATTGAAAATACTTCATGGATCTAATTCTCTGTCTTTTCGATGCAAAATAAGGGCTTACGAGTCGTAAATTTGCAAAAAAGTTGACTATGGTCAGGATTGAACTGAACCGGGTAGAAGGAGATTTCGGCTTTGAAGCCAGGGATGCCTTTGGACACACGGCCCGCATGGACACCAGCGCCGAAACTGGAGGTCAGGATTTCGGCATCCGCCCGATGCAAATGCTGCTCATGGGACTTGGAGGTTGCAGCGGGATCGATATCGTCTCCATCCTCAAGAAGCAACGCCAGCCTGTCGACGGCTTTCGCATGATCATTGACGGTGAACGTGAAAAGGGAAAAGATCCCACCCTCTGGGAAAAAGTCCACATCGTTTTTGAACTGAAGGGGCACATCGACCCCGATAAGGCAAAAAAAGCCTGCGAATTGTCTATGGACAAATATTGCTCCGTCGCGGCCACCCTGCGCGAAGCAGGCTGCAAGATCACCTGGGAAGTTCGCGTACATCATTAAAATCATCCCGCCAAATGTCTTCACAAAGAATTACCAAAGCCATTCGTATCCGCGCCGCCCAAACCCCTGAAAAGGAACATTCCTCACCCCTCTTCCTCACCAGCAGCTTCTGCTATGACGACGCCGAAGAAATGCGCGCCGTCTTCGCCGATGAAAAGGAAGCGTTTGTCTATAGCCGTTTCAGCAATCCCAATGTCCAGGAATTCACCGACCGGCTTTGCGCACTCGAAGGGGCGGAGGCCGGTTTTGCAACCGCATCCGGGATGGCGGCCATCTTCGCTTCCTTCCTGAGCCTGCTCAAAAAGGGCGATCACCTGCTGTCATGCAATGCGGTATTTGGCAGTACACACACCGTCATCACCAGGTACCTTCCCAAATATGGGATCGAATACACCTATGTCGACGCCGCCGATCCGAAACGCTGGGAGGCAGCCATCCGGCCCAACACAAAAATGATCTATCTCGAAACGCCCACCAACCCTGGTCTTGACATCATCGACCTCGAAGCCGCCGGTGCGCTCGCCCGAAAACATAACCTGATCCTCAACGTCGACAACTGTTTTGCCACACCCATCGGCCAAACTCCCATTCAATATGGCGCGGACCTCGTCGTCCACTCCGCCACCAAATGGCTTGACGGGCAGGGGCGGGTTCTCGGGGGCGCCGTCGTGGGGAAAAAGGAATTGATCAGGGAGATTTACCTGTTTTGCCGCGCCACCGGCCCGGCGCTTTCCCCGTTTAACGCCTGGGTACTCAGCAGAAGCCTGGAGACCCTCGACGTCCGCATGGAACGGCATTCATCCAATGCACTGCACATCGCCACCGCGCTCGAATCGCACCCCGCTATCGCCAACCTGAAATATCCTTTCCTCGCCAGCCATCCCCAGTACGGCATCGCCAAACGTCAAATGACAAACGGCGGAGGCATCGTCTGTTTCGAGCTGAAAGGCGGTCTTCGGGCCGGACGCGACTTTCTGGATAAATTAAAGATGTTGACGCTCACCGCCAACCTCGGCGACACGCGGAGCATTGCTTCCCATCCCGCCAGCACGACGCACGCCAAGCTGACGCCGGAAGAACGCGCCGCCACGGGGATTACCGATGGCCTGATCCGCATTTCGGTCGGACTGGAACATCGCGACGATATCCTAAGCGATATCTTGCAGGCGCTTTAAATAAAAGGAAAAACTTCACTCCCCCCAGATCTCACCCTGACCTTTCAGCCAATCCTTTACCAGCTCCGTGGTCACCGACTTCGGCCGCTCGATCGGGAATCCAAGCGCCCGATCCCAACAAAGGCTGGCCAGCACGCCAAGCGCCCGGCTCACGCCGAACAACACCGTATAGAACTCATATTCCACCAGTCCATAGTGAACCAGCAGGGCCCCGCTGTGCGCATCCACATTGGGCCACGGGTTCTTGATCTTGCCCAAGGACTGCAGGATTGGCGGAACCGTATCATATATGTTCCAGACCGTTTGTACCAGCGGGTCGTCGGACAAGTGCTGCTTTGCAAATTCCATCTGTGCCGAGAACCGCGGATCGGTCTTTCTTAACACCGCATGTCCATAACCCGGCACTACCTTGCCACCCTCCAGCGTCTTCTTTACATATGCCTCGATCTGATCTTTGCCGGGTAACTCAACGCCAAGTTCCTCGCGCATCTCCAGGATCCATTTGATCACCTCCTGGTTGGCCAACCCATGCAGCGGCCCCGCCAGGCCGTTCATCCCGGCAGCCAGACACAAATACGGATCGCTAAGCGCCGACCCGACCAGATGCGTCGTGTGCGCGCTCACATTCCCGCCTTCATGGTCGGCATGGATCGTCATGTATAACCGCATCAGTTCGCGAAAGGTCTCATCCTCATAACCGAGCATATGCGCGAAGTTGCCGGCCCAGTCCAGCAAACCGTTCGGATGGATGTGGTCTTCATTTTTATATTTTCTCCGATAGATATATGCCGCAACCCGGGGTAACCGCGCGATCAGGTCCATCGAATCATCGAAAATCGCATCCCAATAATCTTTCTTCGCCAAACCCTTGGCATATTTCGCCGCAAACTTGCTTTCCGTTTGCAACGCCATGATCGCAACCACAAACTGCGTCATCGGATGTGAATCCTTCGGCAACGCTTCGATTGCCGCAAAAACATGATTCGGCACATGACTGCGCCGCTGCCAATTGGCCGTTATCTCATGCACGTCATCGTCCGTTGGCAGCTCGCCAAGCAGCATCAGGTGAAACAATCCCTCCGGCAGCGGCTCCGTACCCCCCTGCGCTTTTGGTAATTTCTGCTGCAGTTCGGGTATCGAATATCCCCGGAACCGGATCCCCTCCTGCGCATCCAGCAAGGAGGTTTCGGTCACCAAACCCGTAATCCCGCGCATCCCCTGGTAGATCTGTGCCAGCGTCACTTCCCCGATCTTATCGTTCCCGTGATCTTTTAGTAAATCCTTGATCTCGGCGGCCAATGCGTCTGCTTTTGTTTTGAACCTCTCTTTTGTAGATGCCATGTACGCGGTTTTTTTTGTTCGATCCCCTGAATTTGTTCGATCCCCTAAATTAGGTCATTTGGGCGTTTTCACATAAAAGACCCAGGCAACACCGGTAAAAATAATATTCGGCAGCCAGGCCGCCAGCATCGGCGGAAGATTGCCCTTGGTCGAAAACGTTACGGCAAACTTGTCCATCACCACGAAGATCGCCGCCATCACGATCCCGACGGCGAGATGCAACCCGCTCCCCCCCCTGATCTTTCGCGATGCAATGATCGCCCCGATCATCGCCATGATGATGACGGAAAAGGGCGTCGCATCCCGGTGATAAAGCTCCACTTTGAACGTATTGAGGCCCTCCGACCCGCGCACCTCCTCCATATGGATAAACTGGTGAAGCTCGGGCGTGGTCAGCTTGTCCTTCAGATAGTCATCCCGCCGCAATTCCTTTGGCAGAACATTCAGGTTGATGTGGAGCGTATCGAGGCGTTTCATGGTCTCAACGGCCCCGTTGATCGTTCGTTCGACCACCGAATTGAGCTTCCAGTCCTTTTTATTGGGATCCCAGCGGATCACATCCGCCTTGATCGTATAATAGACCGTGTTACCCCTTAGCTTCTGGAGAAAAAAACTGCTCGCCGTCTTGGTGGCGGTGTCATAAAAACGAAAATCGACAAACGTATGCGGGTCGACCCGAAGATAGTAGTTGTGGGTATTTTTTGTCGGGTCGCCGTTATAGGAGCTGTTGCGATCCACATACACCGCCTGGAAATCCGTCCGGATCTCATTCGCCCGCGGTACCCAATACTGACTGGCCAGCCAGAAGATAACCGACAATAAGATCCCGCCGATCAGGTAAGGTCTCAGCATCCGGTTATAGCGCACCCCTCCCGCCAGGATCGCAATGAACTCGGAACGAACGGCCATCCTCGAGCTGAAGTAAATGACGGCGATAAAAACCATCAGCGGGAAGATCATGGACATGATAAACGGAATAAACCCGATAAAGTAATGGGTGATCAACTGCCAGAAGCTTAGCCCCGATCGTACAAAATCATCCGCCTTCTCGCTGGTATCGATCACCACCGCGATAATGGTGATCACCAGCATGGTGAAAACGAAGGTCCCAAGGAATTTTTTTAATATGTAGAAGTCGAGGAGCTTGAACATGATCGGCCTTTGGCCGCCGCAAAGGTAAGTCTCTATAACTCCTGCATTGCTGGCAAATTGCAAAAAAATGGCGCATTCTTACCAGCGGTTTGAGCAACCTATTCATTATCAACAAGCTAAAAATCCCCCGTCAAGCCGGCTCGCCCCGGCCGACCGGCGCGCGTCATGCTATAACCTTGTTTTGAGAATTTCCCCTTGCTCCCGCTTCCAGCCCGGGAAATCACCCCGCAGTATATGCGCCCGCGCCTCCCGCACCAGGTGAAGATAAAAGGCCAGATTATGTACGCTGGCGATCGTGAGCCCAAGTATTTCTTTGGATTTGATCAGGTGCCGCAGATAGGCTTTACTATAAAAATTACTGGGAACGCTGTCGATACCGTCATCTATCGGCGAAAAATCGGTCTCCCATTTCTTATTGTCGATATTGATCACCCCTTTTGACGTGAACAGCATCGCATTCCGGCCGTTGCGCGTTGGCAGGACGCAGTCGAACATATCCACGCCGCGACCGATACACTCCAAAATATTCCATGGCGTACCTACGCCCATCAGGTATCTCGGCTTCGCCGCGGGCAAAGCCTCACAACAGGCGGCGCAGATGTCGTACATCTCCTCCTCCGGTTCCCCGACACTCAACCCGCCGATCGCATTGCCCACCGCCTCCTTTTCCGCTACGTACGCACAACTGGCGCGCCGCAGGTCGGACCAGGTGCTGCCCTGAACGATCGGGAACAGATTCTGCGTATAGCCATATTTATCGGGGGTTTGGCGGAACCGTTCCCAGCACCGGTCAAGCCAGCGATGTGTCAGCTGCATGGATGTGGTGGCGTAGCCCCGATCGCTTGGATACGGCGGGCACTCGTCAAACGCCATGACGATATCGCCGCCGATACTGCGCTGGATATCCATTACTTTCTCCGGCGTGAACAAATGTCTCGACCCGTCAATGTGCGACTGAAACTCGACCCCTTCTTCCCTGATCTTTCGTGTGCCCGCCAGCGAGAAGACCTGATAGCCCCCGCTGTCCGTGAGTATCGGCCGGTCCCAACCCGTAAACCGGTGCAACCCGCCGGCCTGTTCCAGCACATCCAGACCCGGACGAAGGTAAAGATGGTAAGTATTTCCCAGTATGATCCGGGCTCCGATATCCGTCTTGAGTTGTTGCTGCGATACGGCCTTCACGCTACCGGCCGTCCCGACGGGCATAAAAATGGGCGTAAGAATTTCGCCATGATCCGTAGTGATCTTTCCCGCACGGGCCGCGGTGTCCGGACAAGTCTTCTCCAGCTCAAATTGTAGTCTCGCCATATTCCGCCGCAATTTACGCCTTTCGCCTTGCCAGCTTGCGATTTAAATTTGTACTTTCGCCCCGGCGGTTCCCGGCCCCGGCCGCGCCCCCCATTGATCGCTTATGACTAAACTGTATCAGAGTATCCCCTGGCTCGAACTGATTTTTATTGTTTTTTGCCTGATCACCCTGGTGCAACTGGTGTACTACCTGTGGTTCTTCAGAAGGCTGGCTTTCTATGTTCCCCCGACAAAAGACCAATCCCAGCAACATCCCGTCAGCATCATTATCTGTGCCCGGGATGAGGCCGCCCGCCTCGTCACCCATCTGCCCGGCGCGCTTGTCCAGACTTATCCGACCACGCATGAGGTCATCGTCGTGAATCACAACAGCCAGGACGACACCCGTTTCCTCCTCGACGAGTTTAAGAAGACCTTTAAGGGACTTCATATCGTAAACCTGGAACACGAGGCGATCGGCATCACCGGTAAGAAATACCCGTTGAGCATGGGCATAAAGGAATCCCGCTATGAGATCGTGCTCCTTACCGATGCCGACTGTATGCCGGCCAGCGAATTCTGGATGCAAAAAATGCAGGATGGATACCGCGACGGTATAGAAGTGGTACTGGGATACAGCCCCTACAAAAAAGCCCCCGGGATACTGAACAAAATTATCCGGTTCGATACCTTCCATACGGCACTGCAATATTTCTCCTATGCCCTCGCCGGCACACCCTATATGGGCGTGGGCCGCAATCTCTCGTATAAGAAGGACGTATTTCTTCGGAACAAAGGATTCTCCGCCATCAACCACGTCCCCGGCGGGGACGATGACCTGTTCATCAACAAAGTGGCTACCGGGAGCAACACCGCCATAGTCATAGACCCCGACACATTCATGATCTCGGAACCGAAAAAGACCTTCGGCGAATGGTTCCGGCAAAAGACCCGGCATTACAGCACCGCCAAATTTTACAAGCCGCAGCACAAGGCTCTCCTCAGCCTCTATGCGGTCACGTACTTCCTGTTCTATCCGCTCCTGATCGTAAGCCTGTTCTTCGATTGGCGGCTGGCACTCGCCGCTTTCGGCCTGCGCCTGATCGTGCAGGGGATCGTCTTCCAAAAGACCATGAGCCGCCTTGGGGAAGAAGACCTCTTCCCGTGGTGGTGGCTGCTGGATATCTGGATGTTCCCCTATTATATCATCTTTTCTTCCATCATATGGAAAAAACCCCGGGCGAGCTGGAAATAATCCGGCAGTACTTTGACGAATTCTCACCGGGTGAGATCCGGCAGCTGGCCGCATTGGGCGACTTGTATACAGAGTGGAATGCAAAGATCAATGTCATTTCGCGGAAAGATATCGACAGCCTGTACGAGCGGCACGTCCTGCATTCTCTCGCCATCGCCGCGGTCTTCGACTTCCGGCCCGGTATGGAGGTGATCGACATCGGGACGGGCGGCGGCTTCCCGGGCATTCCGCTTGCCATTTTTTACCCGCAAACCAAATTCCATCTGGTCGACAGCATCGGCAAGAAGCTAAAAGTAGTCGATGCCGTGGCGTCGGCCGTCGGCCTGACCAACGTGACTACCGCTCATACCCGGGCCGAAGAGATAAAAGGCCGGAAATTTGACGTGGCGGTCTCGCGCGCCGTCGCCCCGTTAAAAGAACTTTGGACCTGGGCACGACCCCTTCTGCGGAAACCGGGGTCAGCCGTTTCGGGCCATTCAAAGGCCGCCCCTTCGGGCCTCATCTGCCTAAAAGGCGGCGATCTTGCCGCAGAGATCTCCGCCTCCGGCCTTCGACCGCGGATTATTGAGATTAGTCAACTCTTCGACCGGGAGTATTTCCGGGAGAAATACCTCCTCCAAGTGCCCTTTTGACCCCCGCCGCCACCCAAAACCACCTGGAAACCCCAAAAACTACCACAAAATGGTATTTCCAATTTGCCAAAGCATCGGACCTTTGCATCATGACTATCTCTGTATGCATCGTTGACGACAACAAGGATATTCGCTCGGCCCTCGAGCAGATCATTATGATGGCCGAGGGATATACGCTTGCGGGCTCCTTCGCCGACGCAGAAACCGCCCTCCAAAAGATACCCGCGCTCCAGCCCAATGTCGTTCTCATGGACATCAACCTGGGTGACGGCGAAAGCGGGATCGACTGCGTACGCCAGCTAAAACCACAATTCCCTGAAATTCTCTTTATGATGTGCACCATCTATGAAGAGGACGAGAAGATCTTCGAAGCCCTCAAAGCCGGAGCGAACGGCTATATCCTCAAAAAGACCGCCCCCGGCAAGCTCCTCGACGCGCTGCGTGAGCTATACGAAGGCGGCGCCCCCATGAGCAGCCAGATCGCGCGAAAGGTGGTCAACGCGTTCCAGTCAAAATCCGCAGACACACCCGACACCAATACCGCCGTCCGGACAATCAACATCCTTTCCAACCGCGAAAACGAAATCCTCGAGCTGCTCTCCCGTGGAATGCTGTACAAGGAAATTGCAGGGAAGTTGTTCATCAGCCAGGAGACCGTCCGCAAGCACGTGTATCACATCTATGAAAAGATGCATGTCAACAACCGGGTTGAAGCGATCAATAAATTCTACGGCCGCTGATCAATTCGCCGCACCGGGTTGCGGAACATCCGGAATGACGAGCTTGTTGTTCTTCCGTTCCACGTCTGCCATGCGCTGCGTCGGGTCGATCTCGATCGTCTTTATGTCGAGCAACCGGTGATTTAACTCAAATGTATACGTCGGGCTTGTCCACTTCCAGGCCGGATAGACCGTTCTGGGCAGCGTCGGATCCTCCACCGGTTTCACCCCGAACTGGAAATACTGCGGGATATATGCGAGTTCCTTCCGGCCATCCTTATACGTAATCTCCACGTCGAGGGGCATCGGCATATACCCGATGGCTTTTAACCGGATCTCCGACTTCCCGCTCTGTTCCCAGAGACTATCGATGCCGTAATCGATCGTTTTTGTCGTATTCACCCAGTATTCCTTATACCAGTCCAGCTGCATGCCGCTTACCTTCTGCGCCACAACCATAAAGTCGTTCGCGTTCGGATGCCTGAACCGCCACAACCGGTAGTATTCCAGCAGGACCCTGTCCCTGACCTGCGCTCCGCAAATGTAACCCAGCTGCTCGAGGAACATTTCCCCCTTCGAATAGCTGGCGATGCTGTAGGCAAAATTTGTGTTGAAGTGGTCGGCATGTGTCGTCAGCGGCTCCTCCAGTCCGCTCTTCACCAGATTAAAATACGCGCCGTACGCCGAAGCATGGTACATCGGTAATTGCGTCTTTTCCCGATCGACGATTTGTTGCAAATTGGCATTCCCCGGATCGCGGCGAAGCCGTTCATGGTAATAATAGCTCTGCACCCTCGCCGCCGCATAGCTGGTGAATCCCTCATCCATCCATGCATATTCCGATTCATTCGTTCCCAGCATCCCCTGGTACCAGCTGTGCATCCATTCATGAAAGGCGGTCCCGACGCCCGGATTGTTGATCAGCGTGCTCATCGGATATTCCATGCCGCCGTCTCCCCCATGCACAAACGAATATTGTTTGTACGGATAGGGTCCAAAGGTCTTTTCGATAAATGGCAGCACGATAACCGCCGCATCGGCCAGGCTGTTCCAGGCCGTATCCACATGAGGGTCATGATCCTTGTTCTTATAGATCACGTTGATCACACGCCCTTCCGATACCCGGCGGACAAGATGCGTGAACCCGGGATCGGCTGCCCACATGAAATCGTGGACATTGGGCGCCACAAAGTGCCAGACCAGCCGGTCTCCCGCCGGACGCTCTACTTTCGTTCCGGGCGTTTCATACCCGTATCCCACCTGTTCCGCGTTGACGAGATAACCCGTTCCCCCGAGGAGATAGCTTTTATCGATCGAGATCGTTACATCGTAGTCTCCCCACACGCCATAAAACTCTCTTGCCACATATGGCGTCGGATGCCAGCCTTCGTAGTCGTACTCGCACATCTTCGGGTACCATTGACTCATCGAATACCGGACACCCGTCTGCGGATTGTCGCGGCCGCTTCGCCGGATCTGCAGCGGGACCTGTGCCTCGAATTTCATCTGGAAGACCACCGTGGAATGCGGCAGGATCGGCCTGGTAAGATTGACCTCGAGGATCGTCTCGTCGACCGTATAGGCCTGCGGCACACCGTTCATCGTAAGGGACAACACCTTCTGGTACCCGATCTCCTCCGGCTTCAGATTCAATATCCGGTCCTTCACGCGCGAGTCCCAGTCTTGCTGCTCGCCGCCGCGGCGACCGGTGTTGAAGGTGATCTTGCCTAATTCCCGGCTGCGCGTATCCATCATACTGCCGGGCTGAAAGGCATTCCAGTACAGGTGATAGAAAACACGTCCCAGCGTGTCCGGGGAATTGTTGGTGTAAGCAAGGGTTTGCGTACCGGTAAACCGGTTCGTCTGGACATCCATCGACACATTCATCGTGTATTTGACCCGCTGCTGCCACCGATCCGGTTGCGCGGTTGCCTGTACCCGGACCAGGCACGCCGCCAGTCCGAAAAAAACGATCTTGGTTATCATAACGCTGCCGAAATTTTATAACGCCGCATTTTCCTTGATCAGCCGACCTTTGCTGTTGAACAATAAGTTCTTTTTTTGAAAGGAACTCTTTTCGACCTGTACCGCATATTGCGTCACATCCCCGGGCAGATAAAGCACCTGCACCGTGGACACCGTCCACTCGCCGTCGGCATACAAACTCTTCGAAAAACCGTCCTGCACGTCAGCCGGCAGGCTGGTCTGCGCGATCTTCTTCATGGACGATATCCATTCTCCCGTGCTCTTGAATTTTGCCGTCAGCGCATCCGCGTCCAAATAAAAGCTGACTTGCCAATAGCTGAGCTTATCCGACCAGCTCACCTGCCTGGCATTGGGATAATGTGTCTTAAAGGAATCAGTAACCGCGGACGGCAGGGTCCTCAGCTGCGCCCGAACCGGCGTAAATGTCACGGACAATCCGCATAACAAAATGCAAAAAAATACGACCTTCTTCATATTGATGTGTTTTAAGGTTATGACCCTTTATTCGGCGTACCCTCCACTACCAGCACGACCTCCCCCTTCACCCCCTTCTCCCGGAAATGTTCGCAAACTGCCCTCAACGTACCCCGCCGGTTTTCCTCGAACACCTTCGTTAGTTCCCGGCTGACACTGCATTGCCGATCCTCGCCAAAATGCTCCATCATTTCCGTCAGCGTCTTTATCAACCGCAGCGGCGACTCATAAAAGACCATCGTTCGCTCTTCTGCAGCCAGCTGCTTTAAAACGGTCTGACGCCCTTTTTTCGGCGGAAGAAACCCCTCGAAAGTAAACCGGTTCATCGGTAGCCCGCTGTTGACAAGCGCCGGAACAAAGGCTGTCGCCCCCGGAAGACATTCTACACCGATCCCGATCCGGATACATTCCCGCACCAGCAGGAACGCCGGATCCGAAACGCCCGGGGTCCCCGCATCCGTTATCAATGCCATCGTCTTTCCCTGTAGCAGCTGATCGGCCAAATGATGCAGGATCTTGTGTTCATTGTGCTGATGATACGGCGAAAGCGGTTTGATGATCTGATAATGATTCAACAGCCGGGATGAATTCCGGGTATCCTCCGCCAGGACCAGATCGACCTTCTTCAGCACCTCCAAAGCTCTAAGCGTTATATCCTGCAGATTACCGATGGGAGAAGGAACAATATAGAGCAAAACAAGAAATTAATTTACACTGATCTCAAAATACTCCATGACCGGGTTGGCCAGCAGCTTGCGCCCCGCCTCCTCTGCTATCTGCCGCGCTTCATCCGCCGAATTCGCCTCGATCTGCAGGAAAATATTCTTGCCGATCCGCACATCCTGGACGTTCCGGAGACCTAAACTCTGCAAACCGCCCATGACGGCCTTCCCTTGCGGATCCAGCAACTCCTTCAACGGCATAACTTTTACCTGAACAGAAAAATTCATGTAGTTCTATTTTTGGTTTGGGCCCTCGGGCCACGATAAAAAATGCCCGTCGGTCCCAAACATCTAATGATGGGCCTTCGGCCGACGGTCCTCCGGACCGTGAAAGGCCAAAGATACAATAATGTATACAACGAACATGACGGGCACCGCCAGCCACCGAAGGAAAATGGCCGCGATCGCCGCCAGCACGATCAGGAGCAGCGCCGGCATATTGTTCTTCATGGAAGAATTGTTAAATTTTAACGCCATCAACGGAAGATTGCTGATCATCAGCCAGGCGACGACCAATACCAACCCATACAATACCCACTTGTTCTCCAACGCGGCCCTCACCACCTCACTGTGCGTATACCAGGCGATCAGCGGGAGCGATGCGATCAGCAAACCGACCGCGGGAGTCGGAACCCCCTTGAATCCGTATTGTTGCGAGTCGTCGATATTGAAACGCGCCAACCGGTACGCCGCCGCACACGGGATCA
>DATJWK010000040.1:0-50212 GCA_035501395.1 Puia sp.
ATCCTGGTAAAATAAGGCCGCCGTGCAATGCGCCACCGTATTCCCCGACACCACGCACTGGGTCGTATTCTCATCGAGATAGATCCCGATCGCGATCGGCGCCTGACTGCTATCCGTGCCGACCGGCGCCGTTATGCCGTTGACGACGATATTGTTCGTGATCCAGCCGGTTACATGCGTTGTCGTGCTGTCTGTTCCCCCGTTCCAGGTATAGATGCCCCCGCCGTCATCCTTGACAAAACAAAAATAGTTGACGTAATTGTTCGAGATGGTATTGCTGTTGCCCTGGAAGGAGATCCCGGTGTAGCCGGTCGTATCGATCGTATTATAGGTGACGGTATTGTTATTGCCCACCAGGTAGACGCCGATCCCGGAATTGGCCGGCAGACACGTCCCCGGAATGGCCGCCGTACGCTGGACGATGCAATTCTCGATCAGGCAATTGTTGCCATAGATCATGAACCCGTTGTTATTCGTATGGTCGATAATGACGTTGTTAACGGTAATATAGTTACTGGTCGTAATGTCTACCGCATCGATCCCGGAAAAATTGATCGAACAATTGGACAGCGTGATATAGTTGGACCGGAAGATCGAAACCGCCGTCTTGTTCGCCCCCTGGAAAGCAATTCCGTTAACCACCACATACTGCGCACTGTTGAATTGTAACAGCGTGTCGATCGCCGCGATCTTCACTTGCATCGTCGTCGTAGGATTTCCGACTGAGTATACCTGCACGACCTTGTTGGCGGGATTATAATACCACTCCCCCTGCTTGTCCAGCGTATAAGCATTCGACTGGATAAAATACCCGAATTTGTTGGCCGGCGCGAAGGTGGTCGCCGTCTTGTACGAAATGGTATTCCCGCTTTGCGAAACGATCGTGTCATTTTCGATGATCCAGCGGTTCTTCCGGATGACGATCTTCGATCCCGTCCAGTTGCGACCCGAAGCGCCGATATTGGCGTCGGTGATACTGACCGTTCCGTTAAAAGCCTGGATCTGCGAGTAACCGCCATCGGAATTGGACCAGGAATTGGGCCAGCGCCCCATCGGTTGCGAACTATCCCCGATCGAGACCATGTTCGCGCTCATTCCGCAACCGGAGCAGGTTGCCTGCCAGATATTGCCCCCGCCGCCGGTCCAGCCGGAAAGCGTGGTAAAACCGACAATGAATGGCGGAGCCCCCGTTCCATATGTCGTAACGACGATCTGCTGGGACGCCGTACCGGACCTCGTAATGTTGAGCGGCTGGGTAAAGATACTCCCCGCTTGCAATTTGATGGTATCGCCGGGATTCAGGCTGGGAAAGAAGCTATTCACCTTTCCCATGGTTTTCCACGGCGTAGCCTGGTTTTGGGCCTGCGCGGCGGTATAGGAATCATTACCGGAAACGGAAGACACGTAGTAAGTAGCGGCATGAGCGGACACCCCGGCGTATAAGAATAGGGAGGCGACGATAATTGGATTTTTCAATTTCACACGCATAGTCAGGTGGTCTGAGATCTTAATAGGGAATCAATCTACAGCCAATTTGAGGCCAAAATGCCATCAGAATCATCAACAAATCAAAAATTAAGTAGTTTCCGCAATCGTATTTCCCACCACG
The DNA here is from genome assembly GCA_035501395.1 of Puia sp. GTDB lineage: Bacteria > Bacteroidota > Bacteroidia > Chitinophagales > Chitinophagaceae > Puia. Next base: position 1,610 of record DATJWK010000040.1, read on the forward strand.
CTTATTCCTTTGTCAATCGAATCACCTGACCTCCCCCCGGAGCGAGCGTGAACCGGACACCATCACTCGATTTTATGCTGCGGACTTCGCGGACCAAATGATTCGGATTCGCCCCCGCGTCCGCCGCGTCACCATAAATAGTAGCCCGGTAGGTACCCGCCGGTAGCCAGTCCAGCCGCAATTCCCCCCGGCCCCCATCCCGGTTGCCGATCGTCCCGATCCACCATTCATTCCCCTTCCGTCTGGCAACCGTTACCAGTCGCCCGGGGATCGCCACGGGTACGCGCGTCTCATCCCATGTGGTCGGCACCGCCCGAACAAAGTCAAATCCCTCCTGCCCTTCATACGCGACGGGGTCGTCACAAACCATCCCCAGGTAACTCTCCAGCACGACATACATCGCCAGCATATGGCACCGTGTCCCCAACACAAACGGCCGGACAAAATGGGCCAGATAACCCGCGGGAGTCACCGCTCTGAACCCCCCGAGATGATAGTCCGTCGGTCCCGCCACCAACCGGGTGAAAACCACGTTCAGATCGTCATCCGGTGTAATGGGCACCCCCCATTTGTCATTCTCATAGTTCAACGTTCCCTCCCGCGTGAATTCATTGGGATAGGTTCGGCTGAGCCCCGTAGGCTTATACGCACCATGGAACTGGATATGCAGATGATGCGCCGCCGCCTTTTGCAGAATAGCGGTCTGAATATTCACCATTTCCTGGTCGTCCCGGTTTAAAAAGTCCACCATCATCCCCCGGATGCCCCATCGCTCGAATTGCGCAAAAACACTATCTACCCTGGGCCACAAGGCCCTCCAGTGAACCCAGACCCGGATACCTACCCCCTTGTCCTTTGCATAATCACAAATTCGCTTCATGTCCAGTCCCGGCAGCGGCCGCGTGGGGTCGGCATGGGGACCGGCATCATAGCTAACTCCGTCATTCGTATACCAGGCTATCCCCCCGTAACCGATAACAGAATGATAGTCAATTCCATTCCGCGCGCAGAAATCGACGTAATACTGGTTGGTCTCGAAATTGATCCCCGGCTGAAAACCCGTATCCGCTACCACATCCCCATTCCACCAGTGAAAATCGGTTTTGCCGGGCTTGATCCAGCTGACATCCTTTATCGCGCAATCGTCATTCAGATCCGTAATGATATTGGATTCCACCAGGGCCCCCGCCCTCGTCCCCAAAAGCATCACCCGCCATGGCGTCTGATGCGGCAATTTCGCTTTTACCCGTACCGCCACCTTTCGCCCCGATTCCAGGTCCGCCGGCGTCCCGGCCGCATGGTCAGCCGCCGCACCTGCTTCGGCCGCCGTCTCGCCCGCCGCAGCTACAGCGAAGGAGGGAGGCCCGGCGAAGGCGGTTCCGAGGCCAATCGGGCCTCCGGGTTCCCCCGGTAGCGGCGACAACTCGGATTTCAACAAATCGCCATGCCGGATCAGGTACATCCCCGCATAATCCACCAGCCTCGCCTCCGAAATCGCCGCATAAATATCGCCTCCCTTTGCCGCGCCGCCCTTGTCGAAATCCAAAAAAATCGGCATATCGATCAACGTGTCTTCCTTAACCTGACTCAGCCTGCTCCTTACATACAACCCTTCATGCGACGTCGTAAACCCCTCCCGGAAGGTCGCCAGCACTTCCGGATCCCCCACCACCCGAAAACTACTCCCCTCATCGACTAACGCATAGTCGGCCCAAACCGCCTGTTCCGGGATTTCATACCGGAACGCTACCCCGTCATTGAATACCCGAACGACCAGGTTTACGCGTCTCCGCACTGCACCCCTCGCCCCTGCCAAAACCGGCGCCGCCCTTTCCTGCAACGGGATCACCGCCTGCGTATACCGGTCATGCACCGCCTTCGTCTTCCCGACCACCAGTTCATAATTATCCTCGCCGGGTGTCACCACCGCATTCCCCGGGATCAACCCCTTTCCAAACAACCCCGAGCCCGCAAACGTCAGACTCAACGGCGATCGCTCCACCAGCGTCACACCTTTATATACCACGTCATACTCCGGCAGCCCTGCCGTGAAGCGAAACAAAAACCGTATCCCCGCATCCGGGGAGCTTACTTCGATTCCCTTCCCCGCCTGACAGGGTCCCGCCACCACAAGGCTTAGAAAGACTAACCCAACCCGAATTAAATGATTGACAAGCATACTCCGAATGTAAGCAACATTCCCTGACGAACCCCCTCTCACCGCGGCACTGTGCTAAAAAACATTTCCGGCGGCACCTGGAAATCTTCACCTTCCTCTTTCTTCATATAAAGCGGCATAGGCGCACTTCCGTTCTTCGGGTGGAGGTATTCGATCTCAATGGGATAGTAACCCTTCTTTAGAGGAACCATAAAAGCTTCCCCGAATTTGTCGATATGGTTGCCCAAAACCTGGTGGTCGCCGACCCAGACCTTAAAATGGCTGCCGCCCAGCTCGAAGATAAAATAGCCGCGATTTTCAATGTAAATGTACCCGTCGAGCACCAGGGCATAGCCTTCGTGCCCCGGGAGGGATGACAGATCAAAACCATCCGCCGTGCTTCCGCTGCGCTTCGGCTTGAGTGCCGTAAAATTGGGGAAACTGTCCCAATCACCGGAATAGAGACGATAGTGAAGACCCCCTGGCCGGATGCCGTCGGCTTTCACCATGGGCTCAAACTCGGGGCTGAGATCGAAATAAGCACTATCCGTCCTGTCATATTGCTCGCGCACCGGGAACGCCTTGAGCCTTAGCATGGAGGTTTTGTACAGCAGGATGCGGGTGTTCTCCCCGGTCAGCGATGGGGAAGAAAGCGTGGGTTCGCTCCCATCGGTGGTATACCGGATATAAGGGCTGTCCTCCAGGTTGGCACAGGAAAGCGTGAAAGGAAGTCCCGCAGCCACAAGGCCACGTCTTGGCTTTATACTGATCTCCCTCGAAGTAGGGTAACCGCCCTGGGATGCATAGTAGCCGCCGTAAGAAAATTTCAGCCCGTCCCAAAGCCCTTTGAATTGCGTAGAAAAATGCGTTTCATTGTCGTATAGCCTTCGCTTCCAGGAAAGACCCGCAGGCGAAGTGGATCGCAGCAAGGCATCGATCCCCTCTAGCCCCATATTATGGAACGCGCTGCCTTCGCGGCCAGCCAGCCACAGGGTGTGCTCCAGCCGGGGAAAACCGGCCAAATGTGTTTTCGCATAGGTTACCGTGTAACCATTATCCCACCAGAGGCTCGGGTCGACCGCCACATAGGACGTAAACAAATCCGGATATTTCAGGAAAGCGTATACCGCCAGCAACCCGCTAAGCGAACCCCCATAAAGCGTATTGCCGGTCGTTTTCACCGGGTAGCGTTTTTCCATATAGGGCAGCAATTCGTCTTTGAGGTACAGCAGAAATTCATCGGCATGCCCCGTCTCACCATAGACATGCGTAGGAGTAAAATCCCTGTCACGGTTGCTGACACCGTTCTTGTACGTATTGTTGATCCCCACGAGTAAGAGCCTCGGAATAAAACCTTCGCCTTTGAGCATATTATACTCAAGCCTCGCGAAATCCGAAATACCTTCAAGACAATAAAGAACCTCGTATTTATCGGTCGAACCTGGCCGGTATTCTTCCGGAAAAAGGATCTCCACATATCGCATTTCGTGGAGGTTTTTGGAGTAGAATGAATCCAGTAACTGCGCGGCGGATTGAGCCCTGGGACACAGCGGACAAAGAAGGGAGGCACTTACAAAAAATAACGCTGGCAGGACAGCGGTCCGAATGGTTTTCATGTCACGAACCTAACCCTTGTTGCCGGTATCTGCCCATTCATCGGAAGTTCAAGTTCGTTCAACCTGCTTCACCGTCTCGAAACCCATACGTATCGCACCACCGCCTCTACCCCTCCCGCCTCAGGATCTCGAGCGGCGGCCTGTTCAACACCCCGCGCACATTGTAAAGTCCGATCACGACCGTCAGCAGACTGACCCCGGCAAATAATCCACCCACCACCCACCAATTCGGAACAAAAACGGCCTCGAAGACGAATTTCGCCAGCACCATGCTAAAAGCCATGGATAACCCGATCCCGATAACAGCGGCAAGCGAACCGACAAAGAAATATTCCAGCATGGTGATCACCAGCACCTGCCGCCGGCTGGCACCAAGGGTGCGCAGAAGTACACTTTCCTGGATCCGCTGGAACTTACTGATGAGCACGCTCGCGATCAGCACGATCAGGCCGGTCAACATACTGAAACCGGCCATGAACCGGATCACTGACCCGATCTTTCCAAGGATTTCCTGCAGCACATTCACCACGAGCGCCAGATCGACCACGAGAATACCCGGAAATTGTTGCACTACTGCTCGCTGGAAACGCGCCGACGCCTGCGGCGTCGGCAACATGGCCGTGACGATATGGAATTGCGGCGCCTGCTCGAGCACCCCGGTCGGAAAAAGGATACCCTGTCGCATCGGGCCATGCTCGAGATGACGGATGCTCCCTACCACCGCGGTTATCGGCACGCCCTGCACATCAAACCCGACCTCGTCCCCGATCTGTAGCCCGGCCGACGCCGCCGCATCCTCGTCATACGAGACATGTACAACGTCTCCCGGTGACCGGACCGGCGGCCCAAGTTTTCCCGCAACCAGTTTCTCGGTCGGCCGCAAGGTATCGCTATAGGTGACCCGGGTGTCATATTCCGTCCGGCGTCCACCGGGACCGTCCTCACTCCGCGTTATTCCTTTGATCGAAGTGACCTTTACCGCCACGACCGGTACGTCATCGACCAACTGCACCTTCATAGCCGACGCCAGCTGCCGGACCCCCTGGATCTGCGCAGGCTGAACATCAAACAATACCATATTGCCATCGGTGCTTGCCAGGGTATGGACCCGCTCAAGAAGCAGTTCCCGGATAAAAAACAACGTCCCGATAAAGGTCGTGCCCAAACCGATCGTTACCACCAGGATGAGGGTCTGATTGTTGGGACGGTATAGATTCGCAAAACCTTGCCGCCATAAATAGTTCCACCGCTCCGGGAAGAACCGCCGTACCATGGCCATCAGCAACCGCGCTGCGCCGGCCAGCAGCAGGAACGCCCCGAGTATCGAGATGGTAAAAATAAGCGCCTTGCTCAATTTCTCCATCCGCATATAGCTGAACCAGGTGATAAAAACAAATACTGCTGCATAGATCGTCACCTTCCAGCGATCCCAACCCGCCGCCGGCGGTTCGAACGATACCCGTAGCGTATTCAACGGTGAGATTTTGCGCACGGTGAGCAAAGGCAATAACGCGAACAACAAGGCGATCGCAACCCCAATCCCGATGCCCTCCCCGATCGCCGGCCACGAGAGGCGGAAATGGGCCTCCACCGGCAAGATGTCCTTGAACAATATCGGCAGCACCTGCTGAACCACGACACCCAGACCCGCGCCAAGCATGGACCCGATCAACCCGATGCCCGTAACCTGGATCAGATAGATCAGAAAGGCATGTCGCACCCTCAGACCCAGGCAACGCAGCACCGCAACACCGGCGATCTTTTCCCGGATATAGATATTCACCGAGCTGGCCACTCCGATACAACCCAGCAATAAGGCGATAAAGCTGATCAATGTCAGGAACTGCGACAGATCCTTGAAGGCACGCGTCATCCGTTCCTTTCTGATCTCGACGGTTTCATATCGTACGTGCGCCGACTCCAGTTCTGGTCCGAGCCTCTCCATCAGCTTTGACATGTCCGTCCCCGGTTTGAACTGGTAATAAACCTCCGATTCGATCCGGCTGCCCTTTTGAACGAGCCCTGCGGAATCGACATATCGGAGCGGAATACAGACTGGCGCGGCTACCGTCAACGATATCTGGTTACGGCCCGGCATCCGGATCAGCGCACCCGCGATGACCAGGTCAAGCGTACCCACGCGAATGGAATCACCCACCCGCGCGCCAAACTCCAGCATTAACGTCTGATCGACCAGCGCCGCCCGTTTTCGCCGGAAATCCGTCGCAGCCGAAGCCGGCCTGGTTACTATCTTCCCGTAATAGGGGTAGTCGCCGTTTAACCCGATCAGTTGCACCAGCCTGCTCGACTGGGTCCGCGGAAAGGCGACCATCGACGCCATGGATTTTTCCTCGGAATGACGCGCGCCCGCAAAATCTTTCATCGTCAGCAGACTGTCCGAAATCCCTCGCCGTCCCCGGATCACCAGATCGGCCCCCACCATTTCCTTCGCCTGATCGTCGACATCCTCGTAGAGATTGTATCCAAATGACAACGTCGCCACCAGCGCCGCGATGCCCAATATAATAGAAGAAATGAACAGAAAAAGCCTCCCGCGGTTGCGCCGGCTGTCACGCCACGCCATCACAAACAGCCACGATAGACGCACCCCATTACTTTTTTTCATGATCTTCGACAATTCTGCCACCCGCCAGCCGGATGATCCGCTGCGTAGCAGCCGCCAGCTCCAGATTATGCGTAACTATAATTAGCGTAGTGCCGGCGTCCCGGTTCAGCTCGAATAAGAGCTGCACGATCTTCTCACTCGTCTCGGCGTCCAGGTTGCCGGTCGGCTCATCCGCAAAAAGGATCCGCGGTTGCCCCGCAAACGCCCGCGCCAGCGAAACGCGCTGCTGCTCCCCGCCCGAAAGCTGCGCCGGGTAGTGATGTAGCCTGTCCTCCAGCCCCACCTTCCGCATGAGCTCCTTCGCCCGCTCCCGTACACCCTTGCCCGCCGAAGCCTTGGCGAAGGCGGGGCCTCGTAACTCCATCGGTACCATTACATTCTCAAGCGCCGTAAGCGTCGGCAATAACTGAAAATTCTGAAAAATGAATCCAACATACCGGTTCCGCATAACCGCCCGCTCATCCTCATCCAGACTCTCGAGTACGGTGCCATTCAGTTGCACCGAACCGTCGGAACACCGGTCCAGGCCGGCGCACAATCCAAGCAGGGTCGTCTTGCCACTACCCGACGGCCCGACAATGGCCATTGTCGAGCCCGCCTCCACGGCGAAGGTGATATGCTCCAATACGGTCAACACCCGCCCCGCCGCCCTGAACGTTTTACTGATATTGGTGACCTTAAGGATTGTTTCCGCTGCCATATTTTGTTACAACTGTATCTTTGCATTACACAACATCCGCCTATATGTTGAAACTTCGTCACGTTATTTGCCCGGCCATCCTTATGGCGTCTGCCTGCAGCAACAACAATAATTCTTCCTCACCGGCCCGCGACACCGCTACAACCTCCGCAACCACGCCAGCCACGACCGACACCAGAAAGAGCATCCTGTTTTTTGGCAACAGTCTCACCGCGGGCTATGGCCTCAACCCCGAGGAATCCTTCCCCACTCTGATCGGCCGCCGCCTCGACTCCCTGCATCTGCCCTACAAGGCTATCAACGCCGGGGTTAGCGGCGAAACCAGCGCAGGCGGACTGACCCGCATCAACTGGGTTCTCCGTCAACCCGTCGATATTTTTGTTCTTGAACTCGGCGGCAACGACGGCCTCCGCGGTATCCCGGTCAACAGCACCCGCGATAATCTACAGTCCATCATCGACACCGTCCACCACCGGTACCCGGCGTGCAGGATCATCCTCGCCGGTATGCGCGTGCCCCCCAACCTGGGGAGCGTATACACCACCTCCTTTCACGAAATCTTCGCCGAACTCGCGAAAAAAAATAACACCGCGCTCATCCCCTTCCTCCTCGAGGGGGTTGGCGGCGACCCTTCACTCAATCAGCCTGACGGCATCCATCCAAACACAAAGGGCGAAAAGATCGTTACCGAAACCGTCTGGAAAGCCCTCCGGCCTCTCCTCTAACCGCCGCGAGCCTACTTAAAATCGCCCGCATAGATCAACGTCATCTTGTCCGGACTGATATACTTCCTCATCACCGCGTTTACCTGTTCCACGGTCAACGCCTTTGCCTTTTCCTCATAATCTGCATCAAAACTCAGGTCCTTTCCCTTTTCCAGGTAGTCCGCCTGATGGGACACCAGATACCGGTCGACACCAAGCAACGTCTTGCGCTGCCCGAGCCACGCCGTAACGGCCTTCTTGAGCTCATCGGCAGTAAACCCGCCTTGCAACGCCTTATTGATCTCATCTTTAAAGGCGCTGTCGAGCCGGTTCTTGTACATCGGATTGAAGATCGCATAAACTCCCCACGTACAAACCGGATACCGGGAGCTCGCCTGCACGAAAGTCCCGGCACCATAGCTCATCCCTTCATTCTCCCTTAGCCGGTTGGCCACCCGCGAAGAAATAAACGCTCCGCCGCCAAGCATCTCATTGGCGATCTCTAACGCCACATAATCCGGATCGGACTCTTTCAACGAAATATTGATCCCGCCATACAACGTCGCATTCTTCTTATCTGCGATGGTGATCGACTCGGTACTCCCTTTGACATCAAAGTATTTCTGCTCGATCGGAGCATATGGATTCTTACTCTTGAATGAACCAAAACTCTTCTCCAGCACAGCTTTTATCGCCGCCGCATCGATTTCCCCGACGAATGACACAAATGCATGATCCATGCCATAAAAATCATTATAGAACGGGCGGACATCCGCCAGCTTTGCAGCCTTCAGATCGGCAACTTCCTCGTCCGGACTTGTCGGATACAACGGATGGCCCTTCGGATATGGCGTCATTTTCTGCCGGCAGGCCGTAACAGCCACATATTGCGGGTCGCTGCGATTCTGATCCAGATCGGCGCCCATTTCGATCAACTTCTTACTGAATTCGTTGGAATCAAAGGCCGGATGCAGCAGCAGGTCCGTCAGCAAATCCAGCACGGCCATACAATTGTCCTTGTCCGTCACTACATTTATCGTGATGGATGCGCCACCCGCGCCACTGCCAAAAGTAATGGTCGATTTCAGCTTGTCGAGCTGGTCGTTAATGTCTTTTTTACTCCTCGTCGTCGTGCCCGTCTTTAGCATCGCGGCAGTCAGGTTCGGAATAATTCCCTTGTTCGACAAACTGCTCTCATTCCCGATCTTCAGCACAAAACTGCCATAGACCTTGTCCCCCTTGACCGGCTTCTTTAGCAGCGCATAATGCAGCCCACCGGAGAAAGTACCGTATTCCGTATTCTTCCTGATATTGGCAATCGTCGTCTCAAAGGTACCGGTCGCCGCCACCGTGGCTCGACCCTTGTAGCCCTTCACCAACGCCTCCACATCCGGCCGGTTGTTGACAACCACCCGATCCGCCGATTTGTCCGGAATAAAGACCCCCACCGTCCGGTTACTCGTGCGGTAATATTTTTTCAGACACGCCTGTACCTCCGCCAGGGTCAGCTGATCCAAACGATCCCGGTAGACATAAAACAATCTCCAGTCGCCCGCACCAATGATCTCCGCCAAGCCGATCGAAAAGTTTAGCGTGTTGTTCTGCATATCCGACACCTGCTTCTTGAGCGCATTCTTCGCCCGGTCGAGGTCTTCCTGCGTGATAGTCAGCGTCGATAACCGTTCCGCCGCTGCCAGAAAAGCCGTTTTGGCGCTGTCCAGGCTCTTGTCCTTCGGCACACTCAATCCGAAATACGTAAAGCCGGGGTCATACGACGTCAGGCTCCACCCATATTCCTTCGTAGCCAGCTTCGTCTCCACCAGCTGCTTGTAAAAATAGCCCGCGGGGTCGTTCGTCAGGATCTCGATCACCGCATCATTTGCCACATAATCCTTATCCGAATATGCCGGCGTATGAAACCCCATGGCGACAAACGGAATGTCCCCATTTCGCCGGAGCTCCACATACCGTTCGCCGTCCTGCGGGGGTTCTACCGTATACGGTTGCGTCAGTACCCGGGTTGGGCGCGGTATCTTTCCGAAATAACTTGCGATCAATCCCAACGTCTTTTTCTCATCGAATTTCCCGCCGACGATCAGCGTCGCATTGTCCGGCTGATAATATTTGCGATAAAAGGCCGCAAGGCTGTTGATCGGCACGCGCTCGATATCCTCTTTGCTGCCGATCGTGGATTTGCCATAATTATGCCACAGGTACATGGTCGACAGGACCCGCTCCTGCAAAATGCGATCCGGTTCGTTCTCACCCGCCTCGAACTCATTTCGCACCACCGTGAACTCCTTTTGCAGGTCCTCGTTCTTCATCAGCGAATTCACCATGCGGTCCGATTCCATATCCAACGCCCAGACCAGGTTACTGTCACTCGCGGGCAGGATCTCGTAGTAATCGGTCCGGTCATAATACGTCGTACCATTGGCAAAGGCGCCCTTATTGCCGATCGTTTGCTTGATGCTGGTGAATTTCTTCGACGGCCGGAACATCATATGTTCCAGCAGGTGCGCCATTCCGGTCTCGCCATACCCTTCGTGCCGTGAACCCACATGATACACAACATTGACGATGACATTCGTCTGCGCCGGATCGGGCACCAGCAAGATCTGCAATCCATTCGCCAACCGGTATTCCTTGACGCCCTCCACGGAAGTGACGAATTCCGGTGCCGCCGCCGGAGAAGAAGCCCTGGATTGAGAAAAGACATAGGACGCTGTCAGACAGATCAGCAAGGTAATGGCCAGTGATTTCATTTAGCTGTGTTTAACAACTAAAATACCACTATTCCGCCATTCGGCGACCGCCGCACTTCAAATAAAATGACCGGCAACTTTATTGCACTTCCGGTCCCCGCCGCCCGCGCCCGCCACCAATTCCCCCGACCCCTTCATTTCGCGGATCCGTCTTCATCTTGAGTAAATACTCATGCGGCGGCGTCATCCCGGCCAGATTCCTGACAAAATAATCCCACCTCCTGCGCATCATATACGAAGAAAATGGCCCATAGCCATGCGGACTATTGGGGAACACCACGAGGTCATAATCCTTATTGGCCTTCTCCAACGCGTCGATCACCAAAAGCGTATTGGTCGGTGGCACATTATCATCCATCAGGCCGTGCGCCAGCATCAGCTTCCCTTTCAGGTTCTTCGCCAGATTTTGATTGGCCTGTGCATCATAATCGGAAGCAGTCACCAACCCGTCATACCGCTCGCCCCAGTCATCCTCATAATTGCGGTTATCGTGATTTCCCGATTCGGCAATCCCAACCTTAAAAAAATCCGGGTACCGGAACATCGCTCCGGCCGTTGCAAACCCTCCGCCCGAATGACCCCAGATGCCAATCCGGCTCGTATCGATATAGGCATATCGCCCGGACAACTGCCGGATACCAGTCACCTGGTCCGGCAACGTGTTCTCGGCCATATTCCCATAACTCATATCATGATAACTCTTCGACCGGTAAGGATTACTCGTCCCCTCGATCTCCACCACGACAAAACCAAGTTCCGCGAGCGCCTGGTTGTCCCCTCTCGACGCGGCAAAACTCCAGCTTCCAACACTGCCACCCTGCGGCCCCGGGTAGATATAATCGACGACCGGGTATTTTCTATTGGGATCCAGCTTTTCCGGTGTGAACATCAACCCGTAAATATCCGTCGTCCCGTCATGCGCCTTCACGGTGAACGGGACCGGCGGCTTCCATCCTGTCCCCGCCAGTCGCGAAACATCCGCCTTCTCCAGCAACACCACGATCTTACCCTGCAAATTGCGCAGAACACTTACCGGAGCCACATCCGGCTTGGACCAGGTATCGATAAAATAGTCTTCCGAAGGCGCGAAGCTGATCGTATGATTTCCCGCTTCCGGTGTCAACAACTCCAAATGACTGCCGTCAAAATTGACACGGTACAGCTGATTGAAATAAGGGTTTTCCGGTTCACGTCCCGCCACGGTAAAATAAAGGATGCGCTTTTTCTCGTCTACTTTATATAACCGGCTCACCACCCACTCACCCCTGGTGATCTGATTCTTCAGTTTCCCCGTCACCGCATCATAGAGATACAGCTGTCCCCAATTGTCCCGTTCCGAATACCAGATGATCTCATTCGATTTGGGCAGGAATCGCCAGTCGATGGCGGATCGCCCGGACTCGAATTGCGTTGCGACCTTCTCTTCAAAAACTTCCCTTACCGCACCCGTAGCCACATCGGCGATCCTGATTTTTTCGTCTTTATGGTCGCGGCTCGTACTCACAAAGGCAAGTTGCGTTTCATCCCCACCCCAATCGACATCATCGAAACTGCCGCCGCTCGAAATATCGTCACTCAACGTCCCCCGATGCGGATCCGGTGGTATCTGCAACCGGACGATCCGGGGCGTATCGACACTGATGATCACGCGCTGGATCATCGGGATATCTTTGTCACCCGGCAATGGGTACTTCCAGGCCCTTAACTCCGGATGTCCTATATTCGTCGTCACCAGGTACATGTCTCCCACATTCCGCTGGTCCTGCTGAAACGTCACGATCTTCCTCGAATCCGGTGACCACGCGAGAATGGGCCGGTCACTATGTTTCCAACCGGCATTGTCCGTCGCGTACCCGAAATCTTTCACTCCATCGAAGGTTAGCTGCATTTCCTTGCCGGTCGCAATCTCCCGGACCCAAAGGTTGTAGTCGCGGATGAAGATGGTCTTTTTTCCGTCGGGCGACACCTCCTGTTCGTTCGGGCCGCGCGGTCCGATCATCGTTCCGCCATCGGCATCCGCCGTTACGGTATACGTCTGCAGATCGCAACTCCACCCCTTCGCCGAAACCCGGAAGTGGATCTTCCTCTCGTCTGCCGAATAGGTGAATTGCCCGAACGGCAGATGGTCCGCATTCACCGTCTGGCCCGTCGCCGTCGACAACGCCGCGGCCAGCCTGACCTGATCGAAAGCAGGACCCCGCGTTCCCTTTGCCGGATTCACCAATATGAACTCACTTCCCCGCGCCGTCAATACCCGGTACCAGAAGCGGTCGCCGGACAACCAGGTGGGCCGCCCCATCACATGGTCGATAAACGGCTCGGTGCCATAACTCAACAACGTTTCCGCATGTGCATAATCGTTATCAGTGAGCGTTTCGCCCTGCTGGGCCCGGGCCGTAACCACGAATGCCAGGATGGCCATAACAACAAGACCCCGGCCTACATAAAAATTTTTATTCATATTTGTTCTCAATGTGAAGAACCAAAGTACACATTAAATCGACACGCCCGTTTATTCGACACGCCGTCCCTTTACAAAAATGACCCCCATTAGCGCCCCGACAAACGCCATCGCCGCGGCAATTCGCAAAATGACCTGGTACACGCGGATAAACCCTTCTTTGTATGCCGTATCTACTTCGGAAGCAATACCCCCGTCACCGGCCACACCACCACTCCCCGCCCCGCCGGCGCCTTCTCCATTCAGCGCATACGGCCCGCTTCCCCGCCGCACATCCTCCGGCACCTTCGCGTCTCCGAGCTTCGCAGTCTCCGCCATCACCTCCTGCCGGTCCCTCGCATCCAGCCCTAACCCATCCACCCTTCGCCCGACGACGCCGGCGAATAGCACCACCGCCAACGCACCGAAAACCGCATTCGCAAATACCCCGGCAACCCGTGACAACGCATTATTGACCCCCGACGCAACGCCGGAATAGGAACTGCCTGCCGCACCCATGACCGTCGCCGTCAGCGGTGCTACCGTCATCGCCAGCCCCAGCCCGAATACTACAATTCCGGGAAAAAAACTGAACCAATATTCCGACAGCCGGTGCAGCCGTCCGATCATCGACAAAAGGATCATTCCGAACCCCACAATCGCGGGTCCCGCGATCAGCAAAACCCTCGGTCCATGCCGGTCCGCCCACGCTCCCGCATACCGCGATAACAGGATCAGCAAAAGCGTAAAGGGAAGGAAACTCAATCCGGCCTGGAGCTGACTATATCCCTGGATTTGAACCATATCCAGGGACAGGAACAACAACGCCGCCCCTAGCCCCGCATAGAGAAAGAATGTAAGCAAATTGACGCCGCTAAAGACCGGGTTTTTAAATAATGAAAAGGGCATCATGGGATCCTTGCTTCGCCCCTCGATGCGTACGAACAGCGCCAGAGCGATCACACCCCCCGCAATCGCGCCCCAAACCGTCCAGTCTCCTATTCCCACCGCCGGGATCCGCAGGCAACCAAACGTTCCCAGAGCCAACCCCACCGCCACCGCGACCGCTCCCTTTATATCGAGCGAATTACTTACTCCTTCTATTTTACTTTCGGGAATTTTCCGCCATAAGATCAAGATCGCCCCCAGCCCCAACGGGACATTCAAAAAAAATATATCCCGCCACAACCCTGCATCCGCCAACGCACCGCCAAGGATCGGTCCTCCCACCGTAACCGTCGTAGTGAGCGCCGACCACGTCCCGATTGCCTTCCCGCGCTCCTCCTCCCTGATCAGGACCGATAACAATGTCAGACTACCGGGGATCATTAGCGCCCCGCCGGCTCCCTGCACGATCCGGCAAATGATCAGCATCACGACGGAAACGGAACACCCGCAGGCAACCGACCCGACAAGGAAAATGACGATGCCGACCATGTATACCCGCTTTCGTCCGAGTTTGTCGCCCAACACACCACCGATCAGGGTCAGGGCCGCCAGCATAAGCAAATACGCATTCAGCACCCAGAAAAGCTCCGTGCCGCTCGCGTGGAGGGCCTGTTGCAAAGCCGGCATGACGACATTCAACGCCGTAGCATCGATAAAAGCCATCGAAGACGCAAGCACCACTGCCAGCATGAGCCATCTCCCGGTAACACTGCCGAGCGGAAATACAGCCATGATTAAAAATACCTAAAAATTGCCCCTCGCCCTTGCACATACATTATTTTATCTATATATTTATGGATTAACCCCAATATCTAGCTCTGCCACCACGTGAAAAACCATTCTATACCCTCTGCCCCGCGTGCTCCCCGGCACAAATTCTGGAAGCTGAATACTTTCATCATACTGGCCATCGGCTGCAACGGAATTAATTTTTTCTACGACCTGTACGACCGGATGACATGGAGCGCTGTCACCGAATTAGCCGGCATCGGGGTGCTTGGCAGTTTCATGATCCTGCACCGCAACGGCTACCTCGAACTGCCGAAAATTCTCAGCATTGTTTGCGCCAACCTGCAATCCGTCTTTCTTTGCTATGTGCAGGGAACCGGCCAGGCTTCTTATCTGTACCTTTTCCCCTTTGCCATGGCGATGATTTTTTTCCTCCGCATGCGGAAAAACGACCTGATTGTCGTCTTGTCACTCGGCGCCACCCTGGTAATGCTCTCCGCAACCGTGCTGCTTTTGCCATATCGCTCCCATATCGACCAGGTCACCGATCCGGTAAATTACCACCACCTCGCCGTGAACATCATCGTGAACTTCCTGCTGGTGATTGTGTTCTTTTATTTTATCCTGCGTCTGCTCGATGCCAAGGAGCAAAAGACCAAGATAGCCGCCGCCGCGAAGGCCCGCTTTATGAGCAATATGAGCCATGAACTTCGCACGCCGTTAAACGCCATAATCGGCACCACCCACCTGCTGGCACAGGACCATGAGGACCTGCAGGCCAGCGAACATTTCAAAGTGCTGAAGAATTCCTCCGAACATATGCTCCAGCTCGTAAACGCCGTGCTCGACTTTAGCAAACTCGATGAAGGGAAACTCGAATTCGTTCGCGAACCATTTGACCTCGCCCATACGCTGCAACAGGTCGCCGATTCGTTCACAACCGCCGCGTACCAGAAAAAAATTAAACTGATACTGGATATTGACCCGATCCCCGAAGGCAAGAAAGTCATCGGGGACGAGATGCGCCTGAAGCAGATCATACTCAACCTGCTGTCCAACGCGGTCAAATTCACCGAGACGGGCTCCGTCATCCTTCAGGTCAAAATAGAAGACTATACCGAAATGGAAGCCGATATTTATTTTGCCGTCATCGACACCGGCATCGGCATCCCGGCAGAAAAGCTTCACCTGATCTTCGAAAGCTTCACCCAGGTGGACGCGGAGACAACGCGTAAATACGGCGGTTCGGGTCTTGGCCTGAGCATCTGCCGCGAATTGGTTCGCAACATGGGCGGCGAGCTGAAAGTGATCAGTGAGCCCGAAAAAGGAAGCACGTTTTACTTCACGCTCCATTTCACTCTCCAGACGCAGGTGGTGATCGTGCCAAAAGAAAAACTCCGCGGTCTGAAAGAGCTTACCGGGGTCAATATCCTCCTTGTCGAAGACAACGCCGTTAACCTGAACATCGCCCGCCGCTTCCTCCACAGCTGGGGCGCAACCATCCAGCCCGCGGAGAACGGTGAGGTCGCCTGGGAGCTTTTCCGCAGCCGCCCCTTCGACCTGTTGCTCATTGACCTGGAAATGCCGCTTATGGATGGAAAAGCCCTTCTCAAACAGGTCCGCAGCGTCAACAAGGACATCCCGGCTATCGCCTTTACCGCGGCGGTCTATGAGAATATGTACCAGGACCTGCAGGATCATGGTTTTAACGGCTTCCTGCACAAGCCTTTTCGACCTGACGAAATGCACCGCAAAATTTTGCAGCACTTGTCCAATTTTTAGGCCGGCGATACGTTTTCCTGTGGACAAATCTCATCGCATGCGCCGCCGCTTCATTGCCATAACGGTTCTGTTCGCCTCCTGTTTTAAAGACCCGGGCCCAGCTCCCGCGCCTCCCGCCAACGTTTCGGCTACCATCAACGGCGTGCCTGCCACTTTTAACGCAATCATCACCGTCGATAGCCTCAGTATCCCCGGCGCCGTCTATATCGTCGCTCATTCCGATTCCGCCAACCTTACACCCTTGCTTGAAATTACGCTTGGCAATACCCCGCTCAGACCCGGCATCTATCCTTCTGCAGACAGCGCCGGCGGCACTATCGGTCTCCTCGGCTATACTAACTGGCTGAATGGCTCCGCCGTTCAGTACCCGGCCGTGAGCGACACCGTTACACTCAACATCGTCAACCGGAACTGGTTCTCCGGCACGTTCCAGGGCACCTGCGAGTACAGCGCCGACTCCGTCGTCGTCATCACAAACGGTCAATTCTCCGTGGCGTACCCTAATCACTAGGCACGATTTTTTCGTATCTTCCATTCATTGAGCGACCAATCATCCCTTTCAACATCACGCTGGTGGCGACTGATCCCGATCGTCTTCATTACCTATAGTCTGGCTTACCTCGACCGTGCCAACTTCGGTTTCGGTATGGCCGGTGGCCTCCAAAAAGACCTCGCCATCAACACTTCTCAATCTTCCTGGCTTAGCTCCCTCTTTTTTCTGGGCTATTTCTGCTTCCAGATTCCGGGCGTCTATGCCGCCGTCCGCAGTGCGCGCCAACTGATCTTCTGGTCCCTTCTCCTCTGGGGTGCGCTCGCCGCAGCCACCGGCATCGTCAGCAACATCCGCTGGCTGATGCTCGTGCGCTTTCTCCTTGGAGTTGTCGAGGGAGCAGTCCTTCCGTCCATGTTGGTGCTGCTTAGCCGTTGGTTCGTTCGCTCCGAGCGCTCCCGCGCCAATTCCTTCCTGATCTTTGGTAACCCCGTAACCGTAATATGGATGTCCATTGTCTCCGGCTACCTGATCCATTCCCTGCACTGGCGCTGGATGTTCATTCTCGAAGGCCTCCCCGCCATGGTTTGGGCCTTTTGCTGGCTATATCTCGTGGAAGACCAACCTGAAAAAGCTATCTGGATGTCCCGGGGTGAATCGATCGCCCTTCAGACAGCCCTTGCCAACGAACAAAAAGGCATACCCCCGGTGAAGAACTTCTTCGCCGCCTGCCGGCTACCCATCGTATGGGTGCTATGCCTTCTTTATGCATTGTGGGGAATCGTTGTAAATGGTTTCCTCCTCTGGCTGCCCGCCATCCTCCATCATGGTCCG
Source organism: Puia sp. (assembly GCA_035501395.1). Lineage (GTDB taxonomy): Bacteria > Bacteroidota > Bacteroidia > Chitinophagales > Chitinophagaceae > Puia. Next base: position 19,402 of record DATJWK010000040.1, read on the forward strand.
GGTGTCGATATCATCGGCACCGGCTGGCTGTCCGCAATCCCTTACTTCCTTGCCATCATCGCCATGATGGTCACTTCGTGGTTTTCAGATATCTCCGGTAACCGCAAACTGGCCATCTGGCCCTTTTTCCTGCTTGGCGCCGTTTCCTTCTTTTGCTGCTGGCTTTACGGCTTCGACCATTTCTGGCTGAACTTCACCCTTCTCTGCCTGGCGGGCCTCTCGATGTACGCGCCATACGGGCCTTTCTTCGCCCTGATCAGCGAAATCCTTCCCGTCAACGTCACCGGCGGCGCCATCGCTCTCATCAACAGTTGCGGCTCCCTGGGAGCTTTCTCCGGCACGTTTTTCGTTGGCTACCTCAGCGGCGTTTCCGGCGACTTCCACGGCGCCTACCTCTTTATGGCCGCATCCTTCCTTCTCGCTGCCTTCGTCGCCATGAGCGTTCGCACAAAACCTCGCCGCTTCCCCGGATAGGGTAATGCCTGTATTTCAGAATACCAAAATCCAATGCATGCGATACTACGGTTATTCAATACTTCTCATGTATAATTCACCGTAATTCGCATCCGATTCAAGTCTTTTCAATATTGACTTAAACTGCAGCAATTCATACGATTTTATTACAATTCCAATATTGAAGGGAAGATCAGTCAAGGTTGTAAGATATTTAGAATTAGGAACTCTTTTGTCTTCATTGACTATCCCTTTCGCTAGGTAATTTTGCGACTCCACTACAACCCCCAGGAAAAAAGCTCTCCGAATAATTACAAGGTTGCCCCGCTTGTCAACGTGCTGGTTGTCGTATAAAATTATTGGGGAACCGCTTGAGCCGGGGAAAATTGGAATATCAATCAAAAATTGGGGGTTCCCATTATAATTTAGATAGACGGGTGTAGCGGTGGACCCCTTCCTGATGACTGGAAGATTATTAACGGAGTCTCCAAATCCCTTTGGATAACCAATCATCAGAACATCTTCAATTGCATCAAATGATTCGAATATTTGTTCTGATGGAATAAGAGTTTCAGGGAAATTTACAGTGAAACTTTGGAGATTGCTTTTGATCTTATTATTATATACCGGCGCTAAGGGCAAAACAGCTAAATCTTCACTTGGATGATATAGCCACAATTCATTAAAGTTTTTAAAGTTAATAGTAATAATCTTGCCGTATTCAGGCAAGCCGTTTGCAGAGCTATTAAACTTTATGGTTCCTCGATCATATTTATTAACTACGTGAGCGTTCGTTACAATGACTGGTATGGTATCCATGTCAACATAAAACGTCAAGAAGAACCCGGTACCAACACTACTTATGCGTACCTTTTTATTGTCTATGACCGTGTCGCGAAAAGCTTGTATTTTAGTAGTAGAATTAAAAAGCTGCTCTGCAGTTGAAAGAGCCTGTTTTTGTTGAGCATAAATTTCTGGTGAAAAAATTATTAAGAGAGCCAAGCAAGCAACCTTCATATAATAATTATTTCGATGAATCGACTTCTTCATCATTCATTTTGACTGATCTAGTTTCATCACTATTATAATCCATACTTTGATAAATCGCTTTAGTAAGCAATCTCGTTACAAGCCCTATTTTGTTGTCCAGCCCTGCGAGCTTATTTGAAGTATCTGAAAGAGTGATGCCTTTCACAATAAGGAGTTTTTTGTATGCTTCAAGGTAATGCTTTGCTTTTATATCTTTTTTGGCTTCTCTATACAATGAGTCTGTGTTTACTCTATTGCTATTTAATTGACTCATTGTTGTATCAGTAAGAACGAGGTTTGGAGATGCTACATTCTTATTCCCTTTATGTCCCGATTTCATTTCGATTCCTCGATAAGCAGATATGATCATTACGGCTCCGCCTACTAAGGCTAGGATGATTCCTGGGGCAGTATTTCTAATGGCAATTTTGAAATCGCCCCAACTTGCGCTAATGTCTCCATTGGCAGCATCAATTCCCTTAAGATATAATCTGACCCCCATCGAGATTACGAGTAGGCCTAATCCCAATGTTATTATTTTGTACAGTACAGGCAACAACTGATCATAATCCATACCCATAACAATTATAGAGCACATCGTTCACTCTAGTCAATTTTAGGAAAATTACGGAGATGAAGCAGAATAACAAAGCAGCGGGCCATATTCTTGGGCAAAAAGAGTGTTTTTACAAGGATATTACAAGGGAGATGAAAGTATATGTCACGTATATATCAAAACTGCCGTGATTTCGAGAGATAAATAAACAAAGTATCTAATGTTGAAAAGCTTGTCGGAAATTGCCAGGAATTTTCTCAGATATTTTATGAATTCGGTTTCGCAGCCCCTCATCGCTTAATCATCCTGTCCTTTATGATCTCTCCCAATACCTTTTCGCGCAAACCCTGGCTGATCGTGATCTTCTCATTCCCGATATGCAATACGTTCCCCTCTATTCGCTGTACCTTGCCGACATTTACGATAAACGATTTGTGTACCTTGATAAAACGATCCGCCGGCAACTGCTCCTCCAGCCCCTTGATCGTCACATACACCATCAGCTTTCTCGTTGCCGTATATAACATGACATAATTCATCATCGCCTCCGCATATAACAAATCGTCATAGAAGACCTTTTCGATCTGGTTATTCGCTTTGATAAAAAAATGACCTTCCGCCGCGGGCGGTGGCAGCTTCCCCGCCTTTTTTAACCCCGCCGCCTCTCTTGCCTTGTTGCAGGCCTTTAGGAACCGGTCGAATCCGATCGGCTTCACCAGGTAGTCCAGCACATCCAGGCCGTATGACTCCACGGCATATTCCGAATAGGCGGTCGTAATAATGATGCTTGCCGTACTCCGCGAACTTTTCAAAAAATCGATCCCGTTGATCTTGGGCATGTTGATGTCCAGGAACAGAATATCGACATCCCTTGCATTTAACAGTGACATGGCCTTTAGCGGGTTCTCCGCCTGCCCCGCCAGTTCGAGGAAATCGATCTCCTCGATATACTCCTGCAAAACCTTCCTGGCAATGGGTTCGTCATCGACGATCACACACGTTAGTTTCATGACAGATCGATAGTTAATCGGGTTTCATAAATATCATAATCATTGTTCACGACCAGCTCATATTTTCGGTTGTACAACAGCTCGAGCCTTCGCCGCAGATTCGCGATGCCGATCCCATTGCCCGCCTTGCCCGCCGACTCGTCCGCCGACTCGTCCGCCGAAGCTTTAGCGGAGGCGAACTCCTCACCCGCCCCAGCCTCCTTCGTATTCAGAAAAATGGAATGAAGCACGGCCCCCTCGGTACGGATCTCTATGCAGATCTTATTGGGCCGATCGCCGAAATTACTGACGAATTTAAACGCATTCTCGACCAACACCATCAACATCAGCGGCGCAATAGTGAGCCCCTGGCCGATATCCCCGACCTTGAAATGGACGACCAGCCGCTCATCCTTTCGCAAGCGTTGAAAAGCCACATAGTTTTCGATAAACGCGATCTCCTTTTTCAGGCTCACCCGATCCGCCGTACAATCGTAAAGCTGGTACCGCAACAATTCAGCGAACTGCAGCAGGATATTCCGCGCTACCTGGTTTTGCCTGTCTATGTGGCCATAAATAGTGTTGAGGGAATTGAACAAGGCGTGCGGATTGATCTGCGCCTTCAGATAGTCCAACTCATTTTTGATCCGCTCCCGCTCCAACGCTTCCAGCTGCTGCTGCGTCTGCATCTTGTCAACAAGCATCCGCCCAAGCGACACCGCGAGCACCCACGACGAAATATTGAGAAGAGACCGGATGAATAACCCGGCATAGTCGATCTGACCGGTAACCGTAAAATAATGCCGGCTGATGAACAGCGCCAGCCACGCGCGCAAAGCCGCCGAGACCACGATGATCGCTATAACCGCCGCGACGAACGACCCGTACCGCTTGCGCGCCAGCAGCCGCGGCACCGCAAAGAGATCGATGGCATAATAATCGGCGGTAATAAAAAGGAGGTAACAGAACTCGATCGTCATCGTCCGGGTGATCGCCACCGAATAACTCCGGAATAGCAACACCCACAACAGATAAATGCCCGCCCAGAAAAGGATATGATAAACTATCTTCCGGCCCCTCACCATTCAATTTTTTGCTAAAATACCGACAATCGCCCCAGCCGTGTAGTTTATTACATGAGAACCGGCATTTCCTTGATAACCGCGCCCGCCGAAGCCCGCCGCAGGCGGGTCGCTTTATAACTCGTCCGCCAGTTCATGACCCATAACAGAGAAGAGGAAATTCTGCAACTGGTGATAGTATCTGATCGGAACCGCACCCGGCGTAGGCTGCCTCAACCTCAAGCCTTCCTCGGTAAAAAGGAAGTCAACATGCGTATTTCCCACCGAAAGTATCCATTCCTCCCGGACAAAATTCCGGAACCCGCATTTCTCCAACACTTTTGGCGTCAGCAAGATCGGTTCCACTTCTGCGTAATCCGCTTCTTTCACCACCTCGATATATTGACTCGCATAGGCCGTCCGGAGCGAACCCCGAACCGCAGCTACTTCGCGGTTTACCCGTATTTGCGTATCGTAGATCAATGAATTGCCCAGTATCTGGTGTACCGTGACTGTTTCCCCATCTCTGGTCTGGACTTTGTTCCCGAAGCGAAGGTCTTTTGCGTGTATCATAGAGTCTAATTTAAATACCTGAAATACAATGGATTATTATTTCGGTATTTCAAGGGATAGACTCCTTGGAGGATCAACTGAAAGGCTAAATTAATAGGCGAGGCTCAAATATGCAATACCTCCGCCTTTCCGACTTATCCACATTATGACTTCAGGCTTCGTAAGTACTTAATACTCTGCGGTACCGGCACCGTCGGATCCACCGATTCATCCTCGATAAAAAAATGTGAAATCCCGATCTTTCCGGCTTCTTTCAATATCGCAGGAATATCCTCTTCCCCCTGACCGAGCGGTACATCATTCTCCGGTCCGGTCAATCCCGTCAGATTCCTGGGCGCGCCCTTTCGCAAATCCTTCAGATGCATCAGCTTCCACCGCGATCCGTATTTCTCCATAAGCCCCACCGGATCGCCACCCCCAAAGGTGATCCACATGATGTCCATCTCGAACGACACATACTTCGGCTCGGTGTTATGGATGATAAAATCCAGCAGGGTCCCGCCCTCGTAGGGTTGGAATTCATACCCGTGCGGATGATAACAAAAGATGAGCCCCGCCCCGGCCAGCGTCTTTCCGATCTTGTTGAAATCTTCCACCGCCTTTTTTGCATTCTCCACCGTCAACACACCGTCACTATGTGGGATCCACGCGCACATCACATACTGCGCGCCAAGAATCTTCGCCTGCCGGATCACCGAATCAGGATGTTCTAACAACCGGTTATAATCTTCCCCGATCGACGGAATGCGGATCCCCCGATCGTCACAAAGCTGGCGAAAGGCGTGCGGATCCATTCGCGCCCCGCCCTCGAGCTCGGTAAATCCGAGCATCCTGATCGTGTCCAGCGTCTGCGCCACCCCCCGCGGCCAGCTGTTTCGATACGTATACCCTTCCACCCCCAGCGGCCAGGTGTACAAAGGTTGCTGTCCAACCGACGACGACACGCCGAATAGCAACATGGCGCTCCAGACCCATTTGTTCATATTCGGATATTAAATATTCCCCTTTTTCCGTTCCTGCACCGCGTAGCCCACCGCCCTTGCCGAGCATGCGATTTTATAGTGCAGATAATCGACCATGACGTGCTGGGAAGTTTGAAAAGCTTTGATCGTTTCCCGCTTCAGCAACTCAAAGAATTCCCGGTCGCCCTTGTCCGGCGAACCCGCAAATTTCAGCAGAACAGCCTCCCGCTCCATTTTATCCGCGTTCACAAACGACACGCCGAAAGCCGCCTCACTTTCATCTTCTACCGCCTGCAACCGGGCGTACACCTTTGTGCGTTCGGCCGGCTCTAACGTATCATCGATAATCCTGATGAGATATTTGTCGACGCCTGCCGCCAGGGTTCCGGGATCCTTGCCGTCCGCACTGGGAGGAATGACCGTGGCAGCGATCGCCCCGAGGAGTGCCTGCACTTCGGGCGTAGCCGGCGCAATGTGGACCTTTGGCGTTCCGTTGCAGCCGGTCATCCAAATCGGCAGCGTAATCACGCTGCCCGAAACGGCAATCAGTCCGGCCACAGCCGCGCGTCGGTTCATCCGATAAAAGTTTGCCTTCAAAGTACAACTAATTTCGCTGCCATCAATGAATCCCACGACGCCAACGCCGGCTTGGGACTGAAATTGCTATCCACCAAACCGATAAATGCGAAAGCGGCGAGCCCGCTGCTATCTACCGGGCCCCACCCGGAAAGATCAAGGTCGGTAAACGTAAGCTGAAAGACACCGGTTGCCTTTGCCTGTGCAAGCAGCTGCCCCTGCCGGTCAATATACGCCGCCTGCGCCGCAACACCGCCATAGGCCGGCGCCGAACTCCAACCACCTTCGCTGACAAAAACGGGGAGCTTGTGTCCAGCCGCCAACTGCGAATAATAATTCAGCGGGATAGCCGCAGGCACAGTAAACCCGCCGAGATAAGGATAGGAAGATATCCCTAATTCCTGCACGAACGGAAAATCCAAATAATCCTGCGCTACCCCCACATAACTTGTTCCACCGAGCTTTCCCCAAGCAACCTCCGCCTGAACACTAACACTCAACGGAACGGTCGCATCCACCACCCGTACGTCTGCCGCCGCTGCATTAACCGCCGCCTTCACTCCCTGGTAGATCGAATCGGGCGCTGCCAGGCGGACCAGGTTGGTCTCCAACGCAAGCCCCAAATGGTCGGGTCGCAATATACTGTCCATGACGACTACCCAACGCCGGTAAAGTTGTTGCATCGCCGGCTGCGCAATACTCTTTCCCAAAGCCACCAGCGGGTACGAGTCGGACTGCCGGTTCAGCCCATTCTCCGGATCGATGTATACCCAGACCTTGAGATTCTTCGACCGGTAGATTCCCGCCAGCTGCTCATACTGATCCGTCACCAGGGTCACCGGATTCTCTCCGCCGATCAGCGAATCCCAAGGCACTTCCGCACTGATGATGGCGGCATCCGCATGCGCCGTCCATAGATTGAGCGACCGGATGATCAGGCTGAGGTCAGGCCGCGGCGCGGAAGTTGCAAACCCCATCCGGTAGCTGCGACCGGAACCAACATTCGCCGCCTTGTGCTTGCTGCAACCCGCAAACCCGACCCCGATCCCCACCAGTATGATCACCGACGCCACTGCGCGCGATTGCCGCCTGCCCCAGGTTAGCACCGCCACGACGCCGTTGAAGAACCATAAATACGCCGGAAACAACGTATATATCAGGTCATGATGGATACAAATAAACAAAGCAAGCGTCGACGAAATCACACCCAGTATCCATGCCGCCGACCGCTCCGACGAAGGATCGCGATAGGCCTTGACGATCGTCGGTATCCCCAGCAACCCGTCCGCAATGATCGCAAACACCGTTGTCACCCAGGGATTATCCGACACGACATAAACACCCACGCAACAAAGGCCCGCCACGAGGAATCCCAGGTCGGCCCGCTTAAACGAAAAATTCCCGCTGAACCATGCCACTCCGGCAATAATAAGGCAGCCGACCGTCGAACTGGCAATACCTGTCATACTCCATTGCCAGCCCTCATGAACGATCTGTGAAATGAGGCTCGTTCCCATCAGGCAAGCCCAGCCAAACCACGATAATACGCTGGGCGTGATCTTTCGCGACAAACAGTTGACGATATAGATCACCTGCCCCGAACTGATGACGACAGCGGCCAATAATCCCAGAATTCGTTCTATATTCATTTAGGTACTTCTCTCTTTCACCGTGCCCTATCTGGGCACCGCAATGGTAATGTTCCTGTATTCGATCGGTCCATGATCCCCTTGCAAATAGATCGGTCCCGGCTCCCCTTCCCTGCTATCCAGCGCCCCACCCGTGATTCCCGGGATCTCCGCATTGCAGACAACCGTCTTCCCGTTGAATACGATCGTTACGAGCCTTCCCACCAGCGTGATATCATAAGTCTGCCACTCGCCCGGCCCCTTCGATGCGGCAACGCATGGCGGAAGGAACCCGTATACCGCACCGATCACGTCGTTCGGCGGTTCCGCACCCTCGAGATCTTCGATCTGTACCTCATACCGGCCGCGCAGGTATACGCCACTGTTACTTCCCCTGGGATACCTGAATTCGATGTGCAGCTTGAAATCCATATAACGGCTATCCGTAATAAAATTTGATCCCGAATGCGGGCTGCGCAAAATGCCGTTGTCCGCCACCCACTGATTCGTTCCCGGCGCATGCCACCCCGCCAATGTCTTCCCGTCAAAGATCGACACCGGATCACCCCAAACGGGTTCGGCCGTCCGTTGCAACGCCGGCGCCCGACGCCCTGCCCAATTGAATTTTTTTCCGCTCGGCATTACCATCGTTCCCACCAGGCTGTCACCCTGGAATTGTCCTTCCACCGAAAGATCGCGATCCTCCCGCTCCCATTGCGGGGGGATCGAAAAGCTTAATTTGCCATCGGCAAAATAATACCGCGATACCGGTCTTGCACTCCCGCCGCCGCCGACAAACCGTCCCACCAGCATCCGCGACCCGGACTTGATCACCTCGAACCAGGACGGTACCGGCCTCCCGTCCATGCTTACCGTAAGATCCCAACGCCCCAGCAAGGCTGCCGTATCGGACGCTCCGGTCGCCATACACGTTACAACCAGACACCCCACAATCACAATCGTTAACAGAATGCTTTTCATGAAAGAAAATTTTGAAGTAAGGTACATAATTCCCCGACCCAGGGAGGCATTTTTTCCGTAGTTTGCCTTCCAATATGATGCGAACAGTTATTTACTTCTCTGTCCTCCTAACCGTTGCCATTCGCGCTGAGGCGCAATCTCCCGCGCCGCCCACCCAACGCTCCGGCAACCCCGTCTTTCCCGGCTGGTACGCCGACCCCGAAACCGCCGTCTTCGGTCATACCTACTGGATATACCCTACTTATTCCGCACGCTACAACGAACAGGTCTTCTTCGACGCTTTTTCCTCAAACGATCTCGTTCATTGGCAACGGCATGCCCATATCCTCGACACCAACGCCATCCGCTGGGCGCATCGGGCCATGTGGGCTCCCGCCATCGCGAAACGCGACGGAAAATATTACTTCTTCTTTGGTGCAAACGATATTCAAAACGACAGCACGACCGGCGGCATCGGCATCGCCGTCGCTGACCGCCCGGAAGGCCCTTACAAAGACTACCTCGGCCGTCCCCTGATCGACAAATTCCATAACGGCGCCCAGCCGATCGATCAGGCCGTATTCCGGGACCCCGCCGATGGGACCTGGTATCTCATCTACGGCGGCTGGCAACATTGCAATATCGCGCGGATGCGTTCCGACTTTACCGGTTTTGAACCCCTCCCCGATGGTACGACATTTAAAGAGATCACCCCTGAGCATTATGTCGAAGGCCCCTATATGATCTATCGCAAAGGAAAGTATTACCTGATGTGGTCCGAAGGCGGCTGGACCGGCCCGGACTATTCCGTCGCCTATGCCGTCGCCGACCATCCTACCGGCCCATTCCGGCGGATCGGCAAGATCCTCCAGCAGGACATGGCCGTAGCTACCGGTGCCGGTCACCACTCCGTTCTTCGTATCCCCGGTACGGATGACTACTACATCGTCTATCATCGCCGGCCGCTGGGTGACACCGATCCCAACCACCGCGTCGTCTGCATCGATAAGATGGAATTCGACGCCGAAGGTCATATCCTGCCGGTAAAGATCACAAAAGAAGGCGTCGCTCCCCGCCCCGTCAGCCTTCCGACTGATCATCACGACTTCTGAACCACCCCCTCACTCTGTCCGGAGACTTTTCGACGGATTGGCTACCGCCGCCCTTAGCGTGTGGTAAATAACGGTCATCATCGTGATCAGCAACACCGCCAGCGCCGAGAACACAAACGGCATCGGCTGCAGCCCCATGCTATAAGAAAATGCCTTGAGCCAACTGTGCATGAACAACCACGCCACCGGGCAGGCGATCAGCCAGGATAGCCCCACCAGCCAGATAAAATTTCGCGTCAGCAGCGGCACGATCTGCCCAACGCTCGCGCCCATCACCTTGCGGATACTGATCTCCTTTTGGCGTTGCTGCGTCGTGAACGCGATCAGACCCAACAACCCCAGACAAGTGATAAGGATCGTCAGGATGGAAAAGCTCGTGAATATCTTTCCCCGCTTCTGATCCGCCACATACTGGGAATCAAAGTCCTGGTCAAGAAAGGTATACGAAAAGGGGAGTTCGGGGAAGTCCGCCTTCCAGGTCTTTTCAATCTCCGCAATCGTACCGGGAATAGCCGCAGGATCCAATTTCACCTGGATCATATTGCCATTGGCCCTGAAAGGGATTATCAACGGCGCTATCGGGTTATACAACGATTGCTGATTAAAATCGTGCACTACTCCCACGACCTCCCAGTAGTCCCGGGAAGAAGTGTCGCCGGGGAACTTAACCCGCTTGCCTATCGGATTATCCCAGCCAAAGAACTTCACCATATTCTCATTAACGATAATGCTATGCAACGTATCGGACAAACCATAGAAATTTCTCCCTTTTGCGATTTTTATTCCCAGCGTTTTGAAAAAGTCTTCATCCGCCCTGTAGACATTGACCCCCTGATCGGTATACCCTTTTTTGGTCTCCACCTCCAGCAGTTGTAACCCGATACCCTGACCCGGGACAGCGTCGGAAGTGCTGACAGAAATCACCTGCGGGTTCTTTCGCATTTCATTTTTGAAAGCCAGGATCTTGCTTCTCACGTCATGATCGGCATTCACGGGCAGGGATAACACATAATTCTTGTCAAACCCCAGGTCCTTATTCCGCAGATAGCTCAGCTGATTATACACGACCCATGTGCAGATGATCATGACCATCGAAATGGAAAATTGCACCACCACCAACACCCAGCGTAACACGACATTACTGGACCCTTTGGAGAGCCTCCCCTTCAGGACATCGATCGGATTGAATTTGGCCAGATAGAAGGCCGGATAGCTGCCGCCGACGAGGCCAACGAACAATATCACCGCCAACAGGATCACAAACGTGCTCGCCTCCAGCAGGGAGCCAAAACTGATCGACTTCCCCGAAAGCGTGTTGAACAGCGGTAGCAACAGGGCGATACACCCGATACTGACCAGCAAGGCAAACAGCGCCGTTAGCATCGACTCAACAAGAAATTGCGCAATCAGTTGCGGCCGGGTGGAACCCGTCACCTTCCGGATCCCGATCTCTTTGGCCCTCCTGGCTGAACGGGCAGTGGCCAGGTTCATGTAATTGATACAGGCAATGAGCAACATGAACATCGCCACCGACCCGAAAATATAGACATACCAGATGCTGCCCAACTCCTCCGGCTCACCCTGAAAATCGGAATACAAATGGATGGATCCGACCGGCTGCACCCCATAGCGAACCTTGATACCGTATTGGGAAAAGATCGGCGCCATATATTTGTCGTACATGGGAAGAAGCTTCTTTTCAAAGGCCGCCGGATCGGTATTCGGTTTTAGCAGCACATAGGTAAAGAGGCCGAATCCTCCCCAATTCAGATCGAAGTCTTTCGCAATCGTACTTTGCGAAATCAGGATATTAAATCGCAAATGGGAGTTCTTCGGGACATCTGTGATCACCCCCGTAATCTTGTATACCTCACCCTTCTCGTTCCGCAATGACTTTCCAACCACGCCCGTGCGCTGACCGAAATACGACCTGGCCACCGATTCGGTGAGTACCATGGAATGCGGCGCCACAAGCGCAGTCCGGGGGTCTCCTTCCAGGAAAGGATAGGTAAATACGTTGAATACCGTACTGTCGACAATAAATACCTTGTCTATATAGAGCCGCGTATCCCCGTTTTGGTACATATTCTTACCATTCGCTATAAAGCGTACGGCCTCTTCGACTTCCGGGAAATCCTTTTTCAGGGTCGGCCCCAAAGGATTTTGCGTAGCGGACCACTTCATCACGGGTTTTTCCTGTTCCTGGACATATGCCGTGATCCGGAAGATCCGGTCCAACTTTTTGTTGTACCGGTCATAACTCAACTCATCCTTGACATAAAAGATGAGCAGCAGCCCAAACGTAATCCCGATCGTCAACCCGAGGATATTGAGCAGACTATACCATTTGTCCCGTTTGAGATTACGCAGCGCGACAAGAAGAAGATTCTTAAACATGACAGTGGGTGATTTATTATAAATATACTCCTAATGACGGGTTGACCCGCCCAGCCCCTGTACCGCTTGTCATTTAACCGGTTTTTAATACATATTATAACAATACATCGTTTTCCTATGTATATTTGAAGATGGTTAGTTCCTTTCGCCTGCTTCGATATGCTGTCACCATTCTTCTCTTGCTCGTCGCCGACTACTGCCGGCCATGCAGCATGTTCAAGATCACGGTTTTCGGGAAGACCCTGGTAGGCAATAACGAAGATGCCTGGCGCGTCAATTCAAGGATTTGGTTTGAATCAGGCTCCAACGGGCATTATGGCGCGGCCTATGTGGGTCACGACGACTGGTGGCCACAGGGCGGAATCAACGAAAAGGGGCTCGTCTATGACGGGTTCGCCGTGTACCGGCGGACCTTGCATCCGGCACCGGGAAAAAAGCCGATGGGATCCGACTTCGGCAATTTTCTCAAAACCATCCTGCAGCAATGCGCCTCCGTTCAAGAGGTCCGCGACTTCGTTTCCCGATTCGAGAGAAGCAGGATGAACGGCAGCATGCTTCTGTTCGTGGACAAAAGCGGGGAATACCTCGTCGTCGAAGCGGACACCACCATCCTCGGCCACGACGAAAAATACGTGCTCGCCAATTTTTGTCCTTCCCTTACCAAACCGGAGGACGTACAAATCGGCCGCTACAAACGAGGCAGGGCTTTTCTGCAGAATAAAGAGGACACCAGCCTTGCATTCTGCACGGCAATGATGGATACGATGCACGAGTGCAGACGGAGGCTGGGCGACGGCACAACGTATACCACGATCTATGACCTGAAGGACAAACTGATCTACCTGTATTTTTACCACGACTACAGCAAATGCATCACCTTCAACCTGGACCAGGAATTGTCAAAGGGGAACCACGCCTTTCTTATGACCGATCTGTTCCCGCCGAATCCCGAATACATCCGCTTCACGAAGTTCAAAACGCCGTTCAACGATGTCCGGATGCGCCTGACCCTTACGCTGCTATTTTTCTTCCTTGTTCTATCGCTGCCCGTTTTCGCGGTCATTTTCCTGAAGAAACGTGCCCCCATTTGGCTCGCCCTGCTCATTATCAACCTGGGCCTCGCCTGGGATGCATTCAATTTGAGTGACAACATTGCCATTTATTATTTTAACCGCCCATACCGGGAAGAGGGGCGGTGGCTCTTAAATCTGTCTTCCTGGTTTCCGCTTGCCCTCCTGATCCTGTTTATTCCCATAGTGATTGCCACGATTCGTTATATCCGGAAGAAGCCAAACAAGTTCCACCTGCTCCTGCTTTCGGCAAATGCCCTGAGCTATGCCATACTCCTCGGCCTTCTGATATATTGGGATCTTATCTTTTGAAATTTGTCAAATACGCGCTCCTCGCCCGAAAATCCTATCTTAGTAACCATGAGAAAACTTCTGCAACCCCACCACCCGGGCCGGCCGCGCATTCCGCTTATCCGCGCCATCGCCGCGCTCGCCGTCCTCGTCGCCCCGGCTTTCCCCGCCCGCGCTCAGCTGTCCCCCACCGAAAAGCAACTGACCGACTACGTCGACGCCCACTTTAATGCTTCGATCCAACTGCTCACCGACGCGGTCAACATCAACAGCGGCACCCTGAATACCGCAGGCGTCAAGAAGGTCGGCGCGCTCTTTGCCCGCGAATTGCAACTCCTCGGCTTTACCATCGAATGGGTCAACGAACCCGATTCCCTCCACCGCGCCGGCCATCTCGTCGCCACCCACCACGGCAAAAAGGGGAAACGCCTCTTCCTGATCGGTCACCTCGATACCGTCTTTGAACCCGACATGCCGGCCGGGCCCTATACCAAACTCAACGATTCTACCGCGACCGGTCAGGGCGTCAACGATATGAAAGGCGGCGACGTCGTCATCATTTCCGCATTACAGGCCCTCGCGGCAGCGGGCCTGCTTAAAGACATGAACTGTATCGTCTATTTCACGGGGGACGAAGAAAGCTCCGGTCACCCGCATGCCGTCGCCCGCCATGATTTTATAGAACGCGCACGCACCTGCGACATCGCCCTGGCCTTCGAAAGCGCCAAAGGCCTTGACACCGTAGCTGCCGCCAGGCGAGGCGCGAGCGGCTGGAGTATCGATATTACCGCAAAAACCGGCCACTCAGCCGGTATCCTCTCCGACTCCGCGGGCGACGGAGCTATCTATGAAGCGGCCCGAATTCTCAACAGCTTTCGGGAACAGCTGGGCCACGAACAATACCTGACCTTCAACCCGGGACTCATCGTCGGGGGCTCCGATATCCAGATCGACCCGATGGACGCTCGCGGAACCGCGCTCGGTAAAACAAACATCATCTCCCCCGCCGCCCACATCACCGGCGACCTTCGATTCCTCTCCGATGGCCAGAAAGACACGGCCCGCGGGAAAATGCGTGCAATCGTCGCCTCAAGCCTGCCTGGCGCCCACTCCACCATCCGCTTCTCCGACGGCCTCCCTGCTATGCCGCCGACCCCCGGTAACCTTCGCCTCGTGGCCATCGTGTCGCAGGTGACGTCGGACATGGGTCTTGGACCCACCGTCAGCGGCGACCCCGGCGCCCGGGGCGCGGGCGACATCTCGGATATCGCACAATACGTCGATTGTCTCGACGGATTGGGGGCATCCGGAACCGGAGCCCATAAAGCAGGTGAAACGATAAATCTCCGGCAATACCCGTGGCTGATCAAACGTGCGGCAATACTATTAGCCCGTCTGGCTGACTGACCGTCTCCCGCCGGCAAATATAGAACGATACCCCGCACACCGCCAGGGCGACAAATAAACTGGCCCACTCCGCCTCCACCTTCCATTTTCCTATCGCCCTCGGCGCGTGTAACAGGATCACCCATAAGCCGAACATAACCCCCAGCCAAAATGCCGCCAACCCGACACCCCGTCCGATCACAAAACTGAGCCCCGACAGGATATAAGCCGCAATGACCAGGTAGGCAAGCGCCACCTTCACCGGCATCCATGCCGGGATCAACGTAACAATGTAGTCGAAGTAAATAATGTGCTGGATCGCAAAAAGGAAAAGCGCGGAAGCAAATAAATAATGCCCCACCACCGCCGATAGCTGGATGATTCTCAGCCATCGCCCGCTTAACCCGGAATCATTCGGCAATTGCGCGGCAATGATGATCGCCCCGCTGCCGATCATGATCCCCTCAAATGTAACGGCCCAATCGCCGCCATTGTAAATATTCGCAACAAGCGCCGGCAAATGAACAGTCAACAATAATATAAGATACATCCCCGCTACCAGCAGCAACGCCAGCTGCCGCCTGAACCGAAAGAAGATCGCCACAGCCGCGAAAAGGAACACCGCGATGGACAAGATGACCAACGCGCCCCTCAACGGCACCCCTTCGGGTACCTGGATCTCGCTCACCAGAAAATTTCGGATACTCAGCTCAATGATCCCGAATGCAGCCATCGCGGCTCCATAGAAGTAAATACCCGCGTCGCTAAACCTCGCGCCTCCTGCCCCGAACGCAGCGCCCCCTGTCCCGAACGCAGTGCCTCCTGTCCTGAACGCAGCGCCCCTTGCCGCCCGTAGTTTGTTCATCGTCGTAGAGTTTTGGTCCGCTAAAGTTCCGCAGAACCGCCACCCTCCCCAACCCACACCTTGTACAATTTCGTACAAGTTGGTTCAACCACCTCGTTGGACCTACCGAAACCTGCCATCTGGCGCCCGCCGTCTTCCACGACTAAACAATAACAAAAATAGGTTCACCACAAATAAAAGGTTCGCAGTTACAATGACTATCGCCATCGCCTCGTACGCCTTGCTCACCATTTGATATTGTATGAATTCACTAAACTCAAGATATCTTCTGACCTGGTAGGCAGGATTGAGATATTGCATCCATAACAATACGTACAATGCGGCATGAGTTGCAAAAAAATGAATATACCCCAGCACCCGATTCATACCCCTCCCCTGGAAATAGATAATCCCGATCATCAAATAGAGCACAACCACAGCACAAACAGCCTGGAAATGCCCGATAACAAACATGGTGTCATGTACCTGGATATCAATGGTCCGCGCCGGATCCATGCCCCATCCATAACTCCCCTCGATCAACCAAGCCAACGCCCCGGCTACAAACCATCTACCGGGAGACATCCCTCCGCTCCATCTCCTTACCCACCGCCCCACCAATACTACAAAAGCTGCCAGCGCCAACCCGATCCCGAACCGAATGACATAAACCATTACCGGATCCCCTCCTGCCATCAACATCCCCCTGACCTTATCCAGGTAAGTTCCGATCGCAAAGATCAGCACCCCCCAGACCACAATAGCCCAGACGTTTTTCATGCTTATCGTTTTTCCAGAACTTCCGACAGCTGCTCAGCCGGCGGGACCAAAACAATCCTCGTCCCCCGCCCCGTCTCCCCGCTCCCTGCCGCCACCAGCCGCTCCGGGGCGACGTTGTATTGCACCTGTAATGCGCGGACCACCGCAACGGCCCGTCGCGCTTTCACCTCCCAACTGTCCCCAACCGAATCTGCAGCCATCCCCGCGCTGTCCAGGAACGACTCCACCCGGCAAGAAATCCCGGGTTGGTCCCTCAGCACCCGCGATAACCGCACCAGCATCGTTTTACCTTTATCCGTAACCGCCACATTCGAAGGGTCATCCCCGAAAAGCAGATTGTCGGCAACCGTCAAGCTCACGACCCCATTACCCACTTTTATCCCTATCACCGAGTCGGGAAAACTTCCCATCGCGGCCTTGACCTCCAACAACACCGCAAGATTCGCCGAATCCCGGCTCGATAGGGCCATCCGGAGTTGCTGCAGGTACAAATCCTTCGCTCCGATATTGTCGATGGATTTCCGGATACTCTCCGCCTGTGCGGTGCTGATCGCCGAGAGATTGTCCAGTTGCTTGTGCAGCAAAGCGTTATTTTGTTTGACAGCGGCCAGTTGGACGTTTAAATCATTGGCCGAGTCTTTCAGCCCCGCCTTCTCCTTGCTTAGCCGCGCATTATCCGCCTGACTGGCCTTCAGGGTTTGCATCGCCCAGGTATAGAGTGAATCGGTCCTGGACTTTTCAACCTGCAGGGATTTGTAGGTTCCGGTGCTGACACAGGATACCAGGGCAAGGGAAAGAATCAAAAAATAACAATATATTGGTCTCATAGACCAAAGATAATTATGGAACCGCTATATATAAATAATGAAAAAATAAAGTCGCTTCTCCCGATGCACACCTGCATTACGATCATGGAAACGATGTTCCGCGATCTCGCGGAAGGGCGCATCCTGCAGCCCCTTCGTTCCCTGATGTGGTTACCCGACCATAGCGGTATACTCGGCATGATGCCCGGATTCGCCGAAGGCCCCAATATCATCGGTATCAAACTCATCACCATCTTCCACGCAAACGGTCCCGCCGGCCTACCCTCCCACCAGGGCGTCGTCATCCTCTTCGAAGCCACGCACGGCCAACCGCTGGTCATCCTCGACGCCGCCGAACTGACCGCCATCCGCACCGCTGCCGCCAGCGCGCTCGCTACCCGCTTGCTCGCCCGGGAAGAAGCAAAGACTGTCGCCATCATCGGCACCGGCGAACAGGCAGCCCGGCACATCGAATCGATCTCGCTGGTCCGCCCGATCGAAACCATCTACTTATGGGGCCGCAACGCCACCCACGCCAACACGCTGAATGACCAGCTTAAAGGCCGTTACCCCATGCAAATCGCCGACACGGCAGCGGCTGCCGTTAAATCGGCCGATATTATATGCACCGTCACCGCCGCGGCAGAGCCCGTCGTGGAAGGCAGCTGGCTAAAGCCCGGTTCCCATCTCAATGTCGTGGGCTCCTGCACTCCGAACAAACGCGAAGTCGACACGGAAGCCATGCGCCGCTCCCTGGTCTTCACCGATCGCTACGAATCACTTTTCAAAGAAGCCGGTGACTTTCTGATCCCGCGCGCCGAAGGCGCCATCTCCGATGCACACGTGAAAGCAGAGCTGGGTGAAGTCCTGACAGGCAAAAAGACCGGCCGTGACAACGACGCCGACATCACCCTGTTCAAATCCCTGGGGATCGCGGCCGAAGACCTGTATGCCGCATGGCATATCTATCAAACGATTCAACCAACCGAACCGCCGCTTCGCCACTAATATGGAGTATACCGCTCCCATCCCCACGGAATCGTGACTCCCGCAAGCCGTTCGAATAACTCCTTAAAGATCCGCTCTCCGTTACTGCTGTTCGTCATCACCACAACCGCCTCCTTTGCCCCCGGGATACAAAGCCCAAAATGTTCCCAGCCATCATCATGTCCTTCCTTGAAAAACGCCGGGCCTTTCGCGCTCGTAAAAAGTCCCCAGCCTAACCCATATCCAAGCCCGATTTTATCATTGTCCTTCGTCGTCGCCGTATCCAGCGACGGAAACTGGTGCGCGGAATGGATCGGTATCTGCATCGACGTCATTTCTTTCCACGCTTTTTCCGACAACCCTTTTCCCTGGAGTACCGCCGCCAGAAAACGTGTGTAATCCGCAATTGTGGTTTCCATCGATCCGGCGGCGCCTGCCTTCGTGCGCTTCTTTTTCGGAATGGCCGATTCATCCTCTAAATGTCCCACCGCAAAATCATCCTCAAACGCAGGCTGCCACACATAACTCGTCCGCCGCATCCCGAACGGAATAAATATCTGCTCCCGGGCGAGCGAATCAAGCGGCTTCCCGGTAACCGTTTCCACCACCAGCTGCAAAAGCGCCATTCCCTCACCCGAGTAGGCATACTTCGTCCCCGGCGTAAAAAAGAACTCGAGCTTCTGATTCCCCTTCGGATTAAACCAGCGAAAATTCGGGAATCCCGTCGTGTGATCGAGGCAGATCCTTGCTGTAAGCAGTTTCCAGCGGTCATCGCCCGCCAGGTCCTTGTAATTGTCATATTCCGGGAGCGGCCGGGGCAGATATCGATACAGTGGCTTATCCAGGTCGATTACGCCATCATCGACCAACTTCATGACCAGGTAAGCAAAAACCGCCTTCGAGAAAGAGGCGGCATAAAAACACGTGGCGGTATCGTTTAGCTGGCCGAATTCCTTTTTCTTAAACCCATAGGCCTTCACATCGGCAATCTTGCCGTCGCGAACAATTCCCAGGCAAAGGCCCGTGACATGCGCCGTATCCATCAGCCTTTTCACGAGCCGGTCGGTTTCCTGTCCGCTCGCCCGCATCCCCACAACCATCCACAAAAAAAAGTATAATAGGTTTTTCATGCCCGAAATATACAAAAAAAGCCCGCCTCAGGGAGGCGGGCGGTTCAGGTTGATCCAACAATAATATATTATAAAGTTCTGATCGCCGCAATCATTCTGTCCGCATCAGCTTGCTGAAAATTAGTCAGCTCGCCCTCCCCACAGCTCAGGGTATAACAAGCGCCCTGGCCCTTTACGTCGATCCGTTTGATCGAATAGTCCCTGAATTTCGCGATGTCACCCGTATTCCCCTTCTTCAACGCGGCAAGACCTTGCATAAAATATCTTAACTGCTGCATATTGCCGAATCGAAGATCCGATATATTGACGACGCTGCTGTACTGCTGGTCGCGGAATTCGAGTACATAACAAGTATCCAGGTCTTTTATGATCCGTTGCAACTCCATCGGCCAGACCCCTTGCCGCACTTGCAAAAGACTGGTCGTCGAAGAATTTGTAATGGTGAACTGCGCCTTTGAAATAAAAGGTATGGCAAGCAGAGAAAATAGGATGATCTTTTTCATAGCGGAAGTTTTCTTTTCGTGTTACAATCCAAAAAAACGTTTTACAGAGGAATTTATTATCTGAGACCGGCTATAGTTTTGCACATGATATCCGCCTCCGGTTGTTGAAAATCGGTTAAACCGAACTTGATCTTCAGCATATACCAGACACCCCCGTCAAGCCGCTTGTCCGCCCGCTTGATCGAATAATCTTTAAAATTGGCGATATCGCCGTTATGGCCCTTTTTCAGCACATCGAGGGCCTGTCCGAAATAACGTAACTGACCCAGGTTCGCAAACTCCAGCGTGTCCATCATCACGAAATCCATATACTGCTGGTCACGAAAGATCAGCGCATACGTGGTATCCCGCCGGTCGATATCCCGCTCCAGGTTCATAGGCCACGCACCCACCCGCACATCCGCAAGGTTGGTAGCCGAAGGATCTACCGGAAGCCACGACAAAATGGTAAGGGGAAGAAAGAATAGGAGAGATAGCTTCTTCATAGATACATTGGAATTTAATTGGCAGGCACAATATAGAAAACTCGTTTCGAAAATGCAAAAGCCTTTATATTGAATTGATAATTAATACAACCGACATCAGCCGCCCGGCGAACGCCGGGCGGCTCTTTCATTCCCCCTTCCGCAGAAAATCCGCGATTTTACTATATTTACAGGCCAATACGCTAACGTGAAAAGACTGGCCTCTTTATTTGCGATCTTCCTGACCCTAATGGAATACACCTACGGCCAGACCCAGTCCCATACCGGTAAAGGCTTTGATTACGAATCCGCCCTCGCGCCCCTTCGCCAAATTATCGCCAAAAGCATTCCCGGAAAGCCCGATACCAACACGCTCGACGCCTGCTACCAGATCGCCGACATCTTTAATATCCGCAGCCGCACATCCGGCGATAGCCACGACACCACCTATATCGATTCAAGCCAGCAATATATCCTTCGCCTGATCGAAGGCAGCCACCAGCTTGACCGCGCCGACTATGAGGCCGCCGCCTACTGTCTTTGGGGTCAGAACCTGATCTCCATGCATGCAGACGAAAAAGCAATCGTGGAAAAATTCCTGACCGCGCTCACCCTTTGCGACACCTGGATGAGCACCCACCACATTCCCAACGACCAGATCCTCGAACGCCAAAGCGTTGCATACGCCAACATCGGCTATACCTACTTCGCAAACAAAGAATATGACGATGCGCTGCGCTATTGCGATAGCGCTGTCCGCCATGCCTGGCCCGCCTATGCCGGCGGTCTCCCCCTGGTCTACGAAGCCCGGATTTACATGGCGCTTGACAAACTTCCGCAGGCCGAAGCCGCCCTCCACCGGGCCCTCCGCGTCATGTCCGTGCAACCCATGACCATGCGGTGGGAAGCCATGGACTATCTTGCGGGACTGTACATAAAAAAAGGCCGCCCCGACAGCGCAATCATGATCGCCCGCGAGGCCCTTACCGGAGACAAACGCGGCTATCACCTGAATTACCATTACTATTGGCTGGGTAAAGCCTTCCTCGCGCTGCACATCCGCGACTCCGTGTCAAAATATGCGCAACTCGAGCTGACCCTGGGCAATCAGCACAACAGCGGTCTCGACCGCCTCCGCGCCTATGAGCTTCTTTACAAACTGGACTCGCTGAATGACAACACGGCTGCCGAATTGACCCACTACCGGCAATGGGTCAACCTCGACGACAGCCTGAATCAGGACCAGAACGTAAAAGATATCGCCGAAATCCAACACAAATACGACTACACGGCGCTGCAGGCGAAGGCCGATCGCCGGCAATTCGAACAACAGGCTCGCTTCCACCGTCAAACCGGTTATTTTCTGATCACCTTCCTCGCTCTTCTGGCCGTCACGGCAATTCTCCTTGCCTGGTACAACCGGAAGATGCACCGGAAGAACATCGAGCTTGCCAGGAAGAACCAGGAGATCCTGGATGCCCACTTCAAAGGACAGCATTTCGAACGGAAACGGGTAGCTTCCGAACTCCACGATAACCTGAGCAGCCTCCTCGCCGCCACCAAACTCAGCATCCAGGTCCTCGACCCATCCGCCCTCCCACCCAACGAACAAAAGCTGTTTCAAAGCGTCCTGGACATGATGGACACCGCCTGCAATGAGGTGCGTTATATCGCCCACAATATGATGCCCGTCAACCTTGAACGCCAGGGCCTGCCGGCAGCCCTGGAGACGCTGGTCGCCAAACTCAACCAGACAGGCATCATCTCATTCGAATTGACAAATATCGACCCGGGCCTCCCGCTCGACAAGGTTACCGCTTTCAATATTTATTCGATCGTCCTCGAATGCTGTAACAATATCCTGCGTCACTCCAGGGCCACGCGCGCAGCCATCCTTTTCAAAGCCACCGAAAAGGAACTGCACCTGCTGATCTCCGATAATGGAAAAGGAATTCCGGATACAAAAAAGGATGGAATGGGCATTCGCAACGTCAACGAACGCATCGAATCACTAAGGGGAACACTCGAAGTCCAAACCTCCGGCGAAGGCACCTCTTTCTGGTTCACCATCCCACTCTCACCCG
This sequence comes from Puia sp., assembly GCA_035501395.1. Lineage (GTDB taxonomy): Bacteria > Bacteroidota > Bacteroidia > Chitinophagales > Chitinophagaceae > Puia. The sequence continues at coordinate 42,043 of DATJWK010000040.1, forward strand.
CCGAAGCCTTGGCGTAGGCGGGTCTCACCCGAAGCCGCTCGCTAAATGATCCCATGTTTTCGCGCATAATGCGAAAGACCCACCGCATTCTTTACCCGCGTCTTCGAAAAAATATTCTTCCGGTGTGTCTCCACCGTATTCACGCTGATAAAAAGTTGCTTCGCGATCTCCGAGCTTTTCAAACCCGAAACGATAAGCCGCATGATCTCGAGCTCCCTGTCCGTCAGCCCGTCCATCGCGCCCTCTTTCGTGCTTTCCAACACCCGCTGCATGACCAACTCGCTGTAATATTTTCCGCCGCCCGCAATCGTATTCAACGCCCTGGCGAACTCCTCCAGGCTGGCGCTCTTGAAGACATATCCCACCGCGCCCGCCTTTAATGCAGCCTTGATCGTTTCCGTGTCCTCCAGCATGGTGAGCATCAGCACTTTCACGTCCGGCTGTAATCGCCGCAACTCTCCGATCAACTCGATCCCGCCCATCACCGGCATCTGGATATCCGTCAGTACCATGTCCGCCTTTGAATGCCCGAAAAACTCCAGCACTTCCCGCCCATTGCTCATCTTCCCTACCACCTCATAGCCCGGGATCTTCTCCACAAGGAGTGTCAGGCTCTCCAGGAACACGGGATGGTCATCCGCAATTGCTAATTTCATTGGCTACCGTTTTCTCAAAAGTACAGAACTATTCTCCAGCAACAATTTGAAGTCGTCGGGATTGTCGATGATCACATTGTGTTCTCTCGTGCTGTGGACGAAAAGGACCCTGCTGTTCCGGATCTGACCGGCATCCAACAATGCCTCGGTCGTAAGCAAATAGTCGATATGCTGCACCCCCAGTTGACGCATCAGCGTATCGGAAACGACATCCGTACCACCGCCGTGATCGGTATACCAGTGGACAAAATGATGCCGCCTGTCCTGCCGGATCCAGTCCATAAAAACCGGTAGCCTTCCATACAACGCATCAAAAAGGTAGACCTCATCCACCGGCACCTGAACGTTCGCAAGGATATCCGCCACAGCAGAATACCCGCCGCTATGACAGCCCAAAACAATATGTCCGGCCACCGCATCCGCCGGAACAACTCCGTACCGTTTCAATTCATTCATTACATCACGCACCAATCCGGCGAAATCTCCCTTTTGCTTTAACTTACCTCCATAGCTATCCGCCGAATTCCGGGCGGCCTCGCCGAGCACCAGCACGGCATCGCAATTTGCCGCTGCAAACTGCCTCGCCAGCCCATAGAATTGCAAGGCGGTGTCGATATTGTTATGCCAGCCATGAAACCAGAAGATGAGGTCCGTGTTTCGGCTGCGCTTCAATCGCGGCGGAACCACCAAAATCACGCTGCTATCGTCATAATGACCGGCAACGGGTTGAAGAACGCTGTCTCCATCCAGCCATGCTTTCGCCCGCCCGGTATCCGGAAAGGAGGTAAAGGCGGAGGTCATACGAAGGACCTGGTACCCTTGGTCCCTTTGCGCCATCGCAGCCGCCGGCTCCAAAAAGATCAGGACAACACCAGCTATCCATTTGTAATTCATATCCGTCCGATTAATGACCGAATGTACGAAATTCAACGCGGCGTTTGCCGCTGGTCACTTCTGTCTGACGCGACCGACGCTTTTCCGGTATAACTTTACTGAAAATTTAACCCCATGTTCTTCCTGGTATTAGGTATCCTCGTGCTGATCGCCGGTTTCGTCATCGCGGGCAGAGCCGATAGCCTTCGACGTTACAGCAGACCCATTCAGATCCTTGGATTGCTCATAGCGCTCGCCGGGCTTTCCTCCGCATCCCTTGTACAGATCGGCGCCGGCGAAATCGGCGTCCAGACCCTCTACGGCCGCGTCCAGAATGATGTGCTGACAAGCGGGCTGCACTTTATCAATCCGCTGATGGAGGTGCATAAAATGGATGTCAAAACGCAGAATTACACGATGAGCGCTGTTCGTGATGAAGGTGCCAGGGAAGGGGACGACGCCATCCGGGTCCTTAGCTCGGACGGCCTCGAAGTCGTTATCGACCTGACCGTTCTCTACCGGGTACTGCCCACCGAAGCACCACGTATCCTCCGCGAAACCGGTATCGACTATACCGATAAGATCGTCCGGCCGCTGGCCCGCACCCGCATCCGGGACAATGCCGTCTACTATGACGCCGTTTCCCTCTATTCCACCAAACGCGACGAATTCCAACGCCGAATCTTCGAATCGATCACCGGTGAATTTCAGAAGCGCGGTCTGGTGCTCGAACAGTTGCTTATCCGGAATATCAGCCTCCCGCAGGCTGTAAAGGCCAGCATCGAACAAAAAATGACCGCCGAGCAGGACGCGCAGAAAATGCAATACGTCTTGCAAAAGGAGCAACAGGAAGCGCAGCGGAAACGCGTCGAAGCCCAGGGTATCGCCGACTACCAGCATATCATCAGCGAAAGCCTGACCGACCGCCAGCTCCAGTACGAAACCATCAAGGCACAGTTGGAAATCGCGAAGTCACCAAACACAAAAGTCATCATTTTGGGCAAAGGCAATACGCCGGTCATGCTCGACACAAAGAATTGACATCAGGGCCCGGAAATATTGCGCGCATCATATCCTATTTTCCTTTCGCTGCAAACCCAAGGCACCCGGCGAAGAACGCCAGCACCAGATCTCGGATGGGATGAAAATCCATAAGCATGAGTTTAAGAAGACAAATGTTGCCTATATTCCCTGTCCCCGGAAACCGATTCAACAACCGACCCCGCTTTTTTAATGGCTACCCGGGGTCGTTCAACTGCACCATCACCGCCCGGCCGCCCGGAACAGATCGCATCTTTATTATATTAAACAATAATCTAATGTGACGCATTCACTCCCCTGGCATGGTTTCTTTGAACTATCTTTGAGAAAGAGCATTATACAAAGAAGGCCGCAAGCCTTCACATACTACAATAGGTTGTCGACCCGTTAAACAAGAACTTTGATGTCTATGCTGATAAAAAGAAATTGGCTTCTGGCCCTGGTGGTTTTGGTCCTCGGCATCGCCGCGCCCTCTCGCAGCTCCGCACTACCCAAACATCCCCTTCCTCACCGTCATTCTCCTACGAAATATGAGAAGATACTGCATGACGTGGGGGCGATGATCGCCGAAATTCACTATAGCCCGCGACCGATCGACGACAGCTTCTCCCGCGAAGTCTTCCGGAAATATCTCAACGGAATCGACCCGGAAAAAAAGATCCTGATGCAGTCCGACGTCAACTCCCTTCGCAGGTTCGAGAACACCATTGACGACGAGATCAACGGAAAGGCGCCCGTGCAGTTCGCCCAATCTGTCAACGAGATCTATCGCAAAAGGCTCCAGGAATCGGAGACCCTTTATAAAGATATCCTTTCGCACCCCTTCGACTATTCGAAAGATGAGTATGTCGAGCTGAACGACGATCGGCTGGAGTTTCCAAAAACCGAAGCCGACCGAAAGGAAGGCCTGAGAAAGCGGTTGAAATTCCTCTCGCTCGAAAAATATACCGAGCTCCTCGACCTGGCAAAAGCCGGAAAAGACTCTGCCACGGCCCACGCCAAACCGGATCAGCTCGAAGCGATGGCCCGCCAGAAAGCCATGCGCAGCATGGACCTGTATTACTCGCGCCTGAAAGTCAAAGCCAACGACAACGACCGCTTTAACGAATTTGTGGAAACGATCGTCCAATGCATGGACCCACACACCGACTATTTCCCGCCGGTCGAAAAACGTTCCTTTGACGAAGACATGTCCGGCCGCTTTTTCGGCATCGGCGCCTCCCTGCGGGACGACGACGGCACGATAAAGATCGCCACCCTCCTGACCGGTAGCCCCGCCTGGAAATCAGGCCAGGTTAACGTCGGCGACGCCATCCTTAAAGTCGGTCAGGGCAGTCAGGAACCCGTGGATCTTACGGGTTACACCGTTCCCGACGCTGTAAAGATCATCCGCGGCGGCAAAGGCACCGAAGTCCGTCTGACGCTTAAAAAGGCGGACGGCACGATCAAGGTTATCTCACTTATCCGCGACGAAATTGTACAGGACGAGAAATTTGCGCGGAGCGTCATCGTCTCCTCTGATCGGGGCAAGATCGGCTATATCTACCTTCCGGAATTCTATGCGGACTTCGAGAACAACAATGGTAACCGCTGCTATATCGACATTGCAAAGGAACTGGTAAAACTAAAGGAAGAAAATGTTGACGGTGTCATCCTCGACCTGCGTAACAACCCCGGCGGATCGCTCGGCGACGTAGTGGAAATGGTAGGCCTGTTCGTCAACCAGGGCCCGGTCGTTCAGGTCAAAGGCCGCGAGGGAAGACCCATGGTACTCGAAGATCATGCCCGAAGCGCTCTCTATACCGGCCCGCTTACCGTCATGGTGAATGAATTCAGCGCCTCGGCATCCGAGATATTCGCCGCCGCCATCCAGGACTATAAAAGAGGCATCATCATCGGGAGCACCTCTACGTTTGGTAAAGGAACGGTCCAGCGGCCTTTTCCCCTCGAGAAAGGGAATGTCGGGATTGACAGCGGGCTGGGAACCATCAAACTGACCATGGAGAAATTCTATCGGATCAGTGGCGGCTCTACCCAGTTGCGCGGCGTAGCCTCGGATATCGTTTTACCCGACGCATACGAACATTCCAAATACCGCGAAAAGGACCAACCCGACGCGCTTCCCTACGACGTGATCGCCCGCGCGAACTATAACCCGTTCCACACCGGCCTTAACATGGGCGCGATCGCCGGCCAGAGCAATGAACGCATAAAGAACAACGCCACATTCAACCAGATCGGAATTGACGCGGATTGGCTCGATAAGGAATCCGAACAACCCTACCCGCTGAACATCGACAAATATCGCAAACGGCAACAGGAAGTAAAAGACACGATCTCACACATCGAAAAGCTGAGCAAACTGCCCCAGCCGATGTCTGTTGCATTCCTGGCCGTCGACAGCACCAAATACAGCGCAGACAAAGACAAGGGCGATCGATACCGCGCCTGGCTGAAAGCCTTGTCAACCGACATTTATGTCAAGGAGACCGTCGACGTCGTCGGCGACATGATCACGCAAAAAACGCTCGTCCGCCGCTAAATTTCTCTTAGTGCCCCCCTCCCGTGGACCGCGACGCGGTCCCCTGTCCTTTGTTTGTCGGCGCTACGCGCAAGACTCCTCATTCCACTCGGAGGCTTTGGACCGGATTCGCCCTACCGGCCCGCACCGCCTGGAAGCTGACCGTCGCCAGGGCGATCAGGATGACGACCAATCCCACGCCCGCCAGCATCCAGAACGATACTGAAATTCGGTAGGGATACCGCTGCAACCATTTGTCTGCACCGATCCATACCGCCGGTATCGCAACGACCAGTGCCAGGATCACCAGGCGCAGAAAATCCCTGGAGACCAGGGCCGCTATGGTTCCCGATGAAGCCCCGAGCACTTTTCGCACCCCGATCTCCTTCGTCCGCCTTTCCACGGAAAAGACCGACAGCCCGAAAAGACCCACACACGAAATAAAGATGGTCACGAGAGCGGCAAACAACAGCATTTGCTTCCATTTTGCCTCGGCCTCGTAGTTCCTCCTGTTTTCTTCATCCTTGAACACATAAGAGAACGGTGTCAACGGGAACAGCTTGCCAAAGCTGCGCTCGATACGGCCCAAACTTTCAGTCTCCGTGCCCGGTTTTATTTTAATATAGATCATTCCATAGCCGTTATCCATCCTCAGCAGCTCCGGCTGGATTGCTTCGGCCAGCGACCCGTAGACGTAGTCCGCAAAAACCCCGACAACCCGATAGTTCTCTTTTTCTCCCAAACTTACCCGCTGGCCTATCGGGTTTTTCCAACCTGCTTTCCTGACAAAACGTTCATTCACGATGACCGCATTCGCAGAATCCGATGGGAAGGCTCCGGAAAAATTCCTGCCTTGCAAAAGCCGGATCTTCATGGCCGGCAAAAACGATTCATCAACCGTCCCGTTGATACAGCCGATAACCGAATCGCCGTTTATTTTTGCCGGATTGAAGCCTAAACCGCCATCCCGGGGGAGCACGGCTAGAATGTTCGGATCTTTCATCATTTCCGTCTTGAATACCCTCGCCTGATCTCGCGTCAGATCAGCCTTATCCACCCGAACAAGATGACTGTCATCGTATCCCAGATCCTTATGGATGAGAAAACTGAATTGTGAGAAAAGGACCGCCGTTGCGCCGATAAGGAAGGCCGACAGACCAAACTGCAGGACGACCAGACTTTTTTGTAAATAATTCCTTCCTCCAAGACTGATCCTTCCATACAGGGTTTCAACCGGATTAAATCCCGACAATACCAGCGCCGGATAAAAACCGGCCAGGAAGCCGGTCAGAAAAAAGAGCGCCCCGTAGCCGCAAACGAGGCGGACATCGAAAAGATAGGATAAGACGAGTGCCTTGTTGGCCAGCCGGTTGAATAGAGGTAACAACCCCTGGACGATAGCAAGCGCAAGGATAAAGGCGACCGCGCAAAGGATGAACGACTCGCCCAGAAATTGAAAGATCAGCTGTTTTCTGGTGCCACCGGTAACTTTGCGCACCCCGATCTCCTTTGCCCGCTTGAGGCTGCGCGCCATAGTGAGATTGACAAAATTAATACAGGCGATAAGCAAAATAAAAAAAGCGATCCCGGAGAGAATATAGGAATAGGTGACATCGCTTGCGCCGGTAATGTCGAATCGCTCCATATTGTTGGTCAGGTGTATCGCGGTAAATGGCTGCAGCCTGTAACCGCCTTCCAGCCTGCCACCGGTTGCCGCTTTTATCCGTTTGACCATTTCCGGGTTATCGTGTATAAATACCTGCGTCATTTTGTCTTCGACCCTTTTTAGATCGGCACGGGGATCGATCAGCAAATAGGTAGTCTCAAAAAAAGCGCTCCATGCCATATCGCCCTGCTCGCTCGCCGCCGAACCCCGCTTGGACAGCAGCACATCGAACTGCAGTGATGAGTTTTGAGGACATCTTCTCGCGACCCCCGTAACCGTATAAGGTACAAAGCTGGAATCGGTTTTGAGCATAAGGGTCTTTCCGATCGCGTCCGTCGATCCGAAATATTTGATAGCCGCATCTTCCGAAAGGACAGCCTCATTTGGAAGTAGCAGCGCCGTCGCCGCATTCCCGCTGAGCAAGGGAAAAGTAAAGACCGACAAGAAATTGGAGTCTACGTTCAAAACGGCCTGGGGCACGACCGTCGATCCGAGTTTGGCATCCCGGTAACCACCCTGGATGCGCACAAATGCCCTGATCTCCGGGATCTCCGATTTGAAACGGGGCCCCTGTGCATCCCCGGTGATACCCATCCGCCTGGTTTCACCATCGGGGCCTTTTGCCTCCGAGTACAAACGGTAGAGGTGATTGCCATTGACATGGAAGCGATCAAAACTTAACTCATCTTTTACGTACAAAATAATCAGCATCGCACAGGCCAGCCCGAGACCCAATCCCGCCAGATTGATGACAGAATAGACGCGGTTATGGATCAGATTCCGCCACGCCGTCAACAGATAGTTTCTTAGCATATCCCCTTGTTTAGTACCTGCGGTGTCCCGAAAACCCTGCCAACATTTTTACACATTGACACTCAACATGCTCTGCAATACTCCTACCCGAGTATTGCCCGCTTCCGATACACCCGTTGTACCATCACGCCAACCTCCGCCGACGCCCAACCTTCCCCTACTGCATCCGTTGGTAGGCGACCCCGCGAATAAACCGCTGATAATGGTACGTCGTGTACACCACCCGGTATCCCACCGCACAAAAGATCCGATCCATATCCGGCAGACGTTTCGCCTCCACGCCACAGATCAGCCGCGCCGATACGTACATGGCCCACAACAAGATCGCCTGCCACAACTTTCCCCTTTTTTTCGGATAATAGAAGTCTGATTCCAGCCAATGGCCGCCGCTCTTCAGGAAAGGCGTGAGCTGTCGGACGATCGCCGCGGCATGAGCCTCTTTAAAATTATCGAAGAAAAAACCCGTGAGTATACAATCGTATGCCTTGCCCCCGCTCCAAATTTCCCCGCCCTCGCTCCTCTCCGCCCCCCCGATCCATTCCTCTACCCCCGATATCACCAGCTCGACCTTGTTCTCCCCCCACTTCCTCGTTTTTGTCA
>DATJWK010000041.1:0-150000 GCA_035501395.1 Puia sp.
CGCGCTGCTGACCGGCATCTTATCCGGGATATATCCGGCATTCTACCTCTCTTCCTTTAAGCCGGCGAGCGTGTTACGGGGAAGTCTGCATAATTCACTTTCGGCTTTAGCCATCCGGCGAGTACTGGTGGTATTCCAATATTCCATTTCGGCGATCCTGATCATTTCCGCGATTGTCATTTCCCGTCAGATGCTTTTTCTCCGGTCCGTCGATATGGGATTTGCCCGGGACCGGCAGCTGATCATCCCCATGCCCAGCCGCCAGGCCAGGAGCATCTATCCTGCTCTGAAGCTGGAACTCGAGCGCAACAGCGGGATAACTTCGGTCGGTGCATCTGCCTACTATCCCGGGATCTCCAACCCGAGCAGCGATAATTTTCACCGCGAAGGCACCGGCGTGGATGCCGGGCCGCTGATCCTGTTAAACCATGTGGACGAAAGCTATTTACAGACCCTCGACATCAAACCCATAGCCGGGCGCCTGTTTTCCCGGGAATACGTCCGTTCGGACCGAAACCGGCATATCATCCTGAACGAAGTGGCAGTGGAAAAGCTCGGGTTTGCCTCGCCGGCGGCGGCGATCGGGAAGCGAATTTGCAACATCTATAAAGGCATTGCAGATACCTCCGAGGTGATCGGCATCGTCGGCAATTTTCATTTCGAAGACCTTCACCGGCCCATAGAGTCATACGGGTTTTTGCTGGATAGCAATATCGTGCTTAATTACGTCATTGTTCACGCCGGCGCCGGCAATGTCGATGCGCTTCTCCGGTCGATATCCGCCGTATGGTGCAGACTTGATCCGGGTGAGCCATTCGACTTCAGTTTTTTGAATGAGGAATTCCAACGCAACTATGTTGCGGATGAACGATTGTCGGCGCTGGTGACTTGTTTTACCGCCATCGCGATCGTCGTTTCCTGTATGGGGCTATTCGGCCTGGCGGTGTTTAGTTCCGAACAACGCAGCCGGGAGATCGGGATCCGCAAGGTGCTTGGCGCCAGTGTTCCGGCGCTCGTACGGCTGCTGGCGAAAGACTTTATGAAACTGGTGGTTTTTGCGTTGATCATTGCAGGGCCGGTCGCCTGGCTGGCCATGAAGAGGTGGCTTCAGGGCTTTACCGAGCGAATATCTGTTCCCTGGACGGTTTTTGCCTTTGCGACGGCCCTGGTGCTGGTCATCGCTTTTTCGACCATTTGCTTTCAAACGATCCGGGCGGCCCTGGCAAACCCGGTAAGGAGTCTAAAGAGCGAATAAAGTGTTATTTTCACGAACACTTTTCAATGTATGGCTCTTTCCGTCAACCGCATCAACCGGGTTAGAAAAAATCTGCGACTTGCTATGACGATGGCCTGGGATGCGTCTCCCAGGCTGCTGATGCGTTTTACTCTCCTGGGGATGTTCAATGCGATTATGCCGCCCATCTCCGTGTACCTCAGCGCAAAGCTGGTCAACATGATCGCGGAAGCGCATCAGCATAAGTTTACTTTCGAATCTATTCTTCCCGTCATCCTCGGTCTGTGGTTTACTATCGTCGTGCAGCGGGCGCTCGGCGCCTATATCGGTTATAGCCGGAACCTTTATGTACGGCGGGTGGAGCTCGAGGCCGAACGCCGGCTGCTGGCGAAGGCTGCGACGATCGACATGGGGCATTTTGACAATTCGGACTGGCACGATCGGCTCGCTCGGGCCAAACGCGATGTCAGTTGGAGGCCGGGCGACCTGACATGGTCGGTGTTGGGGCTCTCGGGAAATATCGTGACAATCGTGTTGATGGCCGGTTTGCTCGCCAGTTTGCATTGGTTACTGGTCGTTCTGGCGCTGGCCGCGTCTTTTGTTTCACTGGCCATCGAGAGCCGGGTGACGGCTAAACTCTATAAGTATTATTATAAAGAGACCCCTGAAGAACGGGAACGACAATACATCGGGGATATGTTCGTGCAGTCGCGCACCATCAAGGAGATCCGGGCTTATGTGTTGGGTGACTATCTTCTCGGCAGGCATACCAGGTTATCGGAAGATCTCTTTAAGCAGCGGGAGCGGATCTTCGCTTCGAGCAAACGTATCTATATGCTCAGCGGCATCATCGCGGGGACCATCCTCGGTCTTGCATATGTGTTTGTGGCGTTGAGAGGCATATCCGGCGCGATCAGCCCCGGTGGGGTCGTCCTGGTGATCGGGGCGTTCACTGCGGTTTCCGGGACGTTGGGGCAGATCACCAGCACTTTTGTGGCAGTCGACCAGCATACCGCCTTTCTCGACGACTATTTTTCCTTTTTGTCGATCGGCCCGCTGCTGGCGGTGGCGGCCGAGCCGCGTGTTCTACCTCCCGGCGTGATCGAAAGTGTCGAATTCGATCATGTCGGCTTTATATATCCGGGGGGCGTCGATTCCGCGGTGAAGGGGCTTTCCCTGCGTATCCGGAAGGGCGAACTGATTGCCTTGGTCGGTGAGAATGGCGCCGGCAAAAGCACGCTGGTAAAATTGCTGCTCCGGTTTTACGACGCGCAGGAGGGAGCGGTCCGGGTGGGTGGCGTGGATGTCAGGGAACTCGATCCGGAAGCGTTGCGAAGCCGCATCGGCGTGCTGTTCCAGGATTATGCCACCTATGAATTGTCCGTCAGGGAGAATATCGAAATGGGGTGGCCTTACGTTCCGGCGGAGGAAGAAAAGATCGCAAAAGCGTTGAAGGACTCGCGCAGCGAATGGCTGATCAGGAAGCTGCCCAATGGTCTGGATTCGAAGGTAGGCCGGCTTTTCGAGGGCGGACATGACCTTTCTGGTGGTGAGTGGCAGCGGCTTGCCCTGGCCCGGATCATGTATCGCAATTCGGATATCTGGATATTGGATGAACCGACGTCTTCTCTCGACCCCGAAGCCGAGGCGGCCATTTTTGCGGAATTGAAGGAAAATCTCAAAGGCCGGATCGGGATCGTGATCTCGCATTGGTTCTCGACGGTGCGGATCGCCGACCGGATTGCGGTGATCGACGGCGGCCGGGTCACTGAACTGGGGAGCCATCAGGAGTTGCTGGAGGCGGGGGGACGCTACGCTCATCTCTTTGAATTGCAGGCCGCGGGATACCGATAATGCTGTATGTTTGACGAATGATCGCTGCAAAAACAACGGCGCACACCCGCCGGATATTATTAGCCAGCCTCGTCGGCACTACCATAGAGTTCTTCGATTTCTATATTTACGCCACTGCGGCGGTGCTTGTTTTTCCGCGATTGTTCTTTCCGGCTGCCGATCCTGCTTCAGCCACCTTGCAGTCGTTGGCGACCTTTGCCCTGGCATTTTTTGCCAGGCCGCTGGGTGCTGCGTTGTTCGGGCACTTTGGCGATCGGAAGGGTCGCAAGGCGACCTTGGTGGCCGCCTTGATGACGATGGGACCCTCCACCGTGGCCATCGGTCTTTTGCCGACTTATGCTTCGATCGGCATCGCGGCGCCGATCCTGCTGGCCCTTTTTCGTTTCGGTCAGGGTTTGGGTCTCGGCGGCGAATGGGGTGGCGCGGTGTTGTTGGCGACGGAGAATGCGCCGGCAGGAAAGAAGGCGTGGTTCGGGATGTTCCCCCAGCTCGGTGCGCCGATCGGGTTTATCTTCTCCAGTGGTATATTTCTTATCCTTGGCAAGACGTTGAACGATCAGCAATTTTTTTTGTATGGCTGGCGGATCCCGTTTATTGCCAGTGCGGTGCTTGTCTGGGTCGGACTTTATGTGCGGTTGCGGCTTACCGAGACACCTGACTTTTTGAAGGTGATGGAAAAGAATGAACGGGTGCGGGTGCCGCTTTTCGAGCTGTTCAAGCGATATTCGCGGCCGATCGTTCTTGGCACGTTGGCAGCGATCACCACATTCCTTTTGTTTTACCTGATGACGGTGTTTACGTTGAGCTGGGGCACATCGGTGCTGCACTATCCCAAGACCGGTTTTCTTATCGCCCAGATCACCTCTATGGTATTTTTTGCCGCTGCCATTCCGTTGTCGGCGATATTTGCCGATCGGTATGGCCGCGCCGCGGTGCTCCTGGTGGCGACGGCGGGAATATTTGTCTTCGGCCTTTTCTTTTCCTTGCTTTTTGGACCCGGTAGCCTTATGCTCACCGGTGTCTTCCTGGCGATCGGGATGTTCCTGATGGGGCTGACATATGGGCCGTTAGGAACGGCGCTGGCGGAGATCTTCCCGCCGGCGGTGCGATATACCGGTTCGTCGCTGGCGTTTACGCTGGCGGGGATTCTTGGGGCGTCCCTGACACCATATCTGGCGACAACGCTGGCGACGAAGTTTGGCTTGTCGGCGGTGGGATATTATCTATCGATCGCTTCGCTTATTACGTTCGCGGCCTTGCTTATTGCCCGGAATTCGATGCGGGGGGATTGAGCAACAAGGGGTCGGCACGCTGGATGGCTTGCAGTCTTCCGACATCGACCCCTTGAACATTGCGGTCGGCGGTAATCGCGAGGTGGGCAGCCAGCGCGGCGGATTCCGCGAGTACCATAAACACCGGTTCCATGCGGATCGACCCGTAGGCGATATGGGTAGCCGAAAGACAGACAGGCACCAGGAGGTTGGTGCATTCGCTTGCTTTTGGGGTGATGCTGCGGTAGGACACGGGATATGGGCCGAATCCGCCGATCTGCACGTCACCTTCGTTTTTGGCCATCCCGTTTACCACCAGCCGCTCGCAGTTATGTGAATCCATCGTGTAGGCGGCGAGCCCGATGCCGTCCGTGACCGTTGCAATGCCCTGGCAGTTGGCCTGGGTCATGACATATTCGCCGCGCATGCGGCGCGCTTCTCTTATGTACAGTTGGGGGCTCCAGTGTCCGGTGGCGACGAATTCGTCTTTGGGGTATCCCCATTGGAGCATTTCGTTCCTTAATGGTTGCGGGACGCGCGGGTCGTGGCCGAGAAAGTACAGGAGCCCTTTTGTATAGTCGGCATGAGCCTGCCAGATTTTTTCTCTTTGTGCGTAAGACGCGTTCGGGTAGTCGTAGTTCATTCCGATCATGTCGGTGGAGAACGGTCCGTTGTTGTTGATGTCGGTTTTGCGGTTGGGCATCGGGTTGATGTTGAGATAGGCTTCGAGTGGCGCCCCGGGTTTTTTTGCGATGAGTCTCAGGAGGAGAGCATAATGTTCCGGCTTATAGTGTTCGGGGAGGGTGATCGGCAGGCGGTTGGCAGCGGAGTCGGTCAGGCAAAGGCGAAAATTGTAGGCCTGGATGCGGTTGTCGCCGGCGCCGGGAGTGGAGGTGGCTGCGCTGCTGATGCCCCAAAGCAGTCCGCTCGACGGGTCGCCTGGCTTAAGGTAGGGATCGACGCTATCGGGGAACTGGTGCTTGTCGCGCAGCTGGTAACCGTCGAAGGTTTCGCCGAACTCGTTGTTAGATTCGCGGCCGGTGACATACGTGACGCCGGCGGCGGCCATGAGATCGCCTTCGTAGGAGCAGTCGATGAAAACGCGGGCGCGGATGGTTAGTTGTTGCGGGGCGGCCCGGGGAGTTGACCCGGTGGTGGGTCGATTTGCGGTTCCGGCGCCGGTCCGCTCGACTACGATGGCGGTGATGGTCGCTCCTTTTTTCTCTGCCCGGTTCAATCGGCAGCGATACCAGACCGCCAGGTGCGCTGCGGCGATGTATTCGCGAAAAACGTCGGCGGCGATGTGTGGTTCGAAGGTCCAGCTTTCGGGCTGGCCGTAATGCGCTCCCACCTTTTTGTAGAACTCTCCGGCGATCCCGGTGATGGCGGCTTTGTTGCCGATGTCGGTCTCCCCCAACCCACCGGTTGTCATCCCGCCGACCTGGCCGCTCGGTTCGATCAGCAGCGTCGAATGGCCGAGGCGTTTTGCCGAACAGGCGGCGATCACGCCGGCGGAGGTGCCGCCGTAGACGCAGATGTCGACGGTCGTGTCACGCTGGGCGAAACTCGTGCCTGACAGGGAGATCAAAAGCAACCCCAGGCAGAGCGGGCGGGAAGCCGGATTCCTAACCGATAATATGCTATTTTTGAAATGCGTCTTTGCCATAGAAAACGTATTCTTCTATAAAATAGTTGGATTTTCGATGACAGCAAAATACCAGATAATCTTTATCCCGGCGATTTGTTTGCTTCTGCTCGCGGGCGGCCGTGGATTTTCGCAGCCTGATCCCGCCCGGCCGGACCTCTGCCAGGGCAGTTACTATACGGAACAGCAGGCCGCGGAGGTACTTCGGGGACTGGCGGAACAATATGACGACACGGTCTCCTGGCAACGGCGGGCGGCCATGATCCGGCAGGGAATCCTGGAGGGAGCAGAACTAATATATATGCCACGCCCGCCTTTGAAGATACTCCAGACCGGTCTGCACTACCAAAAGGGATATGTTGTCGAAAATATCGCCATTGAAACGTTACCGGGGTACTACCTTACCGGCAATCTCTACCGGCCCACACGCTCGGCCTCATCAATGGCCGGCATCCTGTCGCCACACGGACACTTTTACAACCCCGATGGCAGGTTCCAGGAGCAACAACAGAAGCTTTGCGCGACGTTGGCGCGGGCGGGCGCCGTAGTTTTTTCTTACGATATGGCAGGCTTTGGCGACGACAAGGTCTGTGACCATGAGATCCCGAAGGCACTCAAGCTACAAACCTATAATAGCATCCGCGCGCTGGATTACCTGCTTAGTCTACCCCATATCGATACATCCCGGATCGGTATCACGGGTGCCTCCGGTGGCGGAACACAGACGATCCTGCTCACGGCTATCGACAACCGGGTAAAAGTCTCGGTGCCGGTCGTCATGGTATCCGCTTACTTCTTCGGGGGGTGCGTTTGCGAAAGCGGAATGCCTATCCATCGAAGACCAGGCCATCTTACCAACAACGTCGAGATTGCCGCCCTGGCGGCGCCGCGTCCCATGTTGCTCGTCTCCGATGACAGCGATTGGACAAGGAATTGCCCAAAGCTGGAATATCCCTATATCCGGAAGATCTATGACTGGTATGGCGCCGCAAGCAACGTGGAGAACGTCCATCTCACCGGAGAACATCATGACTTCGGCCCTTCAAAACGGCAGGCAGTATACCGCTTTCTTGCAAAGCACCTTCGGCTGGACACCTCGGGATTGTTGAAGGGTAACATGTTTAGCGAAGAGGAAAGCTCCGTTTTGAGCATTGCGGACCTTGCGGTTTTTCGGGACGGGAGACCGCGTCCGCCAGATGCGGTAACGGGAAA
Source organism: Puia sp. (assembly GCA_035501395.1). GTDB lineage: Bacteria > Bacteroidota > Bacteroidia > Chitinophagales > Chitinophagaceae > Puia. Next base: position 7,217 of record DATJWK010000041.1, read on the forward strand.
TGCGGCTATCATGGATCTGTTGAATGCGTTTGGCGCCGTTCCGCCAGTTAGCGCCGCTCCGCCTGTTCAGCATTCCGAATTTAATATTACGGACTACGGCGCTATTGGCGATGGGGTTACGGTGAATACCCGGGCCATTCAACGGGCTGTCGACAGCTGCGCCCGGAACGGCGGCGGCAAGATCGTGGTTCCCGCCGGGAAATTCGTGACCGGCTCCATCCGGTTGTACAGTAACATGGAGGTCGAACTCGAAGCGGGTGCGGTTCTGGCGGGAAGCGCTTTTGATGCGGACTATCTCCGGCAAAGGGACTTTGGATTCGACGGCATGGGCGCGGGGTCAAGAACCGGTATCCTTTTCGCGCGCGATGCGGAGAATATCACGGTTGATGGTGAAGGAACGATAGATGGGCGTGGTGACTTTTTTATCTATCCCGACAGCCTGCAAACCGGCAGCGACTTTGACCGGAAATATACCCGGCAGGGGGCGCGTTATGGTGACCCCGTCTTCGGTCGCGCCGATGGTCCGGTATTATGGAAAGGGGAATATGCCGACCGTCCGGGTGTGATGCTCATTTTTTCTTCCTGCAAGCGGGTGCGCGTGGCCAATATCCGGCTGATGCAGTCGCCAAATTGGACAATGGCTTTTCAGGATTGCCTGGATATCAAAGTTCGCGGCATCAGCATCGATAATGATATGTCGATTCCCAACAGCGATGGGATCGATCTATACGACTCAAAGGCAGCGGTGATTTCCGATTGTATAATCAATTCGGGGGATGACGCCATCGCACTGATCAGCTCGTCGGATGTATCGGTCGATAACTGTATCCTGCATTCGCGTTCGAGCGGAATACGCGTTGGATACAATGTATTTAATCATAGTAATTCAGGTAATTTGCAATTCAACAATATTCGCATTTATGACTCCAATCGCGGGATCGGCATTTTTCAGCGGATGGATGGAGACATGTCGAATATGGTATTCTCCAACCTGCTCATCCAGACACGGCTTCATACCGGCGAGTGGTGGGGACATGGAGAACCGGTTCACATTTCCGCCGTACCGGGTCTTGGCAGTTCGGCGGTGGGCAGGATACGGAATGTCCGGTTTTCGCATGTGGTGGCCGTGGCGCAGACGGGGATCGTGGTGTATGCGTCTGTCCCAGGGCTGGTTTCCGGCATCGTCTTCGACGACGTCGATCTCACCATAGCGCGCGGCCCGTTGTCCGGAAGTTATGGAGGCAATATCGACCTGCGGCCGGTAAACGATCTTTCGCTGGCTATTTTCCGGCATGCGATCCCCGCGGTGTTGGCGAGTAAGGTGGGTGAGCTCGATATCCGGCATTTCCGGGTGCACTGGGGGAAGGCGCTGCCGGATTATTTTGAAAAGGGCGTTCCGGTGTGTGGCGGGTGCACGGCGATGAAGATTGAAGATTGGAAGGAGAATTAGAATAGAGGGCGAAGAAGATAAGCGAGGCGGCCGAGAATTAGTGACGTTCGATCGAAAAATTTTGCGTGGATTTGCCCATTTTTCCATAATTTCGCCGTCCAATTTGTACAAATTGTCTCTGTAGCTCAGTTGGTAGAGCAGCTGACTCTTAATCAGCGGGTCCACGGTTCGAGCCCGTGCGGGGACACTGATAATCAAGCACTTAGGACGAAGGTTCCCGGTGCTTTTTTATTTGCTTTATATTTTCTGCATACCGGTTATTCCGTTCTGAGACTTGCGACCGGCTTCGCCGTCGCGGCTTTGACGGCCTGATATCCGACAGCGATCCACGCAATCGCAACCGCTGCCAGGATCGTCAACAGGAACACGGTTGGGTCGATATTTATCCTGTAGGCGAAATTCTGAAGCCATGCGTGCATGAGAAAATAGGTAAGGGGTGCGGCGACGATAAAGGCCAATGTGATCAGCACCGTAAATTCTTTTGAGAACAGATAGAGGATATCCCCTACCGAAGCGCCCAATACTTTTCGGATGCCGACTTCTTTGGTGCGTTGAACGGCCATAAATGAAACCAGGCCGTACAAGCCTAAACAGGAAATAAAAATCGCGATCGCGGCAAAGGCCTTGTATAACTGCGATACCTGTTCCTCCTGCGCATAAAACGATGCGATCTTGTCATCCAGGAATTGGTACTCGTAAACAAAGTTCGGAAACGTGGTGTTCCAAAGCTGTTCAATGGCAGTCAGCGTCTGACGCGCGTCCTTCGATTGCAATTTTATATTAGCCAGCTGGTAAGAGTTTTTGAACGAGCCCAGTACGATCGGCTTCATTTCTTTTGCCAGTGTCGTGCCATGGAAGTCTTCCACGACACCCACTACAGGCCCGACGATCGAGCCATCCCAGAAATCTATCTTCTTCCCGATGATGGCGGCCGGATCGGTAAAGCCCAGTTTGGCGGCGAGCAGCTTATTGATCACGAAGCCGGTTACCGTATCGGCTTCCCTGTAGGGTTGCCCGGCAATGAATTTTATCCGGTACAGGTTAAAATAGTTCGCATCCGCCCATTTCAGATCGGCATTGAAATCGGTATTTTTCACCGAGTTATTAAATCTGAAGTCGCTTCCCCAGTGGGAGTTGTCGGCTGGGGTGTAAGCGCTGAAGCTTACCTCTTTGATGCCAGGCAGCAGCAGCAGTTGCTGCTTTAGTGACGCGATCCTTGACTGGCTCAGGCTGTCAGTCGGCAGCTCTGTCGTAACGATGGCGTCTTTGTCAAAACCCATCGGCGCATTTCGGAAGAAATACATTTGGTTCAATACCACCAACGTCGCGATGATCAATGCCTGAGCGATCGTAAACTGGAACACGACAAGCACTCTCCGCATGGTCAGGCCGCCGGCCATCTTTCCCGTCATCCTGGCTTTTAAGACGGTAATCGGTTTGAAGCGCGATAACACCAGGGCGGGATAAAAACCGGACAGCAACGTAATGGCTAACACGCCGGTTACGAGGAGTGCAATCCCAGGAAGATCGAAGGCGGGTCTTACGGCGGTTTGAAGAAGTTTATTCAGAAACGGCAGCACAAACCAGGCGATAAGCAGTGCAAAGCTGACGGAGATTACTGTGATGATCAATGTTTCGGACAAAAACTGCGCGATCAGCTGTGTTTTGCGGCTACCCATGACCTTTCTAACGCCCACCTCCTTAGCACGGTTGATCGCTTGAGCCGATGACAGGTTGATAAAATTCACACAGGCAATGATCAGCAGAAAAATGCCGATCAGGCTTATCGTGGTCAGCAGTTCCCGGGTGAAAGTGGTGCCCTTGAAATTTCCGAACGTACTATTATAGTGGACGTCGTTAAGCGGCTGCAATATGTACCCCTGATTGGCATATTCGGCCGGAGTATGTTTTTTTACGAATCTTGTCAGTTCTTCGTCGAATGCCGAAGCAGAGGCATTTTTTGGTAAGACCACATAGGTATTCAGGTTGCCGGTTTGGCTGACAAAATCCGTCGATGTATCGTTGCGGGAGGTTTGGAACGAAAACACGAGCTGAAGGGGAAAGTCGGTGTTGTCAGGGATATTTTTCAGGATGCCGGTGACTTTACAGACCACTCTGTTATTCCACCTGATATACCCGTTGATCGCGTTGTGCCAGTCACCAAAATACCGGTCCGCGGTTTGCTGGGAAAGCAGGACCGAATTCGGTTCAGCGAGGGCGGTTTCGGGATTGCCGGCCACCAGGGGAAAGTTGAAGATGTGAAAAAACTCCGGATCGACAAAAAAAAGATCATCTTCTTTGAACTTTCTTTGCGTGGCGGCTCTGCTGTCATTCATGACCGTCACCTGGCTGCCGTCGACTTGCCAGATCCTGGCGACATGGTCGAGCTGCGGATAATCGATCTTTAATGCCCTTGCCACGGGAAAAGCACATGATCTTTTGTACACAATACCATTCGGCGTTCGTGTCGCTGCCACAACCCGGAATATCCGCTGCGCATTTGGATGAAAATTATCAAAGCTTGTCTCGAAGCGAATGACCCAGAAGATAAGCAGACAGGCTGCAACCCCGACGGCAAGGCCGGTGACGTTTAATGCAGCATACGTTTTGTTGCGCAGCAGATTGCGCCAGCCGAGCTTGATATAGCTTTTGAACATACCATACCGGTTTACAGGTTGTGGCCTTTTGAATTTTCTTACAATGCCCGGCCGGAACAGCCGGATTACATCGATTATGAAATGCCGGTCCGCGCTGCGCTTACCTTTTTTGACGAAGCGCTCGGCGTACAGTTCCATCAGATCACCTTCGATGCCCGGGAGAAGTGGCGGCTTGCAATACCAGCGAAAAAAGCGCTGAAATAGTCTTGGGGGCCGGGGGATGTTGATCATGGCTATGCTTTTCTGAACCCGGGGAGATTTTTCGGAAGGGCATTCCAGAGGGTGTCGCGGGTGGCTTTTGAATAGTCCAGCGCCTTTTTTCCCAGCGCCGTTATTTCCACGTATCTTTTTGGCCGGCCTGCCCTTTCGGGAGTTGACTCGCCTTCATGTGCTTTGATGTATCCCTTCTCTTCCAGCCTCACCAGAGCGGTATGCAGCCCCCCCATACTGACACTCCTGGACAATCGGGATTCGATCTCCTTTTTGATGCTAACCCCGTAGGCCTCTCCATGCAGGATGCCGACAGTTAATAGAACAACTTCTTCGAATTCGCCCAGCTGAAAAGTTCTCATGGCAATAATTATTTCTAAATGTAGGAATATTATTGGAAAAAAAAAGTTAAATTATTTTAGAAGGTGCCCCGCCCAAAAATAGTCCATCCCCAGCGCCCCGCTGATGATCAACAACCCGAAAAATTCCCGGGTCTTTTCGATCCAGGGCTTTTCCGCCTGCATGCTTTCAACGATGCTCGGTCGTTTGTATTTGACGATCCAGTCGCGGACACCGTCGCGGGCGAAGAAGAGGATGATGGCATAGATCAGATAGAACGCGATCAGCAGGAGATAGATCCGGGGGTAATATTTCTTAAAGACCACCAGCCCGCAGCACGCCGCCGCGCTGACATAGATGGGCACCCACAACCAGGGGTCGATGTCGTTGAGATTGAGATAGGCGAAGTACAGGAATGCCAGGCAGAAGATGATGTTGACGATCAGTATAATCATAATTGAGATTCAAACAGGTTTTCAACCGTTGCATTGAAGTTCGATCGATTGACCCCGACGATCTTATCCAACGCCTGAAAATAATTTTCGTTGTCTTTCCGGTATTTGCCGCAAGTAAGCAATTGCAGAACGGCGGGGAAACCCTTTTCCTTTTCGATCTTCTTCACCAAAAGGGCGGTGATCACATAAGACACGTACAGGTGGTTCTGGTTGGGCCGGGCGAAGTTACTGTTCTCGTCGAAGGCCTTCAGCCAATCCCGGTTGTCACCCATATATAACTTGAATTGCCGGAATATCTCCTCCCAGGTCAAGCCCCAGCTACCACCATATAGGTAGGCGCAGGCTTCGTCGATGAGTTTGTTGATCGTGTTGACCGGGACCACCGCATGAAGCCGGTCATGCCAGAGATCGTGGTAATCAAACGTCGTGGAGCCGGTACCGCCCACTACGTGCAGGGAGGTCCGCTGCTCGAAAGCGGTCAACCCTTCACTGCCGATACCATTGTAGTCCAGTTTGTAGTCGACGCCCAGGGCTTCCAGTGCTTCGGGGAAGCTGCCGCAGCAAAAGAATTCGGTTTGGTAGGCGGGGGCGTGCAGTTTTGCATCGAACTCGTGCGCTTTTGCTATGTAACTTCTGACAAGCGATTCGTCCAGGTTATAATTGCTGCAATGGAAAGCGAAATCGTCAAACCGCGTGGTACTCCACCCTACCGTATTCCGGCGAAGCGGCGAATGGAAAACGAATCCTTGGCCTTCCCGACGCGCAACCAGTTTAAAGCTTGCCCGCAGGACGGGTGTCGTATCGCGAATGCCGAGGTAGGAGAATTGAACGATATAGTCGTTGCTGTCAATTCGGCTTACGTTTGTCAGGTAACAATGGCAGGGCGCTACCATACCGGGAAGCGGATTATCCATTCCTTTGACTTCATCCAGCAAACCGGAAGTCTCCGGCAGGTAGTCCGCCGGAATAAACGCATTGTCTTTATAGGCGCCGGATAGCCCGCCCAGCAAGCCGTCGAGCGAGTGTACCATTTGTTGTTTCTGCAACGAATCAAGGGGGATGCGCGCCGAGGCCGGGACGATCACCGGCAAACCCTGCGACCAACCGCTCAATGAAAACGACACCATATATAAGAAAGGCAACAGCTTAAGCATTGGCGTGGCTTTTGGAAACGAACTTACCGAAATTATTGGTATCTTAGAAAGGCTCCGCTGCAATTTCTCCTTTATGCTACGCACCTATGTCAAGATCGCCTGGCGCAACTTGTCCAGGAACAAATTATACAGTATTGTGAATATCGGGGGACTGACGGTCGGTCTCGCCTGTTGTATCCTGATCGGGCTCTACCTAAGCAATGAGCTCAGCTATGACCGCTTCCATCGGAACGCCGGCCGGCTGTTCCGTGTCACCACGGAATATACGACCAACCGGGTCGTGAATCGCGTGGGTCAGACTGCGTCCGCGCCCGGTCCCAGGCTTTCCGCCGCGTTTCCGCAGATCCGATCCTATGTCCGGATCAATAACTGGCAACCTTACGTGGTACGGTATGAGGAGCGAACATTTGTGGAATCGCGGTTCCTGTTTGCCGACTCGACCTTTTTTACGATGTTCAGTTTCCCGCTGATCGAAGGCGATGCGCGGACGGCGTTGGATGCACCGGCCAGGATCGTGATCAGCCAATCGATGGAAAAGAAATATTTTGGGAGCGGGCAGGCGCTTGGTAAAACGCTCCGGGTCGGCGGGACAAGGGACTACCTGGTCACCGGCGTCGCCAGGGACGCGCCGATCAATTCGCAAATCAAATTCGACTTTGTCGCCTCCTACGCCAGCCTGCCAAATGCAAACCGGCCAAACTGGAGCAGCGAGATCTATACGACGTATTTCCTGCTTTCCGAGGCGGGTGAAGCGGCGGGTCTCGAAAGGGCGATCGACGGTTATATGAAGCGACAAACCGATGTCGCAAACGCGCCCGGGGATTATCTCACTTATCACCTCGAGCCCATTACCAGCGTTCATTTGTATTCCAACCTTGCCGGCATGGAGCCCAATGGGAATATCACGTATATCTATATTTTGGGAGCGATCGCTCTGCTCATCCTTTGTATCGCCTGTGTCAACTATACGAACCTGGCCACCGCGCAATCGATCCGCAGAATGCCGGAGATCGGTATCCGCAAGGTAATGGGTTCACGCCGGGGGCAGTTGTTCTGGCAATTCATCGGGGAATCGCTATTGCTTAACGGGATCGCGTTTTTCCTGGCCATCGGTGCCGCCGTATTCCTGCTTCCGGCGTTCGACCGGCTGGTGGAGCGCCCGCTGGAAGTCACCTATCTTTTTACGCTACCCATAATCGGCGGCATGATCCTGTTGTATGCAGCGATCAGTTTTGCAGCAGGTGCTTATCCCGCGCTCCTGCTTTCCCGGTTAAAGGGGATGAAGGTGCTTAAAGCAGGGTTCTCCTTCCCGGGCGGCACGCATCTGCGCCGGTGGCTCATCGTCTTTCAGTTTACAGTCTCCGTCTTCCTGATCGTTGCCACCGTAGTCATTTTTGAACAGCTTTCCTATATCCGGCACAAAAACCTCGGTTATGATAAGGACCATCTGATCGTGCTGCCGGTAGACAATCTCACCCGTCAGAATTATTTGTCGATCAAGGAAGCGATCCTGCGCATCCCGCAGGTGCAGGGCGTCACTTGCGGCGCAGAAGAGCCGACGCATATCAACTGGGACGACGAGCTCACAACCTCCGGCAGCTCGGGCTCCACACCGCAATATGTCAATGCCTCTCCCTGCGACGTCGATTTTGTCCGGACCATGGGACTTCAGATCGTTGCCGGGTCGGATTTTACGCGAAGCGACTGGCTGAAGACGGATAGCGTGGCCAATCCTGCCGATCCGCATACCACCTACATGCTGAATGAATCCGCGGCGAAGGCGCTGGGCTGGACGCCCCGGCAGGCGATCGGCCGGACCATTTATCGGAGCGGCAACCGGGGTCTGGTCAAGGCGGTTGTCAAAGACTTTCATTTTGCCCCGCTGCATCAGCCGATAGGACCCCTGGTCATTTTCCTCGACCCTTATTACCAGCACATCTTCCAGTGTTTTGTAAAAGTGAGCGGCCGCGATCTGGCCGCCACCGTTAGCGATCTGGAGACGGTCTGGAAAAAGCGGGTGACACATCGTCCTTTTCAATTTCATTTCCTGGATGATAGTTACAACGTCATCTATCACGCCGAGCGCCAGACAGCCGGCGTTTTTACGACTTTTTCGACCCTGGCGATCCTGCTCGCCTGTCTGGGGCTTTTTGCGCTGGCTGCTTACAGCACCGTGCAGCGGGCAAAGGAGATCGGGATCAGGAAAGTGCTGGGCGCCGGTGTGGGGCAGATCGTGCTGTTGATCTCGGGCGATTTTCTCCGGCTGATCGGGGTCGCTTCCCTGATCGCTTTTCCGGTGGCGTGGTGGGCGATGCGGGACTGGTTGGCACAGTTTGCCTACCGGATCGATATGCCGTGGTGGGCGTTTGTCGCCGCGGGGATGACCGCTTTACTGATCGGGCTGCTGACGATTGGACTACAAGCCGTGCGGGCAGCCAATGCCAGCCTGGTTAAAAGTCTGCACCCTGAATAGCAGGAGCCGGTGCAAAAATGATGTGCTTCGTGTTCATCGCGGGAATCCGGATCGGTCAAAGTTTGGCGCGTTGCGCAAGCTTTCTATCCGGGCATTCAGTCCCCGTTCGGCGGCTATCCCTTCCACCAACGCCTGGTCGATCCAGGGGAGGAAGTCCTGCGGGTGTGAGGTTCTTTTGCCAGTGGCGGGATGAATGCGGGTAAAAATGGTCCAAAGGATGGCCTTCAATTGCCGGTCCTGACCGAACATGGCCATTTCCACCTGCAGCCAGCTATCGCCCGTCGCGATCAGCGCAGTTTGGATCGTCACCGATTCATTGTAGGTCGCCGGCCGGAGATAACGGATCTCGTGCTGGCTCACGACGAACGCCTGCCCCTGTTCTACCCAAACTTTCAGGTCGATATCATAATGTGTTTTCAGGTGGTCTTCGCGGGCATTGAGAAAATAGTCGATGTATTTGCTGTTATTCAAATGCCCGAAGGGGTCACAGTCGTTGAAACGGACGGTATAGTCCGACTGCAGGAATCTTTCCATGAATTATTGATTAAATTCGCTCTGCAAACATATACCGTGGAGCATAGTCCACAGGCGACCGTTGTCAAAAAAATATTTTATGCGGATAGGAGAACTAGCCAAAAAGTCCGGATTTAGCCGGGATACGATACGATTTTACGAAAAGAAGGGATTGATCCGCTTAGCGGATGACGACCGTGATCCGGGCCGGTTCAAAGATTATCCCGAGTGGGTGTTGCGGCGGCTCCAGGTAATCCGGCAGGTCAAGGACTATGGTTTTACGCTGCAGGAGACATTGGGGATGCTTATCCTTTTTGAAGAGGGCGTATTGGAACCGGAGCGAGGCCTGCGGTTCATCAAACGAAAAATTGACCGGATCGACGAGAAGATCCGCGGGCTGAACGAGGTCCGGGAAAGGCTGCAGGGGGTCGTGGAGCATTACCATTCGGATGGCTGTCCCATAGGAAAGGTTCTACAGAATCTAAACCAATTGAACAGTGTCAATTGATCTCAAACAATTATTTTATCACTGCGATTAAATATTTGTGAACTTTCCATATCTTCAACTTTCTAGCTCACATGAGAAAATTTTATACTTCGGGGCCCGGCGATCGCCGGGCTTTTTTTTTGGCGGGGCGGATTTTTGAGTAGATTTGATGATGCGATTTAATCATTTGATCTTCTTTGCGGTAGCGCTGCTTTTCGGCTCGTTCCCAAGCCGCGCGCAGCAACCCGGTGCGGCCGCCGACCGGCGTGGGCAGTGGCCCGTTAAAAAGGCGCATGACTGGTATGCCGGCAAAGGGTGGCTCCGGGGATGCGACTTTATACCCAGCACGGCCATCAATCAACTGGAAATGTGGCAGGAAGCTAGTTGGGATCCCGGTACGATCGACAAAGAGCTCGGATATGCCGGGTCGATCGGGCTTAACTGCATGCGCGTTTTCCTCCATCATCTGGCATGGCAAGAAGATCCGGCGGGATTCCAGCAACGCATGGAACAATATCTGACGATTGCGGCCAAACACCATATCCTGACGATCTTTGTCTTCTTTGATGACTGCTGGAATGAAAGCTATCATTCCGGACCACAGCCGGCACCAAAGACCGGGATCCACAATTCGGGCTGGGTACGTGATCCGGGAAAATTATATTACGAAGAACCACTTCTGACCGATACGCTGGAGGCCTATGTAAAGGACATGCTCCGGCATTTCCGGGACGATCAGCGGATCCTGCTCTGGGATCTGTATAATGAGCCCGGAAATTCCGGCTATGGGGTGAAAAGCCTTCCGCTGCTGCGAAAGGTATTCGACTGGGCTGAGGAGGTAGACCCGCAACAACCGTTGTCGGCCGGCGTCTGGAACGATCACCTCGGTGTCCTCAATGCGTTTCAGCTTTCACATTCGGACGTCATCACCTATCACAATTATGAGGGCCCGGAGGGGCATCAACGATGTATCGATACCCTGCGGAAGTACGGTCGGCCGCTGATCTGCACCGAATACATGGCCCGGTTACGCAACAGCACTTTTTTCAATATCATGCCCATGCTAAAAAAGGAGGATATTGCGGCGATCAACTGGGGCCTGGTAACAGGAAAGACCAATACCAAATACGCCTGGGATACGCCAATGCGGGACGGAGCTGAACCAAAAGTCTGGTTTCATGATATTTTCCGGCCCGACGGAACTCCTTTCGATCCGAAAGAGACAACCTTTATTCGCGGTTTGACGATGAAATGATCACCTATGTCAGGATTATGGCCGATATTGGCGGGCTGTCTGCTTGGGGTGAACGCAGCAGCGCAGCATCCACCCGAGACCATTCCCCTGGGCGGCAATGCCTGGCGGCGGACAGCCGGTGGGTTTTCGGTTGGCGACAGCGCCGGAGGCTATATCGACAATAACGGCATCGGTGGCTGGACGGACCGCGGTGTCTATTTTGATGTCTGGCTGCGAACGTGCGTACCGGGGAACTTACGGATATGGGTAGGGGCAAAAGTGCCGCGGGGCCGGAGCCGGATTGAGGTTAGCTGCGGGGCGGAAGGCCACCCGGCGGTCGTGTGGCTGGAAGCCGATACGCTGCGATATGTGGATGCCGGCACTTTTAATCTTCGCGATACCGGCTATCAGCGAATCCGGATCCGGGCGCTGGATCGGAGCGGGCCGGTTTTCGCCGATATTCCGGCCGTCAGGGTGCAGGGGTCGCCAATCGACAGCAGAACCAGCTTTGTACCCAATAACGAAGACAATTTCTTCCACTGGGGTCGCCGCGGTCCTTCGGTCCATCTCAATTATCCGTTGCCGCCGGGTTTTGATGCCAGCTGGTTCTACAATGAGGTCACCGTCCCCGAAGGACAGGATATCCAGGGCTCTTATTTCATGGCCTGTGGTTTTGCGCACGGTTATTTCGGAATGCAGGTCAATTCGCCGACGGAGCGCAGAATTCTTTTTTCGGTCTGGAGCCCCTTTGCGACCGATGATCCGGCAGCTATCCCGGACAGCCAGCGAATCGTAATGCTCGCCAAGGGCGAGGGCGTTCACACCGGGGAATTCGGGAATGAGGGCGCGGGGGGACAAAGCTATCTCATCTATCCGTGGAGGGCAGGTTTGACCTATCGGTTCCTGCTGCATGCCCGGCCGGCGGATCATGGGCATACGGTGTACTCCGCATGGCTGTATGTGCCGGAAGAAGGACATTGGCGGCTGATCGCCAGTTTTAGCCGGCCGGGAACGGATTCCGGACTGACCGGTCTGCATTCCTTCCTGGAGAATTTTGAGCCGGAGCAGGGCGACCGACAACGATATGTATTGTTCAATCATGCCTGGGCCGGGGACAATTCGGGACATTGGGTTTCGCTGCACCGGGCGCGATTCACGGTCGATAATACCGGACGAAAGGGTTATCGGATGGATTATCGCGGCGGTGTTCGGGATGGCAGCTTCTACCTGGAAAACGACGGCTTTTTTAATGAACATACTCCGGCGGGCGTTTGGCTGGATCGACCGGCAGATGAGGGTGACCGGGGGCCGGATATCGAACTGCCGGGATGAAGGTTTGAACTTTTTTTCCGGTATCATTGTTCCATTATGCCGTTCGTTCGGAATCCGAAAAAACCAGCCATCATATGACGATCAGTCCTTATGCGGGCAAACCCGCCGTGCCGGCGCTGCTGGCCAATATTCCGAAACTTATCACCGCGTATTACACGCTGGTGCCGGACAGTCAGGTAAGCGATCAGCAGGTACAGTTCGGCACATCCGGGCACCGCGGCTCGTCCTTACACACGTCCTTTAACGAATGGCATATCCTCGCCATTACACAGGCCATCTGCCAGTATCGGGCGGCGAATCAGATCAGCGGACCGCTCTTCATCGGCGCGGATACACACGCCTTGTCAGAGCCTGCGCTGGCGTCCGCGTTAGAAGTGCTGGCGGCCAACGGGGTGGAGACCATGCTGGCCAAAGATCTGGACTATGTCCCTACCCCCGCCGTTTCACTGGCTATCCTGAAGTATAACCAGGACCGTACGGATGGTCATGCGGATGGCATTGTGATTACGCCTTCGCATAACCCGCCAACCGACGGAGGTTTCAAATACAACCCCCCAAACGGTGGTCCCGCAGGCGATAACATCACTTCCTGGGTACAAAATAAAGCCAATGAATTCCTTGCAGCCGGATTGCACGGCGTTAAGCGAATCCCGGTTAAGAAGGCGCTATCTGCGGCTACAACTCACTATCACGACTACGTTAGTCAATATGTGGAGGAACTCGGATCGGTGCTCGACCTCGATCTGATCCGCAGCTCCGGCATCCATATCGGCGCCGACCCGCTGGGCGGCGCGGGTGTACATTATTGGGAGCCCATTGCGGACAGATATAAATTGAATCTGGAGGTCGTTAATAAGCAGGTCGATCCGACCTTTCGTTTTATGACCGTGGACTGGGACGGCCAGATCCGGATGGACCCTTCTTCGTCCTATGCGATGCAGCGGCTGATCGCGCTGAAGGACCGCTTCGATATTGCCGTCGCCTGTGACACCGACCATGACCGGCATGGGATCATCGCGCCCAGCGTCGGTCTGCTGCCGCCCAATCACTACCTGGCTGTGTGCATCGACTACCTGTTCAGAAACAGGCCCGGCTGGGGGCCCGGAGCGGCGGTGGGAAAGACGGTGGTCAGCAGCAGTATCATTGACCGGGTAACGGCCAGGCTCAACCGAAAACTCTATGAAGTTCCTGTAGGCTTCAAATGGTTCGTCGATGGGTTGCTGGACCGGTCCCTGGGATTCGTGGGGGAAGAGAGCGCCGGGGCTTCCTTCCTTCGCAAGGACGGCAGTGTCTGGACGACCGATAAAGACGGGATGATCGCGGCATTGCTGGCTGCGGAGATCACGGCGCGAACAGGCAAGGATCCAGGCGCATTATACCGCGACCTGGTTGCCGCATTCGGCGAGCCGGTTTATGACCGGGTGGAAGCTCCCGTCACGCCGGAAGGAAAGGCGGCATTGAAGAAATTATCCGGTCAGCAGGTGAAGACGACCGAACTGGCCGGGGAAAAGATCGTCGCCATCCTCACAACGGCTCCCGGAAACCAGGCAGCTATCGGCGGGCTAAAAGTCGCGACGGCCAATGGCTGGTTTGCGGCGCGTCCTTCCGGGACCGAGAACATCTATAAGATCTATGCGGAAAGCTTTAAAGGAGCGGATCATTTGAAACGTATCGTCACCGAGGCGCAGGTACTCGTCGACACGGCTATCGGTAATTAAAAAATCGGACTATTTATGAGCAACAGCTATGGCACTTCCGCCTGCAGTCACGAATCGACTCAGTTGGATGAATTCAAAGCGCTTCGCGAGTTGGCTCTCAATCTACGCTGGTCCTGGAATCATGAAGCGGACGCGGTATGGAAACAGCTGGACCCCGTCCTGTGGGAACAGACGAGCAATCCATGGATCGTTCTCCAAACGGTATCCAGCGATAAGTTAAAGGAGCAGCTGGGGATACCCGCATTCCGTGCGGCGCTGGAAGAGCTGCTGAAGAAGCGGGACGCGGCCGAAGCGGCCGATTCCTGGTTTTCTTCTGCGTACGCCGGCAGCCCACTGAAGACCGTCGCATATTTCAGTATGGAATTCATGCTGAGCGAGGCCTTGCCAATCTATGTGGGCGGCCTGGGCAATGTTGCAGGAGACCAGCTCAAATCGGCCAGCGACCTCGGAGTGCCGGTGGTGGGGATCGGACTGCTATACCAGCAAGGGTATTTCCGGCAAATGATCGATCGAAACGGCGAGCAACGAGATTATTATCCGTATAATGATCCGGGGCAGTTGCCGATCACCCCCTTGAGGGGTACGAATGGAGACTGGCTCCGGCTGGAAGTGCCTTTTCCCGGAAGACCGCTATGGCTGCGGACCTGGCAGGTGCAGGTGGGGCGATTGAAATTACTTCTCCTGGATAGCAATGATGCCGGCAATTTACCGCTCTACCGGGGGATCACTGCTGAAGTATATGGCGGCGACAACGAGATGCGGATCAAACAGGAGATTGTACTGGGCATCGGAGGATGGCGGCTGCTTGAAGCCTTGGGTATCGAACCTGAAGTTTGTCATCTTAACGAAGGGCATGCGGCGTTTGCCGTGCTGGAACGGGCCCGCAGCCAGATGGAAAAAACGGGGCAATCCTTTGAAGAAGCGCTCGCTATCACCAGGGCGGGAAACATCTTTACCTCGCATACGGCGGTAGCGGCAGGCTTTGATCATTTCGATCCGGGGCTGGTAGCCTGGTACCTCGGAGACTACGCCACTAAAAAGCTGCATATTTCCGTCGCGGACCTGCTGGCGTTCGGGCGGCAATATCCAAATGAGCCGACTGAACCCTTCAACATGGCCTATCTCGCCATCCATTGCAGCGGCGCCGTGAACGGGGTTAGCAAGCTGCATGGAAGGGTGAGCCGTCACCTATTCGAACCCCTTTTCTGGCGCTGGCCCACGGAGGAGGTGCCGGTGGGTCATGTGACAAACGGAGTACACATGCCAAGCTGGGATTCGGCGGCTTCCGATGCCTTGTGGACAGCAGCCTGCGGCAAAGGCCGGTGGCAGGGCGAAACGGAAGAGCTGCATAAAGACATGTTGTCCGTACCGGAAGCCCAGGTCTGGCAGATGCGTTCGACGATGAGAGCAGCGCTGGTGGAGTATATCCGGGTACGGCTGACCGAGCAACTGGCTGCATCGGGCGCCAGTTCCCAGGCTATCGAGGGAGCGAAGTCTGTTTTTGACCCGCACACGCTCACCCTTGGTTTTGCGCGTCGTTTTGTCCCCTACAAACGGCCGGATCTGCTGCTGATGGACCCCGGACGGCTGGCCCGGCTACTGACCGATACTGCACATCCCGTCCAACTGGTCATTGCCGGGAAAGCGCCACCTGCGGACCAGGCCGGAATCGACCTCATCCGGCGATGGATACAATTTATTCAGCAATGGAACATGGAGAAACATGTGATCTTTTTGAGCGACTACGATATGCTGCTCGCAGAACACCTTGTGCAGGGAGTCGATGTCTGGCTGAATACGCCGCAACGACCCTGGGAGGCCAGCGGTACGAGCGGTATGAAGGTTCTGGTCAATGGCGGTCTCAACCTTTCAGAACTTGATGGCTGGTGGGTGGAGGCCTATCAGCCGGGAGTGGGCTGGGCACTGGGCGACGGGAATGAACATGGGAATGATCCCGGATGGGATTTGCATGAGGCGGAATCCCTTTTCCAGATCCTGGAAGAGGAAGTCATCCCTACCTTTTATAACAGGAACGCGGAGGGGTTCCCCACCGCCTGGGTAGACAAGGTAAAACGCAGCCTGGCCATGCTGACACCGTATTTCAGCGCGAACCGCACCGTCCGGGAGTATACCGATAGGTTCTATGTCCCTGCAGCCAGAGCTTACCGGGAGCGTTCCGCCGATAACGGCGCGGCAGGGAAGAGGATCGTCCAATGGAAACGCGCGATCGACCTGGGCTGGGCCCACCTGCGATTCGGCGAAGTAAAAGTCCGGACGGAAAAGGATATGCCTGGCGGCGAAGACAAACATACCTTCGAAGTGCAGCTGTCCCTGGGTGATATATCGCCGGATATGGTCCGGGTTGAGCTGTTTGCCCGCGGCATTGATGAAGGGTCGTTGTTCAGGCAACAGCTGGACATGATTTCATCGGCGACCGCGGGTAAGGGAATGACCTTGTATGGTGGAAAAGTCCCGGGCAACCGGCCCGCTGCTGACTATACCGCCAGGGTACTGCCGTGGTTTCCTGGCGCGTCGGTGCCATTGGAAGCAACACAGATCTTATGGCAGCGGTGATTGTCATGTTAATCCATCCACCATCGTCCGAAACGTCAGGTTGACCCGGGGTAGCATTATCTTTTTTGTCTTCGGTAAGGCATGCATCCAATGGGTTTGCGTGACACCGTGCATCACCAGCAGACTGCCCGGCTCGAGCTTGATCGAACATGTGTCGCGGGTCTTGCGATGGCGGAAGGAGAATTTCCGTTCTGCGCCGAGACTTAAGGAAGCGATCGCGCCATCCGGCTCCAGCGTCCTTTCATCGTCGCTGTGCCAGGCCATACCCTCCTCCCCGGTATGATAGAGATTGAGGAGGCAGGAATTAAAAGTTCGCCCACACCACTTTTCTACGATGACTTTCAGCTCCACCAGTTCGCCGGTCCAGTTTAGGGCATGGCGGGTTTTTCCGGAATAGGCATAGGAAAAGTTGCTGTCGCCGTACCACGCCACTTTGCGTTTGGTGATAATATGGCGGCCGAAGATTACCGCCTCATCGTTTCGCCATTCGATCCCCCGCAGCATCGCGTCAAGGTAGTGGCGGGCTTCAGCGGGTGTAAGGACTTTTCCGTAGTAGTCGGCTGCGCCGTCGAACGGCAGCAAGTTGATGACGGGGTGGTTATCGAAGAGTTGCATATCACGCCGTTTTTGCCGTTTTTGCTGCTTCCCAGCCGATGATCGCCGTTTTTCGGGTAGCGCCCCAATGATATTGACCGATAACCCCCGACGACTGGATGACGCGATGGCAGGGGATAAGGAAGGCAACCGGGTTGTCGCCGACCGCGGAGCCTACCGCGCGCGAAGCCTTCGGGTTGCCCAGCCGCCCGGCGATATCCTTGTAAGTCGTCAAACTGCCCATGGGAACTTTCAGCAAGGTCTCCCACACTTTGAGTTGGAAATCGGTACCTTTCAGATGGAGTTTGACCTCGTGGATACGATGCCAGTCCTGCGTAAAAATATAGAGCGCGTTTTGCTGGATGAGGTCGGTCATCTGATGAAAACGCGCGTGCGGGAACCGGGAACGAAGATCGGCGAAGGCTGCCGGCTCGCCGGTCGGGGAACCGGCCGGCGCCTCTCCCTGATCCACAAACGCCATGTAACAAATTCCTTTCACGGTCGAGGCGACGAGCAAGGCGCCAAAGGGGCTTTCCGCGAAACTATAGTTGATCTCCAGGTCGGCGCCGCCATTGCGGAATTCACCGGGCGTCATGCCTTCGATGCTGATGAACAGATCATGAAGCCGTCCCGTTCCCGACAGACCCGTCTCAAATGCAGCGTCATATACGGTTGCCTGCTGATCCTTTAGCACTTCCTTGGCGTGCCCGACGCTGACATACTGGAGGAATTTTTTTGGGCTCACTCCCGCCCAATCGGTGAAAAGGCGCTGAAAGTGATACGGGCTCAGGTGGATGCGTTGTGCCACTTCTTCCAGGCTGGGTTGTGACTGAAAATTGTCCCGGATATAGTCGATCGCTTCGGCGATCCGGTCATAGTTGAGCTGTTCCTGCTGTTTCATGTCGTTTAAATTTACGACACAAAACTATACGCGGCGGCTGGGGATGCAAACCCGATTATTGCGGAGTTTTTGGCCGTTGCCCGACATTGACGGTTGTGCTGTCAAGGCATGCGGCCGGCGGTCATTCTGTCCGCAATGACCGGACCGGGTTTGCCACCGCCGCTGCGATCGACTTGTACGAGATGGTGCAAGCCGCAATGACAAAAGATGCCGCCAGGGAGACGACAAAAGTCCCCCACCCGATCCCGATGCGATAGGCAAAGCCCTCCAGCCAACTGTGCATGGCCAGCCATGCAACCGGCGCCGCAACCACAAATGCCAGCAGGATCAGGACGATGAATTCGCGACCGAAAAGAAAGAGGATATCCGGCACAGTGGCCCCCAGTACCTTCCTGATGCCGACCTCACGTGTACGCTGAAGCGTGGCAAATGCGATCAGACCATAAAGACCCAGGCAGCCTACAAAAATAGCAATGCACGAAAATAGCCGGAAGGCGGTATAGACCTTTTGTTCCTGACGATAAAAGGTGGCGATGTGGTCGTCGAGAAACTCGTATTGAAAAAGATCGTTCGGGCTGAGTGCGGACCATATCTTATCGATTTGGGCGATCGTCGCCTTTATGTTGTGCGGATCAAGGCGGACAGCGGCTGCCCAAAAATTCCGGTCCAGGTACAGCAGGACACAAGCCCGTCTCTTTTTATGCTTGCTTTCGCTTTGAAAATCCTGCACGACGCCGATCACCTGGCAGCGTGTTCCGCTGACCTCGAACATATGACCGACAGCGGCGTGCGGGTCAGGGATATTCAGGCCCTGGATGAGTGTTTCGTTGACCACCACCTTCTGAATGCTATCTTTTCCCGGTCGCCTGGCGATGGTATCGCCGGCCAGCATATGCAGTCCGAACATCCGGATATAATGTTCGTCGACAAACTTTATCTCCGTGATATTTTCACCTGTTATACCGCGATCGGGATCATCGTAGTCGGAGGCATTGCCCATGTAGGGAGGAGCACCGGATGAAAAGCTAACGTCGGTTATACCCGGCATGGCGCTCAGCTGATGCCACAATACCTGGCGGTGCGCGGAGTCGGGCAGACCGAACTGGATCACGAAGTCTTTATTGAAACCGAGATCGCGGTTTTGAAAGAAATCCATTTGCCGGGCGACGACAATGGTTCCGATGATCATGAGCTGCGAAATACCGAACTGCAGGATCACCAGCCCCCTGCGCAAGGTCAGGCCGCCGGGGGCAGGCGCCGCCGTCCCTTTCAGCGAGGTCACGGGCTGAAAAGCGGATTGGACAAACGCGGGATAAAGCCCGGCGACGACCACGATAAAGCCGGCAAGGCCAGCCAGCAAGCCAAGGATGACCGGCTGCTCCAATTCCTCCGCTCCGATGCCAATGTCAAGCCAGTCGCCCAATTGCGGCGCCAGGAGCGCAGCGGCGACCCATCCCAGCACAATCGCTGCGAGCACCTGTAGGGCGGTTTCGCCGAGGAACTGTACGATCAACTGCGGACGGCGCGCCCCGAGAACTTTGCGAACGCCCACTTCGCGGGCGCGGGTAACCGCCTGGCCGGTAGCCAGGTTGATAAAGTTGATACAGGCCGTGATCAGGATAAATAGCGCAATGCCCGCCAATGCATAATAGGTCTGTCTCGAAGTCGTGGGGCTAAGGTCGATAAAGAGGTACTGTTGATCGAAATGAACATCGCGGAGCGGTTGCAGGATGAGCGTGGCCTGTTTGGCAATATCGTTCCCCCAGTTCTTTGCTAAAAAGGCCTTTATCCTCGCCCGGACGCGTTCGACGGGATAGCCGGCGGGCAAGGCGATAAACGTATAGTTCCCGCCCGGAATGGAAAAGTATTCGTGGGTCTGTCCTATCCACGTATGGCTGAGCGTCGACAAGGAGATCAGAAACCGGAAGGGGAGGCTTGTATTGCCGGGAAGATCTTTGATGATCCCGGTAACCGTGCAGTCGAATTGGTTGTCGACCTTTACGGTCTGCCCCATGGCGTCTTTGGCGCCGAAGTATTTTTTGGCCATCCTTTCCGTCAGGACGATCTGGTTCGGCGCCGATAACGCGGTGTTCGGATTGCCCGAGATCCAGTGGTAGTCGAACATCCGGGGCACCCATTCGTCTGCATAGGCATAATTTTCCTCATTGTACCGGTCCGTGCCGATCTTCACCATGCCGTTGTCGTAAAAGAACTGCGCCACTTGCAGTTCGGGGAAGTCATGCCGTAGCGCGGGTGCGACGGCAGGCGACGTGCGCGGATTGTAATCGATCGAATGGTGGTTGACCCGATAAATGCGGTCAGCCTTCGCATAGAAGGCGTCATAGCCCAGTTCATACCGGACGACAAGAAAGATCAGCAGGCAGGACGCCACGCCTAAGGCCAACCCGGAGACATTGATCAGGGTATAGCCGAGGTGACGCCGGATATTGCGAAGAGCGATCAGAAGATAGTTTAACAGCATTCTTCAGGAGGGTAAAAATGATACCAATTTTTCAAACCGATCGTTCTCAAAATATTGTAACTCACGGCCGTCCGCCGAGTGTTCGGTTTCGTTACACCGACTGTCCTTTTTTGCCGTCGCGCGCATGGGCCGGGCGACGTGCGCACTACGGCTCTTCCGCATTGGTCTGCTGTCCGGAGATCGTCTTTTCGATCCGCCGGTCCGGGATGAACCAGATAATGGCTACGACGACATACAGCGCCAGGCCCAGCCAGGAATTGTAAAAGGCCATCGCGATGCCCAACGCATAAACGGCGAGAGAGAGCTTCGCCTTCCAGTCCTTGCCCAGCGCCGCGGCCAGCCTGGAATCCGGGCCCGCCTCCTTCAGCAGCAGCACGCACAGGATCGTATAGGCAACGGCGTTCATGATGAGGACTATGCCATACAGGATGACCGGCCATTTTGAGAAATGGTTCTTCCCCATCCAGGCCGTTACAAAAGGGATGAGCGAGAGCCAGAACAGGAGGTTGAGGTTGGCCCAGAGCACGGCGCCGTTGATCCGGTCTACCGCATAGACCATGTGGTGGTGGTTGTTCCAGTAAATGCCGATATATACAAAGCTCAGGACATAACTGAACAGAACGGGGACAACCGGCGCAAGGTCCTTCAGATTATCACCCACCGGCACGCGGAGTTCCAGCACCATGATCGTAATGATGATCGCAATCACGCCATCGCTAAATGCTTCGAGCCGGCCTTTTTTCATGACATAATTTTTTTTATTCCGAGCGCAGCACGGTTACCGGGTTGATCATTGCCGCGCGGAGGGCCTGGTAGCCGGTAGTCAGCAGGGTGATGACCAGCGACAACGCCCAGGCAAGAACGAAGATCCACCAGGAAAGGGCGATACGATAGACAAAAGTACCCAGCCAGGTATGCATCCACCACCAGGCGATGGGAAAAGCGACCGCAGCGGAAATGGTGACCAACCGCAGGAAGTCGACCGACAGCATCCCCGCAATCGACCCGGCGCCGGCCCCCAGCACCTTGCGGATGCTGATCTCCCTAAGCCGCTGCTGGGTAGCATAGGCAGCCAGTCCAAGCAAGCCGATACAGGCGATAAAAATAGCCAGCGCCGAGAGGACAGTGAACACCCGCCCCATAGTCTGTTCCAACTTATACTGGTCGGCTACCCGCTGGTCGAGAAAGCTGTAATGAAACGGACGATCGGGCACAAATTGCCGCCAGGTTTGTCCGATGGCGGCCAGCGCACTTCCAAAGCGGTCGCCCTGCACGCGAATGGCGGTCATATTGGTGACATTGCCGAATTTAGCCACATTTGTGATATAGAGCGGAGCAATCACCTGATGAAGATTTTGGTAATGAAAATCCCTGACGACGCCGATCAGCGTATATACATCGGGCGATTTGCCCGGAGTGTTGAAAGGGCTGTCCCCGTCCGGCGAGATCAGACGGGTTCCGACGACGGGTTCCTTCAATCCAAGCGCCGCAACAGCCGTTTCGTTGAGTACGATCGCCAGCGAATCGGATGGAAAGTCGCGTGAAAAGAACCGTCCCTCCTTCATTTCCAATCCGAGGGTAGCCGCGAACCGGTCGTCGACGATGATGGCCCTGCCCGTTACCGCGTTACGGTTTTCATAAGGCTCGAAGGAACTACCGATCAATCCGTTGCTACCCGGCATGTTGTTGGTGCCGCTGACCATCTCTACTCCCGCGATCGAAGCCAGCTGATTGTGGAAGGATTTGGTCTGATTGCCTACAAGATCGGTGCGCTCGATCTCGATAATATGGTCTTTGCGGAATCCAAGCCGGTCGCCAAGCATGTATTGCATTTGCCGGTCGACCGTGATGGTGCAGATGATCAGGATGATCGAAATGGTGAACTGGAATACCACCAGCCCATTGCGCAGCGCCGCACCGTATTTATTGGCCTTGAACTTTCCTTTCAGCACTTTGATCGGCTGGAAGGAGGAAAGTACGAAAGCAGGATAGATGCCCGCCACGAGGCCGACCGCCGAGCCGAAGAGAATCAGCAAGCCCAACATGGACGGCCGGAGGATCGGCTGCAAGGAAAGTTGTTTTCCCGACAATTGGCTGAACAGGGGCAACAGCAACCACATCAGCAGCACTGCCAGCACCACGCTGATCAGGCTGACCAATACCGACTCGATCAGGAATTGCAGTACGAGGGATCGTCTTTCAGACCCAAAGGTCTTCCTGATCCCTACCTCCTTCGCCCGTTCGACGGATCGGGCGGTTGAGAGATTTACAAAATTGATGCAGCCGATGCACAAAATAAAAACGGCAATGATCCCAAAGATGTATACCGAACGCAGGCTTCCGTTTGGCCGGATCTCCCCCTCGAGGTTCGAAGTCAGGTGAATACGTTGCAGCGGTTGAAGAAAGTAATGATAGCCGTTGCCCGATTTCCTGAATTGTTCGTAGGACATCCCAAAAGACCGGCTGATAGCGCCGGAAATATATTTCTCCACGATCGTCGGAAGTTTCGATTCGAGGATGCCCGGGTCAGCGTGTGGATTCAGCAGCAGGTAGGTATAGGTTGAGAAGCCGGTGTAATTGGGTTGCTGCTGAGGAAAGCTGGCTATCGAGACCAGCAGGTCGTAGGCCAGATGGGAATTTTCCGGGAGGTCCGCACACACGGCCGATACGGTGAAGTGGAGATTGCCTTCCGTTTCCAGCGTTTTGCCCATCGCGGCGGCGGGCGAGCCGAAGTATCGGCGCGCCGTGCTCTCCGTCAGCACGGCCGTCAAGGGTTTTCGCAAGGCCGTTACCGCGTCCCCCCCGATCATCCTGGTCGGGAGGACCTGGAAAAAATTCGAGTCCGCCAGCAGGACATGGTTTTCCTCAAATGACCGCTCGCCTGCCTTTACAAACAACTTACCATTATTGGTGAAATCCTGGAAGCCGGTGACTGCGGCCACTTCCGGAAATTCTTTTCGGACGGCCTCGCCCACGGAACCCGGAATGATCGCATAGGCCGTAGTCCGGCCGGGATAGATGCGGTCCAGCACAAGCCGGTAAACGCGATCTCCGTTTGGTACAAAGTCGTCATAACCGAGCTCACTGTGGATAAAAAGCACGATCAGCCCGCAAACCGCTATGCCTGTAGCCAGCCCCATGATGTTGATGAGCGTGTACCACTTTCTTTTGATCAGGCTGCGGATCGCAACTCTCCAGTAATTCCGGAACATATTTTCAGGTTAAGGTGTTTCCAATCCCCAGTCGATCCCTTTCAGCGTAGCCGGCACCCCGTCGGTAATCCAGCGGGCGGGCGGCTCGCCTTTCAGGTAATAGCCGAAGAACTGCGACATCCGTATCGACCAGTCTTTCTGGTTGCGTCGTTCCGTCAGCCCGTGGTCTTCCCCGTTATATTCGATCAGCCAGGCCTTTTTTCCCAGCCGCCGGAGCGCGGAGAAGAACTCGATGCCCTGGTACCATGGTACGGCGCCGTCGGCGTCGTTGTGCATCATAAGGAGAGGGGTCGTAATCCTGTCAGCGCGGAAAAGCGGCGAGCTTTTGATATACAATTCGGGGTGCTGCCACAGGGTGGCGCCGATCCGGCTTTGGCTCTTTTCGTATTGGAACTGACGGCTGATCCCTGTACCCCAGCGGATGCCGCCATAAGCGCTCGTCATATTGGCCACGGGAGCGCCCGCTTCCGCCGCGGCAAACTGGTGTGTCCGGGTAACCAGGTAGGCGACCTGGTAGCCGCCCCAGCTATGGCCTTCGAGGCCCATCTTCGTCGTATCTACCCATTTGAAGTGCGATAGATAG
The DNA here is from genome assembly GCA_035501395.1 of Puia sp. Taxonomy (GTDB): domain Bacteria; phylum Bacteroidota; class Bacteroidia; order Chitinophagales; family Chitinophagaceae; genus Puia. The sequence continues at coordinate 31,585 of DATJWK010000041.1, forward strand.
CGGGCAGCCGAGACTACCGAATTGTACGCGTCTTCACCCGGTGCCCCCGTTTTGTAATAGATATTGGGATCGAACACGACGTACCCGTTGCTGACGAAATAAGGGATGTTGATGACGGCCCGGTCGGGAGCGGGGGCAACATAGTCATATAAGTTATCGGCATCCCGTTCATAGAAATAGAAAATGACGGGATATTTCTTTGTGCTGTCAAAGTCTTCGGGTTTGTAGAGCAAACCTTCGCTTGGGCGGCCGTCCAGCATTTTCCAATGCCGGAGTTCGACGGTGAGCCAGTTGTAACCGGATTGCTGCGGATTGATGTGGCTAAGCTGCGTAGCAGAAGCGGCAAGATCGGGGTGGCCGCCGGCTTCTCCGGCGATGTGAAGATCGTATGGTTTGTCGTAGCTGCCCTGGAGCCAGGCCAGGGTCCAGTTGTTCTTCGCTTTTATAAAACCATTGTAACTAGCCGGGCCGGTGAGCGCGGTGTCAGCGGGGAAGGTCGTTCCCATCCGATAGAGGGTCATGCCGCCTGTCTTGTCCCGGTTATTGAACACCGTTAGCAGCAGCCATTGGTCGGGACGGATCGCGGGGTCTTCCCGGTCGAGCGTTATGTTCCTAAAGGTCAGCTGATGACGGCGACCCAGCCCTCCGGTCAGGTTCACCGGAGCGGCGACGCCAGCCGGGTCGCATTGCCAGATATCGTATTTATCATAGACACAGACCGATTTGTCGTCCGTCACCCAGCCCATCAATCCGTAGGAGGGCGGGTCGTCCGGGTGGTCATCCTCTTCATCATACAGGGGCAAGCGGATCCCGGCGGTTATATTGTGGACGACCCCGGTCATAATCTCATAGGTAAACCAATTTCTGTCTTTCATGTCATACCAGAGTATGAATTTCCCGCCCGCCGAGAGGGACGCGCCGCCACGGACCTTTTCCCGGATCAGTTTGCGTGAGCCGTCAGTTACATCCACGAGATAAAGGTCTTCCAGTCCGCTTTGCTCCCACTGCTGCTGAATGCGATATTTCGCATTGCCCATGCCCAATGCATACCTCCCCATACCTTTAAATCCCGGATGGACCGTTTCGCAGCGCTCGTCGGCGAGAGCGATAAAACGGGCATCTCCTTTAGGAAGAACGGCCAGCCAGGATCGTTTGAGCTCATTCTGGAGCCGCACCAGTTGTTCGGGCGACAGGTAGTCGTCTTTGTAGTTCCAGATATCGAGCCGCGCCGTCTCGAATTCGACCAGGGTGGTATCTTTTGGCGGCCGCACCGGAGCCAGGCCAAAAAACAGGCGGCTGCCATCCTTGCTGAAATAATTCAGATAATCGGGGCTGACGGTCAACTGATCGATAAAGGCGGGTTCATGGCGAGCGGCGCCCGGGGATACATAGCCGGGGATATGGGGAAAACTCAAGGAGCCTCCCGCGGCCGAAAGCCCGGTCGCGATCGTGGCCCGGTCGGCACGGACCGCAGCACTGTCCATTCCGGGTGCAAAATACCAGAGGCGATAAAATTTACGGAGCGCCTTCGCCGCGCTGTCCCGTTCCGCCACAAATGCCAATTGGCTTCCGGCTTCATCGAGCGCATAGTTACGGGCGTCGTTAAAGCCGGTCATTATCGTGTCGGCGTGACCGTTAGTCGTGCTGAACCAGATGACCCGGGCTTTTGAGCCGGAATCGCTGTTTTTCCGGGTCGTCTCGATGACCAGGGTATTGCCGTTGCGGTTGAAATAATATTCGCTGACCAGCGGAAATTTTCTTTGCTCGCCGGTCAGGAGGTTGACCAAAATCAGGTCGGTACCTTCCTCCGTATTCTCGCCCGAAGGCCGGCTTTCCTTTCTCGCCGTTGCGGGAATGGCCGCCCATCCCCTGGATCCCACTTCCTGTATCTGGCGGCGAAGGCTGTCTACGATCCGGGAAAGGCTATCGGCGCGAGCAGTCAGCTGCCGGATACGGCTCAGAGAATCCGCTTTGCCCGGCGGAGGCGCCGGCGCTTCCGGTTTTTCCGTCAACCAGGCCAGCCAGTCGCCCTGGAGATCCGGAACTTTGTAAGATTTTATGCGCGGTACTTTGACCACACTGTCTTTTCCGAGTTCGATCCAGGCCAGCGTATCCTTTGGCATTTGTTCCGGCGTCTTTTTTTTGATCCGGGCTTCCCGCGTATCGCGAAAGAAGGGATGGATCTGAAAGACAGCCCAGCGGCCGTCGGCGGTGAAGGCGACATTGGATCCGCGTGGTATCTCTTTTGCATAGCTGTCTCCTGTCCTCCGGATAAACAGCCGGCCGTCGCCTTCCTGCGGGACTACCGTGTAGGCAATATATCTGCCGTCCGCGGACAAGACCCGTTCGCCAATGTGCTGCCAGCCGTCATATGCGGAAGGGTCCAATGGCTTCTTCTGCGCCAGGGCGGATGTCATCATCGACAATAGTGGTATAACGAGGGATAGCGTCAATCTCATGCGGCAGGAATTTGGTACACAAACGAATTTAAATTAAAGCGGCCAATTGCCATGAACAATTTGTTGGATCGCCTGTTCTCCTATTAACACGAAATACGTTCTAAAAAACCTTGCATAACATGAGCACCAAAGTCAATTTTCAAAAGAACTTTACGATAGGCGGCGATCTGACGGTTCGCCGGATGGGATATGGCGCGATGCGCATCACCGGTAAGGGCATCTGGGGTCCGCCGGCGGACCGCAATGAAGCCATCCGGGTACTGCGGAGGGCGGTCGAGCTGGGCGTGAATTTTATCGACACTGCGGACAGTTATGGGCCCTCCATTTCTGAAGAGCTGATCGCGGAAGCGCTATACCCCTACCCTGCCGGCCTGGTCATTGCTACAAAGGGCGGGCTGCTTCGCAGCGGTCCCGATCAATGGCATCCCGATGCCAGCCCCAAACATTTGAAGGACGCGCTTAAAGGCAGTCTCGACCGGTTAAAGCTCGACCGCATCGACCTCTACCAGCTGCACCGCATCGATCCGAAAGTGCCGGTGGAAGATACGCTGGAATTCCTGCAGGATGTGCAGGAAGAGGGCCTTGTAAGGCATATCGGGCTTTCGGAGGTCAGTGTGAAGGAGATCGAAAAGGCGGAAGAATACATTGAAGTCGTTTCTGTCCAGAACAAATACAGCCATGATTACCGCAAGTGGGAACCTGTTCTGGACTATTGCCGGGACACGGATAAGGCCTTTATACCCTGGTTTCCGCTGAATGCGGGAAATGTGGAATCGATGACCGTCATCGGGAAGGTGGCGGACCGGCTCGGCGCATCCGCTCATCAGGTCGCGTTGGCGTGGCTGCTGCATCATTCTCCCAATATATTGCTGATCCCCGGCACGGGCAATATCAGGCACCTGGAAGAAAACATCGCAGCGGAGAAACTGGCGCTCACGGATGAAATGCTCGACCTGCTGGAGGGTTAAAGGAGTTTTTCGATATAGGGCCGGATAGCCTCGGGTCTTGTGACAGGTGAAAAGCGTCGAACCGGTCTGCCGTTGGCGTCCAGGAGGAATTTCGTGAAGTTCCATTTGATACGGCTTCCGAAAAACCCGCCGAGGCGTTGTTTTAAGAGGCGGAAGACGGGGTGGGTGTGCGGGCCATTGACATCGATCTTTTCAAAAAGCGGAAACGTAACCCCGAATTTTAACTGGCAGGCCTGCTCCATATTTTCGTTGGTCTCGGGCTCCTGTTTGGCGAATTGATTGCATGGGAAGCCGAGAACGACCAACCCTTTATCCCTGTATTGCCGATATAGATGCTCGAGACCCTCGAATTGCGGCGTCAGCCCGCATTGTGTCGCGGTATTCACGATCAGCACGACCTTGCCCTGAAAACTGGACATGCTCACCGGCCGGCCTTGCGGGTTGTTGGCGGACAACTGATAGAATTCGGTTCCCATGACACCAAAGTTACCGAAAAACAGGAGCCCCGGGGACCGGGGCTCGCGCAAAGTTGGTATGCAATCGTTAGCTTGCAGGTGAGACCTGCGGTATAAAGTTATGTCATTTTCCGGCAAACAAACAACAGCCGGTGCATTAAATTGCGACTAAAACGATTTTGCCCATGGCCCGGTTCATTACGATTGTCATCTTGCTGCTAGTATCCCTCCTCGACGCATTTCGCGCGCCGGCCGGATTCCTTTGGGTTCCGGCCGTGATTGTTCAATCCTATCCGCTCTTCTTTGTAGTGATCGTCTTGCTCTTGTTGGTTACCGGAGGTTATAAGGGCAAATTCGGGCTGGTCAATTCGATTGCCTGCGCGCTCGCGCTGGTCCTGTTTTGTTCGCCGTTGATCCGCGGGTATTCGGTCGCGAGAAGACTGAACAGGAGTCTGACGCAGTCGCTGATCCCCCCTGACAGTCCCCGGGCGATCGGGTTCAGCGGCGATCCCATCCATTGGGCACAGCTATTTTCGTTCGGTACGCCCGCCGTTTCACCCCGGACGATGGAATATGACTCTGCCGGTGATGCTCAGCGGATATTGGATCTCTATCCGGCGCAACGACCGGGGATCCGGCCATGTGTAATCGTCATCCACGGGAACTCCTGGCCATCCGGCGGCTACCGGCAGCTACCGGAACTGAACTGCCGCCTTGCCAGTGAAGGTTATGTAGTGGCCGCCATCGATTACCGTCACGGCGGGACGGATCAACATCCCGACGCCGTAGCAGACGTAGCCGAGGCTATGGATTTCCTGACGCGTCATTCCGCGGAGCTGTCGATCGATACGACCGCCTTTGTGCTATTGGGACGCTCCGACGGTGCGCAGGTCGCGTTGATGGCCGCCTATACATTGAATGAGCCGGGACTGAGGGGAGTTATCGACTTTTACGGGCCGACCGAACGGATCCGCGGACTCGTCAGCCCGTCCTGCATACCCACCCTTATCATCCACGGCCAGCAGGACACAAAGGTCGACTATCAGCAAAGCCGGCAGCTCAGCCGAAAACTGGCGGACAGCGGCGTCAAACACTACTTCCTCACCCTGCCCTGGGCAACTCACAGTTTCGACTATACGCTGAATGGCCCGGGCGGCCAGTTATCCACCTATGTCGTCGAACGTTTTCTGCAGGAGGTAGCGCCGTGAAAGCGATCTGGATGACCGGGAAGGGAGGGCCGGAGGTCTTGCAGCTCCGGGAGATCGATCAGCCGATCCCCGGGCCAGGCGAGGTCCTTATCCGGGTGGCCGCCGCCGGCCTGAACCGCGCCGATATATACACCCGCACCAGCGCGTCATATGGCAGAGATACCTGCATTCCCGGGCTTGAAGTCTCCGGCATCATCGAAACAACCGGACCCGGAGTCGCACGTTGGAAGCCCGGCAATGCCGTTTGCGCCCTGGTGAACGGCGGCGGCTACGCCGAATTTGCCGCGGTCCCCGCGGGGCAATGTCTTCCCATTCCAAATGGATGGTCCCTGGAGGAAGCCGCCGGATTGCCGGAAGCCTTGCTCACCGTTTGGTTGAATGCAGTGCGCACCGCGCGGCTTCAAAGCGGGGAGCATTTCCTTGTGCACGGCGGCGCCAGCGGTATCGGCATTATCGCTATCCAGCTCGGGGTCGCCCTGGGTGCAAACGTGTATACGACCGCGGGTACGGATGAGAAATGCCGCCGGTGCGAAGAACTGGGAGCAAAAAAGGCGGTGAATTATAAGGCGTCGGACTTTGAGAAGGAGCTTGCAGATGTGGGGATCGATGTTATACTCGACATGACCGGAGGCGACTTCACGGCCAGGAACATCCGGCTGCTGCGGGAGGAGGGACGGATTGTTTTCATCAATGCGATGCGCGGGCGGGAATCGGTGATCGACATCCGGGAGATCATGACCAGGCGTATCGTTATTACAGGGAGTATGCTACGGCCTCGCGACACCGCTTTCAAGTCGGCGCTGACCGCAGAAGTCGAGTCACAGGCTTGGCCATTGATCGGGCGGGGGGGCGTCAAGCCGGTCGTTTACCGGGTCCTTCCGCTCGCAGCGGCGGCCGAGGCGCAACGGATCATGGAGGACGGAGGGCATATCGGAAAAATCCTGCTCCGGGTTTGACCGCTATTTTACCTCGAATGTCGCCACACCGCTCCCTGCTTTTCCATCCGCCGCCAGGCCTTCGGCTATCACTACATATTTACCCGGAAGATCGGAACTATAAAATCCGAGGGCTGCCCTTCCCTGCCGGTCGGTCGACAACATCGGGGCCCAGTAGAGAACATTCCGGAAATCGGGCAGATGGCTGGCGGCATTTTCATCGGTCGCATAGGATGGCGAATAGAATTCGCGTTCCATCTGCAATCCTTCATAGTCGACTACCGTCGCCCGGGGATCCAGGATAAAACCGGCCAGATCGCCCTTATACGATGTCCAATTCATGATCCCGGCGAAGTTGACACTGCCCATGAAATACCGGTGTTGTACGGTCTCCAGCTTCCGGATCCTCAACGGATCAAGGATCATCAGGCTGTCGATGTTAAACACGGGCACCCCATCCAGCAGGATGAGCGGATCGGTGACGAAGAAATGGTTGGTGCCCAGGTCAAGCAGCGGCAGATGGAAGTGCCCCTCCCGCCGTTGAACGAGCATTAGCACGACGTATTCACGCATGACTTCTTCCATAGTCGTAAAACGGGTGTAGTCGTCCAGCAAATAGGCGTGATCGGGTTTATAGTAGAAAACACCGGTATCTATCCCGGGTAAAAAACCAAAATGTTTCAACCGTTCGCCGACGTACCTGTTAAGCACCTGAACGGCCAGGCTCTTGTCCATCAACAAGGCAGAATCCGCGCGCGGAAATTCGAACATGGGCAATGGCGTACCCGAATACCGCTCCGAAAATGGGTTGTTGATCTCGATCCGGTAAGCGCTGTCTTCCGGATTGGTCAGCGCAATGACCTCCGGAGCGCCAAAAAAATCCTTCAGTTCAAAATGTATCCTCCCGCCCTGGTCGCATGTCGCCGAAGTGAACTGGGTCCGAGTCCCCGGCACTGAAAGATAACCCTGAATGTTGACCGCGGAGGGATTACCCGTCCGCGCATCGACGACCTTGCCGGTGATGATCGAACCGTGAAATTCAAGGGGGTAATCAAAAGCCGGCGGTTTTTTATCAAGCACGTCTTCCCATTGGAATCGCCGCCACCCATGGGTCAGCAATAAATTATCCATCGCTTGCCGGTCTTCCGGATGTTCGAAATAGTAGTCGGGCGATTCGATCTTTCCCTTGAGGTCGGAGCCCAGCCAGAAGTATTGGAAGATATGGCCGGAAGTCGCGTTTTGCAGCGAGTCGACGCGAAAGACCGCTACGGAGCAATCCGCGGCCATCGGGATGCCGCTTTCCGCCGTACTGTTGACCAGCAGGTTGATCTTCTTTCGCGTGCCGTAGCTCCCCTGATCTGCCGTGACTTCCAGGTGCATCGGTTTGGACGGCTCGCGGAAGACCAGCCGTTCGCAAACGGGTTGTCGCCGGAAATCGAATACGGTCAAATGCGATATCCCTTCACCCAGCGCCTTTCGGTCGAGTGAAAAGACCGCTTTCCCGTCTTTCAGCGTGGCTGCCCCGCCCCATTTTACCGATTGACGGGTATCGGCGAGCAGATATACATCCGTGTTGGTAGTGGTAGCCTGGACATCGACCTGGATATCGTCATCCCCTTCGGCAGCTACGTGCATCACCATTCCGTCCGCAAACGCCGCCGGCAACAGGGTGGTAATGGCTGTCCCGTCCGCCAGCCGGGCGGTCGACCGGTAGCGGTGACCCGATCGCGGCGTCAGGGTAAAGCTGCCCAGTCCGAATCGTTGGGTCTTGAAACGCGCCACGGTGTCCTGATCGTCTTCCGTGACCACACCCGTGCAATCGGTCGACTGTCCGAACTGATCGGCGATCTTGAAGGCGACCGTGCTCGTCAGGCCATTCACCAGGTTGCCTCCTTCCGGAAAGAAATGAACGGAATATTGCAATGCAACCGGCCCACCCGGATTCTCCGCGGACTTGCGCGCGTTGACAACCGTAATATCCTTTTCAAAATACCCATCAACTCCGAAATTTTTCATCCAGCTGGTGTACGCGCGCAGCTTGTAGTGGCCGGAATGAATGGTCAGCGGGAAATAGGTCGACCCGTCACCGTGTCCGTCGCGGAGCGCGATCTTGGCCTGCAGCACAGGACGGTTATCCTTGTCCAGCCACTCGAGATACCCGACCTTGCTCAGGTCCAGGGGGTGATGTGCGGTGGCGTCGACAAGGTACAGCTTGAACCAGCAAATTTCGCCCGCCAGATAGAACTCCTTGTCCGTATGAACGAAAATCTTTTCCTGGAAATGATGGACGCGCCAGGTGTCGAGTTGTCTTGACAATTCCGCTGTCGCGGATTCCTGAGCCAGGATTCGAAGCGGCAAGGCCGCGAGAATAAAAAAGGTTACTATTTTATTTATGCGCATCATATTTTATTAGTTGGGCCAAAAGGGAGGCCGCTGGGTTGTACCGCCGCGAAAAGTGCAGTCGATGCAAAAGGCCTGGTTGGCGGTATAGCCGCCCGGCACCCCTTCCAGCGGCATCCAGCCATTGTTGCGAAAATAGAATTTAAGGGAATCCGGCACATCGGGCACTAAATAGTTAGGCGTTTCGCATTGGAAATCGTACTCCCAGTAGGGGAGCTGGCTTTCGGCAATGAAAATCCGTTGCTGCTGTACCGTACCGGCCGAGACAAATCCGATGACCTGCTCGCCGGGGTTCGTCAGAGAGTGGATATTTCCGGCAAGCTGGGTAGGCTGTACGTCGAATACGCCGCCCAGCGATTCGGTATTCTGCTGCATTTGAAGCAGAAAATTATATGCTTCGCGGGTCAGAGCGTATTGGGTGACCTGGATACTGTACAAGGAGGATATCTCGATGCTGTTGTACGGAACGTTGATCAGCGGGTATTCATACACGACATCCTGGGCCAGCTTTGTCGTATTGTCGATGAGGAGATCCTTATTTTTAATTGAATTCCAGCAAACGTAATTGAACTGATCCGGCCGGCGCGGGACCACCGTATTATCGGCCGTGTCATAGACATAAAACGATTCTTCCGGCGAATAATATACCCAGGTCGCCTGGTAATCCCATTGATAGAAGTGTGTGCCGTTATTTGGATCGTGGGTATTGACAAAGATGTTCACGCCGTTTGTATTTCTGTAGTCATAGATCCAATTCACGCTATCGATCGGGGGCGAAGCTTTACAGGTCACGAAGTCCGAAAGGTAGTCCTGGCCTTCTGCGGTATGGATCCGCAGCCGGTAAAGCAGTGCAGGGTTCAGGGGCAGAAGCGTATCGCCGTAGACACCCGCGTCCTGTTCCGGCAACGGATATACCGCGCCGTCCGAGCCCTCTACCAGCACGCTTGCGCCCGTTACCGCAGGGATGGCTGAGTCTCCGGGCAGTCCGATCGTCCGCGATATTGAAAACCTGGTTTGGGCACCGATCGAGATGAAACCTTCAACGACCAGGTAACCGGTCGGCGGCGATTTGTAGGGACTTATGTAGGTCTGCACGCACTGACAGAGACAGCAACACGAGAGCAGGAAGATCTTGTTTAGCACGGGACGATATGTCGGTTGCGGCAAGCTCATGGCTAGTTTGGCCAAAAAGATGGTTTTTGAGTGGTGCCGCCCTGCAGCGTACAATTGGTACAATCCAGCTCGTTGGCGAACCAGCCGAAAAGCGGCGGCGACGGGCCGAAGTTCTGGTATAGCGGGTTAAGGCCGACTTCACCGAAATAAAATTTTATCGAGTCGGGTATGTTGGGTACGATGATGTCGGGATCTCCGCACCGGTTTAAAAAGACCCAGTTGGATACCTGTTGATTGCTGATAAAGATCCGTTGTTGTTGTACGGTACCCGCCTGTATATAGCCGATCACCGGTTCATTCGGGTCCGTCAGGCTGTGAATATTGCCTGCGGGCTGCGATGGCAGGGCGTCGAAAATGGAACCAAGGGACTCATTGTTCCGGGCCATTTGCTGCAGAAAAAAATAGCCGCTGTCGCTTAGCGCGTATTGCGAGACGAGGATGCTGTATTCCACGGATAGCGGCTGGCTGTTCGGCGGGATGGTCAAGAGCGGGTATTCGTAGATCACGTCCTGGGACAGTTTGGCCGAGGTTCCCACCACGATATTGGTAACCGGCACATCCATCCAGCAGGTGTACACATTCTGCGCCGGGGTCCGCTGGACGATCGAGTTGGTAGCCGGAACGTAGATGAAACTGCTGGCTTCCGCTGCGTGGTACTCATAGGTTTGGTCGTATCTCCATTGGTAATAGCGGGTGGAATTGGCCGGATCATGTGTATTTACAAATATGGTAACGCCGTTTACGTCATAGATCCAATTGACGCTGTCGATCGGGGGCGTCGGTTTGTAGGGTACGAAGTCGGAGAGATAAGATTCCCCGCCGGGGAGCTTAATGCGAAGGCGGTAGCTCAGGCCCGTACGCAACGGCATCGAATCTATCCCGTACCTGCCGCCGCCCAGTTCAGCCAGGGAATATATGGCCCCATCCGTCCCTTCCACCTGCAATCCGGCGCCGGTCACCACTGGGATAGTGGAATCCCCCGGCAGCGGGATCGTCCGCGTCAGGTAATATTGAGTAGCCCCGTTGCCGGTGATATAACCGTCCACGACCAGGTAGCCGGTGGCCGGTGACTTATACGGGCTTACGTACGACTGGACGCAATCGCAAAGCAGGATGCAGGCCATTGTGATGGCAATAAATATTTTTCGCGTTCGGATACCCGTCTTCATCAGAATCTGATATTAAAGTTGACAAAGGGTATTGCGCTGCCGAAAATGGAGAGTTTGTAACCGTTGACCAGCCCGTTCTGCGACACGTAATAGACCGAATAGGGGTTGTGGCGTCCGGTCAGATTGTACACTCCGACGGTCCATGAGTTATGGGTTCGTTGATGCACTTTGTGATTGCCTTCGATATTCATGGAGAAGTCGGTGCGGAAATAGTCCGGGATGCGGTAGGCGTTTCTGTCCGCATACAGGGTCCGCAGGGAGCCCGCATAATAATAGACGCCAATCGGCAGCGTAATCGGCCGGCCGGTGCTGTACGTGGCATTGGCAGAAATGCTGAACCGATGGTTAAGCCGGTAATTGGCGACCACCGTTGCATCGTTGGGCTTATCGTAATCGGCGGGATACCAATGGCCGTTATTGATCAGCGGGCCTTCGTTTGGATTGTTTTGCTGCAGCAATATCCGCGAGTACGTATAGCTCACCCAGCCGTTCAATTTGCCGGTCAGTTTTTTCACCAGTAGTTCTACCCCGTACGCCTTGCCATGGGTCTCGAGGACGTCCGTCTCGATGTGGTGGTTCATGATTAGCTGAGCGCCGCTTTTATAATCGAGGTAGTCCTCTATTCGTTTATAGTAGACTTCAACCGACGTCTCAATGGTATTCGACTTGAAGTTCCGGTAGGCGCCGAAAGAAAATTGATCGCCATATTGCGGCCTGATATTCGGATCGCTGAGTTTCCAGATATCCGTGGGCGCCATCGCCGTTGTGTTCGAGAGCATGTGAATGTACTGTCTTGCCGTGTTGTAACCTGCTTTCAACGAGAAGTTCTCGGTCAGGATATACCGAAGCGACAACCGATATTCCGGTCCGCCATAGGTTTTGATAATGGAACCTGACGAATAAGGAGTGGTGCCCGTCTGAGTTTGAACGGTCAACGGCAGGCCCGGTGCATAGTTGTTCACTTCGGCCGGTCCCAGGGAGTTGAAAACGGACCAGCGAATTCCCGCGTCCACCGAAAACGCGTTTGTTACGGTGTAATGGTCGCTAACATACAGCGCGCTCTCCTGGGCCTGCTCCGGCTGCAGGGTATCGGGAACCACCAGCGATTTGCTGCCGACGGGCGTATAGGATCCGGGATGAAGCTTGTACCGGAGCGTATTGAGTCCGAATTCTACCGTATGGCTTGAACTAAGGTAGTAGTTGAAATTCGCGCGCAAGTACGCCTGGTTGATATTGAAGCCGAGATTGTAGGCGTTTACGGGGTTCTGGCTGCTGCTGATAGAATACTGGTAACGGTCATACCCCGCCGAAAGTACACTGTTCCATTTGTTGCTAAAGATATGTTTCCACTTCAGGTTTATGTTTCTGCTTCCGTACCCGTATGTGGTATCGTTGTTCAGGTTAAAATGGTCCTCGCTCAGATAGCCCGTCAGGTAAAGGTTATTCCGTTTGTTCATCTCGTGGCTGATCGTAAGGTTGACGTCATAGAACGAAGCGCGGCTGTTCTTGTATTGTGCGGGAAGATCCTGGAGGAGCCAGTCGGCATATGTCGTCCTTCCGCCTACGATAAAACTGGTCTTATCCTTTACGATCGGCCCTTCGATGTTCAAACGGCTGGTAAGCAGCCCAATTCCCGCCGAGCCCGCAAAGTTGCGTTTGTTGCCGTCACGGCCGTTGATGTCCAGAACGGAAGAAAGCCGGCCGCCATACCGGGCCGGCATGCTACTTTTGAACAGCTCCACATCCTTGACCACTTCCGGGTTAAAGGCAGAGAAAAAACCAAAGAAATGGGCCGAATTGTAGATCGTTGCATCGTTGAACAAGACCAGGTTTTGATCGGTGGAACCGCCCCTGACGTTCAGTCCCGTGCTCGATTCGCCAACAGTCTGAACGCCCGGCAGCATCGTAACGACCCGCAGGACATCGGCTTCGCCAAATACAACGGGGACCTGCTTGATAGTCCGGATATCGATCTTCTGAACGCCCATCGCCGTGCCTTTTATGTTGCTGGCTTTCTCCGCGGAGACGATGACTTTTTTGAGGGTCATGACCTGGGTGTGCAGCTCGATATTCATTTTGCCGTCTCCATAGACCATGATGAGCCGCCGTGTATCGCGCATCCCGATACTTTGGATATTGAGGACATGCCGGCCTCGGGGAAGGGAAATGGAATAGTACCCATACTGGTCCGAGGAGACCCCGATCCTCGGGTTCTCCACATAGATCGATGCCCCTACGATAGGTTCGCCCGTCGCCGCATCCAGCGCATAGCCGGCCAGGTTAACCTTACCCGGGAGATGGCCGTTAGCCTTGTCGCCGATAATGTATAATTTATTCTCGACTGTAGCGACCGCCGCCTTCCCGACCTCTTCCAGGTAGTCGCGAACGGTATCGGCGGGCCTGCTCGAATCGACCTTGTCGAAAAAACCGGGTGGCAAGCCGGTATTGATCGCTTCCCCTTTGACCAGGAACACGTGATGAAAGCGGTCTACCGAGAAGCTGATCCCTGTACCGGAAAAGACCGAACGGAGGACGTATGACAACGGCTGTGCCTGTACGTTGACATCGACCCGGGTGGTATCGAATTCTGCCGTATCATAAAAGAACCGGAAGCCGGTCTGCCGCTCCAACGCCTGCAGAACGTCAGTGTATGAGACCTGGCGCAGGTCGAGCGTCACTGCGGCGTCGCGGTTCCCCTGACCGGGGCAGCGGGCGACCGCCAGAGAGAAAACACTTATCGTAAGAAAGGTATACCGGAGTTTGACATTCATTGAAAAGGTAATTAATGATTCGCACCGTCGTACCAGGCTACGACCAGCTGCAGCAACTGCTCTTTATCCTTATGCCACCTAAGCCTGCTTTTCCGGACAAATCGCCGGGCTTCCGACCGCCGGTCCTTGAGGAGGTCATACAATGCCTCCCGTGTATTGACCGCGTGATATATGCCGCCCTTTTTCAGGTAATAGTCGCTGTTACCGTCGATGAATAGCCGGACATTGTCGGAAGAGATCACGAGGTTCTCATGAAGGAATTTCCGCTCCCGCTTCAATAAGACCAGGCCGCCGCGATAGATCGGCTCCACGTAGGTCGAGCGCAGCCAGGCAGGCGCGAGACTGTCCCTGATCCGCACCAGCATATGACCGTCCAATGCAAAGCTATCGACGAGATCCATGTAAAGAGCGATCTTATAGATGTTGTAAGGGTCCAGGATAACCAGCTGATCTTTTACGAGGTCGTAGAGCATCCGGACATGGTCATACGCCACTCCGGCATACCAGACCGATCCGGTACGGATACTGTCCGGACCAAAAAAAGGCTGACCCTTTTGAACGGTATAGTCATAGTCGATGTACTGGGTACCGCGATACAGCCCCACTTCGGGTGCGACATACGAATGATATTGACGCGTCGCAATGGCGTATGCGGAATCCGGCACCGGGTTTTCTTTCAGGGAAGATTGAGCATCCGTCCTCGGGACAGTCAGGGCGGATATGATCAGGAAGGTCAAAAATCGGTCGCTGGGCACTCGCATCACAGTTTAGTTTGGAATAGTTGGGAGGCAGGAAACGGATTGTTGACAATTTAACTAAAAGTACGGGAATTGTCCATTAAAATCAGATTAGACCTATCTTTATCCGGTGAACAAAGAACATCAATACCGTATTACCGTGAGTTGGACCGGCAACCGGGGCCAGGGCACAGCCAGCTATGCGGCATATAGTCGCGATCACCTCATTCTTTCGGCGGGCAAGCCCGAAATTGTCGCGACTTCGGATACGGCATTCCGGGGAACACCCGGGAGATACAACCCCGAAGAGCTCCTGGTCTCCGCGCTTTCATCCTGTCACATGCTATGGTATCTTCATCTCTGCGCGGTGAACGATATCGTCGTGACGGAATATGCGGATGAGGCTGCGGGCACCATGACGGAGACCGAGGACGGCGGCGGCTATTTCAGGGAGGTGACGCTGTTTCCTGTCGTCACGATTACCGATGCTGCGCGCATTCCCAGGGCCATGGAATTGCACCGGGAGGCGGCAAAAAAATGCTTTATTGCGAATTCGGTAAATTTCCCGGTCCGGCATGAACCCAAATGCCGCGTTGGAAAAATTCCCGTCAAATGAAAAGACATAGATGGCTTTTTTTCTTGATCGTTGCCGCCGGTCAACTGCACGCGCAGACAGCCTTCACCGTCATCCCGCTTGGCGTCAAAGGCGGACTCGATGAAAGCAACCTTTCCTCCTATCTCGTGAGTGCCGCCGGGAGCCACGAATACATTGCACTGGATGCCGGTACGCTTTATGCGGGAATCCGCAAAGCGATCGGGAACAACTCGATCCAGGGACCGGCGAGCCGGGTGCTTCGCCAGGACATCAAAGCCTATTTTATCTCGCATCCCCATCTCGACCATGTCGCCGGACTGATCATCAATTCGCCGGATGACAGCACCAAAACGATCTACGGACTGCCGGCCTGCCTGACAGTCCTTCAGACCAATTACTTCTCCTGGAAGAGCTGGGCCAATTTCGGGGACCAAGGGGAGAAACCGTTATTAAGGAAAT
Organism: Puia sp.; assembly: GCA_035501395.1. Taxonomy (GTDB): domain Bacteria; phylum Bacteroidota; class Bacteroidia; order Chitinophagales; family Chitinophagaceae; genus Puia. The sequence continues at coordinate 46,914 of DATJWK010000041.1, forward strand.
ATCACTACGCGCCAATGACGGCCGGGATGGCGACGCCGGTCAGTGGAACGGAATTTACCGTCACGGCGATGCCGTTAAGCCATGGCAATCCATATGAAAGCACTGCCTTCCTGGTCAGGAGCGGCGAAGCCTATTTGCTTTATCTCGGCGACACGGGGCCCGATTCCGTCGAGCGTTCGGATAAACTTCATCTCCTTTGGAAAGCGGCGGCTCCGTTGTTGGCGGCGGGTCAGCTCAAAGCGATCTTTATCGAGGTTTCGTTCCCTTCGGAAGTGCCGGACAAAAATTTGTTCGGGCATCTCACCCCACGATGGCTGATGGCCGAAATGGGCGACTTCGAGCGGATCGCGGGCGCGGGGAGGCTCAATGGTTTCCCGGTTGTTATTACACATATCAAGCCGTCAGGGGATCAGGAAGCGATGATTCGGAAAGAGCTGGCCGCAGACAACCCGTTGGGGCTCCGGTTGATTTTTCCGGAACAGGGACGACGGATGGATTTTTGATTGCGGCGCCACCAGGCGTTTATTCACTTCGCAAACTCCTGACGGGATTCGCAGAGGCCGCCCGAACCGCCTGGAAGCTGACGGTAAGCAGGGCGATAGCGACGGCCAGCCCTCCTGCAACCGCAAACACCGCCCAACCGATGGAGATCCGGTAAGCGTAGTCCGCCAGCCAGCGGTTCATAGCATACCAGGCGACCGGCGAAGCGATCACAAAGGCGACCAGCACGAGGCGGATGAAGTCCGCGGAGAGCCGCCGGGCTATGCCGTAGACCGAGGCACCAAGCACTTTACGAACGCCGATCTCCTTGATCCTGCTTTCCGCGACAAAGGCCGAAAGGCCGAAAAGGCCCAGGCAGGAAATAAAGATCGCCAGTGCGGCGAAGAGACCCGCCATTGTCCTGGTCCGTTGTGCGTCCTCGAATTTCCGGGCATATTCCTGGTCGACAAAATGAAAGTCGAACGGATAGGCCGCATTATACCGCCTGAAGATGGCCTGCGCCTTATCAAGGCTGGCGGCGGTCGGCTGTGCCGGGTTCAAGCGAATATGCATGGTCGTGAAAACACCGGCGGCGGGGCCAAGGATCATGGCCGGTCCAACTTCCCCGTAGGGACTCCCATACACGTAGTCCTTTACGACACCGACCACATGCCAACGCCTGTTTTCGTATGGATTATAAATGATCTGACCGATCGGATCGCGGAATCCCATCCATTTTACCGCGGTCTCGTTTAGCAGGATGGCAAGGCTGTCGGTCGGGTACCGGTAGACATCGATATCCCGTCCGGCCACGAGCTGCAGCCGCGCCGTCCGAACGAGATCTGCGTCACTGGAGAAGATACCGATGCCGGTCGTTGTGTCATGCGGGGGCTCGCCCGGCCAGCGGTAGCCCCAGGTAGTCGAGCCGCCCGTCGACATATTTTGCCAGTTCTTACTGACGGCAACGGCCAGGCCGGATTGAAGCAGTTCTTGGCGGATCAAGGGGTAACTCTTTTCGATATCGCCTTCGAAGTCCACATAGACGAGGTTGTTGCGTGAATATCCGGTATCCCGGTCCTCTGCAAATTGCAGCTGCCTGCGGACGACCAATGTCGAGATGATCAGGACAATTGCGAATGTGAATTGGAGCACCACCAGCGCTTTACGCGGCGACAATGCCGCGCTTGTCCGCCGGAACTGTTTGCGGAATATGCCTGCCGGTTTGAAAGCGGAAAGATAAAAAGCGGGATAGCTGCCTGCGACCAGGCTGGTGAAGACGAGGAATCCCAGTGCGCTCAACCAGAAGGCAGGGGAATCAAACGGAATGGTAAGGGGTGCGCCGACAAGGTTGCCAAAAGCCGGAAGCAGCAACTGGACAAATCCTAGGCAAACTATCCCCGAAAGAAAGACCGTCAGAAACGACTCAGTCATGAATTGACCGATCAGGAGTCCCCTGCCAGCGCCGGCAACCTTCCGGATGCCCACTTCTTTTGCTCGTTTTTCGCTCCGCGCCGTGCTGAGGTTCATAAAATTGATGCAGGCGATCAGCAGGATAAATGCAGCGATCAGCGCGAATACCTTTACGGTATCGATCCGGCCGCCGACGGGCACTCCGTTGTCAAATTCGGACCAGAGATGCCATTTCAGCAGCGGGTAGGCAAAATGAAGCCAAAGGTCGTTGCGTCCTGTATTGACCCGCGTGAAGTCGGCGATCTTCGCATTAAATGCTTTCAGGTCGGTATGCGGCTGCAGCAGCAGGTAAGTATAACAGTTATTGCTGATCCAGTCTTCATTATTCCAACCCAGCTTTTTCAGGTAGGACCAGGGAAGAAGATACTCAAAATCGAATTCGGTATTGCCCGGGAGGTCTGTCAGCACCCCCGTAATAGTGAATTGATCCACGCTGTCGAGGCGAATGATCTTGCCGACCACGTTGGTGGAAGCGAACAGCTTCCGGGCCAGCTTTTCTGTCAGGACGATCGAATTGACGGACCCAAGCGGTTCGGCCTTTCCTCCCGGGATAAGTGGAAAGCTAAAGATGCGGAGAAAATCGGGGTCGACGAAGTCGCCTTTCAGGCGGGTAAAACTTTTATTGCCGGCGGTAACCAAAAAGTGGTCGACATCTGCCAGTCGGGCAACGTTCGCAACCTCCGGAAATCTCGCCCGCATGGCCGGGCCGAGCGGTTGTGATACGACCCCGATAGAAGCGTGTTTTTCCCCCGGAATGTCGGTCATGGCATAGACCTGGTAAATCCGGTCCCGGTTGACATGGAAGCGGTCGTAGCTGATCTCGTGGAATAACCAAAGCAGGATTAGCGTGGCGCCTGTCATTCCAACGATCAAACCGGAAATATTGATGACGGAAAAGCTCTTCCCGCGAAGGAGGCTCCGCCACGCGGTCTTGAGATAGTTGCTTAGCATGATGACTGGGTTGGGTGCACGTCCTGTGGGCCGCGAAAGGATTGCCAAAGTATAAACAAATGACAGACAATGAATTAACCTTCCAATCCGGTAATGGAACGTCCGATGCCGATACAGTCCCTGTCCGTTAACGATACAGTGGCAACCGCTCATCGAAATACTTCGTTTTTTGTCACACGGGTCAACTAATTTTAAACTGATTAAACACTGTATCCATTTTTTAGTAAGCCGGCCATTGAAAGACTATAAAAATATTTGCATATGACAGAAAGAAAAACAAGTTCCACGAACTACCGCAATCAGTCTTTCCTGGAAGAAAAATGCAGCCTGAATGAATTGCTCGATCTCGTCAGCAAAAGATGGTTCAGCGATGTCCTTTTCTGTATCCAGGAAGGACACAACCGCTTCAAACTGATCAAAGACGATTTGAAATACATCAGCGATACCATTTTGTCGGACCGGTTAAAACTACTCGAACGGTATAATCTTATCAGCCGGATGGACTTTGACGAAATCCCGCCGAAAGTGGAGTATTCGCTTACCGACAAAGGCGAGGAACTGACCGAACTGCTCGAAAAGATGTGCGCATTCAGCGACACCCTGATGGGAGAAGCATTGGCGCGGAGATAGTCAGACCCGGAGAAACGTCTTTTTCCTGTACATAAAATAAAGAAATCCCCATTTTACCGCCAGGTAACAGACCACCATGGCGAGGTCGTTCCACGGGTTCGAAAAGATCTGCCCTACCCAGTGAAAGAGGCCGTCAGTTGCGAAGTTCCAGTTGATGACATGGCCCGAGATGTAGATGAGGATGGAGTTCATCCCGATAACGACGAAGAAGAAGGCCCATTTCCGATGCCCTCTGACGTCGACTATGTAATAGAACAGTGCCAGCAGCAGCAGGCTGATCCCGCCCACATTCAGGACAAAAGAACTTGTCCACAGGTTTTTGTTGATGGGGAAGACGATATTCCACGCAAGCGCCGCCAGGATGCACACTACCCCCGCCAGCGCCATACGGACTGCCTTTGTTGTTGGGGACGAGGAGCTTTTTTTCAGGAAATTACCGGTGAGGATGCCCAGCAGTGCAGTGCCAATAGCCGGGATGGTGGACATCAGCCCTTCCGGATCGTGCTGGTTTGTCCAGGACCCGTCCGGGTTACGAACCCCGACATAAAGGTGGCCCGGGAGCACGGAGCGATCGACCCAGGAGGCAAAATTTCCCAACAAACTCAGATCGCCGCGCGGATATCCCGGCGCGGAGGTCAGCATCAGCAACACCCAATAGCCCGCCAGAAGCGACGCAAACCAAATGATCTGCGCGGTTTGCCTGGTATACAGATAGATGATATTCGCAAACATATAAGCCAGGCCGATACGTCCCAGCACACTCCCGAATCGCACATCGACCAGCGGTTTTATCCTGAGGCCGTTATTGTAAAGAATTCCCAGCAGCACCAGAACAAGACCGCGGCGAATGACCCGCAGCAGCAGCTTTTGCCGCGGCGTCCCTTTTTCCAGTTCGCGGCCAACCGAATAGGGGGTGGCCACACCCGCGATAAAAAGAAAGAGCGGAAAGATCAGGTCATAGAAATGAAAGCCGTTCCAGGCCGGATGTTCAAATTGATCGGACAGTGCACCCCAGAACGAACTGTTCGGATAGATCTTCGCCATCGTGTGGAATAACTCCTCGCCCCCCATGATCCAGAACATATCAAAACCGCGCAGCGCATCGAGGGAGTAGAGCCGTTGAGAGTTTGTCGGTATTGTCGGTGGGTTCATATGGAACATGAATATAAGAAATTTAACAAGCCTGCAACATTTTGTAGAAAAAATACCGCTGTGACCGTGCAATAGGCTGCGGACAGGCGTGGCAGGGTTCTTGAATCCACTACCCTGAAGTTTTTCATCACTTAAAATGAAAGATTATGAAAAAGATCATTTTGGGACTTTGTCTGTTATCCGCTTCTTCATTCGTGTGCCTGTCCGTTCGTGCTATGGATGACGTAAGAGTGCCGGTTAAGGTCAGAGCTGAATTCCATCACGAGTACAAGCATGTTTCCAATGTCAGCTGGGCGATGAACGACGGCCGGTATGAAGTCAGATTTCGCAAGGATGGAACAACGGATATGGTGGCCCGTTATGAAGGCACGGGGCACCGGATCGATACCCGGGAACCGATCGCCCAGAGCGCCATGCCGGTAAAGGCGGTTGGCCATTTGGAAGAAAAGTATGGCAAAAGCTATACACATACGTACACCAGGATCCATCGACCCTGGAAAAAGGACCTGTACATGGTGAAAGTGAAGGATGGCGGCAAGAATTTTCCCGTATTTGTCGATAAGGACGGACATGAGCATGACTATGGAAGCCGGTAGAAGGACGGCAAGCGCGGAAAAGGGGCGTTTTAAAAAAATCGCCCCTTTTTTTTGGCCATGTCCGCAAACCCCCGTAGTTTTGCTAACGGTGTTACAAAATGTAACACGGCTATAAAATGAGCATAACAGATCGCAAACAACGCCAGAAAGAGGAGGTCCGGGCCAGCATCCTGGAGACTGCCTGGGAAATGATCGTTACCGAAGGATGGCAGTCTTTTTCCATCCGCAAGGTAGCTGACGCGATTGAATATAGCGTGCCGGTTATCTATAGTCATTTTGAAAATAAAGACGCTATATTGCTGGAATTCAATAGAAAAGGATTTCAGTTGTTGGCGGAAACATTGGCGGAGGCCAAGGCCGGTAAAAGCCAGCCGGCCGAGCAGCTACGTGCCATGGGCAGGGCTTATTGGGATTTTGCTTTTGCCAACAAGGAGTATTACCAGTTGATGTTCGGGCTGGGCATCCCTACCTGTGATATCGCAAGCCGGATCCCGGCACTGACCGATCTTAAGAAGATAATCATGGACAGCGTGGTCGCCATGGTCGCGCCGGGCAAACAACCCAATTTTGATCCATGGCTGAAACACCAGTCTTTTTTATCCATGCTTCACGGCCTGGTGTCGATCAATATGGTATCCCCGGGCGGTGTCGAAAGTGCCTTAAGGGTGCTTGACGACGTCATGTGCAGTTTTATCCGCGGAATTGAGGCGGCGGAGGCGATGCGCCGCGACTAAAAGTTGTAAAAAAATTAAAGATTTGAATATGAGCGTTTTGGAATCATTAAATTGGCGTTATGCCACCAAGCGGATGACCGGCGAGACGGTCCCGCAGAAAAAAATCGATGCTATCCTGGAAGCGGCGCGGCTGGCGCCAACCTCCAGCGGCTTGCAGCCGTTCACCATCTTGTCGGTCAGTGACCGTGAGTTGCTGGAGAAGATCAAGCCGATTGCCAACAACCAGCCACAGATCACGGAAGCTTCTCATTTGCTGGTATTTGCCGCCTGGGACGATATAACTTCCGAACACATCGAAAAGGTGTTCGACCTGGTCATCCGGGAAAGAAATCTCCCGGCCGAATCCCTGGATAACTATAAGAATTCATTGAAGGCCCGTTTTGCGTCCCTCAGCCGGGAGGAACGTTATCAGGCCGCCGCGCGTCAGGCCTATATCGCGTTTGGCGTTGCCATCGTGGCTGCTGCCGAACAAAAAGTGGATGCCACACCGATGGAAGGCTTTAAGCCTGCCGAACTTGACGCGCTGTTGGGTCTCCGGGAAAAGGGGCTGAGGAGCGTGACCTTGCTTGCGCTTGGTTATCGTGACACGGCCAGCGACTGGCTGGCCAAACAGAAAAAAGTCCGTCGCCCGATCGGAGAACTGGTCATTGAATTATAGTTTTAGCACACTAACAAATAAAAAAGCAAACATCATGAAGAAGATCATTGCCATTTCCACCGCCTTTTTATTATTCGCGACTGCGGGTTTCACGCAGGATTGGACCTGGGATAAGGCGCACTCCCAACTGAATTTCGGTATCACGCACATGGGCATCAACGAAATTGACGGGACCTTCGCCACAGCGGACGCAAAAATGACCGCTTCCAAAGAAGACCTGACCGACGCACAGATCACACTCACCGCCGATGTCAGCAGCATCAACACCGGAAACGAGCAACGCAACAATCACTTGAAGAGCGACGCCTTTTTCGATGCGGCCAAATACGGCACACTGACCTTTACCAGCACTTCTTTTACCAAAGTGGACGGAAAGAACTACAAGCTGGAGGGCAACCTTACCTTGCATGGCGTGACCAAGCCTGTAACACTGAATGTGACGTTCAACGGCACGGTCTCCAACCCCATGAACCATAAAACCAGCGCCGGTTTCAAGGTTACCGGGATCATCAAACGTACGGACTTCGGTATCGGCACCGGCTTCCCTACCAACATGCTCAGCGATGAGGTCATGCTGAATGCCAATGTGGAATTCGTTAAAAGCTAACCGGTCATGAGCAAGCTATTCTATCCCGTTGTCACCGTGCTTATCCTGGCCGGGAGTGCCTTTACCCTCGTTGCGCCCCAGAATTGGCAGATCGGCCAGGGGTATTCCATCAGCTTTTCGAGCTCGGATGCGGACGGGATCTTCAAGGATCTCAAAGGCAGCGTTGTTTTTGATGAGCAAAATCCCGCGGCTGGTAAATTCGATGTCGTGGTGGATGTCGCTTCGATCAATACGGGCAACGGCCTTCAGAACAAACATGCGAAGAGCGACGAGTGGTTCGATGCGGCAAAATACCCCACTATTCATTTTATCAGCCGTTCGATCGCAAAATCCGGCAATGGATACCAGGTGACGGGAGACCTGGATATGCATGGAGTAAAGAGGATGGTGACTATACCCTTTACCTTTTCGAGATCGGCGCAGGGTGGAACATTTGCGGGCAGCTTCATGGTCAACCGCAACGACTATAAGATCGGAAAGCCGGGCGGCGACGTCGGCGAGCAGATCAAGATCGACATCAGCGTGCCCGTGACGAAAAGCTAAACCACAATATATGTTCAAGAAATCGTTAGCGTTGGGGATTGTGTCCGGCCTGATGGCCGGGATCGCGGGGATCGTCTATGCAAGGGTCTACTATCAGATCAACGAAAGTGATTTCTCCAGGGTCGTCTCGGCGGTAAAGATCATTGCCGCGAGCCTCGTTGGAGGCGTGCTGGCGGCGATCGGATATGCGCTCCTGAATAAGTGGCTGAAGAATAACGGTGAGATCGTATTCAATCTTTGCTTCACACTGATCAGTTTTGCCAGCCTTTTGGCGCCGATCGCGGTGACGCTGCCAAAGACGATCGATACGCCTGAACTCTTTCCCGGCCTCGTCATTCCGATGCATTTCTTTCCCGCGCTGGGGTGGTATACCCTGAAACCCGTTTTTATCAGGGGCAAATAGGTATCATATAACAGGCAATTATCTCAGACAGGCTTTGCTGGCAGTGCCCGGCGCGAATGCGCCGGGCATTTGATTATTGGTGGCACAAGAATTTAGATGGATATTTGTATAACTCCCCAATTATGAGCAATCGGGTACTGATACTGGATGACGATCTGGATATTCTACAGATCTGTGCGATCGTGCTGAAGAAGAAAGGATTTGAGGTATTCACCCTGAACAATTCCAGTCAGGTGGTGGAACAAGTCCTGTTATATCATCCCGATGTGATCCTTATGGATAACTGGATTCCGGGCCCAGGGGGTATCGAAGCGACCCGGGCGCTTAAAATGAATGGCGATACCCAAGATATTCCCGTCATCTTTTTTAGCGCTAACAGCAACGTCACCCAGCTTGCCCGGGAAGCCAAGGCAGACTATTTCCTTCAAAAACCCTTCGATATCAGCGAACTGGAAGGCATTGTACAGCTGGCTATCCGCCCAACCAAAAATGCCGGGACCTAATTTTAGAACAAAATTCTGTTTGATGGTCATGATATTGAATAAAATTCTTAGTTTCGATATGAAAAAGGGTTTTATTCAAGAAATATGGTACTTCCATCGGCTCCAGGCGGAGTTTCGGCCACAGCACTGCGGCCGGCGCGGATCGAATCCATCGATCTGTTGCGCGGCATCGTCATGATCATTATGGCCCTCGACCATGTCCGCGACTACTTCAACCGCAGTGCTTATTTATTCGATCCCACGGATTTGCAGCATGCCGGCCCGGCACTGTTTCTAACGCGGTGGATCACCCACTTTTGCGCACCGGTCTTCATGCTCCTCTCCGGCATTTCCGCGTGGTTGTACGGACGAAAGAACGGGCCTGCTGCCGCCTCCTTTTTCCTGTTTACGCGGGGTATCTGGCTGATCGTTGCCGAATTGTCCGTCGTCACGCTTGGCTGGACCTTTAATATCCACTATGGCATCTTTATCCTTCAAGTGATCTGGGCCTTTGGTATAAGCATGATCGTACTATCCTGGCTGATAAAGACCCGTCGCAGCGTGCAACTTACGATTGCCCTGCTGCTGATATGCGGTCACGATCTGCTGGACGGGATCCGGGTGAGCGGCACCGGCTTTCCCGCTATTCTCTGGAGTTTTCTGCATGTACAACAAGGGTTCAGTATCGGGCCGGTAAGCTTTTTTGTGGGCTATCCGATCTTGCCCTGGATCGGGATCATTACCCTGGGCTATTGGCTCGGAGACCTGTATCATCCGGATCGCGATCCGATCGGGCGAAGGCTTATGCTAAGGAGGATGGGCTGGACCGCAATCGGAGCCTTCGTTGTCATCCGCGCCTTTAACGGATATGGCGACCCCGCTCATTGGTCGGTGCAGCACAATTTCGTCTATACGATACTGTCGTTTGTCAATGTCTCCAAATATCCGCCCTCTCTTCTGTACGTCCTGATGACTATCGGACCTGCCCTGCTTTTCCTTTCTGTCGGGGAGAGGCCGTTGAATGCGGCAACGCGCCCGCTGGCGGTGGTGGGCAGGGTGCCCATGTTCTATTACCTCATACATATCTATTTCCTTCATTCGCTTGCCGTCGCCGCGGCTGCGCTTGCCGGCTTCCCGGCTTCTGCAATGGTGAACCTGAATAACTGGGTAACCGCCAACCCGCAGTTAAAGGGATACGGGTTCGGGCTTGGCGTCGTATATGCGGTGTGGATAGGAACGATAATCGTTCTGTACCCCCTCTGCCGTTGGTTCGACCGGTACAAGCGAAGCCACGCGTCGCAGCAGAAATGGTTGAGTTATATCTAGGCGGGGTGCAAGTCGGTGTCACCGAAGGGCCCAGTGCCGGATAAAGACCGGAATATCCTCCGGTGCAAGAATATGATCGGGTTTCACCCGGGAAACGGCCTGCTGCGGCATATACGGGACCTCTGCGGTCGCCGGGTCCTGCACCACCGTCATACCCCCGCCTTCCCGGACATATTGCAGTCCCTCTACTCCGTCGGCGTTGCCGCCGGAAAGCAGGATTGCCAGCACACCAACACCATACACATCGGCTGCAGACCGGAAGCTCACGTCGATGCTTGGGCGGCAGAAATTCACCCGTTCGGAATAATCCAGGGAAAAACTGCCGTCAAATTCCAGCAAAACATGGTAGTCGGCGGGACACAGATAAACCGTCCCGTTTAACAGCGGGTCTTTTTCTTCGACCTCTTTTATCGGCAATCCGGTGCGCGTAAAGATCAGATGCTCCAGCGTTGACTCGATGCCGGCATTGCGGTGAAGTACCACGAGTACCGGCATGGGAAAGCCGTCTTCCGCCGCCAGGATACCAAGGATCACCTGCAGGCTGCCCGCACTGCCGCCAATGACGAGGAGTTTATCCGGCTTCATGTATTTTCCTCCAGATTTTTTCTTTGCCGACCTGCCGGTAGCGGCCGGCTATCGGTGAAAAACGGATGGATTCCTTTGTGCCCAGGGCAAGGTACCCGAAATTCTCCAGACTGTAGTCGAACAGCCGGAAGACTTTTGCCTGCAAGTCGCGCTCGAAATAGATCAACGTATTCCGGCAGAGGATCAATTGAAATTCGTTGAAGGAAAAATCAGACACCAGGTTGTGTGTCGAGAAGATCATCTTTGCCGTCAGTGAAGAGTCGAATTTTGCCAGGTGATAGTTGGCGGTATAGTAAGATGAGAAATCCCGGACTCCGCCGGACTGGATGTAGTTCTCTGAATATTTCTGCATCTGGCTGACCGGGAATATCCCTTTTCGCGCTTTTTCGATGACCTGAGGGTTGATGTCGGTTCCATACAGTAACGATTTATGCAGCACTCCGGCCTCCTTTAGCAGGATCGCCATCGAATAGACTTCCTCCCCGGTGGAACAGCCGGCATGCCAGATGCGGATGAACGGGTAGGTAGAGAGCACGGGAACTATGGCAGTCCGCAATGTCCGATAAAAAAGCGGGTCCCGCAGCATCTCCGTTACATTGACCGTAATCTCCTCTACAAAACGCCGGAAATATTGTGGATCGCTCTGCAAGCGATAGCGGAACTCCGCGAAGCTTGGAAACTTATCCATTGCGAACAGCCGCTGAACCCGTCGAACCAGCGAAGCTTTTGAATATTCGGTAAAATCATACCCATATCCCGAATACAGGTCATTCAGCAGCAGCTCGACATCTTGGACTCGTATGACGGGGCCATGTTCCATTGCTTACTTCTCATATAGCCATATCCGCAACAGAGACAACAGCTGGTCGATATCCACGGGTTTGGAAATATAGTCGGAAGCGCCGGCCTGGATACATTTCTCGCGATCTCCGGCCATGGCTTTGGCCGTGACGGCAATGACCGGCAGGTGACGGAAACGCGGCATCTTACGCAGTCGGGTGATCGCCTCGTAGCCGTCCATTTCCGGCATCATCATGTCCATCAGTACGATATCGACCGGGTTATTGTCTGCCACCGAGACCGCCTCTTTGCCGTCCATCGCCGATAGCACCTTCATCTTATGCTGTTCCAACGCCCGGGTCAGTGAGAAGATATTGCGGACATCGTCATCGGCTATGAGCACGGTTCTGTTGCGCAGCACTTCTTCCAGCCCGCCAAGCCATCCGGCGCGATTCGCCCTGGTCTCATCCTTTCCTTCAGCAACGACATGCAGAAACAGGGAGACCTCATCCAAAACGCGCTGATAGGAATGGGCCGTCTTGACGACGATGGAGTCCGCATATTGCCGCAGCCGCGCCTCTTCGGCCTTCGAAATATTCATTCCGGTAAAAAAAATGATCGGAATATCGGCAAGATCGGGGTTTTTGCGGACAAGATCGAGCGTATCCGTCTTTTCCCTTCCCTTATCCCGGCTGAGGATAACCCCATGCAGCTCCTCTTTTTTCAGCAGATCGGTGCTCTCGGCGATGGTAGCGGCGAGTTCCATCCGGACCTGGTGGGTTCCCAGAAAATACGCGAGGGCCCGGGCGTGCCGGCTATTGTCCTCGACGATCAGCACTTTTCGCGCGCTTCTGTTCAGATAATATTCGATCCGTCCGAATACATTATCCATATTCTCGAACGCCATGGATTTGGAAAGAAAATCGATTGCCCCTTTCTGCAAACTTTCGCTCTTCACTTCAAAAGAGGAAATGATATGCACGGGGATCAATCGGGTATGCGCATCTTTCTTCAGCTCTTCCATGACTTCCCAGCCGTTCTTGACGGGAAGCTGAACATCCAGCAGGATGCCGGTCGGCAGGTACCGTCTTGCCATCCGGACGCCCGCATCGCCGCTGACAGCGACGATACCCTTGTATCCTTTCTTCCGGGCGAACTCCAGCAGGGAGCCGGCAAAAAGCGTATCATCCTCCACGATCAGCAGCACCTTGTCGCCGGGATGGAGGTCGTCGCGGTCATCGGGAATTTCTGCCGGCACTTCGTCGAGGGTCAGCACCGAATGACTCTGCGGCGATCCGGCCAACATCCCTTCCGGAAACGAACCGGCGTCGGGGGCGGGGGCTATCGATTCACCGGCGGCCATTTTGAATTGCGGGATCGTTAATCTGAATTCCGAGCCTTGTCCCGGTTCGCTCGTCACGCTGATCTCGCCGCCCAGCAATCTTGCCAGTTCCCTACTTATCGACAATCCCAGTCCCGTACCGCCGTATTTGCGCCGGGTCGACCCGTCCGCCTGTTGAAAGGCCTCAAAGATCAGCTGGTGTTTGTCCTGCGGGATGCCGATCCCTGTATCCTGCACGATCCAATCGATAAAGTTGGCATGTGTCGCAGAAGGACGGACGCTCAATGTTACGGAGCCTTTGGCTGTGAATTTGAATGCATTCGCCAGAAGGTTCTTAAGGATCTGCTCCAGCCGCAGCTTATCCGTTTCTATCTGTTGCGGCGTTCCAGTCCCCGTGATGATATTCAGGTCCAGGTTTTTGTCCGCCGCGATCGGCCCAAACAGGCTTCGCATATCCTCCAGGAGATCGGCAACCGGCACGATGGCATGCTCGAGCGGGAGTTTGCCTGCTTCGATGCGCGATAGATCGAGGATCTCGTCGATGAGTTGCAGCAGACCCTGCCCTGAATTCTGGATAACCCGCGCATATTCGATCTGATCGGGGTTGAGGTTGCGGGATCCATTCTCGGACAGCAACCTCGAAAGCAACAAAATGGAATTGAGCGGGGTCCGCAGCTCGTGTGACATATTGGCCATGAACTCGGATTTATATTTTGTACTGACGGCCAGCTCCTCCGCTTTTCTTTGTATCTCCAGGTTACGGATCAACACGAGTTGGTTCTTCTCTTCGAGCGCCCGGCTCCTTTCTTCCAGCTCCTGGTTGGTCTGCAACAGTTCTTCCTGCTGCACTTTCAGCTCTTCCTCTGAGACCTGCAGTTTTTCGGCCTGGGTCTCCAGCTCCATGTTCAGGCTTTCCAATTCGCGATGTTGCGATTGCAGCTCTTCCGTCTGCGCCTGGGTCTCTTCCAACAGCTCCTGCAGCCGGACACGGGTCTCGATGCTGTGTACGGCCATCCCGATGTTGTCGCCGATGCTCGCCAGGAATTCCAGGTCACGCGGCGTGTACTCTTCCAACGAACCCAATTCGATAACACCCTTTACCTTTTTCTCATGAAAGAACGGCACTGCGATTACCGTCCGCGGCCGGATCTCGCCGGCGGTGAAGCTGATCACCCAGTCGCCGGATCCGATATTCTTTAACTGCATTCTCTTCCCTTTCGACGCCGCCTGACCCACCATGGCTTCTCCCACCCGGATCGTCTGCCGGCTGCCGGCATGGGAGTGAAGGGCGTATTGCCCATGAAGCATCAGCATATCTTGTTCCGGTTCCATCAGATAGAGGGCGCCTGCACAGCTTCGTGTATACTCGGCGATGAACTCGATCACACCGGTAACCAGGATGTGCATGTCGGTCTCTCCGACCATTTGGTCATTGAGTTTGGCTATCCCGGTCTGCAGCCATTCCTTATCGGAGAGCAGCCCAAAGGAATATTCGAGTGATCCGGCCATTTTGTTAAGCGCTCCGGCCAGCTCGCCGAGGCTGTCTTTCTGCTCATCGGAGACCCGGATCCGGTAATTTCCTTCGGAAATCTGTTCCGCGATCCCGCCGATGATCGTTATCCGCCGCGAAATATCCGCATCCTTTTGCTGTAGTTCACTGTATAGCGCAGAACGCTCGAGGTAATCGTTATGTACGCGCCAGTAGAAAAAGAGGGCAATGACGATGGACAGGATCCCGGCCACGATGATCAGGATCGGCGTGTACACATAGTACCGCTGTGCGCTCGTGATCCTTGCGGCAAGCAAGCGGTGTTCTTCCCTTTCCATTTGCTGGAGGATCGACCGGGCTTGCAGGCTGTAGCCGCGGGCACGTTCGACATCCTGCAAACTATAAATATTATCGCTCTTTTTTTGGTCGATGATCCTGCCGAGTATGAGCAAAGGCTGATCAGCCACCGCCCGCAGGTCCCGTATCAGCCTCACCTGCACGGGGTTGTCGGCGGTCATTTCGGCGATGCTGTCGATGATGCCATGCAAGGTGTCCAGCGCACCGTTGAAGTCCCGGAGAAAAGTGCTGTCACCCGTCAGCAGAAATCCCCGCTGGCCCGACTCGGCATCGCGGAGCGTGAAGAGAGCGTGGTCAGTCTTGATTATCACCGAGTCGGTGTGATCCACCCATTTGGAAGCCTTCATCTGTCGACGTATGCTGCTATACGAAGCGACGGAGGTAATGATAAGAAGCAACAAGGACAATCCGAACCCGATCTGGAGATTGCGCAACAGTCCGGGTTTATCGATGATCTTCATGGCGGGGTAATCTTTATTTTTCGATTGGTTATTCCAGATTATGCGAGTGGTGCCGGCACCGAGAAATAAAAGACCGATCCCTGACCCGGCTCGCTCTCTACGCCGTATTCGCCTTCATGGCGGCGGATGATCTCCGCACAGATGTAAAGTCCTATGCCCAGACCCTGGAAACGGCTGGCGGCTTCTTCCACGCGGTAGAATTTGTTAAAGATATTCGACTGGTGGTCCTTACGGATCCCTATGCCGAAATCCCGGACCTGCACCCACAGGCGACCATCGGGACGGATGTCGGTCTCGATCCGGATCTCCTTGTTCTCCGGCGAATATTTTACCGCATTGGTAAGGTAGTTGATGAGTACCTGCTCGATGCGCGTCTCGTCACCGAATAGTTGAACGTCGGCATTCCCCCGACGGGTAATCTGGTAATCCGGATAGGTCTGCCTTATCATCTCCATCGCATTTGAAAGGGTCGTTTCGAACTGGAAAAGCTTTTTGTTGAATTTCAGTTTTCCGCTTTCTATTTTGGACAGATCAAGGAGATCGACGATCAGGTTGTCCAATTTCCGGATCTGCACGAGTGTCCGCTCCACGTATAGCCGCGTGGGGTCATCGTCGCCGATTGCCCGGTCGAGCAGCTGCACGTAAGCCTTTATCGTCGTCAGCGGCGTCTTTAATTCATGGCTGGCTATGCTGATAAATTCATCTTTCTTCTTTACGGCCTGTTTCTGGTCGTCGATATCGGTAAATGTTCCCACCCATTTGGTGACGGAGTTCCCTTCGCGGATGGGAATCGCCCGTAGCAAATGGAAGCGGTATTCATCCTTGCCGATTGGGCGAACCCGAAGTTCCATCTCCAATGCCTGGCCGGAGGCTACGGTTTTTTGCCACTGGCGTGCCAGGTCGGGGTCATCCGGATGGGTGGCCGGGAACTCCTGTTTGGAAGCGGAGTATTGAAGCCATTGCTCGTTAACGAATTCAATCCGTCCGCCGGCGTCGGTGGTAAAGGCGATCTGCGGAATGGACTCAAGGATCGAATGCAGTTCGCCGGCTCTTTCCTGGAGTTCGTCCTGCACTTTCTTGCGAAATTCGATCTCGGACCGAAGACTTGCCTGGATGCGGTTCAGCTCGCTGTTTTGTTCGTATAGCCGGTAGAACGTTTTTACCTTCAGCAGAAGGATATCCGGGTCGATCGGTTTGATAATGTAGTCGCTGCCACCCGAAGTATATCCTTTCGTTATGAATTTCTTGTCCGTATTTGCGGCAGACAGGAAGATGATCGGAATGTCCCGGGCCTTGCTGTATCCGCTGATCGCTTCGGCGACTTCAAAGCCATCCATTCCAGGCATCTGCACATCGAGGATGATCAGTGCATATGACTGTCTGAGGATTTTCTTCAGCGCTTCTTCTCCGCTCAGGGCGGTGTCCGTCGGAAACGAATGCAGCTCAAGGATGGTCTTGAGAGAGAAGATATTCGCGGGCTTGTCATCCACGATGAGTACCATAGTGGACAAATGTAAGCGATAATGAAAATGGATTGCCAGGGGAGGCTGTGGAAGTATTTCTACAATTTTTAGCAACTAACGACGTGCCAATTTCGCCGCGCGATGGCGATCCGTGCCTTTAATCAACCGATTTTGCGCTGAAATGGAACCGCTCACGGCAAGCGGTTGTGATTTGGATTGATAATTGGACTTCTCTCGTTATTGAATCAATTTGAAACGACACGTATGGAACCCGTCCTTAACCGATATCAACGTGCCAGAATCCAGGTCCGCGAGAAAAGGAGCCAGTGGAAGCGAGGGCTGTATCATGCCGGCGATCTCGTTGCTTTTATGGGACGTTTCTTCAGGGAGGTTTGGAAGCCACCCTATGAATGGCGGGAAGTCCTATACCAATGTTATCTTGTCGGCTACAAGTCCACGTTCCTCATCGGGCTGACGGGCTTTATCATGGGTGTCGTCCTCACCATACAGTCGCGGCCCGCGATGTCGCAATTCGGGGCCATTTCTCTTATCCCCGGAATGATATCCGTTTCCGTCGTTCGGGAGATCGGGCCGGTGATCACCGCGATCATCTGCGCCGGCAAGGTAGGATCGCGCATGGGTGCGGAGCTCGGCTCGATGCGGGTTACGGAGCAGATCGATGCCATGGAGGTTTCGGCGGTCAACCCTTACCGCTATCTGGTGGTCACAAGGACGCTTGCCGCTACCCTGATGGTACCGATGCTGGCTGTCTTTGCCGATCTCATTGCGCTGTTCGGCGGCTATGTCGCGATGAATATCCATGACTCCATGACCTGGCAGCATTTTCTATTAAAGGCCATATCGCACCTTGAATTTGTCGACGTTTTCCCGGCGGTAGCCAAAACATTCTTTTTCGGCTATTTCATCGGAATTATCGGCTGCTATAAAGGATATAACGCCCGCCGGGGCACTGAAAGCGTAGGGATCGCCGCGAATTCCGCTGTCGTGGCTGCCTTGATGGCGGTATTTGTTATCGATCTGATTGCGGCTCAGATCACGGACCTGTTATGAGAACGAACATGAAAGAATATCAATCATATAATCCGGAGGAGCAGCGGGAGATGGCCGGCGGGGATCCGGCGGAAACAACGGAGAACGAGGAAGACATCGGCGCCCTGGTGGAAAAGACCGACGTGGAACTTCAGGCGGAACGGGAAGAACGTCAGGAAGCGGCCGATGAGCAGGCGGACGGTCTGCGGGCGGCGGAAGAGGAGATCCAGCGCGAGCTGACCCTCAAGGGCGAAGAGCCCGTGGTGGTGATCAGTGGCGTACGAAAGGCGTTTGGCGACCACGAAGTGCTGCGCGGGGTGGACCTCCATGTCAATAAGGGCGAAAACCTGGTCATTCTGGGGAAATCAGGCACCGGGAAATCAGTCCTCATCAAATGCCTGGTGGGGCTGGAATGGCCGGACGAAGGAGAGATCAGGGTTTTCGGAAAGGATCTGGCCAAACTCAACTATGCAGAGCTGAATGAATGCCGGGTACGGACGGGATTCCTGTTCCAGAATGCCGCCTTATACGATTCGATGACCGTCAAAGAGAACCTGCTGTTTCCGCTGCGACAGCATAAGAAAGATATGACCCGCGAGAAAAAGCGGGCGTTGGTAATGGAGATGCTGGACAATGTCGGACTGGTAGAGTCGATCGACCAGCTGCCATCCAAACTATCTGGAGGCCAGAACAAACGGATCGGGCTGGCGCGAACGCTGATCCTCCGGCCGGAGCTGATGTTGTACGACGAACCGACGACCGGGCTGGACACCGGGACCGGCAAGGAGATCAGCGAACTGATGATCCGCATGAAAAAGAAATACAATATATCTTCGATCACGATCACGCATGATATGACCTGCGCGAAGATGACGGCGGACCGCATCATTATGTTGCGGGAGGGTGTAGTTGTCGCGGAGGGTACATATGAGAGTCTGGAACGGTCGGAAGATGAATGGATACGATCATTTTTCTATTAAACTCTTGATTATGCCAAAGGAAAGAAACTATAAATGGAAGCTGGGTCTCTTTTCCATCGCCATGTTGGTGATCGCAATCGCCGCGATCTATTATATCGGGAAGCAACGAAATAAATTCGGGTCGGTCGTTACGATCAGCGCGCGGTTCAGATCGGTCAGCGGGCTGAAGACCGGAAGCAATGTGCTTGTCGGCGGGATCGATGTCGGGACGGTTGACGACATCGCCCTGGTCACCGATACGACGGTGCAAGTGGACATGGTGATCCAGAAGGGGGTGGAGAAATTTATCAAAAGAGACGCCAAAGCCAGCATCGGGTCGGAAGGATTGATGGGGGACAAGGTGATCGTCCTCATCCCCGGATCGCCGGATACGACAGCTGTCCGCAATGGCGATACACTGGCTTCACTGCCGCCGGTAGAAACGGATGCGATCATGGCCAGTCTCAAGACTTCGGCGGACAACGCCGCGGTGATCACCAGCAACCTCGCCGACATATCCTACCGCATCTCCCACGGCAAAGGCGCGCTGGGGAAGCTGCTCCGTGACACCACCCTTTCCACGAATCTCAGCGCGACGATGAAAAACCTCAACTCGGGCTCGAAAAAGCTCGATGAGAATATGGAGGCGGCGCAACATAATTTCCTGCTCCGCGGTTTTTTCAAAAAGAAAGAACGGGAGAAAAAGAAACAGGAAGAAGAGGCAAAGAAACAACAGGAGTTGGAGCAGAAGCAGAACCGGTAGCAGTTTCGCCTGATCACTTCGTTCGCCTGGATTCGCGCGATCGCGTCGTTTTGAGCGACCTCCCCGCTATTCTGTCTTTAGGCTTTTAATGGGATTCGCTAATCCCGCCCGGACCGCATGGAAGCTGACCGTTACCATCGTGATCCCGAGCGTAACCAGAAAGGTGATCAGGAAAACGACCCAGGAGATTGGCGTCTGGTAAGCAAAGCTATGCAACCACTTACTCATGACCAGCCAGGCCACTGGCGCGGCGATCACCATGGCAAATCCTACCAGGATAAGAAAATCCTTTGTCAGCATCATCACGATCCCGCTGATGCTCGCACCCAAAACTTTTCGGATGCCGATCTCGCGGATCCGCTGCTCCGCGCTGAAACTTGCCAGCCCGAACAGACCCAGACAGGAGATCAGGATAGCCATCACGGTGAAATAGCGGATTAGTGTCGAGAGCCGCTCCTCCGCGGCATAGTTCTTCTGGAAGTCTTCGTCGAGAAAGGAGTACTCGAAGGGCTCGTCGGGATCAAGCTTATGCCAGGCCTTGGAAAGTGAGGCGATCAACGGACCTGCCGGGCCCGGCCGCGCATGCACCAGGATATAATTGCCGCCACCTTGCAGTTGGAACGCGTACGGTGTCACCAGTGTATGCAGGTCTTCATAGTGAAAATCCCTGACGACCCCGACGACCTGGCTTCGATAGGTCGTACCCTGGAAGTCGGTCTTTACAAATGCGCCGACTGCTGCCTGCGGGGAGGCATATCCAAGGGCCTTGACGGCACTCTCGTTCAGAATGATCCGTTGGGCGGTATCACCGGGGAATTCCTTGGAGAAGATCCGGCCGGCCACCGCCTTGAGCCCGAGAGTTTGCATATACCCGAAGTCCACATAGTTCATGTGCGTATCGTGTGCTTCCTGCGCCCGCTGATCATCACGGTATAGAAAATTGTCGCTCGGGTTGATAAGACCCGGATAATAGAGCCCCGCTCCCGAAGCCATCACCTGGCTGATCTGTCCGAATTGTGCCTCCAGCGCCTCTACCATCCCCTTGGCCGCGGAACCCCGTAAGGGGATCACCACCTGCGACGTCTTTTCAAAACCCAGATCCTGATTTTGGAGATAATTCATCTGATCATTGATGACAACCGTGGACACGATCAGGACAACAGAAATAATAAATTGAAAGACCACCAGCCCCTTACGCAAGGCGATCGC
This sequence comes from Puia sp., assembly GCA_035501395.1. Lineage (GTDB taxonomy): Bacteria > Bacteroidota > Bacteroidia > Chitinophagales > Chitinophagaceae > Puia. The sequence goes on from DATJWK010000041.1 coordinate 67,404, forward strand.
CGAAAGACTGTTGGAGAATTTTCCTTTCAGCACCCTGGCCGGCTGAAAAGAGGAGAGGTAGAAGGCGGGATATATACCCGCTATCAACCCCGCAAAAACCGCAAGGCCGAGGAATCCAAGCAGCAGCGGAATGTGTTCCGCCAACCGGAAGTTGAGATCCCGCTGAGTGACGGACGCAAGCGCGGGCAGCAGCAATGTCGTCAATCCCAGGGCCAGGATAAAGGCCATCACACTCATCAGCACGGATTCCCCGAGGAATTGCCCGATCAGCGAACCGCGGACCGCACCCATAACTTTCCTGATCCCGACTTCCGATGATCGCTTGGCGGACCGCGCGGTGGCAAGGTTCATAAAATTGATGCAGGCGATCAGCAGCGTAAAAGCCGCGATCGATCCCAGGATATACAGGCTGGTCCGGCTCGCAGGCGGCGTCACATTCTTTGGAACATCCGTCCGGAGGTGAATTTCCCGCAGGGGGACCAGGAACTCCCGCTTGGCAATGCCGTATGCCTTCATATCCTTGCCGGCATATTTGTCGAGAAAAGCGGGAAATTTCGCATCGACCGTTCTCGGATCGGCACCGGCGTGAAGCCTGATATAGGCATCGAACATGTTGTTGGTGGTGAAATCGTTCTCCTGCCGCTTCATAAAAGTTTCCATGTCTCCCCCCCTGAACGTAAGGAAGAACCGGGCATCGATATGCGAAGGCCCGGTGTTCGGTTTATAGACCCCGGTAACCCGGAAGTCGTGATCGCCGTTCACTCCACTGCTGACATGGACGATTTTGCCGAGCGCCAGCGTGCTTCCGAATAACTTATGCGCGGCATCCTCCGACAGCACTATACTCAAGGGGGCCTGAAGCGCGGACGCCGGATCTCCCTCGATAAACGGATAGCTGAAAAACTGAAAGAAATTACTGTCCACCAGAAAGCCTTTCTCCTCATAAAAGGAAAGCGGCGCACCGCCGGTCCCTTTGTTCTGAAGCAGCGTCTTGTCCTCAAAAAGCGCCAGCTGCATGAGCCGGGTTGCCGCCGTTACCTCCGGGAAATCTTTTAAGAGGGTCTTCGCCATCGGCGCAGGTGTACCTGCCATCGTAAATTGAGAGCCGGGCATCTTGAATTCACTTTCGATCTGATAAACATTCTTGGCATCCCGTTGATAACCGTCGTAGCTCCATTCATACGACAGGTAAATGCTGATCAGCATGCAACAGGTTAGTCCTGCCGCCAAACCGAAGATGTTTATAAAGGAGAAAGCCTTGCTTCTCATCATATTCCGCCAGGCTATCTTAACATAGTTGAAGATCATAATATCAGATTAATAGTCAAGGGACCCGATCTAAAAAAATGCCAATTCGATAAGCATCTATCGATCAGCCAATTAAAAGACGAATGGAACACGGCGATGTCCGGTTTCGACACACTGCTGTCCGATATCACTCTTTAAATCCGATATCACTCTTTAAAGATGAGATAGACCGCCGCCACCAGCAGAAAAAAGGCGGCCACATGATTCCATTTAAAGGTTAGATTCTTAAAGAAGATCAGCGAGAAGACAGTGAATACGATGAGCGTGATCACTTCCTGGATCACCTTTAATTGTACGAGGCTGAATGGGCCGCCTTCCTCCTGGAATCCGATCCGGTTGGCAGGTACCTGAAAACAATATTCAAAGAAGGCCAGGCCCCAGCTAAGAAGGATGATCACGAACAGCGCCGGATGCCAGGAACTGCTCTTTCCGAAGAAACGAAGATGGCCATACCACGCCATCGTCATAAATGAATTGGAAAGGACCAGCAGCCCGATAGTCCAAAAGACGGATCTCATGTTATTTGCTTTCCGGCAAAATAACAAAAAATGCGCCCTGCGCCGGTCGACCCATCCGCGGATAGCTGATAGCTGTCCTGGATCTTGGCGGACCCAGGGACGAATGACGACGCATCAAGTTACGAAATGATCAAAAAGGGCAGGCGGCCAGTTTAAAAACCATGGATGGCATAAGACAGCGCACAAAGCGCCACAAATGCAAGCACGGTATAAAATAAATTACGGCCTAGATTCTTGGCCCTTTCACTGAGGAGCGGGGAATCGAAGGATTCGGCGTTTGAAAGGCAGTTCGTGTTCATAACCAATTTTTTAATCTATCCAATCAATTGTTTCAATGTACCGATCCCGGACCTGGTCCCGGGACGGATAACTTATCCCCGTAAAGATAGGAAAATATAGAAACATTTCAATGAATAAATAAATTTATTTTTTCAGACCCTGGAGGAAGCCGATGAAATCGTCGATTACGTCATTATTCATCGTGTATTTGATATTCCGACCTTCTTTTTCGGGGAGGATAATCGCCGTTTCGGTCAACTGTTTAAGATGGTGGCAGATCGACGGCTGGGCAAGGTTAATATTGTCGTACAAGTCTACGCAGTACAGCCAGTCGTTCTTTTTTTTGATTTCACTGAGGATTTTCAGCCTCGTTGGATCGGAGAGCGCTTTGGAGATTTTCTCCGCGGTTTTGGTGTCCATCTGGGCCATATGGCAAGAATTTACATGTAAGTTAAGGATAAGTTTTGGTTTCCTCATGGAAACAGGTGAGCATGAGCCGGGGCGGTGCGGTTTGGTTATCAATGCCAGTCTGCCTAAATTGCGCCAATGAATTTCAACCTGACCCAGATCCCCGAGCGAACGGCTCGACCCAGAAGCTATGGCCTGACGATGGTTAATGACAAAGGGCTGAGTGTCATGGAAGCAAAACACCTGGTATCGGGTGCCGGACCGCATGTCGATTTGGTCAAACTGGCGTTTGGCACCCCGTTACTCTCCGGTGGCCTTCAAGAGAAAATACGGTTTTTTCAGGATGCCGGCATCCCGGTTTTCTTTGGCGGGCTTTTGTTCGAAGCGTACGTTATCCGCGGGCAGTTCGAGGATTACATTAACCTGCTGAAAGAGTACCGCATCTCGCATATCGAGGTATCGGATGGTTCGATCGATATTACGCATACCGAGAAATGCGGCTATATTGAAAGGTTGGCCAAATACGGCACGGTGCTCAGTGAGATCGGGTCGAAGGACAAGGACCGCGAGCATATCACCCCGCCCTACCAGTGGATCAAACTGATGCAGGCGGAGTTGAATGCCGGCTCGGGCTATATCGTTGCCGAAGCCCGGGAAACGGGCAATGTCGGTATCTACCGGGATTCCGGGGAAGTGCGCGAAGGCCTGGTGCAGGAGATCCTGACAAAGATCCCGGCGGAAAAGATCCTATGGGAAGCGCCGCAAAAGGATCAGCAGCTTTATTTTCTTACTCTAATCGGTGCCAACGCCAACCTCGGCAATATCAATCCTTCGGAGGTGATCGCATTGGAGGCTATGCGGGTGGGATTGCGCGGGGACAGCTTTCATCTGTACCTCGACAAGAATAATTAACCGGGAACCTGCCAAGGCTATTTCCACCTCGTCAAACGGGCAACCGGACGTCACTCAGGAACGTCGGGCCAGTTTCCTGATGCCCAATCCGACACCGGCGGCAAGTAGCAGCCCAATGCCTCCGTCAATCGGCGCGGTACCACCGCCGCTCGTACCCGTTGGGCCGCCGTTCGCCCAACCGCTGCTGTCGCCGTTTCCACCCTGGCTATTGTTGTTACCCCCCTGGCCATTGCTGCCACCAAAGATGTCATTGAGCAGGTTGTCGATCCAGGTGATCAAACCGCCGCCACCATTGTTACCCTGGTTATTATTCCCCTGGTTGTTCTGACCATGGCCTTTCTTGCCATCGCCGGCGAACGCGCGGGTCCCCCCTAATAGGAGCACGCTCAACAGAGTCATGAGCGCAATTCGAGAGATCCTTTTCATGAAAGTCAGTTAAGAAAGTGAACAATTAAATTACACAGGATGCAATGGACTCGCAGGAAGGAATTTCAAGGAAATGGCGAGGTGGGAGGTAAGAAAGATAGTGACAGGTGGTGGTAGAAGAGATTGTAACTACACACGAAAATACGCAAGAAAAAGATCAACAATTAAGAAAAATAACGATTTTTTTTACCGGCGCATCGCCTGCTCTATCCTTTCCAGGTTCAATTTTGGATTAAGCTGCTGGAATTCAGACTGTTGAGCTATTCGCACCTTGTCGTGAAAACCATATTTTGCCGCCTTGACCAGGTCGGCTTCGGTTTCCGGGGTCCTGCCTTCCCGGGCATCGAGCACCGCTGAAAAATACCACGCCTCACTGTTGGTCGGGTCGGCCTGTTTATAAAGATCGACAAAACGCCGCGCCTGCGCATTGTCGCCGGAACCGATCAGGTGGTTGCTCACGGAATAAAAAGCGAGTGAAAGATAGGCCAGCAATCGCTGATACATTTGTTGCATCGGCGTGTGCCCCACCGACTTCGCCTGCAGGTCATGGATAGTGGATGTCCAATACGTGTCATCGGGCTGCTGAAAATGCTGCATGTATTCGGCCTTCGTATTTTGTTCGGTTGCCAGCAGGTTCTGCTGATCTTGCAATTGACCGATATAGGCCGGGTTTTTTGCCAGGGACGCCGCCTGAGACCGGAACCAATTCGCCTGCGGGCTTATTCCATCGAGATCGGCGATAGAGAGGCTGCATTCCTGCGCAGCCTTGATCAACTGAGTGGTCATTTGATATGCACGAAGGCGCTTTTTGCTGTTCGCCACGTAGAGGGTGGTGGCCTGCCTGTCTTTCGGGATCACTCCGGCACGCATGGCGTCGAACTGAAGGCCGGCAAAGGCAAGACCCATGGTATTGACCGGCGCCCATTCGTGTTTGCCATCGAACAGGATCAGGCGATGGCGGGTACGTGTTTTGTCCAGTGCTTCCGAAATGCCCACCAGCTCGGTGAGATTCATGTCGCCCTGTCCGGCGATGGAGGTGAAACTGAAACTGAAATCGCCGGCAGATACCCCGTCCGGCAGTCCTGCGCCTCCTGCGATCACGCCGGCGATACCCGGATGCTGGATGGCGATGTAGGAGGCGACCTTTGCTCCGCCGGAAAACCCGATGGTGTAGACCCTCCGGCTATCGATCTTTAGCCGGCTGCGGGTGTCTGTCGAAAGGGCTTGCCAGATCGTCTCCGTCGAGGCCCAGTCGTTCCCATTCTTCGAGTTGTTGCTGCCGACGAGAATAAAACCATACGCGTCCGCGAGCGCCTTATATTTCCTGACGGGCAGAATGCCGGCGCCATGCGGATCGAAGCAATACGCGACCGGCATGGCGACATTATTTCCTTTGGCGGGAATATATAAGGCGTAAGTCTGGGAAGGATCTGCGGCGCAACGTACGGTATCTGTCAGTTGTGCCCGGGATGCGACGGCTATCGAACAAAGGATCCCTGTTAACAGGACAGTTTTCATCATGGTCCAAAAGTATTCTTAATATTTCAGCTGGTGGATATACGCCGCGCTCGGCTCGAAGGTCTCAAAATTCATTTCTACAAAGAAGTTTTTTACACCGCCGGTTTTTGCACCCTGGAAGAATTCCTTCCAGTCGATGATCCCCTGGCCGACCGGAACCTGCTTCTTATCGGCCGACCAGTCGGAAAGGTGCGAAGAGATGAAGCGGCCGGGATATTTTTCAAAATAGGTGACGGCCTTATATCCCAGGTTGATCACCTCGGTCTGGAATTGCATCTTTACCAATGCCGGATCGAACGTCGACATCAGTCCGTCATAGATGAGCTGGCCATCGAGCTCGTGAAACTCAAAATCATGATTGTGGAAGCCTGTCAACATGCCTGCCGCCTTGATCTTTTCGGCGATTTTGTTCAATTGGTCCGCATTCTTTTTGTAGTCGTCGAGCGTCGCTGTCTTGGGCAGCCAGAATGTCGAGCAGATCATCTGGGATAGTCCCAACCCCTGGGCGAATGCGATCCTTTCGTCGAGGTGGTCTTTGAGTCCCGGCCAGCCGAAGTGACAGCTGGGGCAGTTCAGACCCGTGTCGGTGATCATGGTCTTCAGGTCGGCCGGCTTTGTGCCGACGAGGGTACCGAAGCCGATATCCTTATAGTCATCCGGCGCGCACATCTCGACCAGCTCGTACCCGAAACCTTTCATTGTTTTCAGTGTGCCGGTAAAATCTTTGGCGAGGCGATCCCGGATCGGAAAAGTCTGGAAGCCCAACGGAACATCGACAAACCGCGGGTTCGCCCGCAGGAGCATCGGGAAATTGGAAAGGGTCCAGGTCGCGCCAAGTCCCATGGCAGCCTGGCCGATAAATTTTCTTCTGGTTGATTTTTGCATATAATGCTATTTAGATCGTGTCGGGATCCCAGCCGGAACGATATTCTCTTGAAAGATATTTGTTGGCATCGGCGTTGTTGGTGATGCTGCGGCTTGCTGCATCGTATCTCAGCGAAGAGCGGGCGCGCAGGGAAACGGCATAGAGGTTGATCGCCTCAGTGATGTCTTCCGCTTCGCGGAAGGAGCCGGTGTATTGCTGCCCGCTTTTTATCGCATTGACGAAGGTCTGAATGGCGGCCGTGTATCGGTCCACCTCGTTCCTGCGAGGACTGGGCGGAGCGGTTTCCATACGGGTGCCGGAGAGGATTTGAGGATTGTCGACGTTGAAGCCGCAAAGTATCTTGCCTTTGTCGCCGACGAACATCATCCCTTCGGGCTGCAGCTCTTTATTTTGTACCAGCAACTCGTCCGGAATGGCCGGGCGGATACCGCCGTCGTACCAGACAAGATCTACGGGAGGGCGAGAGCCCTTTGCCGGATATTTGAACCGGACCGAACAGGCCGTTGGAAAGGAGAAGTCGTTTCTTATCTGGAAGGGAGTGACGCCATTGAATGCGGTGACGTGGGTGAGGTTCGGAACGATGTAGGTGGGTTTTTCGAGTTGCAGCGCCTTAAAGACGACCCAAAGGCTATAGTGGCCCATGTCTGCCATCGAACCGCCGCCGAAATCATACCAGCCGCGGAAGACCATGTTCGTGTAATTGGGGCTGTAAGCACGTTGCGCTTCGGGACCGAGCCACAGGTCCCAGTCGAACCCTGGTGGAACGGGCGGGGTGTCGGTGGGCAGGGTATCGTATTGCGGCCATACGGGGCGGTTGGTCCAGTTGTGTATCTCCTGCAGGGTGCCGATGACCCCGCTATTGATCCAGGACATCACCTGGTCCATCGAGCCATTGGCGTCCCAGGGGGTGAGGTGGGTAATAACGTTGGAATTTCGGGCATACTCGATGACCTTTTTACCCTCGAGCAGGCGGTTAGAGAGGGGTTTGTGGACCATCACGTGTTTGCCTCTTTTCATCGCAGCCATGCAAAAGACGCCATGGAGGTGATCCGGCGTCATGATCTTGACGGCGTCGATATTCTTCTCTTTATCGAGGAGCTGCCGGAAATCGGCATAGGCTTTACATTCCTTGTAGTTGTATTGAGGATTATTGTTGGCATAGTAGGTCTCGACGATGGATTTACCGCATTCGCGGCCACCGGGGACGGTGTTATCGCCACCCGGCTCCCAGTCAGCCTTTTTCGTCATCGCGCGGATCTGGTTTTTAATGCCGTCGGGCGACCAATCCTTATAGCCGATGGCATTTTTTTGGGGGTCGCAAATAGCTACCACGCGGACATTGGGTGTTGCGAGGAAAGGGAACATTTCACGAATCCCTTCGGTACCGGTGCCGATGTACGCGAAATTGACGATATCGCTTGGGGCGACATAATTCTTACCTCCCAGCACGTGCCTTGGCAGGATGGTAAATCCGAGGGCGGTAGTGGCGGAAACTTGCATGAATTTGCGGCGATCGATCGACCGGCGGGAACTTGAGCTCATAATTGGCAGATTTTTTCGTTAGCTTCCTAAAGATAAGGATTCTTGTTCACTCTTCCGGCCCGGCTCCTTCCGCCTGCGGATGCGCGGGCAGTGGCTCGTCTTCTTCTACGATCTCCCGCAGGTATTGGTATTTCAAATGGTCATAGAATGAGTGCCGGTCTACCGGTATAACCACGAGACTTGACACCATCCCGGCCAGCATGAGATGGAAGATCACGTTATGCCGGTCGGTCATTTCCAGTACCAGGATAGCCGATGTAAAGGGTGTGCGCGTGACCCCGGTCAGGAAGCCCACCATCCCTGACAACACCAGCAGATCGGAGTTGGACGCCGTCAGGTGCAGCCAGCCGGAGATAGTTGCGCCGATGCTGGCGCCGGCGCTCAGCGCCGGCGCGAATACTCCGCCGGAAGCCCCGGTCGTAAAGGAAAGTGTCGATCCGACCATCCGGAGCAACGGCAGATACCAGGGATTGTATTTGTCGGGTGTAAACAGCGCCGTTGTCATGAGTCCTTTTCCCGAACCCAGGATGCGTTGATCTACAAAGAAGGCAAGACTTGCCAGGACCAGGGCGCAGCCCATAACATACCAGGCGTGCTTGCGGAACGTCCGGAAGGTCGATTTCCATTGGAAGAGTTTCAACATGCACCGGGCCATCACCGCACCGCCCAGCCCCGCCGGGACGGCCACCAGGATCACGCCGAAAAATATGGAGCCGGACAGGTTGTTCATATCCGGATAGCCCAGGTACAAATATGGTCCCAGGAGCGCTTGCGCGGTGAGACCGGCGATGATTACAGCGGTAAAAAGAGCCGTTTTGAAATAACTGATATGCGTCCGCGTTAGCTCCTCAACGGCAAAGACGATCCCGCCGAGCGGCGTATTGAATGCAGCGGCCAGGCCTGCGGCTGCGCCCGTCATGATCATATTTCGCTTCGATACCTTCGGCCACCATTTTGGCAGCCATTCATTTACTTTCCGGAAAATCGACCCGGCGACCTGGATGGTGGGCCCTTCCCTGCCGATCACCCCGCCTCCCAACGCCATGATCAGGCTGGAAAAGATCTTAACGACCAGGATCCGCAAGCTCAACAGCCGATTGACCTTTTCATTATATTTCGGTGTGGCCAACTCGATAGAAGCCATCACTTGTGGAATGCCGCTGCCGCGGGCGTATGGCGCGAAGCGGCGTACCAGCCACCAGGCCAGAAGGAAACAGACCGGGGTCAGAACGAAAAGCAGCCAGAAATGCCAGTGGAGAATAAACGCGGCGCCTTTTTCCGCCCATGCGAATAATCGCGTATACAGGACCGCGATGAGGCCTGTAAGCAAAGAGGCGATCCAATACGGGATAGCCTGAAGTAAATTTTGCCTGAACCTTTCGTTGCTTGTCCGGTCAAAGGTTCTTTTTCCCAGCCGGCGAAATTTTCCCGCTAACTTCATATTCTGTTGGATTGATCTGGATCGCCGCAAAGATAGCGCCTCCCGGAAAAACCCGGCCAGAAGCCTGATTTCTAATGAGATTCTAATGATTTTGACCGGGTCTTGACAGAATGAATAATAATCTCTATTTTAACGGTCCGTAGTTGACGGAACCCCGAATGAAATTCCTATCACAAAAACCACTGCTTTTACCTCCGCGCACACGACCATTCGCCACCGGCATCGAATGGCAGGGAAAGTTCCGATCAGCCACTACAGCCGGCCTGCAACTCTTCCAACGGATCAAGACGATCGGTTATGCCGCAAACATGGATGAGTATGAAAAGAGGAAGCTGGGGATATTCAACCAGCTTAATTTTTTTCAACTCCTCACAGGGACCATCATCCCCGTTGCCGGCATGCTGCGTAATCACCATTTCCCGATGATGGCGTGGATCATCGCCTGCATTCCCGCAGTCGTAAGCATCCTGGTACTCGCATTAAATGCCCGCCGGGAGTACTATCTGGCGCAAATCGCTTATTTCGTCGGGTACCCGATTGCAACCAGCTTTGTGTATTTCTGGGGATTCAACATGGGCGCGGAATTGTCGTTCATGCTGTATGGTATCCTGTCCGTATTCTTCATCCAGGATCTCAGCCAGATGTTGTTTGCTCTCGCATTGTCGATGGCCAGCTATTTCGGCCTCGCCGTCGTGTGCAAGACATACACTTACCAGCTTGCGACCGCCAATCTCTATTTCTATCTCTTCAATCAGCTGCTGGCGCTCGGGTTTATCTTCTACGGGCTATTCCTGATAAAAAAGGAAAATAACGGCTATCAATACAGTATCCTCAGGCAAAAGGAGGAGCTGGCCAAGAATGAGCAACTGCTGAAGCAGCAGACTGAAGAGCTGCTCCTGCTCAACAGTTTCAAAGGGCGGCTCTTTTCGATCATCGCGCATGACCTCAAAGCGCCCATCTATGCGCTACGGAATTTGTTCCGGAATATGCAGCAATATGATATGCCGGCTCAGGACATCAAGTCCATGGTGCCGGAGGTCGTTACGGAGCTGACCTACACGACAAGCCTGATGGAGAACCTCCTGGTTTGGGCGCGGAGCCAGATGCGTGCGGACAGCGTCAAGCCTCAGCCGATCGACCTGGCCGGCATCATCGAAGAAGTCAGCCGCCTGCTGCGCCTGCAGTCGGACGCCAAGCATATCCGGGTGGCGGTCAGCGGCGACAATCCCGTCGTCGCTTTTGCGGACAAAGATATGGTGAACCTGATCGTCCGGAATCTGTTGTCCAACGCCATCAAGTATACTCCTGAAAAGGGCCGGATCAAAATAGCCGCACAACGAAAACCCGGCGGCGCCGAATTGTACGTACAGGATTCGGGATTGGGTATCGATGAGGAGTCGCTGCAAAAGATCCGAAGCAATATCTTTTACAGCACAAAGGGTACTTCGGGTGAGTCCGGCACCGGACTTGGGCTGATGCTCTGCCGCGAATTTGCGGTGCGCAATGGCGGAGAGTTGCAGATTGAAAGCCAGCCGGGTAAGGGAAGCGTATTCACCGTGAAGCTCCCGGCACCGGAGTGAAAAGTTCATGCATGAAAATTCAATTGTGGTCCATCGGAAGGGAGCATGAGTCGTATGTAAAACAGGGAACTGACGACTTTACCCGGCGCATCGCCCATTATTATCCTGTCGAATGGAAGCTGATCGCGCCGCCGAAAAACGCCGGCACGCTGTCGGTATCAGAATTAAAAAAGAGAGAGGGTTCCATCGTCCTCGAATCGCTCGGTAAGGACGATTGGCTTGTAGCCCTGGATGAACGCGGAAAAGAAATAACTTCCGAAGGTCTGGCCCGGCTCCTGCAGTCACGAGCCAATGATGGAGCCAAACAACTGGTCTTCCTGATCGGGGGAATCTACGGTCTGGATGACAAGGTGCTGGAAAGGTCCGACTATCGTTGGTCTCTGTCCCAACTCACTTTTCCCCATCAACTAGTTCGGTTAATGATAGCCGAACAGCTATACCGGGCGTGCAGCATCCTGCGCAATGAGAAGTATCATCATCCGTAATTTGGCTTATCTTTAGCCAAAAATTCCGATGTCCCAGTCGATCACGATGATCATCGTTGTCCTGACCACCATTATCTCCTTCGTATCGTTCAGTAGCGCCCGGTTGATGGATGCCCTTATTTTCTGGCCCCCTGCCATCAGCATGCGGCATCAATATTATCGTTTTGTTTCCTGCGGGTTTGTCCACGCCGATCTTATGCATCTGGCTTTTAACATGATCACGCTTTACTTCTTCGGCAGGGGTCTGGAGTTGTTTTACATGGGCCGGCTGGGATTGCAGCATTACTATTTTACGGTCCTTTATCTCAGCGCTATCATCATCGCAAATATCCCATCTTATCTCAAACAGCGTGACAATTACAACTATCGGAGTCTTGGAGCGTCCGGCGCCGTCTGCGCCGTTATGTTCGCGTTCATCCTGATCGATCCCTGGGAGACGCTAAAGCTGTTTTATGCGGTAGATATTCCCGCGATCGTTTATGCCGTGCTTTTTCTGGGATATACGATTTATATGTCGCGGCGGGGCGGTGACAACGTTAATCACGATGCCCATTTGTGGGGGGCTATCTATGGGATCGTCTTTACAATCGTCGCTCGTCCGGGCATCGTCGGCGCGTTTCTCAATGAGCTGAGCCATCCACGGTTCTTTTCAACACAGTGATGCGAAGGGCCTGCCGGGTGGCGTCCGTGATCTTGAACCGGTCGTCGATCCTCCGGCCCACGATCCAAACAATCTTCCTGTTCATTTCCAGCACCCAAATCTTCTCTTTCTCCGCCAGCGACAGCTTCTGGTCGATAAAGAAGCGGGCGAGTTTCTTCTTTTTTCGCATCCCCAACGGATAAAAGTAATCGCCGGGGCGCCATCGGCGGAGGAGAAGGGGGAAGCCGATGTATCTGCTATCCAGCATGGCAACGGCTGAATCCGGGGACGGCCTGCCGGGCGCTTCCGGCAGCCATTCCAGCTGCAAAGTTCCCCCCGGGTAGTCGACGAGGGTGCGCCCCTGTTCGATCACCACCATTTCCGGTTCTGTATTGCCGAGCGGTGACAGGATCAGCCACCGGCGGTCTTTCAGCAAGCGATGTGAAGCGGAACAAATATATTTCCCGGAGGAGCTATCCAGCAGCGCTGCGATACCGCTTGTCTGGCCGGCTGTGAATCCATACGGTGAAAAAAGTTCATGGAGCAGGGTGAAGAGCGGTGCCGCCTTTTTCAGCTTTAATACCGGGATATGGAGCTCGTTACCCCGTCGCTCCAGCAACATTTTTTTTTGTCGTCCGACCGCATCCTGGTAGACTGCTTCGATTTCCCGGAAACGGCGCAGGTTATCCGCCAGGTTCTCCAGCGTGGCGGGATATGCGCGTTCCACCATCGGCAAAACCTGGTGGCGAAAGAAATTACGGGTATATTTGTCCGATTCGTTGGAGCTGTCCTCCACCCAGGAAAGCCTTGATTCTTCCGCAAACCGAAGCAGTTGCGACCGGCCGGCAAACAGCAAAGGCCGTACTAAGTTTTCCTGGCGGGGCAACATGCCGCGAAGACCGCTCAGCCCGGTGCCCCGAAAGAAATTCATGACCATGGTTTCGATGTTGTCGTCGAGGTGGTGCGCGGTAAGGATAAGCCCTCCCCTTCCCCATCCGCTGATGATCTGGCGGAACCACTCGTATCGCAGCTCGCGGGCCGCCGACTGGACGGACAGCCTCCGTTCCGCCGCATACTTACCGGTATCGAAGCGTTGCACCAGGACTTCCCGCCCGTACCGCCGCCCCAATTCCCGTACAAAGGCTTCATCCCGGTCGCTCTCGTCGCCGCGTAGTCGAAAATTACAGTGAGCGATCGTGTAATCAAACCCGGCCCGGTGGAGCAGTTCGCAGAGTACGGCCGAGTCGAGGCCGCCGCTGACCGCCAGCAATAGCCGGTTCTCCGGCGAGAAGAGATGCTCGTTTGCGATATTTTCCTGGAACGACTGAAGGAGGTTCACCGCTTGGTTGTGGCCGCTTTTGGGTAAAGTTCGTAAATTTCGGGAGGATGAAACCGATTATTCTGCTTTCCGGACCGATTGGAGCGGGTAAAACAACCGTTGCGCGGGAGCTTGTCGCGTGTTCGGCGGGGCCGGTGACGTATATAGAAGGGGATATGTTTTGGTCCCATATAATCCGGGGCGCCGGACACCGTCATAAAAATTTCAGGATGGTCATGACGGCGATGGTGGCCGCTGCGGTACCTTATTCGTTGTATGATTACGAAACCCTGCTGGACTTTTCGGTGCCGCCCTGGTTCCTGGAGACGGTGGATAAGATCGTCCGGCAAAAGGAAGTGCCGGTGGACTATGTGGTGCTGAGGCCGGCGGAGCCGGTTTGCGCGGCCCGCGCAGCGGGCCGCATGGAAGGCGCCATCCGTGACTATGCCGCATGTCTTGAGCTGTATGCGGATTTCAAGGACGTGGCACGCCGGCATGTGCTCGCCAACGACGACACCGATGCAGCCGTGGTCGCGAGGCAGATCAGGGAAGGGTTGGATGAAGGGAAATTCAGGCTATTGTAGGACCGGCGCGGATGGGCGATATCGTCAGTTGTCAGCCAGATCCTCGTAGGCCGCCTGAAGTTCGTTGAAGGCTCGTGTCTCACCCGCTGCCCGTGCCGCCGCTATTCCTTTCTCATACCAATGCAGCGCCAGTGCCGTCTCTCCTGCCCGCTCCAGGAGCTTGCCAAGCTGGTAATAGGAACCGACCGCACCCGCATCCTGTGCGAGCACTTCTTCCAGCAACCGCCGGGCGGTTGCTTCGTCTCCCCTTGACAGGTATTCCATCGCAAGGGCATGCCTGACAAATGAGTCCCGCGGATCGGCGGCCAGGTACTCGTTCAATTTCTGTATCCGGTCCAACATTGAATGTCTTTTTTTCGCTAATTTTTTGAAAAATTATTCCCGAATTATCCCGACAACTCCTATCTTTGGCATAGTTGCATAAACAACTTTACCATGAAAATCCTGGTTTGTATCAGCAAGACGCCGGATACGACGGCGAAGATAAGTTTCACGCAGAATAATACAAAGTTCGCCACAGACGGAGTGCAATGGATCATCAATCCATATGACGAATGGTATTCCCTTGTCCGTGCGATCGAGCTGAAAGAGAAAGACCCTTCTACCGTCATCCATCTTGCCACGGTAGGCCTCGCCGACACCGAGCCGATCATCCGAAAGGCCCTGGCCATCGGCGGGGACGAAGCAATCCGGGTCAACGCGGAAAGCGCCGATTCGTTCTATATCGCCGCGCAGCTGGCGGAAGTCGCCCGGAAAGGGAGCTATGACCTGATATTTACGGGTAAGGAGACGATCGATTACAACGGTTCGTCAATCGGCGGCATGCTGGCGGAACTGCTGGACCTTCCCTATATTTCGCTTGCGGTTAAATTTGAACTGAGCGGTGCTACGGCCACGGTTACACGGGAAATCGAAGGCGGCGAGGAGACCGATGAGGTCACGCTTCCCGCGGTGGTCAGCTGCCAGAAAGGAGTAGCCGAACAGCGCATCCCGAATATGAAAGGGATCATGAGTGCGCGGACCAGACCGCTGAAAGTGCTCGAACCGGTTGCCGCCGAATCGCTGACAAGCGTGGTGTCATTCGAGTTGCCGCCGGCAAAGGCCGGCGTCAAATTGGTTTCCGCGGATAATCCGGCCGAGCTGATCCGCCTCCTGCATGAAGAGGCTAAAGTTTTTTAAACCCGTAAAAGGAGAATTATGTCAGTACTGATATTTATCGATCATTCGGAAGGACATGTCAAGAAAGCATCCCTGGAAGCGTTAAGCTATGGCGCCGCCGTAGCCGGTCAGCTGGGCGTACCCGCGGAGGGCATTCTGCTCGGAACTGTCGACAGCGACCTCAGCGCACTGGGACGGTATGGGGTGAAAAAGGTGCATCAGGCCGCACAACAGGAGCTCAACCACCTCGACGCCCGGGTATTTGCCCGGATCATATCCGATGCTGCAACGGCAACGGGCGCTACCGTTCTGGTCTTTTCCAATAATGTAAATGGCAAGGCGGTCGCTCCACGCGTAGCGGTGCGGCTCAAAGCGGGCCTTGTTTCGGGAGCCGTCGCATTGCCTGAAACGGCAAACGGATTCGTAGTCCGCAAAAATGTGTTTTCGGGCAAAGCGTTCGCCCATGTAGCCATCAACACCGCCATTAAGGTTATTTCCTTGAATCCCAATTCTTATCCGGTAAAAGAGGCCGCGGGGTCGGCTGAGGTCGTTCCGTTAAATGTCAATGTTGCTTCGGGGGTCAGGGTGATCTCGACAACGCCGGCGTCCGGGCAGGTGCCCCTTACCGAGGCGGAAATTGTGGTCAGCGGCGGCCGGGGTCTCAAGGGACCGGAAAACTGGGGGATGATCGAAGAGCTGGCCAGACTGCTGGGGGCAGCGACCGCATGCAGCCGACCGGTGGCCGATGCTCACTGGCGGCCGCACAGCGAACACGTCGGACAAACCGGCATAGCTATTGCACCAAATCTATACATTGCCATCGGCATCTCCGGAGCCATTCAGCACCTGGCAGGTGTAAACAGAAGCAAGATCATCGTTGTTATTAACAAAGACCCCGAGGCGCCATTTTTCAAAGCTGCAGACTACGGCATCGTTGGCGATGCATTTGACGTGGTACCCAAAATGATAGAAGCCGTCAAGAAATTGAAAGGGCTGGCGTGACCACCTGTCCGGTGGTTCAAATGTTGCGGGGCAGGGCGTTTTTTTCATGAAAATCCCTTAGTTTCGTGCATTATTTATGAAGAAGATCGAACTGGAAATTGTGGCTTTATCACATAGCATTACGCAGACCCACTCGTATGCTGTTGTGCTTGGGGAAGTCAATGGATTGAGGCGCTTGCCGATCGTAATCGGAGGTTTTGAAGCGCAGGCTATTGCCGTGGCCCTGGAGAAGATGCATCCCAGCCGTCCGCTCACCCACGATCTTATGAAGAATTTTATGAGCGCATTCACGATCGACCTTCAGGAGATCATCATCTGCGATCTTCAGGAAGGCATCTTCTATTCGAAACTGGTTTGCGTCAGTGAGCATGATACGGTCGAGATCGATTCCCGGACATCCGATGCGCTGGCGCTGGCTGTCCGGTTCGGTTGCCCGATCTACACCTACGAGCATATCCTGGACAGCGCCGGCATCCTGATGGAAGACAGCTCGTCGAAGAAGAAAAAAGCCGGCGTGACGGCGACCGTTTCCACCACCGAGACCGGTTCCCGCGAAAACCTTAGCAGCCTGTCGCTGGACGAATTGAATACCCTGCTCAATGAAGTTCTGGAGCAGGAAGACTATATCCGGGCCATCGCCATCCGCGACGAGATCAACAGCCGGCGCAGGTCGCGGTAGTGCCGCCCCGGCCGCGCGGCCATAAGAACACCGCACCATGGTAGTTTTCCCCAATTGCAAGATCAATCTCGGTTTGAACATCCTTCGCCGCCGCGAAGACGGTTACCATGACCTCGAAACCGTCTTCTATCCCTTACCCCTATGCGATATTCTTGAAGCAGTTCGGTCCACTGAATTGCAATTCACCGCTACCGGACGGGATATTCCGGGGGATACCGGCGCCAATCTCGCGATCCGGGCCTGGCAGTTGCTCCGCCGCGACTATCCCGAGCTGCCTTTCGTACATATCCACCTGCACAAACAAATCCCGATAGGGGGTGGCCTTGGAGGCGGCTCCGCAGATGGCGCTTTTATGCTGCAATTGCTGAACCGGCAATTCCAGCTCGGTCTGAAAAATGACCAGCTCGCCGTTTATGCCGCTGCGCTCGGCAGCGACTGTCCCTTCTTCCTGATCAATCGACCCTGTCTGGGTCGGGGCCGTGGCGATCGCCTGGATCCGATTGAAGTCGACTTGTCGGATTATTCCTTTCTCCTGGTCGATCCCGGCATCCATATCAGCACGGCCCGGGCCTTTTCGCGATCCCGCCCAAATAATAGCCGCCCGGCCCTTTATTCGATCATCTCAAGGCCGGTCGGAGAGTGGCGCGGCGTGATCATCAACGACTTCGAGGAGCCGCTGTTTGCGGAATTTCCCGTCCTTCGCCGCATCCGGGACAAGCTGTATGACCGGGGTGCGCTGTATGCCGCCTTATCTGGAAGCGGTTCCTGCCTCTACGGTATCTTCGGGAACGGCAGGTCCGAATCCGCCGGATGGAGCGAGGCCCGGGAAGTCATTTCCATATCAGGAAAAAAATGAGTACTTTAGAGAAATTTATCTCCTATCTTTTCCGATTGTCATATATCTCCCCTTGGTCGGAACCTTGATTTACTCGATCACCATTCCTGACGATATGGCCCCATCCTGCTGAGAAGCGATTGGCTCCCGGCTATTTTTTTATCCGCTTATTTTCCCTTTTATGAATGTAATATCTACGCCTGTGCCGCTGACCGACCTGACCCGGACTTATCTCGAGTTGGAAGAGAAATACGGTGCCCACAACTATCATCCGATCCCCGTCGTCCTTAACCGGGGAGAGGGTGTATTTGTATGGGACGTAGACGGGAAGCGATATTTTGACTGCCTCAGCGGATATTCAGCGGTCAATCAAGGGCATTGCCATCCACGAATCGTCCGTGCCCTGACCGGGCAGGCAAGCCGGCTGACACTAACTTCCCGTGCCTTTCACAGCGACCAACTGGCAGAATATACCCGTTATATCACCAATTATTTCGGCTACGACAAGGTATTGCCGATGAATACGGGAGTGGAAGCGGTAGAAACGGCCATCAAGCTCTGCCGCCGCTGGGGGTACCAGGTAAAAGGTATTCCCGACAATGAAGCAAAGATCATCGTGTGTGCGGGGAACTTCCATGGCAGAACCAGCACCGTCATCTCTTTCAGCACCGATCCGGAGTCGAACCGGCAATTCGGGCCTTATGCACCGGGTTTTCTTATCATCCCCTACAACGATACCGTTGCGCTGCAACGGGCTCTCGAAGATCCTTCAGTAGCCGGATTTTTGGTGGAGCCCATCCAGGGCGAAGCCGGTGTAGTCGTGCCGGATGATGGTTATCTCCAGGCCGCCCGGAGGCTTTGTCGTGACGCGCGGGCTCTTTTTATCGCCGACGAGATCCAAACCGGTTTGGGTCGCACGGGCCGCATGCTGGCTTGCGATCATGAAGCGGTGAGGCCCGACATCCTGATCCTGGGTAAAGCGTTAAGCGGCGGCATGCTTCCGGTATCGGCAGTTCTTGCCGACGATGAGATCATGTTGACCATTCAGCCCGGGGAACACGGGTCGACCTACGGCGGAAACCCGCTGGCCTGCCGCGTGGCGATCGAGGCTCTCGAAGTATTGAAAGACGAACGGCTGGCTGACAATGCCCGCGAGTTGGGTGAGGTGTTCCGCGATGAACTTCGCTCCCTCGCGTCGCGGCATTTTCAGTTGGTGAGGGGAAAGGGACTGCTTAACGCGGTAGTGATCACCCATCCCCAGCCCGACGCGGCCTGGCGGCTTTGCCTTGCCTTGAAGGAAAACGGGCTCCTGGCCAAACCTACCCACGGCGATAAGATCCGCCTTGCACCTCCCCTGACGATAACACATGCCGGGCTCCTGGAATGCATTGCTATCTTTCGGGAAAGCCTACGTGTACTGGACCGTTAATTCGCCAAAAAGCGGTAGATTTAACCCCAAAGGGATTTCGCCGCATGAGTACTACATCTACTACCTCTTCACATAGTCACGTGGAACAGCATATGCGGGGCTCGGAAGTCCTGACGGATATCGTCATCGGAATGTCGGACGGCCTTACGGTTCCGTTTGCGCTGGCAGCCGGGCTCAGCGGCGCGGTAGGGAAGGACCACCTGAACCTCATCTGGATCGCCGGGCTGGCCGAGATTGCGGCCGGGTCTATCGCCATGGGCTTGGGCGGCTACCTTGCCGGACGGACGGAAATGGATCACTATCACTCTGAATTGAAGCGCGAATATGATGAGGTGGAACGGGTACCCGACCGGGAACGTGAAGAGGTGAAAGAGTTTTTTTCGAACCTCGGGTTAAGCAGGGAGGTGCAGGATAAAGCGGTAGATGAGATGACCCGGGACAAAGACAAGTGGGTCGATTTTATGATGAAATATGAGCTGGGGCTTGACAAGCCTGACCCTGAACGGGCCAGAAAGAGTGCCTTCAATATCGGGGTCTCTTATGTAGTAGGCGGGCTCGTGCCTTTAAGCCCTTATTTTTTCGCCAACGATGGGCTTACAGGGCTGAAGGTATCGGCCGCGATCACGTTATGTTGCCTGTTCATTTTCGGGTATTTCAAAAGCAAACTTACCGGCGTTCACCCCCTGGCCGGCGCGCTCCGCGTGATGGTAATCGGAGCGTTGGCGGCAGGTTGTGCGTTCGCGGTTGCAAGGCTCATCCAGGCATAAGGCGATTAATCCCCTCGTTGCTCCTGTCCGACTGAAAGGTCGGGGAGCAAGGTAGCCGCCAGGGTGATCACCGCCGCCAGCACTACCAGGAAAACGCCTATCCGCTTTTCAGGGCAGATTCCCCGGTAGCAGGCGGTGAACAGGATATACGACCGGATGACAAATGCGACCGTGATCGCCGCCACTATCATGTTGATCCGCTTCGCCCAAACTTTTGGGATCAAAAATAACATCATCATCGCCAGGCTTAAAAATGTCAATACCTTTCCCGGCCGTCCATATCGGTTCTGTTCGGAAAAGAAGCCGGTGAACTCCTTCCCCAGATCAGGAAAATAAGCCCAGGGCATATAACATGCCGCAACGAGTAGCAACGCCGCCGCGATGCCGATCCACTGAGAATACTTCATGCCGCGAATTTAGCGCAATTAGCCGGCTATATCCTGCCGGATCTCAATTTGTGGATCCATTCGAGGCCAAATCCGCGAATCAGCAGCCGCTCCTTCGGGTTGCCAACCGGGCAGCTCCCCTATTGGGCAAGCGGGGAGAGATAATGTCTGATTTCCGGGGTGGCATGGTTTTTTATTCGCTCCACTATTATAATCACCTAAAACGACCAAATATGTTACGTTGGACATTGATCTTCCTGATCATCGCGCTCATCGCGGGTGCATTCGGCTTCTTCGGTATCGCCGCGGGGGCTGCATCCATTGCCAAAATCCTGTTCTTCATTTTCATCGTTCTTTTCCTGATATCGCTCATCGGCGGCGGCCGTTGGAGAAGGTCGGATCTGCCATGAAATGGGATGGCGTCCGCGGCGATCGCGGGTGGCTTCGCCATGATCAAGCGCGGCTTAGAAACACTCATATCGTATGACGCTTTCTAACACCCGGCGCTTCTCCCACCCGAGCAGCTCGAGTTCGGGACGGGCAAGGAATCCGTCGGTATAGCCGATGCATAAATAGGCGACCAGCTGATGACCTGCCGGTGCACGCAGGATGTTGCCGACTTTTTGTGCATCCAGGATGCTGACCCAGCCAAGGCCGAGGTTGAGCGCCCGGGCCATCAGCCACATATTCTGAATGGCGCATACCACAGTGAACAATCCGGCTTCCGGCATTGCCGTCTGTCCCAGCACGGGGCCGTCCGGCGGCCGGTAGAACACCGCGATATTGACGGGTGATTCCAGAATACCTTCCAATTTCAGGCGTGCATACTGCTCCTGCCGGCCGCTGAAAGAAGGTTGGGTTGCGGCATTTGTCAAATCAAAACTTTCCTTCACCTGCTGCCGGACGGTGGCGTCCCGGATAATCACGAATACCCATGGCTGGGAGAATCCAACCGATGGCGCGAACAAAGCGGCGCCAAGCAGTCGGTCAATCAATGATTGCTCTACCGGTTTCGGCATAAAGCGATTCCCGCGCACATCCCGGCGATGGCGGATGATATCTTCCAATACCGCGACATCCCGGTCCGTGAACATTTTGGTGGTTGGTTCCATGTGTTAACTCCCAAATATCACCGAATTCAGAAAATCGTTCCGGAACTTCCCCTTCGGGTCATTCTCGCGAAGCAGCCGTTGAAAATCGGGCATACGCGCGTATGACTCCGCAAGCCGGCGATGCGACATGGTAAACAATTTTCCCCAGTGCGGTTTTGCATGAAAGGGGGCCAGTTGCGCCTCGATGAGCGGCAGCAGTTTGCTGACCGCCGGCCAGTCCGGCTGCCAGGTAAAGTGAATGGTAGTGCAGGGCCGGTGATAGCATGGGCTCATCCACAGGTCATCGGCGTCTATACATCGTACCTCGGTTATTTGCAGATGGGGTGAGATCTGATCGTGCAGTTGTTCGATTGCCCTGATGGCGGCAAAAGAATGCTCCCGTGGAACAAAATATTCCGATTGCAACTCTTTGCCCGCGCTCGGGGTAAAACCCAGGCGGAAATGCGGCAGGCGTTCATGCCACGGTCCCGGCACTCCCAGTTGCGGGGTACAGTTTTCGGCTGAAAGACTGCTGATGGGATGCAGGTCTTTTTTTGCGGCGGTCGCGCCAAAAAATTCGGGCTGGCCGGCAAAAGAGTGTCCTTCGCCCACCTTGCTCTTAATCCAGACTTCGCCGATGTTGCCATTGCGCCAGTCGGTGAAGAGGCTAACGCTGTATCCCGCCGACATGATCTCGTCGAAATGCTGTTGCAGTGCCCGGATAGGAAGGTTTTCGAAGACATACTGACTGACCTGGTAGGTTGGCAGGACCGCCAGGGTCACTTTTGTGATGACCCCCAGGCCGCCCAGGTTAACGACCGAACCGCTAAACTGCTCTCCTCTTTTTTCGCGTGAGAATTCTACGATATCTCCCGAAGCCGTAATCAGCTCGAATGACCTTACAGCACTTGAAAGGTTGGCGTTGTGGACGCCGGAGCCGTGAGTGGCCGTTATGCAGCCGCCTGCCACCGAAATATGCGGCAGGGAAGCCAGGTTGTGAAGGGCATAACCCTTGTTGTTTAACCAGATGGCGAGTTCGCCATAGCGGATACCCGACTGAACGGTCACGGTATTGTGCTGCGTATCGAGGGCAATCACCTGGTTGAGTGCCGCCAACGAAAGAAAACGGTCACGCGAATCGGCGATCTTGTTGAAGCAGTGGCGGGTGCCAAGAACCTTTAGCCGTTCATAACGCCGGACTACCTCATCCGTTTCGGGGATCGAAGAAACGCGCGTCAGGTTGGTAGTGCTGTAGGTTAGGTTGCCTGCCCAGTTTGTCAATTTGTTCTCCTGGGCAAAGTCCGCGAGAGGTGTCAAAGCAGCGCCGGCCATCATAACGGAAGAAAGTTTGATAAATTCCCTTTTTTTCATACAGCGTGATTAGGAACAACAAGTTACGGGAAAGTTGCGGAACGCACGGGTGGAATAATCAGCAGGGATTTTCAAAAAATTATCCGCGGGGTTGTCCTAAATTGGATCGGCCAATTGACAGGGTTGCATTACTCACCAAAAACAAATCGATTATGAATCAGTTTTTGATCATCGTTAAGGGCAGCGATCATTCGGTGGCTTCGCAGGAAAAGATGCAAAAGAGGCTGGAACGTTTCGGAGAATGGGTACAAAAGGTGTTGGATGGCCGTTATGTTGCGGGCGCGCCGCTGGAAGATACGGATGCGCGGTTGCTGAAAAACAAAACCGAAGTATTGACGGACGGCCCTTTCCTCGAATCAAAGGAAATGATCTCCGGCTATATCGTTATCAGCGCAAACGATATCGAAGAGGCAACCGAGCTAACCAAAAAATGTCCGTTGCTGGATGAGTTCCAGCTGGAGCTCCGCAGGATGAAACCGATGCCGCAATAATCGTCCGTATGGCATCTTCCCCCACTACGGTTCAGGCGCTGGTCGACCATCTTTTTCGTCACGAGGCGGGGAGGATGGTCGCCATTTTGACCCGGCTGTTTGGAATCCACAATCTCGAACTGGCGGAAGATATTCTCCAGGATACGTTTCATCAGGCTCTAAAGGACTGGAGCGTCGGGCCGATTCCCGACAATCCCTCCGGCTGGCTGATGGTGGTTGCCAAACGCAAGGCGATCAATGCAGTCCGGCGGGAGCGTATGCACCGCTCGTTTGCGGGGGATATGGATGTGTTGCTGAAATCGGAATGGACCACGGCGTATACGATGGACCAGGTATTTCTCGAAGATGAGATCAAAGACAGTCAGTTGCGGATGATCTTTACCTGTTGTCATCCAGCCTTGCCGATGGAGGGGCAGCTGGCGCTTACTTTAAAAACCTTGTGCGGGTTCGGCATTCCGGAAATTGCCGCAGCCATGCTTGCTACGGAATCCAATATCAACAAGCGGCTTTATCGCGCAAAAGAAAAGATCCGGCGGGAAAATATTCCTTTCATCGTTCCGGCAGGCTATCACTTGCTTCCCCGTCTCGATGCGGTTTTGCTGGTCATCTACCTCTTGTTCAATGAAGGGTACAATTCTTCGGGCGAGAATGCCGTAATCCGTCAGGATCTTTGTCTGGAGGCGATGCGGCTGGCTATGCTGCTCACGGAGAAACCCGTGACGAATGGTTACCGGCCGGTTTATGCGCTCCTGGCACTGCTTTGTTTGCATTCCGCGCGCTTCGATGCCCGGATGGATACCAACAACAGCCTGATCGTTCTGGAAGAGCAGGATCGAAGCCGCTGGAACCGGGAGCTGATACATCAAGGTCTCCGGTTCCTTTCGCAAAGTACCGGCGGCAACCAGGTCACCGCCTATCATCTCGAGGCGGCGATTGCAGCGGAACATTGCCTGTCGCCGGATTTTGCTTCGACCAATTGGACACGTATTCACGGATACTATACCGAGCTCGAGAAGCTAAAGCCTTCTTCCGTCATCCGGCTGAACCTGGCCATCGTTACAGGAAAGAAGGACGGGCCGCAGGCCGCACTTCGCCTGCTGCATCACCTCGAGCAAAACCGGGCGCTGGACAATTACTACCTGCTGGACGCCTCCCTGGGAGAGTTTTACCAGGAACTGGGACAATACGAGGAAGCGCGCATCTATTTTCGCCGGGCTCAGGAGCAGACCCGGTCGGCGGCGATCCGCGAGGTGCTCGGGAAAAAGATCGCCCGGCTTTGATCTGCAGAATCCCGTAACTTTAGGATATGAGCAAGAACCGGCATTTATGCGAACACCTGAATGCGGTCACCGAGGTCAGGACCGCCAGGGCCTATGTTTGCGAAGAATGCGTCAAAATACACAGCCGGTGGCTGCATTTGCGCACCTGCCAGACCTGCGGTGTTACACTTTGCTGCGATGATTCACCTAACCGCCACATGACAGCGCATTATCATCAGACGCATCATCCCGTGATATCGTCTGCCGAGCCGGGCGAGCGTTGGCTATGGTGCTATCCCGATCAGCAGATCGCGGAATATTGATTTCAATGATAGGTAAGCTCCGGTCGCGTCATTGCTCCATGAATAAATCATGAATTCCCCAATTGTCGGATTGCCATATAGGCCATCAGGCCGGAACTGATCTCCAGCGCATTTTCGTCGATATTGAATCTTGGATTGTGCAGCGGCGCGGTGATACCTTCCTGTAAATTACCCGTTCCAAGGAAATAGAAGCAGCCTGGTGCGGATCGACCATAATAGGCAAAGTCTTCGGCAATCATCATGGGATCCGTAGGCAAAACGTTCTCTTTGCCGAGATAGGCGATGGCGGCCATTTCGAGTTCACCCGTCAGCTCCGGATCATTGTAAAGCGAGGGGTAACCACAGATTATTTCAACATCGCAGGCGCCGCCCATGGCCGCGGCGATGCTGCCGGCGACGGCTTTTATTTTTTCGTGCGCGGCATACCTCCAGATCTCGTCCACCGTTCGGAAGGTGCCCTTCAGCAGCACGCTATCGGGGATCACGTTGATCGCCCCGTCGGCGATAACCCGGCCGAATGACAATACGGCCGGTATGACCGGGTTGGCAGTACGACTAATGATTTGCTGAAGCGCCACGATCAGATGGGCGCTGATCAGTACGGGATCCACGAGCAGATGCGGCATTGCCCCATGGCCGCCATGGCCGTGTACCGTCACCGTGATCTCATCCATCGACGCCATCAGCCGTCCGCTCCGCATCGCCACCTTTCCGGCCGGTACCGAGGGCATAACATGCTGGCCGATCACCGCCAGGGGAGCGGGGTTTTGCAGCACACCGTCGCGGATCATGAGTGTAGCGCCTCCGGGTAGCTTTTCTTCGGCCGGTTGAAAGATCAATCGTACCGTACCCGCCCATTGGTTCTTTAGCGATTGCAGGATGGACGCTGTCGACAGCAATGATGCGGTGTGTGCGTCGTGACCGCACGCGTGCATGACGCCGGGTCTCCGCGAGACATAGTCTACGGCGTTCAGCTCGCTGATCGGCAAGGCGTCCATATCGGCCCGCAGGGCGACGGTGCGGTCGGAAGGATGGCCGCCTTCGAGCGTTGCAACCACGCCCGTATCAGCCATGGCGTTCCAGGGAATACCGAGCGCATCCAGCCGCGCTTTTATATATGCAGATGTTTCTTTTTCAGCAAAGGATAGTTCGGGATGAGCGTGCAGGTGGCGCCTGTCAGCGATAGTGCCGGCGAGCCGTTCCGCCGCCAGTTGGCGGATATCCGATAGTAACATACGGCTCAAGATACGAAAAGTGCCTCAGCCGCCAGCCGGATGATCGAACTATATGCCTTCCCCGTTGCTTCGGACATCGCCAGTTCACAGCTCACGGCGGAAGAATAATAGCCGTCGGCAGTGGCGGTCTTCACTTCCGCTGCTTCTTCAGCGGCGGCGGCAGCCGTCAGTTCCGGGAAAAGAAAGCCGCGGTCGCCTGCCATGCCGCAACAGCCGGCTCGCTGAGGTATGGTCACTCCAGCCGCAAAATGCCTGGCCACAGCGAGGAACTTCGCATAGTTATGCATCTTATGCAGTGAACAAACCGGGTGGAGCATGACTTTGGCTGTCGGCCGGATATGCGTCGCCAGCGGCATGATCATGTCATGCAGGAAGTCCACGACATCGAGGATTTGGATCGCACCGAACCGTTTCCGGTTTTCCGGTTCCAGGTGCTCGCGGCAGTTCAACAAGGTGTACGTACACGAGCTCACATCCATCACTACCGGCAAGGTTCCGTTTTGGGTGAGGTCCCAAAGCGATGCCACGATCCGGTTGGCAGTATACCGATAGGCGGCAGCAAAGCCCTTGGAAGAAAAGACTTGACCGCAGCAGGTCCCATGGATATTTTGCGGGAGTATAACGCCGATGCCGCATCTGCCGGCAACACCGAGCAGCGTGTCCATGGTGTTGGCGCCGGGCCTTAGCTGCAGCATGCGGGTGACGCAGGAAGGCACATAAACGATTCGACGGTCGCTGGAGGCGGTCACGGGTCCTGGAAGCGTTGGGGCGCCGCGCAGATGTGCCGGCCACAGCGGAGCGGCAGCCACCATTTTACGCAGCATATGCGTCAAATGCGTCATGGCCCGGTTCCCGAACAGTCGGTTGACCGCTGCCCCGCAGGACAATCCAAATCGTGCCAGCCTCTCCGCCGGGGCGAAATTCCGTGCGATGAACATGGCTGCGCTATTGGCGGCGGCGGAGTGGTTTTCGCGTCGAAGTCGTTTGACCAGGTCTCCGGTATTAATCTCTACCGGGCAAGCGCCGGCGCAAAGGCCGTCTACGGCACAAGTCTCCAACCCGTCGTACCTGAATTCGCGGACCAACTCACTTCGGCGGGCGGTGTCGCCGGCGGCCTGGAGCAATTTCAACGCCCGGCGGGCGACGATCCGCCGCCGGGGGGTCATCGTCAGATCCCGGCTGGGGCATACCGGTTCGCAATAGCCGCATTCTATACACTTGTCCACTTCCGGTTCAATTTGCGGCATTTGTTTGAGGTTCTTCAAATGCAGGCGTTCATCCGGCGAGATGATCACGCCCGGGTTAAGCAGATTTAGCGGATCGACCGCGGCCTTGAGCCGCTGCATGATCTGGTATGCCGCTGGTCCCCATTCGGTCTCGACGAAGGGTGCCATATTCCTTCCCGTCCCGTGTTCCGCTTTTAGAGCACCGTCGTACTTGTCCACCACCAGGGGAACCAACCGATCGATGAATTTCGCGTATCGGTCGATCTCCGTTTGCGGTCCGAAGGATTGCGTTATAACAAAATGGATATTGCCGTCTTTTGCGTGGCCGAAGATGATCGCGTTGTCGTAGCCGAATTCGGCAAAGAGGGTCTGCAGGTCTGTCACGGCGTCCGCCAGCCGGTGCACCGGGAAAGCGATATCTTCCAGGATGACCGTAGTGCCGCTTTTCCGGACCGCGCCGACCGAGGGGAAAAGGCCTTTACGAACGTTCCATAGCAGTTCCTGTTCGGCCGGATCCCCCGTGAATTGAGCGTCGTGAAGGGTGGACATGGCCGGGGCTGTTTCCATGAACCGCCGCAGTCTTTCTTGTAACCGGTCCCTTGTTTCGCCGTGGAATTCTACGAGCAGCGCCGCCGCCGAAGGAGGCAGCATCTTCAGCACCGCCGGCATTCCCGGAATGTTCTCCACAGCGCGAAGCGAAGCCCTGTCCATCAGCTCCACCGCTTCGGCTCCCGCCCCTACAAGTGCCGGTATGCTGTCGCAGGCTGCGTGGAGGTCGGCGAAATACAAGAGGCCTGTCGATTTATACGGCAGCTGCGGGATGGTCTGCAGGGATGCCGATGCGATAAATGCGAGAGTGCCCTCCGCCCCGATCAGCAGATGTGCGAATATATCCAGCGGATGCTCGTAGTCGATGAATGCATTCAGCGAATAGCCAACCGTATTTTTCGCGCGGTATTTACGCCGGATCTTTCCCCGCAAGTCCTCATCTGCGAGGATTGCGGCGCGCAGTTTGGACAGCTCGGACGCAATACCGGTGGGGTCGGCAGCAAACCGCCCATAGTCCGCCGGGTCCGCGGTATCGAATGTCGCGCCGCCCGGAAGGATAAAGCGGATATGCTTTAGCGTATGGTAGGAATTGTAACCTACGCCGCAGCACATCCCACTGGAATTATTGGAAAGGATTCCGCCCATTTTCGCGGAGGCGATACTGGAAGGATCGGGTCCGATCTTCCGGTGAAATGTTCTCAGCCTCGCATTAACCATGGCCCCGGTCACCCCCGGGCCGACCCGAACCATACGGCCCTCTTCCTGCGGATCGACCATATTCCACTGCCGGCTCAGATCGACCAGTATTCCGTCGGTCACGGACTGCCCGGAGAGGCTGGTGCCTCCGGCGCGGAATACCAGCGGGATGCCGTGCCGGTGTGAAAACGCGAACAGTGCGACAATCTCTGCCTCGGAGACGGGATGGACAACCGCTTTCGGCAACAGGTAATAGAATCCCGCGTCCGATCCAAAGGTCACCCGATCGATATAACGGGTCCTGATCCGGTCAGCGGGAAGAAGGGTCATAAGTTGCTTGCCGATGTCCATGCGCACAAGTTATGGAAATCCGGCCCGACCTATTCGATGAAATCTTTGCCACCCTTCATACCTGACTGTCGACGGGAAATGGGTGGATAGCAGGAAAAAGGCGTCCAAAAACAAAGGCCGCCCGTTGGGCGGCCCTTTCAATTGTTGCCTTGAGGTTTCGAGCGGATTCGAACCGCTGTAAAAGGTTTTGCAGACCTCTGCCTAGCCACTCGGCCACGAAACCCTACAATTTTGCCCGGCGAGGAGATATACCCCTGTCAAAACAGGCCCCGATCGCAGGGCCGTAATTTTTTGGGCAGGTGCAAAATTAAGATAATTTTGAACAAGTTAGAAAAAATAGGGCAAATTATCCCGTAATCGTTTAATCCATGCAAGCCATCGAAGAATCCGAACTGATCCTCAACAGCCGGGGAGCGGTCTATCACCTGGATCTGCGGCCGGAAGAACTGGCGCCAACCGTTTTGACGGTTGGGGATCCCGATCGCGTTGAAAAGATCAGCCGGTATTTTGATGGCGTTGAGCACCGGCGCCAGCACCGGGAATTTGTCACGCACACCGGAAGGATAGGCCGGAAGCAGCTGTCGGTTGTCTCCACGGGGATCGGAACCGACAATATCGATATCGTTCTCAACGAGCTCGACGCGCTGGTCAACATCGACCTGACAACACGAATGGTGAAACAGCAGCTGACCACACTTACGATCGTCCGAATCGGTACCACGGGAGCCTTACAGAAAGACATACCCGTAGATGCCCGGATCGCTTCCACGCATGGTCTCGGCATCGACAATCTGCTGAATTTTTACCGCCATGAGGAGAACAGCGAAGAAAAAGAGCTGCTCCAGTCCTTTGCGACCCAGACGCAGCTCCATCACCGGCTTGCGCAACCATATATCACCGGGGCCAGCGCCTCGCTTCTCCGGCATTTTACCGAAGGTTTCCATCAGGGTATTACCGTCACGTGCCCGGGCTTCTATGGTCCGCAAGGGAGGGTCCTGCGGATCGGCCTCAGTCAGCCGGAGCTGATCGATCGACTGACCGACTTTTCCTATGGTCGTCACCGGATTACCAATTTCGAGATGGAAACCGCCGGGATCTATGGGCTCGGGAAGATCCTCGGACATTCCTGTCTCAGTCTCAGTGTTGTCGTCGCCAACCGGTTATCCCGGCAATTTTCGCGGGACGGGGATGCAGCCATGGATGGATTGATACGGCAAACGCTTTCAGTCGTGGAAGGATTGGGGTGACAGGTGGCATGGAAGGGTTGGGATAAAAAAGCTATTTTTGGGTCGTATGACTACGTTGCACTTTTTTAAATACCAGGGCACCGGTAACGACTTTGTGATACTGGATAACCGCAGCTGGAGCTACACGTCGCTGACAAAGGAGCGGATCAGGCTGCTCTGCGACCGGCGATTCGGGATCGGAGCTGACGGTTTGATGCTGCTCAACCCTCACCCCGGATATGACTTCGAAATGAAATATTATAACGCGGACGGTGGAGAAGGCACCATGTGCGGAAATGGCGGGCGCTGTATGGTAAAATTCGCCTATGACCAGGGGATACGCAAGAATGAGTATAGTTTTATTGCCGTCGACGGGCCTCATTTGGCGGAAATCGACGATCAGGGCATCATCAGTCTGAAGATGAAGAATGTTACGGGAATCGAAGACAATCGGGGTGATTTTATCCTGGATACAGGTTCTCCCCACTATATCAAAATGGTCTCGGATGTGATGGATCTCGACGTCTACGAGAAGGGGATGGATATCCGGTATAGCGGCGAGTATGCCAAAGATGGCATCAACGTCAATTTCGTGGAACAAAAACGGCCGGACGAGATCATGGTCCGGACGTACGAGCGCGGGGTCGAGGATGAGACACTCTCGTGCGGGACCGGTGTAACTGCCGCGGCGCTGGCCTGCTATCATAACGAAGTCGGTTATAACTACGTCAAGGTGAACACCCGCGGTGGGAAACTGACCGTACGGTTTGACAGAAATGACGACGGTTCGTATGAGAATATCTGGCTTTGCGGCCCTGCCTTGAGGGTATTTGAGGGTACGATCGAGAATTGATGATCCAGTTTTTCAAGAATATCAACCATCAGACCGTTGAAGTCGACCGCCCTGAAGACGGAACCTGGGTCAACCTTTTACCGCCGCTCAAGCAGCAGGAATTCAGCCGGCTTTCCGCGGAGCTCGATATCCCGCTGGACTATCTGACCGACTCGCTCGATATCGACGAAAGGGCGCGATTCGATGAGTGGGAAAAAGTAAAGCTTATCGTCATCAAGACCCCTACGGAAAATAATTCCTTTAATGACAGCGATGCTTACTATATCACCATCCCCATCTGTATTATCCTTACGCCCCACCAGATCGTAACGGTGAACTCCTTCGAAAACGGGGCCATCAAAAAATTCCTGAATACCTTCCAGAACCGACAGGCCGACAAAAAGAATATGATGGTGCTGAAGATCTTCGAAAAGATCACCCAGACCTTTATGGAATTTCTGAAGGAGATCAATCAGCGTCGCAACATCATGGAGCAGAAGCTCTATGACTCCAACCGGAACGAGGAGCTGCTGGAACTGATGAAGATCCAGAAAAGCATGGTCTATTTTGTAACAGCATTGCGGTCCAACGAGCTCCTGCTGCTAAAGCTTGCCCGGACCAATTTCCTCGGACTTAATGACGAGGAACAGGCTTTCCTCGACGACCTCGCCGTTGACATGTCGCAGGCGCTGGAGATGGCCAACATTTACACCAATATCCTCAGCAGCACGCTCGACGCCTTTGCCAGCATCATCAGCAACAATATGAACAATGTGCTGAAGCGGCTGACGTCGATCACGATCATCCTCTCCCTGCCTGCGCTGGTCACCGGTATCTACGGCATGAATGTGCCTATTCCGGGCTCCGGTTCGCGATACGCATTCTATATCCCGATCTTGTTATCGGTCGGGATCAGCATCATAATCAGCTGGTATTTTATGAAGAAGAAATGGTTTTAGTATGTTCAATCTGCGCGTATATGGTGTATTGCTCGGCCCAAACAGAGAGGTTTTGGTCAGCGACGAGTTCATCCGCGGTGGCTATTATACAAAATTCCCCGGCGGAGGCCTGGAATTCGGGGAAGGAACGCGCGACTGTCTGAAAAGGGAATTCAAGGAAGAGATGGACCTCGAAGTTGCAGTCGGGGATCACCTGTATACCACCGATTTTTTCCAGATGTCCGCGTTCAACCCCGACCATCAGATCATTTCGATCTATTATTGGGTCAAGGCGCTGGAGCCGATCCGGGCACCGTTACGCCAAAAGCCATTTGACTTTGACGATCGGGAAATGAGGATCTATGCCGAGCGAAAGGAGACGGAGACTTTCCGCTTCATCAGCCGGAGTGAATTTGGACAAGACAGCGTTACCCTTCCCATTGATAAAGTAGTCGCCCGGCTGATCCTCGCCGGGATATAAGTGTAACCATTTAGTCGGCCGGCTTGTTAAGAGAATGTCGTAGGTTAGCGGTCAAACCATTTTAACCGTATGAGATCAACCATTTACCTTGCGATTGCCGCACTATGTTTGTGCGGCGCTTATTCATGCCGCCAGTTCATTTACCCTCCCCACGGCGGTCATCACGGCGGCGACAGCACTATTTCCATCAATTTGACCTACCCGAATCCCGACACCACGGATTACGGGAGCACTTTTGAACTGATCATCAGCGAGCCCGGGGGGAGAATACTGCTCGACACACTTGCCCCATACAACGCCCAGATCATCGCAAAGATGACCACCAGCAAGCCATTGCTCGACGTGGCCACGGTTATCTATTCGCCCACTTTTAACTTTTATGGTATGAACGTCAATAAATCCGTTCAGCCCGCGACATGGATGGTGATCCCTAACAACCCGCTTCCCCTTCCCTTTCCTAACGCCATTCCCGGAACGATCACGTATACCAATGCCCCGCAGGTTGACTTCAATACCGTTCATTTCTCGTCTCTGCCCACGACCTCCACGGATCAACCCTCTATTGCCGACTATGCAAATGGTCAGTTGGATATCAGCTACTCCGGTTTTTCCGGCAACAACCTCGCCTACCTGATCCTGCCAACACTGGGTCAATACAGCTATCAACCGATCCATGCCGTCAATGACACCATCTCCCTGTCCCGGATGGATAGTACGGTCAAAGTGTTTTTCAGCATGCCGTCGCCATATTCGCTGGCTGCCTCCGATATGTGGGGCTATCTGGACACGACCGATTTTACAAAATATCTTCTTCTATATTCCTATTATCAATCGCTGCCGCAGGGCGATCTGCAATATCCCCCTAAAGGCGGTGTGCCGGCTCAAAAATATGCGGTAGACGTTGAGGCCACTTCGCAAAACGGCGAATTTCTCGTCTACCGGACGTTTGGCGCCATACCTCCAACGGGCACCCTGAGTGTCCCCTTTCCGGCAACGCCGATATATACCCTGAATTCCACGGCAAACGACAGCTTCTCGGTAAGCTTTGCGCAACGGCCAACGAATTATACCACCAACTGGAGCGCCGGTAATATCAACGTGAGCATTACGGCTTCACCGGATTCGATGCTGATCCGGGCACTTCCCCTTGCCTCTTCTCTGCAAAGCAAGTTGCTGCAGGGAAAGTCGTTGACCGGTTTGGCTCTGCAGAATTTCGGTTATGAGACGGTAGCCGGCCAGACATATGCCAGTTACTACACCCATCAGACAAATCCGCAACAGCTGGTCCAAAACCCGTTCGCAAGCGATTTGCTATACGATATTTTCCTGCAGTGAATACCCTTCCACGGGAAGGTGCGGGGTATCTAAAAGAAGCTCCAGGAATTTCAGGTCCAGCCAACGACCGAATTTGTAGCCGACCTGGCGGAAATGGGCGACTTCCTCGAAGCCGAAGGAGCGATGAAGCCGTAGGCTGGCTTCGTTGGTCGCATCGACACCAGCGATGATCGCATGAAATTGCTGGCTGCGGGCCGCATCGATGAGTGGCTGGATGAGCAGGCGGGCGATGCCTTTGCCCCGCCGGTCCGCGGCGACATAGACAGAATTTTCCACGGTATACTTGTATGCGGGCCAGGCCCGAAAGGGGCCGTACGTGCTCAGGCCAACCACGCGACCGTCGTCTTCCGCCACAAAAAGCGGATGGCCGTCTTTCACTTTTGCATCGTACCATGCCCTTCGCATTTCCAGGGTGTGGGGCTGGTAGGCATAGACCGCCGTCGTATTCAGGATGACGTGATTGTATATTTCGAGTATATCGGGGAGGTCAGTTTCGCGGCCGGGTCGAATCGTGATCATCGCGGTTGTTTGGGGCCGTGAAAATAAGCCAATTTTTCTATCATTTCCGGCCCTATCCCTTCTGCAGAAATCCCGAATCCGGTAACCAATAAGCCTTTCTGACCCTCGTGCGACTGGATGGCATACACGGCCGCTTCGTCCGCCGGATCGCTGTTCCCTTCGAAGCGGTAGACCTCTGCAATTTCGAAATCCGACGGGCCTAATGACAAGGGGGTCTTATGACAGATGAGACGATCGGGTTCCAGGTTGAAATCGATCGTGTAGCCGCGTTGTTTAAGCCCCTGGACGGCTTCCACGACGGTATCGTAAGCATACATAAATTGCAATTTGATCTTTCAAAGTTACGGAATATGCGCCTATGAGATAAGCTGATGACTTTGTTTGACAACCCCCATGACGAAAGTGCTTTGTACGTGCCCGATGTTTTCGATCTGTCCAAGTTGGTTGACGTGAAAGTCATAATAGGCGTCCATATTCTCGACAGCCACCTTTAGCAGGAAGTCAAATTCGCCGGATATGATGAAACATTCCATCACCTCCGGCATCTGTTGAATGGTTTTGATGAATTTTGCGCCGGATTTCTTATTGTGCTCTTTGAGCGAAACGTAGCAGATGGCCAGCAGGCCTTTCCTGACTTTGGAATGATCCAGCAGGGTCGCATACTGGCGGATAACTCCCGTCTCTTCCAGCCGCCGGATACGTTCGTGCACCGGGGTCGTGCTCAGATGAACCTGGGCAGCGATTTCGCGTACCGTAATCTTTGCGTTGTCCTGGAGGAGACGCAAGATCGCTTTGTCTTTTTCGTCCAGTTCCGGCGGGGTAGCCGGTTTTTCTGTTTGGCCGTTTTTTTCCATGGATTGACAGTGTTTTGTTCTATAATATTCTAAAATAGTTACATTTTGTTCCAAATTTACTAATAGTTTCTATATTTTTGTTCTGCAAACTACCTTTGGCAAAACTAAAACTTATTTTTCTATGTCAACCAAGACGCAGAGCATCGATTTGAAGCTCCCTTATAAAGTGAAGGATATGAGCCTGGCCGAATGGGGCCGCAAGGAGATCCGCCTGGCCGAAGCTGAAATGCCCGGACTGATGGCGATCCGGGCCGAATATGGCAAGCAGAAGCCGCTGAAGGGTGCGCGGATCGCAGGCTGCCTTCATATGACCATCCAGACCGCCGTCCTGATCGAAACCCTGGTAGAACTCGGCGCTGAGGTTCGTTGGAGCTCCTGCAATATTTTCTCCACGCAGGACCAGGCGGCCGCCGCGATTGCCGCCGCCGGCATCGGCGTATTTGCGTGGAAAGGCCAGACCCTCGAAGATGCCGACTGGTGTATCGAACAAACCTTGTTCTTTGGCGGAACCGATCGTCCGCTGAACATGATCCTCGACGACGGGGGCGACCTTACGAATATGGTTTTTGACAAGTACCCCGAGCTGGTGCAGCATATCAAGGGCCTCAGCGAAGAGACCACCACGGGTGTTCACCGCCTGTATGAGCGGATGGAAAAAGGCACATTGCCGATCCCCGCGATCAACGTCAACGACTCGGTGACCAAGTCCAAATTCGATAACAAATACGGCTGTAAGGAATCGCTGGTTGACGCTATCCGCCGGGCGACCGACGTAATGATGGCCGGAAAGGTGGCGGTTGTCGGCAGTTATGGCGACGTGGGCAAAGGATCCGCCGCTTCGCTGAAAGGCGCCGGCTGCCGGGTGATCGTCACGGAGATCGATCCTATCTGCGCCCTGCAGGCCGCGATGGATGGTTTTGAAGTGAAAAAGATGATCGACGCCGTTAAGGAAGCCGATATCGTCGTTACGGCCAGCGGCTGCCGCGATCTGATCACCGAAAAGCATTTCCGCCTGATGAAGGATAAGGCGATCGTGTGCAATATCGGCCACTTCGATATCGAGATCGACATGGCGTGGCTCAACAAGAATTACGGTCATACCAAGGATACGATCAAACCCCAGGTCGATGTATACAATATCGACGGTAAGGATGTGATCGTATTGGCGGAAGGGCGTCTGGTCAACCTGGGCTGTGCAACCGGTCACCCCTCCTTCGTTATGAGCAACTCCTTCTCCAACCAAACGCTCGCGCAGATCGAATTGTGGACGAATTCCAGCAAGTATGAGAACAAAGTATATGTGCTGCCCAAGCATCTTGACGAGAAGGTAGCCCGCCTCCATCTGGCAAAGATCGGTGTGGAACTCGACGAACTGACGGAAGCCCAGGCCGAGTACCTCGGTATCCCGAAGAACGGACCGTTCAAGCCCGAGCATTACCGCTACTAATCGCGTTGCAAATCATCCGGGGCCCGCTTTGAACGAAGCGGGCTTTTATTTTACATATCCTTGAAACTGAACTCTTTCGCCCCGCTGAATACCCGGCTCCCGTCGCCCAGCCTCAGCACCTCTCCGGTCACAGATCCGACCTCCAGCTGCAATTGTTCACTATTCCCGATCACGTCAAAATCCTCCGGAGCGACCTCGATATAAACGTCCTCTTTTCCCGGATAGAACAACAGCCGTTTATCGTAGATCGGGTCCAGGTATTTCCTGGCCGGGAAGGAATAACATCTTTTTTCATTGCGTTTGAATTCCTTTATGAATGGCAGGATCATTCGCCGAAAATCCCGGATCATAAAGCCAAGAAAAAGCAGCCCGAAAAAAGCGGCAAAAAAGGGAAACACCGCCGCAAATTCGCTTTTTGAATACTTCAGGGTATTCCCGCGAAATGTACCACCCGGTTGCATTTTAAAATATATATATACCAGAAAAAGGAGAAGGGGGACATATAGTCTTGCCCAAACAAAAAGGACTCTGTCCAGCAGCTTCGTCAAGGTAGATCTGTCTTCAGGCGACAAGGGGCAGGTTAGAATGGTCGAATCGCTCATGGGAATGGAAAGGTATGATCTGTCTTTCGTGGTTTTGAGGAAGGTCTGATAATTTTTTATGGTTTTTTGGTCAGCACCTCCGGGTTGAAGACGGCTGCCCGGCGAACGGCGCGGGGCCCTTGCGTAAGTGCCATGATCAGGTTATCCGCCGCCATGGCGGCCAGCCCTTCCTGGGTCTCGGCGGTCCCTCCGGCGATATGCGGTGTCAGGACGGCATTTGGAAGTTCCAGCAGGCCCGGATAAATCGTGGGTTCCTTTTCGAAGACATCCAACCCGGCGCCTGCAAGCGCTTTCCGCCGCAAAGCATCGGCCAATGCCGCCTCGTCTATCAGGCCTCCGCGCGATATATTAAACAACATGGCAGTCGCCTTCATCAGGCCAAGCTCCGCCGCACCGATCAGATGATAGTTCTCCACCGTAAATGGCATGGCCAGCACGACAAAATCTGCCTCACGCAATACCTCTTCTTTCGTGCGATATGTCGCCTTGCAGCCGGCTTCGATATCCGGCGCCAGCCGTCGCCGATTATGATAGATGACGGGCATACGAAAACCGGCAGCCCGTCTTGCCACCGCCTGACCAATGCCGCCCATCCCCAGAATACCCAGCGTTTTGTCGCAGAGATTGACACCGAAATAACGGATCGGAAAGGACTCCTTCCACTCGCCCTTTTCAATAGACCGGGAAGCTTCCACTATCCGCCTCGCCGTTGCGATCATCAGTCCCCAGGTAAAATCTGCTACCGTTTCGTCTGCGGGACCGGGAGAGTTGGTACCCAGCACTCCAGCACGGGTCAGCGCCGCGACGTCGACATTGTTGTAACCTGCCGCGGTGACACAAACAGCCTTCAGCTGTGAAAGGCCCTTCAGGACGGTATCATCGATCCGGTCGCCGCCGGAGACAAGCGCCCCATCCATGTCACGCAGCGCGGTATTCAATTGCTCCGTTGTATATCGGGGGCCCTCATTGAGCGTGACATCGAAATGTTCGCGCAGCCGGCCCACTACCGCCGGGAAGGTAGGCCGGGTGATCAAAATCCGTTGTTTCATGCGCAAATGTAAAAATTCATTAACATTTCATTAAGAAGGAGCCCGGCCTATTCACAAATTGTTAGTAAACCGGACCCCTCCGCCCCCGTCTATTATATAAAGAAAGCAAACACCTAAAAATTTACTACTATGAAACTTTTAATTACGATCCTGGTGCTGATCACCGTTGCGTCCGCTGGCCTGGCCAGTCTGTATTTCTTCCGGGATTTCAGCTACAATCTTTCCAGCCTGTTGGACGTCGTTGCTTACGCCTCTATCGTAGCCGGCATTTATGCGATAACGAGGAAAGGAAGGAAAGTGCTGGCTCACTAAACGTATTTTGGGTTCGGGGTGACGGTTCAGAGTCCGGTTAGCCGAAAGGCATCCGGACTCTTTGTTTTATTGGGCCAAATGTGTATTTTGGGCGGCCCGTCCTGCCGCGCAAAACCCAGCATATGAAAAGATCCGTCTTCCGATGGTTCAGGGACATTTCGATTGCCAAGAAATTGTACTTTACCGTCGGCATAATGGCTTTGCTCATCGCGATCGAATTGGGCGTGCTCATTTTCTCCATCAATACGCTGTCCAGTGTTCGCGCCTATGTCGGGGGCGAGGGGCTTTGGTCAAAGGCCCAGAAGGATGCCCTTTACCAATTGTTAAAATATGCACGCACACATGATGAGGCCGACTACGAGAAGTTCAAGGGCTTTATGAAGGTAAACCAGGGCGACCATAAGGCTCGGATCGAGCTCAGCAAGGGCGGCAAGGCCAACCTCGACATTGTACGGCAAGGGTTCATCGAAGGGCGGAATGATTCCGATGACGTAGACGGAATGATCAGGCTTTTCCTCCGGTTCAACAGCGATAAATATATTTCCCGGGCCATTAACGCCTGGACCCGGGCGGATGAGGTCATCTCCGGATTCATGGCTCTCGGTGACCGGCTGCATGGGGAGATCCATACCCAGCCCTACTCGCAGCAGCGCGTCGACGCCATTCTCGACCAGATAGACCCCTTAAACGACCGCCTGACACCGCTGGAGGATGATTTCTCCTTCGCGCTGGGCGAAGGATCGCGCTGGCTGGAGCACGTTATCCTTCGACTGCTTTTTGTCGTGGCGTTAACGGTAGAGTGCACCGGCCTGCTGCTGGCCATCACCGTGAGCCGGAGTATCCAACGGGGTCTGAAAGAGTTGTTGCTGTCGTCGCAGGCTGTAGCCCGGGGTGATTTCCGGCGGAAGGCACTCGCCTTCTCGCGGGACGAAATCGGAACCCTCGCCAATCACTTCAATTCGATGGCCGAGGAACTCGAGCGCCTGGAAAAGGAAAATCGGGAGGCCAATAGCTCGTTGGAAAGAAAGGTCAGACAACGGACCGTGGAACTCGAAAGCAAGAACAAGGAGCTTGAGCAATTCGCCTATGTAGCCAGTCACGACTTGCAGGAGCCGCTCCGGACCATCTCCGGGTTTGTCGAGTTGCTGCAAAAGGAATATCGCGAACGGCTCGACGGAAATGGAAGCAAATATCTCGGATACCTTTCGCAGGGCTCGGACCGGATGAAAACGCTGATCAAGGACCTGCTCGATTATTCCCGGATCGGCCGTGAGAAGGAAGCCATGATGGTCGATAGCCGCGATACGCTTTCGGAAGTGCTGGCTGACCTGGATAAAACCATCCGCGAGAGCGGTGCAACCATTCGCGCAGCTGATCTTCCCGTATTGCGGGCCTATCCGACGGAACTAAAGCTGCTGCTGCAAAACCTGATCACAAACGCCATCAAATTCAGGAGTCCTGACCGGCAACCGGAGATCCGGATAACCGCGGTGTCGGAACCAGGTTGGTGGAAATTTGTCGTCAGCGACAACGGGATCGGGATCGAGCCGCAATTCCTCGAACGCATCTTTATCATATTCCAGCGGCTGCATAGCCGGACCAGATATGAAGGTTCCGGCATCGGGCTCGCGCATGGCAAGAAGATCGCCGAGCTGCATGGGGGCAGGATCTGGGCAGAATCAACTCCGGGTGAGGGCAGCCGGTTCATCTTTACCGTCAGTAAGGACCTGTAGCGTCGGGGCTGCGGTCGGATTTGCCCCTGGGCCGGGTCCGCACCTGGATGCATGCTACTTTTTTTTCACCGTATCGGTGACCGGCCGGGTGCGGTTTTTCTCATAGGCGGTATCCGCGAGAGACGGGTTGGTCGCACTGTTGTTATCCGGCGCCGGCCCCATCACGGTAGTATCTGTCGACGGCGTCTTTGGATCCGACGGGCCGCCGCAGCTTCCCAAAGTCATGGCGCAGCCCAGGGCTATTGATATCACAACGATTCGTCGCATGATCGATGCTTTATATTCCGGGGTAAAAAAATTATGCCAGGAGTTTTCATCTCCGAAAAGAGGTAACTTTATCGCATGGATTTTATCGATTATTATAACATATTGGGTGTTAGCAAGACCGCTTCTCAGGATGAGATCCGGTCCGCCTACCGGAAGCTGGCCCGGAAACTTCACCCCGATCTGAATCCCAACGACAAGGAAGCCAACAAAAAATTCCAGCAGATCAATGAAGCGAATGAAGTGCTTAGTGATCCGGAAAAACGAAAAAAATACGATCAATACGGGAAAGACTGGCAGCATGCCGAAGCATTCGAAAAGGCCCGGCAATCGGCCGGCGCGGGTCGTCGCAGCCGTGGTGGATTCGGTGAAGGCAGCGGGTTTGGCGGTACGGGAGATGGTTTTGGCGCAGGTACGGGTGGCTTCAGCGGCTTTGGAGCAGGCGGCGGGGAGGAAGGCGAGGAATATGGCGGAGGAGAATTCTCGGATTTCTTTGAATCATTATTCGGTCGTTCTGCCCGGGGTAGCAAGGCGGCATTCCGCGGTCAGGATTACCACGCCGAATTGCATCTGGGTCTTACCGAAGCAGCTGCTACGCATCAGCAAGTCATGACAGTAAACGGAAAAAATATCCGGATTACGATCCCTGCCGGTGTCGAGAACGGCCAGGTCATCAAATTGAAAGGGCATGGCGGACCAGGCACGAACGGCGGACCGGACGGCGATCTTTATATCACGTTTGTGATCGCTGACGATCCCCGCTGGAGACGGGATGGCAACGATCTCTATGCGGTGGCGAACCCCGACCTGTACACGGCGATGCTTGGAGGCGAGATCATGGTGGATACGCTCGGCGGAAAAGTAAAGCTGAAGATCAAACCCGAGACACCCAACGGTACCTCTCTCCGGCTAAAGGGAAAAGGATTCCCCATCTACAAGAAGGAGGGCCAACATGGCGACCTGTTTGTGACGCTGGAGATCCGGCTGCCGTCCAACCTGAGCGAAAAGGAAAAAGAACTGTTCCGCGAACTGCAAAAACTGAAGGAAAAATAAAATGCGAACCGGGCTCCGCCCGGTTCAAAACCTCTAACTGATAAAAGCAACCGATATGCACTCAGCGGATT
This sequence comes from Puia sp., assembly GCA_035501395.1. Taxonomy (GTDB): domain Bacteria; phylum Bacteroidota; class Bacteroidia; order Chitinophagales; family Chitinophagaceae; genus Puia. Next base: position 108,813 of record DATJWK010000041.1, read on the forward strand.
TTATTGCGGCGGGCGAGTTTTGCGCCTATCATCACGTAGAGCTCTCCTTTATCAAGGGACTGCACGAGTCCGGCTTGATCGGCCTGAGCATCCGGGAAGGATCGATATGGTTGCCCGCAGAGGAGCTGCCGAATGTCGAGAAATTTGCCCGGTGGCACTATGACTTGGCGATCAATTTCGAAGGGATCGAAGCGCTTGCCCATTTGCTCCGGCGCGTGGATGACCTCCAGGTCGAAAACCGGACGTTGCGAAACCGGCTGCACGGCTATGAGGCCCGATCAGGCGACACAGCGCAGACCGCGGAGGAGATGTAAATCAGGCATACCCCGGCACAAAAGTTGAATCATCGGATGAAAAGCATCCTATGGATCACGGTACGTCTGCGGACAACGCATACCTGCTTACGGTAGACAACCAGGATCAGGCGTTGTGCCATCTCTTCTTTCACTGTTGCATGGAGGATGAAAAATTCACGGCTTCCGAGCTCGATGATCTCTCGGCGAAACTCATCCTCCTTGGTCTCCCGCCCCGGATCGATATCAAAAGAGAGCTGATCGCCTACCTGGCTTACAAACCCACCATCCGCGACGAGCAGGTTTATGTTCGCTACCTCATACGTATTATCAAACCGGTAAATGAGCTCGCCCTTTATTCATATTGCACCGAATTGTTGTTGGATGACCCGGAGCTAGACCCGCGGGAAGGAGCGTTGCTCCTGAAGATTGCGGCTGAGCTGGGGCTCTCCGGAGATGATGCCGCACTGATCAAACGCCTGATCGCACAACGGAAAGCAGTAGAGATCAGCCAGATCTTCTGACCGAACGACACGGTATTGAGGAATTAATACCCCGGCAGACGTTGACCTCGAACAAAAGGGGGCTGGCATGATTTTGACTCTCGATAATGCAAACAGCGATTATGCAAAATACAAGAGAAACCATTGAAGTCCTGAACGATCTTATGCAGATCAATAACGACCGGATCAACGGATATGAACGGGCAATCCGTGAGACAAAAGCAGAGGACGACGATCTGAAGATCCTGTATGCCACCATGATCGCCGAAAGCCATCGCAACAAGATCGCTTTGGCTACGGAGGTGCAGGCGCTGGGTGCAGAGGTCGAGCAGGGAACAACGACCAGCGGAAAGATTTACCGTGCATGGATGGACCTCAAGGCCGTATTCACGGGCAACAGCCGTCATGCCATCCTTTCGAACTGTGAGGCGATAGAAGACGCCACCCAGCGGGCATATCATACTGCGTTGGAGCATGGGGCGTTGCCGGCCTATATCCGTGAGCTGCTGGTGCGCCAGGAAGAAGCGTTGCGCTCGAATCACGAAGAGATCAGGGCATTAAGGGACCAGTTCGTCTGAACTTCCGGCAGATGTGGAAGGCTGACCTTGTCAATACTATCTACCCATATATATCCCCGATAGCGCGGTTAGCTCCGCGCTATTATTTTTGCCGCTACTTCCAGACCGCTATGGAACGCCGCCTCCACCGTACCCGGGGCGTTGCCGCCGTAGATTGCCTCGCCGGCAAAATAAAGGGTCTCCGCAACCGGCCTTTGCAGGAGCCGCCGGCATTCCGGGGTCTTTACCATATCGAAGCTATATCCGCCATGTACGTATGGTACGTCCTGCCAGTCAAAGATGCGGAAGGTCTTCAATTCATCCCGGATCAATACGCGATCGCGGAAAAATATGGACGCCACTGAAGACAGACAACACTCGAGCTGCTCCTTCGGATCCAGGACACGAAAACGGCGCATATTCTCCCCGGTTAGCCAGCCCGTAAGAAGGGCGGACCGATCATCTCCCTGGGTCCACCATGTCGGAACCGCTTGACGGCTGAGGACGAACAACGTGGTACCGGGAGGTCGCCGGTCGAGCCAGAACGGGGCCCGGAATTCAAGGAGGATCTTGATCACCGAACCATAGCCGATCCCGGCCGCCGCCCGCATTATTTCCGGAAGCGACGGCTGAAAAACAATTCCGGGCAGCGCACCCAGCGAAGCCGTCATGACCAGTTTATCCGCGGTAAAAATTTGATCCGCTGTGGTGTGCAATTCCACCCTACCCTCCTGCCAGCGGACTTCGCTGACCGGAGAACCAAAATGGACCCGCACGCCCAGGCGCGCACATTCGCGGACCAGGTAGTCGACCAACCGGCCATACCCACCTTCGACGCGATATGAGCTGCTGTCTTCTTCACCCGACCACTCCAGGTACAAAGCCCTCGTGCTCACCGTCGCCAGGTCCGCTAGATCGTATCCTTCGGCGAAACCCTGTACCGACCGGCGAAGCCGCGCATTCTCCGCCCCCGGAAAGAAGGTGTCGAGAAATTGTGCGACGGGCATATCTTCGTTCAATTTGGCCATTGCCTCCAACAGATCATCCCAGCGGAATGGCTGGTCACCGGCCTCGCTGTCAGTCGATAATTGGGAATAATGTGTCGGGGTCAGTGCGACACCCGCTTCGCGGGCCAACTGCAACGTAATGGGTAAATCTCCGTGGACGAATTCGGCCCCCGCCTCAACAAAGCCGCCAAATCCCGGGATAGACAATGAATGTATCCTTCCGCCGGGAACGGTCGATGCCTCCAGCAGGGTGACGGCAAAGCCCGAAGCGGCCAACCGGCGCGCCGCCATCAGGCCCGAAGCGCCCGCTCCAACGATCAGGACAGTCGACGACATTTCCGAAGCATTTAGTATGAAGAGGTTATAGAATACCGCAAATAAAACGTGAAAAATGCAAATCCTTTGGAAATTGCGCGAATATTTTGCGAATGCCCGAATCGTGGATAAATCTGCCAAAGAATTTTAAATTTTCTACCCGCCTTCGGTGCATTTTTATTACCTTTATAGAAATTCATCCGCCCGATCCCTGCGTAAAAAAATTCACTATTCTTTAAGAAGCCCCCCTGATAAGTAGCACGGGTATTGTTCACATAGATAGCCGGAAGCTATCCGGACCGATAGGTCAGACATTAGCGGTTTGCGGGAATGCGCTAATCTTGTGAACGCCACAGTCCCCGCACATTAAATTTTCAACGGGAGCGTTATGCAGATACAGTTCATCCGGAACATTCAGTTCACCAAGTTGGTCAAGGCCGATGGCCGTTTGAGAGAGTTTAATTTCCGCAAATCCAATGGTCTGGCGGAAGGTTTGTTCACGGTAGACGTAAGCGACGACCGGGGCAACCGGATCGTGTTGCGGATGCAGCGCGAGGACGGCGTGTGGAAAATCGTCAAACAACAGTTGCCTGCCTGGATCTGGGAGAACGAAATGACCTTTCACAACCTGATCGAGGAAGAACTTGGATCATCCGGATTTTCCCGCTGACTGTGGGCGTTTCGGTCCCTGGATCGAACCTGTAATTCGCGGTTTCACCTTGACATATTATTCTTTCGCCGGTTTTCTTCCGGCGTTTTTTTTGCCGATCCCCATCCCGGCCAGTTTTGCTATGCCGGGACCGGTCAGCCACTGCGGTGCAGTATTTCCGCGCCGATCGTTGATTTCAGCGCATGCCGGGCAATTCTCATGCTGGTTATTTCGTTATTCAGGAGACAGTATTACGAACAAAATCGTAACGCAACTTGTTATGTTGAAAGTGGATCCCTCAGGTAAAGCCATGGGCCTATTCACATGCTGTTAATAACAAATATTCGAAATTGATTGCAGCCAGGGCTATATTTGAATCAAGCCGTATGGCCCCCGCAGTACCCCGTTACCGGACGTGGTCCGGTATTTGAAATCTATTCTGAACGTAAAAAGCATTGAATTTGACTGAGACAATCATCAACCTGGAAACCGTAAACCCCATTGAATTCTTTGGTGTGAATAACGGAAAGTTAGATATCCTTAAAAAGAAATTCCCCTTATTGAAGATTCTCTCCCGCGGCACGCAGATCAAATTGAGCGGCTCACCCGAACAGGTGGAGACGGCAAAGGAAAAGATCGATCTGCTGGTGCAATACCTCGAAAGGAACGGTCACGTCAGTGAGAATTATTTCGAACAGATCCTGGGCGGCGACGATGCCGAGACGGTCGATCATTTTGTGGACCGGCATCCCAATGATATCCTCGTTTTTGGTCCCAACGGGAAAACCGTCAGGGCCAGGACGATCAACCAAAAAAGGATGGTTGGCGCCGCTGAAAAGAACGATATCGTCTTTGCCATCGGGCCTGCCGGTACAGGTAAGACCTATACGGCCGTTGCTTTGGCTGTAAGGGCGTTGAAAAATAAAATGGTCAAGAAGATCATCCTCACCCGACCGGCGGTGGAGGCAGGGGAAAGCCTGGGTTTTCTGCCCGGCGACCTGAAGGAAAAGATCGACCCCTATCTTCGCCCGCTTTACGATGCATTGGACGATATGATCCCGGCCGATAAGCTGGGCTATTATATGAGTACCCGTACAATCGAGATCGCTCCACTCGCCTATATGCGTGGACGTACCCTCGACAATGCGTTTATCATCCTCGATGAGGCGCAGAACGCCACCGACCTTCAATTGAAGATGTTCCTCACACGGATCGGCGCAAACGCCAAGGCGATCATTACGGGGGATCTGACGCAAATCGACCTACCAAAGAATCAGAAGAGCGGTCTGGCCAAGGCGCTGTACATCCTGCAAAACATCGACGGTATTGCGCATATCGAGCTCGATGAGGAGGATGTTGTCCGGCACCGCCTCGTCAAGGCGATCATCAAGGCTTACGAGCGCGACAAGCAGGAGCAGGAAGGGCAGCAGGAACGCCATGCGATCGGCAGGCCCCCCGGAAAGGAGTGATGTTTTTGAGGCAAATCGCTACCTTTACTTCCATGATCAGAAATTACATTTTGCCGGCCGTTCTTTTGCTGGCCGGCTGCAACAATGTCCATCCCTTAAAAAAGGCAGAGGACCCTCAGGATGCCGGACGGGAATTCATCCGCGCCGCGCTTGACGGTGACTATGACCGCGCTAAATTTTATCTCTACGACGACTCCACTAATGAGACGCTTTTCAATATGTGGAAGAAAAGATATGATGGAATTCCGCATGAGGAACGCAAGAAATTTCAGGATGCGGACATCCTGCCGATCGACATTCACGCCGTCAATGACTCTGTTACGTCGTACACTTATGCCAACAGCTATAAGCGAGACACAATGACCATACGGGTCGTCCGGATCAATGGTGACTGGCTGGTAGACCTCAAAGAAATTCTTAAGCACAGGAGATAAGTGAAGTCCATCCTGGTCATATTCCTCGGCGGCGGTATCGGCAGTGTTTGTCGTTACCTGGCAGGGCTGTCGGTCACAAGGCTATTTCCTACCGCCTTCCCTGCCGGCACATTTGTCGTCAATATCACGGGCTGTTTCCTGATCGGCCTTTTGTATGGGATCGGCATCCGGCACTCCTGGTTCTCGGTAGATTGGCGCCTCTTCCTTATCACGGGGATTTGTGGCGGCTATACGACTTTCTCAAGTTTTTCCAACGAAGCCGTCTTACTGATCCGTGCGGGTAACTACCTTTATTTTCTGTTGTATGTCACGCTTAGCGTTGTTGTCGGGCTGCTGGCGACGGTAGGCGGTACGGCGCTCGCGAGATAATTTTTTGTAAAAGATTATTTCCTGTAGGTTTGTGCTCTCATTTTTAAAGCTCCGGTTATGATGACAGTCTCACATCCCTGGCATGGAGTCCCGGTCGGCAAGGGAGCCCCCCGGGTAGTCAACGCGATCATTGAGATCCCTCAGGGTTCGCGCTGTAAGTATGAGATCGACAAGGATTCCGGGTTGCTGAAATTGGATCGGGTCATTTACTCTTCGTTTTACTACCCCGTGAATTATGGTTTTGTGCCGCAGACCTATGGCGACGACAAGGACCCGCTGGATATCCTCGTCATTACTTCGCTGCCTGTGCAGGCCCTTACTCTCATGGAAGCAAAGGTAATGGGTGTCATGCAAATGGTCGACAGCGGGGATGCGGACGACAAGATCATAGCGGTAGCGGCCCATGACCCCAGCGTCAACCACTACAATAACATCGAGGAGCTGCCCAAGCATTTTTTTGAAGAGCTCCGCCATTTTTTCGAGGAGTATAAGAAGCTGGAGAACAAAACCGTGGTTGTCGAAGAGTTTGGCGACAAGACCACCGCGATCAAAGTAGTCGAAGAGGCCATACACCTCTATGACGAGACCTTCCGCAAAAAATAATCCCGATATGTCTGCATCGACGGTTCTCCTTTTGCTCATCGTGGGTTTGTCTGCCGGCATGCTTAGCGGGCTGGTCGGCCTTGGTGGCGGCGTCATTATCGTTCCCGCCCTTGTTTATCTGATGGGGTTCAGCCAGCACCAGGCTACCGGTACTTCCCTTGGCATCCTGCTGCTTCCGGCGGGTATCTTTGCAGTGATCAATTACTACAATAAGGGATATATCGATATTAAAGTGGTCCTGCTGATCTTTGCCGGTTTCCTCATCGGTGGATGGCTGGGCAGCAAGATATCCCTGAATCTTTCACAGGTTACCCTGAAAAAAGTGTTTGCCGTGATCCTGCTGCTGATCGCCGGGAAAGTGCTATTTTTCGATAAGTAGTCTTTTGATTACACGCAAATGGTGCGTGCGTTCGAACGTTTCGGACTGAACAATACCCATATTGTCGATCTTATCGATCCGCACTTTGCCGGATGCATGGATGATCTCGCCGGCGTTCAACAGGATGCCAACGTGTGTGATCCGGCCGTCCCCGTTGTCGAAAAATGCCAGATCGCCCGTTTGGGTTTCCTCCAGGAACCCGATGGCCTCGCCCTGACTCGCCTGTTGCCAGGCGTCACGCAACAAGGCGATGCCAAGAAATTTAAAGATGGTTTGCGTAAATCCGCTGCAGTCAACCCCGAAAACGCTCTTGCCGCCCCAGAGATAGGGGGTATTCAAAAATTTGAAGGCCAATTGCCGGATGGATTTTGAATCGGTTGGCGCCTTATTCGAATCCCAGATTTCACCGTCGTATCGAACCTCGTTCTTGCGCCATTTGGCGCGACCGTTCTGCATAGCCGTTAAATGGCTTCCCATCGGGACCATCATGGGATGACCGTTGTATTCAACTGCGGTCACCCATTCCGGCGTCAGCGCCTGTGCGGTCCCCTCATACGCTGTTTCGCTGACTTCGACCAGATGCGGCGGCTGGCACCAGCCCTCATACCCGTCATATTTGACCCGGACCCGATACCAGTCGCGGTTAGTCTGGTCCAGGATCTCGCAGTATTCGCCAAATAAAAGCTGAGTGACCATTTCTGTCCGGTGAGAGGGTTCCGCCCTCAAGGCGCTGACGGGGACGCAGCAAATTGCTCTGATCATGGCCGAAAATTAAAGACTTAATTGTGATTTTTTGCGGGTTCTGCATCTTATATTTATCTTAATTGTGGACAAAGGATCATATTACCATATGACCGACCAGGAGTTGTTGGAGAATTTCTACAGCACCGGGGAAAATGACTGGCTGGGCATCCTTCTTCCCCGCTATACCCTGCTGTTGCTGGGGGTATGTATGAAATATCTGAAAAATGAAGAAGAGGCGAGAGATTGTGTGCAGCAGATCTTTGTAAAGGTCATTACAGAGTTAGGCAAATACCGGGTAGATTACTTCAAGTCCTGGATCTATACGATCGCCCGCAATCATTGCCTTATGAAGCTGCGGGACCGGCGCGGGCATGCCACCGAACTGTCCGAATCGATGTTGGCGGCCTGGGATGAGGAGCCGGGCAAGAGCAGCCACCGGGAGAAGGAACAGTGGCTGGAATGGATGAACCAATCTCTCGGGGAATTAGGAAAAGAGCAAAAACTCTGTGTAATTTTGTTTTACCTGGAGAAAAGATCATACCAGGAAATAGCGTTAAGTACGGGATATACGCTGATGCAGGTAAAAAGCCACATTCAAAACGGGAAGAGAAATCTGCGGCTCAGCATAGAAAAGAAGGCCCGGGAAAAGGCAAAATCATGAACAAGGATTTGCTCAACATATTGGCCAATAGCAACAAGGACATCGACAATCAGCAGTTGATGGACTACCTTAGCGGAAACCTTTCCGGCGAGGAGTTGCATGACGTCGAGCGATCCATGGCGGACAACGAATTCCTGAATGATGCCGTCGAGGGGCTTCAGCAGTTGAGCAATCGTAAAAACCTTCAGACCTATCTGGATGAGCTGAATTCGGGCCTGCAAAAGAGCATGGCAAAAAAGAAGCAACGCCGGCTCAAGCGGCGATTGAAGGAGGATCCATGGACCTACCTGACGCTTGGGCTCGTAATCTTTCTTTGCCTGGTTGCGTATTGGATCGTTCGGATCCTTCTTAAGAAGTAAAAAAAGCCGCCAATTGCCCTATATTGGAATAAATATAACCCATTCGTATGTCTTTTTTCAAGCGGCTTTTTGTCCTCCTGCTGCTTTTGGGGTCCAACCGGTCCGATGCCCAACGGGTCAGCTATATCGTCTCTTTTCCCAATCTGGCGCATCATGAAGCGCAGATCGAACTGATCGTAAGCGACTTTTCAACCCGGACTGCCATTTTCCGGATGAGCAGGTCATCTCCCGGGCGATATGCCACCCACGAATTCGGAAAGAACATCTATGACGTCACCGCAACTGACCAGGGGGGCAAGTCGCTCACTGTCAATCGAGTAGATGGGGATGTTTACGAAGTTCCGCATTTTGGCGGCTATGTTCGGTTGAAATACACCCTGTATGGCAACTATTCGGACGGCACCTACGCCGGTATCGATCCCGGCGGTATCCATTTAAATATGCCTGCCGCCTTCCTGTGGATGAAAGGTGCCGAGAATATTCCGATCACCATTCACTTCAACCTCCCGGAAGAAAAACGTTGGTCCATTGCAACACAGCTTCAGCCGACAAGCGATCCGAATACGTTTATGGCCCGGGGGCTCCAATACTTTATGGATTGTCCGGTGATAATCGGCAATCTCAGCAACCGGACCTGGACGGTTAAGAATCCTGATGGAAAGAGCTACAATTTCCGTATTGCGCTCGAGGGTGTAGCGGACAGCTCCGACTTCAATACATTTAGCGAGAAGGTACAGCGGATCGTACGGCAGGAGCAGGCGGTATATGGCGAAGTGCCCGCTTACGATTATGGCACCTATACCTTTCTGGCCAGCATCAATCCGTATGTTCACGGCGACGGCATGGAGCATCGCAATTCGAGCATGATTACCATCAGCTCTGCGTTTCATGGCGAAGACCGGATGCTTGGCGTCTTTGCCCATGAGTTCTTCCATTGCTGGAATGTAAAGCGCATCCGGCCGCGGACACTCGAACCCTTCAACTATGAAAAAAGCAACATGAGCCACGAACTCTGGTTTGCGGAAGGGTTTACCCAATATTATGGCGGTCTGTTGGTTCTCCGGGCGGGGATCGGAAAAGACACCGATTATGTCAAACGGACGGTTGCACAGCTAATCGATACCAGGTTGAACACACCGGGAGCCCGGCTCTATTCCCCGGTGCAGGCCAGCGAAATGGCGGTGTTCACCGATGCCGGGGTAGCGGTCGACAAAACCAATTTCCCCAATATTTTTACCTCCTACTATCCATATGGCGCCGCCATTGCCCTGGCGCTCGACCTCCAGCTCCGCGGAAAATACGGGAAGAGCCTCGATCAGTTCATGCAGGCAGCCTGGAAGAAATTCGGAAGACCCGAGGTTCCCTACACCGTCACGGGACTGGAGGACGTCCTGGCCAGCGTAACGGGCGACAAAAAATTCGCCCGGGAGTTTTTTGAACGTTTTATCTATGGCCACGACCCCATCGACTATGGTTTGCTTCTTGCTCCTGCCGGATTTCGGTTACGCAAATCGGACCCCGGCAAGGCATGGATCGGCGCTCCGCAATTATCCGAGCGGGAGGGGCTGTTGATCGAGCGGAACACGCTCCGCGGTACTCCGCTCTATGCGGCTGGCCTGGACGTGGATGATAAAATAGTCTCGATTGACAATCAAGACGTCAGGACCTACGCCGACCTAACAAGTGTTTTGGACCGTCTTCATCCCGGTACGGCGGTGGCCATCCGGTATTTCCACCGCACTGAAGAACACACGGCACGGATTACCCCGGTGGAAAGTCCAAACCTGCTCGTGGAGACGTTCGAAACGGTCGGTCTCCCGGTTACGCCGGAAATCAGGCAATTCAGGCAGAGCTGGTTGGGGGAGAAATAACGGGCCGGAAAGGGGATCAGGCACGGCAATTGCGGCTTTTTTAGATAAGCCTTCCATTATGAGCGCATTGCAACAAATCAAACAATGGAGCGCCGTCCATCATCCCCGCTGGCTCGTGATCGTGCGGATCGGTCTCGGTATCTTTCTGTTTGTAAAAGGCATCAGTTTCATGCGCGATTCGGCCTTGCTCGACGAGCTGATCTACGGCCAGAATTACCTCGCGAAAAATACCACAAATTGGCTGCCCATCATCGTCACCTTTGCAAATTTGCTGGGCGGTTTCATGCTGATGATCGGGTTGTGGACAAGATTGATCGCGCTGCTGGAGATCCCGATCCTGGTCGGGGCGATCATAAATATCAATTCACAAAAGGGGGGATTCGCGCCGGAATCCGAACTCTGGCTGGCGATCTTGGTTTTGTTGCTGCTGGTTTTTTTCCTGATCGAAGGCGGCGGCCCCTTGTCGATGGACGGGTATTTCGACCGAAACCGACGAAGCACGACCGGGACGAATATGCCGTGATTTGCGTCTACTGATATTGAATATAGATCGGAGCGGGTTTTTGGGCGAGCACTTGCGCAGGCGTCATTAGTTTGGTCGAAGGCAGGTGGACTCCGCGGGGAGGCTTGCCGACATCATTTTTATAAAAGAGTTTGAATCCCGTGAATTGTACGGGAAAGCCCGCGACATAGCTTTTGTAGCTGTCCGTCTTCAGACTGACCGGTCCCCAGCCGTCCATGTCCAGTATAAACTGACAATCGGGTGTGGGGTGAATTTGCCGGGGGTTCGTCAGCATGTCTTTTGTGAAACGATGGAACATCAGGATCTTTGGCGGAAGACTGTTTGCTTTTGCCAGCTTCGACAAGTATTCGATGCACCAATTGGCATCGGCGGCATCCAATGAACCGATAGCCAAGCCAGGCCTCTTACCTGATTTTGACATGGCGAATTCAGGGTCGATACCAAGATGCACATTCGGCATGGATAGGTATTTCTCCAGCTGCGGAACTTCCGATTGCACATTGCTGAAGCCAACCTGGATATCGAGGAAGACGATAGCGTTTATTCGCGCGGCCATATGCAGTACGGAGTCGATCTGCTTAAAAGGCATCCGCGCCCGATATTTCCCATCTTTTCCCGGTGCGCCTTGTGCGGTAACGGCGATATAGTGGAGGCAAGGCAGCACAGGGATGGTCGGATCGGCGGCCTGCCATTTTCTACATTCGCCTTGCAGCATTTCCAGCATTTCCTTCGGCGGATATTCGCCCAGCACACCCATCCGCTTGGAATACAGATTGCCGTAGTACGCCACGATCCGGTTAAACGGCAGGATGGCACCTGGTTTTGGATAGGCGGTGCGGACCGGCCACCGGCCCGAAGAATCGCCATTGGCAAGGTGCACCAATAATTTGTTGTATAGCGCGGTATCCAGAGGGCCGGCCGATGCCGCCGGCGGTGCGGTCGTGTCTTTTTTTGACGACGCTGATTTGGCGGATGTGTCGCCCGCTTTAGCCGCCTGGGAGCTGCCGTTGTTGCAGCCGCTGACGATCACCAGGCCGCAGGCGCCGGCTACAAAAACAGCCCTGAGCGCTTTGTAAGATGAATGAAAACGGGAAGTGGGAAGAGAACGATCATTGTGCTCCATGGTAGACCTTGCCAAAGTTTTTGATGGGGGCAAAGTTAACGGAAAACGAACCCATTCATTTTTTATTTTATAATAATAACTTAAAAAGTGGCGCAAGGGGGGCCGGCGTGGAGAAATTTATTAGTCTACAAATTTGGTAGACTAAATGCGCCGATGTATCTTGCCGGAGAATTTCAGGGCCTTACATGAGTTACGTGGCCGAGGGGTGAGGCGGAGGTCCGCATGACCTTTTACGAGGGTTCGAATCCTTCCGTAACTGCATCGATCGATTTGCCGGCTTCGCCTATTTTTCGTCCGGCTTGCCCGGGAAAGGGCCAGAACGGCCGATGATTCGCCTCCCGGGAAGATAAAACCCGTTTGGCATCGGATCACTGTTGGAAGACCGGAGGGTCGGCATCCGCTCCAGCCTGGCGAGATCCGCCATCAGGCAGGGCATGCCATCCGGCTTCATTATCCTTATACCGGGCTGCGGTCCGACGAGCAGGATCCGGCCCGAATCCGGCCATGGGGACATCCGGGTCGCCTGCGCACATACGGAAGCAGCCCCCGATAAAAGCCCCAAAAAGAGAAAGAGGATTCCTTTCATTGCTTTTTATTCAGGATTCGCGGTCCGGGGACATTACATACGATGACGCGGGATTTTTTATCGCATTTTCTTAAAGGCGTTGATCAGTCCGTTCGTGGACGAGTCATGGGATGTGACTTCTTCGTTGCTTTGCAGCTCCGGCAGGATCTTTCCGGCCAGCTGTTTTCCAAGCTCCACGCCCCACTGATCAAAGGTGTAGATGTTCCAGATGACCCCCTGAACAAAGATCTTGTGTTCGTACAACGCGATAAGCTCACCGAGGGTGAATGGGGTTATTTCTTTGATTAAGAACGAATTAGTCGGCCTGTTGCCGCTGAACTCCTTGTATGGGATCAATGCGGCCGGTACCTTATCCGCTTCCAGCTCTCCCTTTGTCTTTCCATTCATCAGGGCCTGTGTCTGGGCAAAAAAATTGGACAGCAGCTTCACATGGTGATCGCCGATCGGGTTGTGGCTGATCGCCGGCGCAATGAAGTCGCACGGGACCAGCACCGTCCCCTGGTGGATCAGCTGATAAAAGGCGTGCTGGCCATTGGTGCCCGGTTCCCCCCAAACGACCGGTCCCGTTGACCAGCCGACGGGATGACCGCTTCTGTCAACGCTTTTGCCGTTGCTTTCCATATTTCCTTGTTGAAAGTAGGCCGCAAACCGATGCATGTATTGGTCGTATGGCAGGATGGCTTCTGTCGAAGTGCCGAAGAAATTGGTATACCAAAGGCCGATAAGCGCCATGGTAACGGGGATATTCTGTTCGAAGGCGGTATGGCGAAAATGCAGATCGGTCTGGTGTGCCCCTTCCAGTAACCGCTCGAATTTATCGTATCCTACCGTCAGCACGATAGAAAGCCCGATCGCGCTCCACAGGGAATAGCGGCCGCCTACCCAGTCCCAGAATTCGAACATGTTGGCTTTATCGATCCCGAACTTCACGACCTCCTTCTCATTGGTCGACAGGGCCACGAAATGTTTTGCCACCTGCTTTTCATCCTTTGCCGCCTGAAGGAACCAGTCTCTTGCCGTATGCGCATTGGTCATCGTCTCCTGAGTGGTAAATGTTTTTGAGGCAATAAGGAAAAGCGTTTCCTCCGGCGTAACCTGCTTCAGCGTTTCGACGATCTGTGTTCCGTCGACATTGGAAATAAAATGGGCTTCGATGCCGGCCACCCAATATGGCCGAAGCGCTTCGGTAACCATGACGGGCCCGAGATCGCTACCCCCTATTCCGATATTGACAATATATTTGATCTTCTTTCCTGAATAGCCTTTCCACTCACCGCTGTGTATCCTGGCGGCAAATCCTTTCATTTGCGCCAGGACACGCCGTACATCAGGCATTACGTCCTTCCCGTCGCTGTAGACCGGATCGCCCGACAGATTCCGTAAGGCCGTGTGCAATACCGAACGGTCCTCTGTCTGGTTGATCTTTTCCCCCGTGAACATCGCCTCGATCGCTTCCTTTAATTTCGACTCTGCCGCCAGCCGGCGAAGCAGCTCAAGCGTTTTGTCGGTAACGATATTCTTTGAAAAGTCGAACAGGATGTCATCGAGGCGGAGTGAATAGCGTGAGAACCGCTGCGGGTCCGCCCTGAAAATGGACCGCATATGCGTTCCCTTTATCTCCGTGTCATAGTGCCGCTGCAATTCTTGCCAGACTTTTGTGTCTTTGGGGGAGATTTTCGGGAACATAACGGTATTTTTTTGACAAATGTATTATAATCGGCCAATGATGGCAACGGTCTCTTCCACCATTGCGGCGCTGATATCAAGGTGAGTGACAAAACGTACCTGCGCGGGCGCGATCGCAATCGCCAGAATTCCGGATTCACGGAGGCGCTGTGTCAGGGTCTTTGCCGGTATCGCGGGGTCCACGTCGAAGATGATTATATTCGTTTCAACCGGCATGATATTCCGGACAAACTCCTTCTTTTCCAGGGCCGCCGCGATTTGTCGTGCATGAATGTGGTCGATGGATAGCCGGTCGATGTGATGTCGTAGTGCATATATGCCCGCGGCAGCCATAAAGCCGGCCTGCCGCATTCCGCCGCCAAATACCTTTCGTACCCGTCGGGCCTGCCGGATAAACGGGGCAGTTCCCATCAGGATGCTGCCGATGGGGCAACCCAGTCCCTTGTTGAGACAGACCGAAATGCTGTCGAACACCTCTCCGTATGACCTGGCCGTTTGCTCCTTGGCCACCAGGGCATTGAAAAGCCGGGCGCCGTCGAGATGCAGCTTCAGTTGCTGCGCGGTGCAAAGCTGCCGGATGAGGAGGACCTCCTGCCAGTCATAGCAACTTCCTCCCCCCCGGTTGGCCGTATTCTCAAGCGAAACCAGCGAAGTCCTGGCCCGGTGAACATCGTCCGGATTGATCGCCATGGCGATCTGCTGAGCGGTAATCCGTCCAAGGCGGCCGTCCAGGGGCTTGACCTGAGCGCCGGAATTAAAGGCGATGCCGCCGCCTTCATAGACGTACACATGTGCGCTTCTTTCGCAAATCACTTCATCTCCGGGCTGCGTATGGCATTTTATTCCGATCTGGTTGGACATCGTTCCGCTGGGGCAATAAAGTGCCGCTTCCATTCCGAAGAGATCGGCGGCCATTTTCTCGAGCTGATTTATCGAGGGGTCCTCTCCAAATACGTCATCGCCCACCTCCGCATGCATCATGGCGTCGAGCATGGCCGGTGTCGGGCGGGTAACGGTATCGGAGCGAAGATCGATGGGCATAGACCGCAGGTTGAGTGAGGCCGCAAATTAATGGGATTTGGGCAATCTGCGCCAACCTGACAAAAAAAGGAGCCCATCGCGGCTGCCAACAAAAAAAGGAGCCCATCGGGCTCCCCTCCTTACGGGAAACATCATCCCTTACGACAATGCTTCCGCTGTGATGTGGTTTCCTTTTTCCTTTGCGGCTTTGATGAGGTTCAATACCCGGGTCCGGACGTCGTCCTTTAAACCATCGGTTTCTCTTTCAAAAATGTCCTTTAGCTCATCCAACTCATCGGTTGTAACGCCTCTCAATTTTCTCAGTTTTCGCTTTAGCGAGTCGGCGGTATCCGCAATCCGTTGACGTGTTTCGCTTCCCTCGGCCGGAGCGACCAAAATACCGATCGCCACTCCGGCGACGAGACCTGATAAGGCGCCTATTAAAACTCTTTGAGCACTCATATTTATTAATTTAAGGTGAACAATCTTTTAAGGGCGAACCGGGTTGCGCCCGATTCTCTGTTTTCAATAACAATGCCGGAATATGGTAAAGGTTTCCTAATGAGGGCGGGGTTTGTCAATGGCCGGCCCTGGGAAAAATTATACCCATATGTGGTATGGGTTGGAGCCAAAAATTAACCTACCTTTCTGATTCAAACAAATCATAATATGAAAAAGTTCGCCCCAATCCTCTTTCTGCTACTTTTTCTTTTGTTCGGCGCCGTAGCATGGTCCCAGGAATGTTCCCAATATCTTTTTCTACAACAGGGCAAAACCATCGAAGTAACTATTTACAACAAAAAAGGCGAACCGATCGGCAGGCAGGTCTATACCGTATCCAATGTCGCCAACACTGGTGGCGTCACGACCGGTACCCTGAATACGCAAGCGTTCGATAAAAAGGAAAGACCTACGACAACGTCGACCAGCACGATCAAATGCACCGGCGGAACTCTCCAAGTGGACATGAAATTGATGCTGCCGGACGGCCCCCCGGGCCGGTTTAGCAACGCCCAGGTAAGCGGCAACGGCGGCATTCTGGAATATCCTTCCGGAATGAAGACCGGTGATTCATTGAAAAGTGCGAACATGGTTTTGAATACAAACAATAGCAACGGTGGCCCCGGCGGTCCTCCCGGCGCGCCTCCGGGACCGCCTCCGCCGCCGAACCCCTTCGGCGGAAACTCAACGCTTACGATGTGGGTCTACGACCGAAAGGTACTTGGCCAGGAGTCGGTGACCACCAATGCCGGTACCTGGAATTGTGTAAAGATCAGTTATAAGAGCAAGGTTAGTTTTAAAACGGGTCCCTTTCCCACCAATCTCAATATAGAAGGCACCGAATGGTACGCCCCCGGTGTCGGCATTATCAAAACCCAAACCGACCATGGTTCGACGGCCGTCACATCGATAAAATAGTGCCTTTGGACTTATTCGCTGCGCAGGTTGACCGTTGGGTTTGCCTGCGCGGCTTTTATGGTCCTAAACAGCACGGTGAGTTGGGCAATAAGCAGCAGTCCTGCGGCGGTGGCCGGAAAGACCCACCAACTGATGGGGGTACGGTAGGCGAAATTTTCCAGCCATCGGTGCATGACCCACCAGGCGGTCGGCGACGCGATCAACACCGATAAAAGGATCGGCCGCAGGAAATCCCGCGACAGCAATGCGCTGATAGAGGCCACGGAGGCGCCCAGCACTTTACGGATGCCGATCTCTTTCATGCGTTGCCGGGCGGCGAAAGTGGCCAGGGCGAACAGACCCATGCAGGCTATCATTATCGTAATCGCGGTAAAAGCGCCAAATAACCCCGCCAGCCGGTCTTCAGATTTGTATTGGCTGTCGAATGTCTCGTCGAGAAATGAATAATCAAATGGATTCATCCGGTCATAAGAACTATATATCTTCCCGATCGAGGCCAGCAACATAGGGAGATTGACATGCGCCTGTATTCGGGCCATTAGGTAACCGCCCGCACTGTTGCCCCAGGTAGAATCCGAATCTCTGCGGGTAAACAAACAGAGTGGTCCGATCTTGCCACGTAATGCCTGGTAATTGAAATCCCTGAGCACGCCGGATACCACTTTACCGTCAACTATATCGACAAGCTGGCCGACCGGATCGCCATGTATGCCAAGACTGAAGACCGCCTGCTCATTCAAAATGATATGTCTGCCGTCGTAAAAATCGTTCAGGGCGGGCCGATCCTTCCATCGCAAACCGAGGAGGTCAATAAAATCATTATCCACGTGCAAGACCGGCATCATAAAAGGCTTTGCCGGTGTTTTCGGCGTGACGAGGTAACCGGTATATGCGCTATAAAGCGGAAAATCCGCGGTTGCGACTTTCATCACACCCGGTAATGCCTCCACCTGTCGCTTGAACGCCAGATAGGAATTCAAGTGCTGGTCAAAATGAACCAGCAGGATGTTTTCCCGGTTGACGCCAGTTTCCGCATGACGGATATAATACATTTCCTTTTGTATGATCACGCTGCAAACGGTCAACGACATGGAAATGGTGAATTGAAAGACCAGGAAACTTTTTCTGACCCTTTCGCCGCCAGGCCTCCGGCTCAGCTTTCCATACAATACTGTCACCGGCTTAAAAGAAGACAGCACCAGGGAAGGATAACTTCCACTGATAAGGATAACCAGCACTAACAATATGGCATAACCACCGAGTGCCGGCGGCGATAACAGGAAACTCGCATCGATCTTCAGGGCTAGCAACTGAAGAAAGTAGGCCCGGAGGAAAAGAAATAAGCCGATCCCCACCACAAATGCGAGTAACGCATACAACGTCGATTCAGCGTAGTATTGCGCGGCTATGCTTCCCCTCCCCGCTCCCATCACCTTCCGTATCCCAACCTCCTTTGCCCTGACGGCTGAGTGCGCCGTCGTCAGGCTCATGTAATTGATCAGGGCCAGCAGCAGGATCACGCCCGCCACCAGCGGAAAGATTGTCAGGTTTTTGATATCGGTGTCGTTGCCGAAATCGGCTCTCAGGTGTACATCACCCAAGGGCGTCAGGAGATATTTATCTTTGCTTGTTCCTCCCGCCTCCCCGGGCGCATTACCCAGACGGCTGATCGTCTGCTCTACCTTCCCCGAGTCCGCGGCATCCCTGAGCAAGAACCAGGTCCGAAAATTTCCGGCCCCGACCGTCTGGTATTGCCATTCTGCGGCCATCTCTTTCATTGCCGGCAGGCTGGAAAAGGATGCAACCCCATCGTAGTCGATCGTTGAATTGGAAGGGGGGTCGGCAGAAACACCCGTCACCTCCAGCTGGTAGTGATCATTATACTTCAACACCTTTCCGATCGGATCGCTGTTCCCGAAGTATCGCCGAACGGCCCGCTGAGACAACACGACGGTATTTGGCCGTTTTAGCACAATGGCCGGGTCGCCTGTTAACAGGCGATAGCTGAAGAATTGGAAGAAATTGCTGTCTGCAAACAGGAAAGGCTCCTTCACCTTAAACTTCGCACCGGGATCTCCGATCATTTGCAAGACGGGTTCTTCAAAAACCCGGTACGCGCGAACATAGCCTTCTACCCTGCTATCCGCCGCTTTTACCCGCTGCGCTGTCAGATAGCTTACATAATCCGAGGAATAGGTTGACGTGCCATACGAATAGGTCCCTGAAAGGGCAAAAATGCGCTTCTCGTTCGCCTGCCACCGGTCATAGCTATGCTCGTGTACTACGAAGAGCAGGATGGTCATCGCCGTCGCTATACCGATCGCAAGACACCCCACGTTGATGCAACTGTACAATTTATTACGATGGAAGTTGCGGAACGCGAGGCGCAGGTAGTGAGTCAACATGAGGAATCCGTTGAACGTTTCGATGAATTTACAACATTTCGTACTTTTGCGGAATGACACAAGAACAAATCAAGTTGATGAGGGACCGGCTCGCGGTCCTAAGGAGGTTTCTTTGACGTCGATAACCGACGATACAAGATCAATGAAGAAAAACAGCTTTCATTAAGCCCGGGCTTTTGGGATGATAACCGGCGGGCGACCGGGATCCTGAAAAATATCAAACAGAATGAATTCTGGGTGAAGCTTTATGAATCCGTCGAGACGGCCGTGGAGGACTTTGCCGTGCTCTTCGACTTCTGGAAGGCCGGCGAAGCCAGTGAAGAAGAAACGCGGGATGCCTACGGGAAGGCATTACGGCTTATCGAGGAGGTGGAATTCAAGAGCACCCTCAACCAGCCTGAGGACGAGCTCCCGGCAGTTCTGCAGATCAATTCCGGCGCCGGCGGAACCGAAAGCCAGGACTGGGCGGAAATGTTACTGCGCATGTACCGGATGTACGGCGAGAAGCAAGGCTGGGCTGTCACGGAGCTTGACCTGCAATATGGCGAAGGCGCAGGGATCAAAAGCGCCACGTTACAATTCGAGGGCCCTTTCGCTTATGGATTTCTAAAAGCCGAAAGCGGCGTTCACCGGCTGGTGCGCATCTCGCCGTTTGACTCGAATGCGCGGCGGCATACTTCGTTTGCATCCGTATTCGTCTATCCGCTGGTAGATGACAGTATCGAGATTGAAGTCAATCCGGCAGACCTGGAGTGGGAATTCTATCGAAGCGGCGGCAAAGGAGGTCAGAACGTCAACAAAGTGGAAACGGCGGTCCGGGTCAAACATTTACCCAGCGGAATTATTGTGGAATGCCAACAGGCACGTACGCAGGGGGAGAACCGGGAGAAGGCGTTGAAGATGCTGAAGAGCCGCCTGTACGAAGAGGAGCTACGACGCCGCGAAGCGCTGAAGGATGCCGCAAATTCGACAAAGAAGAAGATCGAGTGGGGATCGCAGATCCGCTCCTATGTCTTCCATCCGTACAAGATGATCAAAGACCACCGCACCGACTATGAAGTTGGGAACGTGCAGCCCGTCATGGACGGCGAGCTGGATGGCTTTATCAAGGCCTACCTGATGAGCGAAAAGGAATCAACCACAGCCAATTAAACAATCGAACATACCATGAGCCCAGGATATTTTCACTACCCGGCGCCGGCCAACGAACCCGTTTTGAACTATGCCCCCGGAAGCAGGGAGCGTGAGCAACTAAAGAAGACGTTAAAGGAGCTAAAGAGCATCGAACACGATATCCCGATGTATATCGGCGGGAAGGAAGTACGCACCGGTAAGAAGATCGCGCTGCATCCGCCCCACGAGATCGCGCATACGCTCGGCTATTTTCACGAAGGGGACGAGCAGCATGTCCGCCAGGCGATCGACGCCGCGCTTGGCGCCAAAGCGGCCTGGGCCGGGCTGAGTTGGGAGAACCGGGCTGGCATTTTCCTAAAGGCGGCAGACCTTATCGCCACCAGATACCGGCCCTACATGAATGGGACGACAATGCTGGGACAAAGCAAAAATGTCTACCAGGCGGAGATCGACAGCGCTTGCGAACTGATCGATTTTCTGCGGTGGAATGTTCATTTTCTAAGCGAGATCTACCGTGTCCAGCCCGTCAGCGGCCCGGGTGTTCACAACCGCACCGAATGGCGGCCGCTGGAAGGATTCGTGCTTGCCATTACTCCATTCAACTTTACGGCCATCGGCGGCAACCTGCCCGCGTCCGCGGCCCTTTGCGGCAATACCGTCATTTGGAAGCCGGCCTATTCGCAGGTATTTGCGGCGCAGCAATTCATGCGTGTTCTGAACGAGGCGGGGTTACCCGATGGCGTGATCAACCTCATCTATGTCGACGGGCCGGTGCTGGGAAAGGTTTGTTTCAGCCACCGCGACTTCGCCGGACTTCATTTCACCGGCTCTACGGCGGCATTCAATCATCTCTACAAAACTATCGGCGAGAATATCCATCTCTATCGCAGCTATCCCCGGGTTGTAGGCGAAACCGGCGGGAAGGACTTTGTGCTGGCACATGAGAGCGCCGACCCCGACGTTCTCGCCACCGCCTTGCTCCGCGGCGCCTTTGAATACCAGGGCCAGAAATGTTCCGCCGCTTCCCGGGCTTATATACCGGCCAACCTTGCCGCCGCGGTAAAACAAAAGCTGATCGGGGGCATACGCAGTTTCCGGATGGGCGGAGTGGAAGACTTTTCGAATTTTATCAATGCCGTGATCGACGAGCGGAGCTTTTTAAAGATCAAGTCCTACCTGGATAAGGCCAGGCAGGACCCCGGTGTGGAGATCTGGGCCGGCGGCGAATGCGATAAATCGAAAGGCTATTTCGTTCAACCGACGGTGATAGAAGCCAAAGATCCGCGGTACATAACGATGTGTGAAGAAATATTCGGACCCGTGCTCACGGTCTATATTTATCCGCCGGACGATTTTGAGAAAACACTGGAGTTGGTCGACAGTACTTCACCCTATGCGCTGACGGGCTCCATCATTTCGCGGGACCGGCAGGCTGTAGAGCTGGCCGTGGATCGCCTCCGAAATGCCGCCGGCAATTTCTATATCAACGACAAACCTACCGGGGCCGTGGTGGGTCAGCAGCCGTTTGGCGGCGCCCGGGGCTCCGGTACCAACGATAAGGCCGGATCGATCCTCAATTTGTATCGATGGCTGAGCGCCCGCACGATCAAGGAGACCTTCGCACCGCCATCGGACTACCGGTACCCGTTTCTTTCGGAGGATGAATGAACTGCGTATTAAGTTGTTCTTACATGTTTAAACTTATTGATTACCAATGCGTATGCGCGCATTTTGCCTATCAGTTTGGCAAATACACAATAAAAAATCGGTGTCAGCGTAGGCAGGAAGTGTGAATCTTGCGCCTATCTTTGTCCCTGATTGGTAAAAAATTAACCCAAATCAATCCTAATTATTTATGAAAAAGTTAACATTAGTCCTTTTGGCAGGTTTCTCTTTCGCAACGGCAGCAAATGCGCAGTCTATTCAATTTGGCGTAAAGGCAGGCGCCAATTTTGCAAACGTCAGCGGTGATGGCACCCAGGGGGTCAGCACAAGCACGCTGGTGGGTTTTAACGGTGGCGTATTCGTCGGTCTTGGTTTTACCGATAACCTTTCGCTCCAGCCTGAATTGGTTTATTCCGGTCAGGGATTCAAAGAAACAGAAAGCGGTACTACCGGCACCCAAACGGAGAACTACCTTAACATTCCCATCCTTTTGAAATACAAGTTACCGATTGGCCTCTATTTCCAGACAGGCCCCCAGGTCGGTTTCCTTATGAGCGCGAAAGCCAAAGCAAGCGGGTACAGTGTGGATGACAAGGCCAGCTTCAAGTCTGTGGATTTTGCATGGGCAGTCGGTGCCGGCTTTCAAATTCCGGCAACGCAATTGGGGATTGACCTCCGGTACAAT
The DNA here is from genome assembly GCA_035501395.1 of Puia sp. Classification (GTDB taxonomy): domain Bacteria; phylum Bacteroidota; class Bacteroidia; order Chitinophagales; family Chitinophagaceae; genus Puia. Next base: position 131,272 of record DATJWK010000041.1, read on the forward strand.
ATCGGCCTTGCCAATATTGTCGACAATAGCGGCGGCGGCGGAAGCGGAAGTGTCAAGAACGGAGTGTTTCAGGTCGGTCTGACCTACGCGCTGTTCAATTCGGGAGGGAAGTAATCTGTTTGTTTTAGAGTGTGAATAGTTTGTAATTGGCCGCCCTACGGGCGGTCTTTTTTTTGTGTAGTTTCCCGCTTGCCCGCGCCCGCCGGGTCTGGATTTTTTCCCTACCTTCATAAAAATATTCCTTTTTGAAGATCATTTTGAACGAGCAGCAACTGGATCTGACCATACAACGGTTAACGCATCAGTTGCTGGAGAATCATCTGGACCTTGAGAATACCGTACTGATCGGCATTCAGCCGAGAGGTGTCTATTTTTCCAACCGCGTGGTCGCCCTGTTAAAGGAACAGGTAGACCCTGCGTTAATTCGTTACGGCAAGCTCGATATCACCTTCTACCGCGACGACGTACGGCAACGCCTGCACGAACTAAACCAAACGGAAATCCCTTTTTCCGTCGAGGGCCGGAACGTCATACTGATCGACGATGTGCTGTGGACGGGTCGCACCATCCGGGCGGCGCTCGACGCGTTGCTGGATTTCGGCCGTCCGGCGAAGGTTGAGCTTTGCGTACTGGTCGACCGGCGTTTTACGCGCCAGCTGCCGATCCAGGCCGATTACATCGGCAAGCCGATCGACTCCATGCTGACCCAAAAAGTAAAGGTATACTGGAAAGAAAAGGACGGCAAGGATGAAGTGGCGCTCGTTTGACCTGGACGGCCGGAGACCAAAATGCGCCACGTATATGTTTTTCCCCTAATTTCGCGTTCTAATGCAGCTAAGCACTCCACATCTTCTTGGCATTAGAGATCTCCAGCCAGGCGATATCCAGCTCATTTTAGATACCGCCTCCCAATTCAAAGAAGTTTTACAGCGACCGATCAAGAAAGTGCCCACCTTACGAGATGTGACGATCGTCAACCTCTTTTACGAGAATTCGACGCGCACCCGCATATCGTTCGAACTGGCCGAGAAGCGACTTTCCGCGGACACGATCAATTTCACGGCTTCCGGTTCCTCGGCCGCCAAAGGGGAGACCCTGCTCGATACCGTGAATAATATCCTGTCGATGAAGGTGGACATGGTCGTGATGCGGCACAGCGCCAGCGGCGCGCCGCATTTCCTGGCCCGGCATATCCCTGCGGCGATCGTCAATGCGGGTGACGGCATCAATGAGCATCCTACGCAGGCGTTGCTTGACGCTTTCTCCATCCGGGAGAAACTGGGCGGTTTGGCCGGCAGGAAGATCGCGATCATCGGGGACATCATGCATTCCCGCGTGGCGCTTAGCAATATCTACCTATTGAAGAAAATGGGCGCTGAAGTTACTATTGCCGGACCGCCCACGCTGATCCCTGTACACATCAGGGAGGCGTTTGACGTCCGGGTGGAATATAACCTGCGCAAAGCCCTGGAATGGTGCGATGTCGCCAATGTGCTCCGCATCCAGCTGGAGCGGCAAAACCAGCCGTTGTTCTCGTCGCTGCGCGAATACAGCCTCGCCTACGGTGTGAACAGGCGGCTCCTGGACAGCCTCAACAAGGAAATTGTGATCATGCACCCCGGCCCGATCAACCGCGGGGTCGAGCTGGACAGCGATGTCGCCGACAGCAGGCAATCGCTGGTCCTCCACCAGGTGGAGAATGGGGTGGCGGTCCGGATGGCGGTGCTTTATCTGCTGGCAGGACGATCAGCCAACTAAACGTTCGACAGACATTAAATCTCAAAAAACGCGATTGCCCATGCAACGAATCGGCCTTTTCCCCGGCACCTTCGACCCGATCACCATCGGGCACCAGGATATCATTAACCGGTCCCTGCCGCTTTTCGATAAGCTGTTCATCGGGATCGGCACGAATGCCGGCAAACTGCCGATGTTCAGTGCCGAACAGCGGCTGGCCTGGATCCGGGAGATATACAAGGACGACCCCCGGGTAGATGCAATCGTCTACGACGGGCTTACCATTCACGCGTGCCGCCAGGTTGGTGCGAATTTTATCCTTCGGGGTATCCGCTACGTAAATGACTTTGAATACGAGAAGGCGATTGCCGATATGAACCGCAGCCTCGACAGCCACATCGAAACCGTTTTTCTGACTTGCCTGCCCCAGTATACTTCGGTGGCGTCGACACTCGTTCGGGATGTACTGAAGAATGGCGGTGACGTGATGCAGTTTTTACCGGATGTAGTAGCCAGGTCGTTGAAAGCGCAACAGGCAACTCAATTGAAAATACCCAACACCTGATTATGCCAATATGGTTTGATCAAAACCTCAGCCCCGCCCATCTTCAGCCGCTGGCCAGCAACACGATGGGCGGGCATCTCGGAATAGAGTTTATCGAAGTCGGGGACGACTTCCTCAAAGGGCGCATGCCGGTGGACCATCGAACGCGGCAACCTTACGGTTTGTTGCATGGCGGCGCTTCCGTCGCGCTCGCCGAGACACTTGGCAGTGTCGGGGCGGCGATGGTCGTCAATTATCATCAATTCAATGCCGTTGGGCTGGAAATCAATGCCAACCATGTCCGGGGCGTCCGGGATGGATATGTCACCGGCACTGCAAGACCGCTCCACATCGGGAAAACAACGCAGGTCTGGGAAATCAGGATCACCGACGAACGGGAAAAGCTTGTCTGCGTCAGCCGGATCACGGTAGCGATCATTCCAAAGCAATGATCATTTGGCCGCGTTCAGCACATCGATAATGGAAGGAAATGTTTGGCGCAAGAGACCCCCTACCCCGTTTTGATCCACCCATCTCAGCTCGGTGATCTGCTCCTCCGCTTGTGGCACAATGGGCTGATCCGACAAAATGCTCATCCGAAACCAATGTGTCTCTTTCAGGATATGGTGTCCGCTTTCGTCGTACGTATGCCAGGTCACCAGCAATGGCCCGTCCAGCTTAACCTCTCTCAGCCCTGTTTCCTCTCTGACCTCCCGTACCGCGCATTGTTCCAGCGTTTCACCCGGATCGAGTTTTCCCTTAGGAAGATCCCATTTGCCGCGCCTCAGCATAAACAGATATCGCCCCTGAGGGTCCCGCACCAGTCCGCCGCCTGCCCGCACGAGAATGAATTTCTTCCAAAATGCCTTTTTCAACGTCGCCAGGTCCGGGTGAATGAAGATGCCGGCGTGTACGCTCTCCCGCCGCATCTCGTGGATCATGGAATTGACGGCAGGAGGAGAATATTCGTCAATGAGGATGGCGTCGTCATGGTGCGCGTACGTTCTGATCTCATCGGTCATCTCGTCGCAAAGGAACAGGGGTTTGTCGTTAAAATAGACCTTAATATACATCGAAGGGGCAATGAAGCCCCAAGATACGAAGCCCGGGTGACGAAACGGCAAAGCCGCGTGGACGAAACTTTCCTTATTTTCGCAGCACCATGGAAAAGATGATCGGTACGAATGAGAAGGCAGTCGCAGAGCGGCTGTTGCAAGCGAAAGCAATCCGGCTGAGTGTACAGCAGCCATTTACCTGGTCGTCCGGATGGACGAGCCCGATCTACTGCGATAACCGGAAGGTGCTCGGCCATCCCTATATCCGTGACTTTATCAAATCCGAGCTTTGTAATGTGGTATTCGCGCGTTTTCCCGAAGCCGCGCTGCTGGCAGGCGTTGCCACCGCGGGCATTCCGTGGGGCGCCATGGTTGCCGACCAACTCAAACTCCCATATGTGTATGTCCGCGCCAAGCCGAAGGAGCATGGCCTTGGACAGCAGATCGAAGGATACTACGAACCGGAATGGCCGGTAGTGGTGATGGAAGACCTCATTTCCACCGGCAAAAGCAGCCTCCAGGTGGTGGAGGTGCTGCGACAGTCAGGGCTGGATGTGATTGGCCTCGTTTCCATATTTAACTACGACTTCCCGGCCGCCAGGACCGCGTTGCAGGAGGCGGGGGTGTCCTATATTTCGCTTTCCGACTACCCCACCCTGATCGGCCTGGCAGTGGAAAAGAAACTTGTCAGCCCCGAGGAGGAGGCCGTCCTGTTAAGATGGAGCGAAGATCCGGCAAATTGGAAGGGGGTCTAGGAAGGACGGAGAGTTTTGTGTATATTGTATAAAATCCACATGTATGAAGCAACTACAATTGACGATGCTGTTACTTGCCGGTTTTGCCGCCGGGGCCGCGGCGCAGCAAAAAGTAAAGGCGACGGTGACGATCAAAACCCCGACCGTCCAATGTGAGATGTGCAAAACCCGGATAGAGAATTATATGAGCCATGAGGAAGGCATCGTGAAGGTCAATGTGGACTACAAAAAGAAAACGACAACGGTAACGTATTGGACAAACCGCACGAACGTAGAAAACATCAAGGCGCTGATCGCCAACTGCGGCTACGACGCAGACGATGTCACCGCAGAACCGGACGCCTACAAGCGCTTACCCACGTGCTGCAAGAAGCCGGAAGACGGCGGTGGGATGCCAAAACAATAAAAGCATTATGGAAGCGGAACCTCCTGCGGAGGGTCCGCTTCGTTTTGACTATCGGTCTCCCGGCGGATCCTTCCCGCCTCGCGAAGCGCCCGGTGCAGCACCCATTCGATCTGGCCGTTGACGCTGCGGAACTCATCGGCCGCCCATTTTTCGATGGCCTTCATCGTCTCCGCATCGATACGCAACGCAAACGATTTTTTTTCCGCCATCATCAATGATTTAAGGTGCCCGTGTTGACGACGGGCTGCGATTCCCTGTCGCCGCACAAAACGACCATCAGGTTGCTGACCATCGCCGCTTTTTTCTCCTCATCCAGGCTGATGATATTCTTTGACGACAGGAGGTGCAACGCGCTCTCCACCATGCCGACGGCGCCCTCGACGATCTTGTGCCTCGCCGCCACCACGGCGGAAGCCTGCTGCCGCTTCAGCATGGAATGTGCGATCTCCGGCGCATATGCAAGATACGTTATCCGTGCTTCGACCACTTCGATCCCGGCCAGGAGCAAACGATCGCTGATCGCTTTTTCCAGCGAGCTGTTGACTTCTTTGAAATCGGTGCTCAAGGTCACCGTCGCCCTTTCGTCTTCGAAATGATCGTAGGGATAGGACGCGGCGAGCTGTCGCACGGCGGAATCCGTCTGGATCTTGATGAAATTGACGTAGTCATCCACTTCAAAATACGCCTGATAGGTATCGCGGACCTTCCATACCAGGATTACGCTGATAAGGATCGGGTTGCCCATTTTGTCATTGACCTTCACCTTGTCGCTTTCGAAATTCCGGGCGCGCAACGAAAGCGTCATCCGCTGATAGAATGGATTGACCCACCACAATCCACTCTTGCGGATGCTTCCCCGGTAGGCGCCAAACAGCAACAGCAGTTTTGCATTGTTCGGCGGAATGACGAGCAGGCCTTTTGCGAGGAACAAAAGGAGGAAGCCCATGACGGCGAGCCAGGGAGAATTCGCGGGCTGGTTCAGGCTTGCTATATAGATCAGAATGGCCAGCAACGCTAAGATTATGACAAGGATAAAATATCCGGAAAAAGGCTGGCGAACTCTTTCGACTGGAGCAAGGGAATTGTCCATATAAAGGAGGTTTTTGTGCTAAATCAATATGATATCAAAATGATATCATAAAGCTAACCCATTTCCTCGGCATTTGCAAATAATTGATCGAAAACTTTTGATTCATCGGCTTGTTAAAGGCTAATATGCCATCCCCGATCCGACTAAGCATTTTGGACCAGAGCCCCATCCGGTTCCGTGGTGATGCCCGGGAAGCCCTCCAGGAGACCATCCGGCTGGCCAGGCTGGCCGATCGCCTGGGGTATACCCGTTATTGGCTGTCCGAGCACCACAATACCGTTACGCTCGCCGGCGCGTCCCCGGAAATCCTGATCGCCAGGCTGGCGGCGGAGACCTCCCGTATCCGTGTAGGTTCCGGTGGTATCATGCTACCCAACCACAGCACGCTCAAAGTAGCCGAAGATTTCCGGCTGCTGGAGGCGTTGTACCCCGGCCGCATCGACCTGGGTCTGGGTCGCGCGCCGGGCGGCGATCGGTTGACTGCTCAGCTGCTCAACCCCGGCAATACGTTCGACCCACAGGAATATATCCGGCAGATCAGGGATCTGCATGCCTTTCTCGGCGATACGCCGGCCCCCGGCAACCTGGAGGGAAAGATCCGCGCTATTCCCCAAATCGATACGCAGCCGGAACTCTGGATGCTGACCTCCAGTGGCGAAAGCGCTTATCTCGCCGCCCATTTCGGGATGGCGCTTTGTTTCGCCCGCTTTATCAATCCGGTGGGCGGGGCGGAAGCGGTTCGGGCATACCGGGATCGGTTCCGGCCTTCCCCTCTCCTGCCGGAACCCAGGGCCAGTGTCGGCATTTTTGTTTTTTGCGCTGAAGATCCCATAATAGTCCAACAAACCCAGGCGGTGATCGACTACCGGCTGCTTGCCTTTGAAAAAGGCCGCTATGACGAGATCCCCACATTCGCCGCAGCCAGCGCATACAGCTATACGCCGGCGGAATGGCAGCGTGTTCTGTTCAACCGCCAACGCACAGTGATCGGCGCTCCTGCGGAAGTGCGGGAAAAATTGGCGGGGCTGGCAAACGAATTCGGGGTCGACGAGATCGTCGTCTCCACGTTTACCGAGCGGGAGGAGGACCGGATGCACTCGTATGAGTTGCTGGCGGGACTGTTTGAGTTAGGCGGAAATAAAACAAAACCGGCGGCTTTGGTTAGCCGCCGGTCGATTACCTGAAAATTACCGCGTTTCTTATTTCAGAATGATGATATTTTGTACGCTGGACGTCCCATCCGGGAAGGTCAGCTTTAGCAGGTAAATGCCGTTATTCAAATTCACGTTCATCCCGGCCGAGCCGCCTTTAACGGGCACGATAGCCTGTGTCAGGAGTTTGCCGCTCATGTCGAACCATTGTGTCATCATATTGGTCGTGCTAACGTCAAGCCCTGTAACATAAATTGCGCCCTTCGACGGGTTAGGATAGACCGTGAAGGTTTGCCGGCGGGCAAAATCCACCGATACGACGGTCGACCAGGTCGAGTGGCCGTTAAGGTCGGTCTGTTTCAGGCGGTAGTAACTGAGGCCCATAAAGGGATGAGGGTCCACCGCGGTATAGTTCAACGGACCGCTGCTGTTGCCGTCCGGCGCCTCGGTCTCAATCCGGGCAATCGAGTCGAATACAGACCCGTCGATGCTCCGTTCCACGGTGAAATAGTTATTGTTTGACTCCATGGCGGTAGTCCATTGCAGATCGACCTGGTTATTTTCAGGTGTTGCATTGAATTCCAGCAACCCGATCGGCAACACGTTTCCGCCGCCGATCTTGTCCCCCAGCGTAAACGTGGAGAATGAGTTGAAGAGGGACGGCGCCGAGGTGGATGTGATGCTGCCGGTCAATGCCGAACCGCCGCTATATACGGGACCGCCGGCGCCTCCGATGTCGATCCAGGTCGTCGGTGCTGTATAAACGTTTTTACAGATGGTGAGCGTCCCGCCATTGCTTACGTAGTCATCGGTGCCGAAGAATATCTGAATAGTCTGAGTCCCGCTAAGGCCGGCAGTCGGCTGGTTGGTACCGGAAGCGTCGGCCCGGTTGATCGTCCAGTAGTGCACTTGCGAGACGTGGTCCACGGTCAACGGCAGCGTCCAGTTTAAGGCCGAAGCGCTCCCATCGTACAATTGTGCAGTATACGAATATAAGGTGCCGTTAGTATGCGAAACGGTCAATACGAAGGGCCGGCAGTCCGGAGCGTTGCCCACGGGAAAGTTGAGAGTCGACGCGCCTGCGCTTGATTTCTGGTATTGCATCGGGCCGTTGACATAACTGGTCGACAACGCCGTTCCTGCGGCGGTGGTGGAGTTGTTCAGCATCACCAACATATAGCTGGTCGTGGTATTGAGCAAGCCAGAGGAAAATACGATGTTGTTGGAGACATTGATGTTCGTATTGCTTAGCGTTACTCCGGAGCCGGTGTTGTTGATCACCGCCCGGGTGAAGACTGGAGCGGGTGTTCCCGGCGTAACACTGACTGTCTGGGCGCCGCTGCCCGAAAAGGTCGCGGTCCCGCTGCCGGCGCCGAATGTGATCGCCGTGGCAGCAGGTGAAGTCACCGTAAGGTTGCCATTATAGGCGCTGTTATTGTTGTAGTTGGGGTATACCTTACCTGTTCCACCCTGTACAAACACCATATTCCCGTTATAGGTATCGGCCGTGGTATTGGTCATCATCAGGTAGCCGGTACCGGTATTGGTCAGCGTGCTGGGCCCGTTGAACGTATTACCGCCCGCGCTTTGGTCGTTGGTAGCCCCGTTCTTGATCGAATTAACCGAGCCGTTGAACACACAACCATTGAACAGGAGGCCAGGACTTGCCGTCGTCACCGGACCGCTGAATGCCGAGCCCGGTCCAAACTGGATATTGCTCGTGCCGGTCGTAGTGATTGTCTGGGCCGCGCCGGACGTCGATTGTGTAAAATTCCGGAAGATGAGCGAGCCGGATGCAAAACCTCCGGCGCCTACGCTCACGGAACCGTTGCTAAGCGTGGCGTTTCCGCTGTTCGGGCCGAAATAGATCCCGGCTCCGCCGATATTCTGGACGCTGATATTCCCGTTGAAAGCGGTATTGGCGCCATAATAGTTGGAATAGATCCACAGGCCGGTGGTACCCGGCTGATTATTAAAGCTGACGTCCCCGTTAAATGTATTGCCGGTGCTGTTGTATGCGACGTACATATGTTGCGCAGGGCTGTAGTTGTTGAAGGCCGCCGTAGACTGCCAGATGTCCGGGTTGCCGTTACCCATAAGGAAATATCCTGCGCCGGTGTTGGTGACGATAAAAGGGGCGTTGAACAGATTGTTTCCGGATGAGGCGTCGCTGGTGGCGCCATTCTTGGTTGACGTAACCGTTCCGCTGAACGTGCAGCCGTTGAAGAACAAGGTTGGACTGACCGTAACGATGTTCCCGCCGATCGCCGACGAAGGACCGAAGGTCAGGTTACCCGTCCCCGTGAGGGTCAGGCTTTGCGGTGTAGGGCCGGATTGCGTAAACTGGCGAAGCAACAACGTACCCGCAGAGAATCCACCGGCGCCGACGGAAATCGTATAGCCGGAGGACAAACTTGCCGTTGCCGTCCCGTTGCCGGTACAGAACTGTACGCCCTGGCCGCTGGTGGACGTCACGACGATATTGCCGTTAAAGACGGTACCTGCGGAGTTCTGGCTGACCGAGATCAGCGAGTTGGTGGTCGGCGAATTGTTGAATGTCGTCGTTCCGCCGAAGATATTGTTGGAGCTGTTATAAGCCACATAGATATTGTTGCCCCCGGTGTTATTAAACGTGGCGTTGTTGTTGAACTGGTCTGCATTACCGTTGCCGAATACCATATAACCGGAACCGGCATCGGTGATCGTGGTCACCCCGTTAAAAATGTTGTTGCCGCTGCTCCAGTCGCTCGTGGCGCCGGTTTTTGTGGCATTACAGATGCCGCTGAAGGTACAACCGTTGAAATACAGCGAGCCGCTGGTAGATGTCATATCGCCTCCGATCGCCGAATTGGGTCCGAAGGTCAGCGCGGTATTGCCCGTCAGCGGCAGATTCACAGCTGCATTGCCCAGTTGTGTGAACCGTTCGATCTGCAGATACCCGGTGGTAAAGCCGGCTGCGCCGATAGAGATCGTTTTACCGGCCGCCATGGTCTCGTTGGTGCTCGCGCTCCAGCCGAAAGCGATACCCACCGAACTACCGGTCTGGGTAAGGATCACGTTGCCGTTGAACTGGGTACCGCCGCCGTTGTTGTTGGCAAAGATGACCCGCTCCGTGGAATTGTTGTTGACGTACACGTCGCCGTTAAAGATATCCGGCGAGCTGCCTTCCCAGCCGAAAAAGCCGCCCCCCTGCATGTTGATCGTCAAAGCGGAGTTAAATGTATTTCCGCCGTTCATCCACTCCCCGGTCGCACCGGTCTTGGTCAGAATGGTCGTGTCGGAAAACACCGCGCCATTTACCAGGATCCTCGGCGAAATAGCGGTAAAGTCGCCGCCGAAGGCCGACGACGGGCCCATTTGCAGGAGGGTAGTCGCGCCGGTGAGCGTCAGGATAGTCGGGGCGTTGCCCAGAGCCGTGAATTGCCGTAAATACAGCACGCCCGAGGAAAATCCGGCGGGTCCGACCTGAAGCGTATCCCCGGCTGAAAGCGTCGCGGTTGCCGTTGCGCTGCCCGAGCAGAAATAGACGCCCTGCCCGTTGGTGGAGGTTACGACGATATTACCATTAAATACGGTACCTGCAGAACTCTGGCTGACATAGATCAGGGTGTTGGCGGTAGGCGAGTTGTTAAACGTCGTCGTTCCGCCGAAAGTATTGTTGCTACTGTTGTTGGCAATATACATGTTGGCGCTGCCCGTATTGTTAAACGTTGAAACGCCGTTGAACTGGTCGGGTGTAACATTGCCGAGGGCGATATAACCCGAACCTGCGTCGGTAATGGTCGCCGAATCACTGAATACGTTGCCCCCGCTGCTCCAGTCGTTGGTTGTACCCGTCTTGGTCGAATTTACGTTCCCATTGAAGGTACAACCGTTAAAAAGGATCTGGCCGCTGGTAGTCGTCACATTCCCGCCGATACTGGAGTTCGGGCCAAACGTAATGGACGTGCTGCTTCCCAGGTTCAGCGTGATCGGCGCGTTGCCCAATTGCGTAAATCGTTCGATTTGCAGGTAGCCCGTGGTGAACCCGGCGGCGCCGACAGTAAAGGTTTTCCCCGCGGCTTGCGTGACATTTGTTGTGCCGCTCCAGCCGAAGGCGATCCCTACGGAGCTGCCGATTTGGGTAACGATGATATTGCCGTTGAACTGGGTTCCGCCGCTGGCATTATTGGCGAAAATGACGCGTTCAGTGGAATTATTGTTGATATAGGTGTCTCCGTTATAGATATCCGGGTTAACGTTGGCAAAACCAAAATAGCCGCTGCCTTGCTGGTTGATGGTCAGTGTCGAGTTAAAGGTATTGCCACCGCTGGACCATTCCCCGGTTGCGCCGGTCTTGGTCAATACGGTGTTGCCGTTAAAGGTTGCACCCTGCAGGAGGATACGCGGAGAGGTTACTGAAAAGTCCGCGGCGAAAGAAGAGGTAGGGCCTGCCACCAGCACCGTGGTTGCGCCCGTAAGGGTCAGGTTGACCGGTACGGTGCCCAGCTGTGTGAACTGGCGCAGCTGTAGGTTGCCGGATGAGAAGCCGCCGGAGCCGATCTGCAATGAGTTCCCGGCAGCCAAGGTTGCCGTAGAGGTTGCGGCCCCGTTACAAAACAGGATCCCCGTCGAAGAGCCGGTGCTATTTACAGATATGTTGCCATTGAATTGGTTGCCCGCGGAGTTCCAGCACGGTGCGATATATGATGAGCCGCTGCTGGTGAACGTAACCGGGCCGTTCCAGATATCGGGGTTACCATTTCCGAACCCGAGGGCGCCTGTGCCGGTGGCTGTGAAGGTAGCGCTTGCCTGGAAGGTGTTGCCGCCGGAGCCGAAGTCGTTATTCGCACCGGTCTTTGTGGCGCTCACCGTCCCGTTAAAGGTGCCGCCGTTGAAATAGATGTCCGGCGTGCTGGTGGTCAGGTTACCGCCGATGACAGAGGAACGGGCGATCGCCAGATAGGTGTTGGTGCCGGTAAAGCTCAGATTGATCGCTGCGTTGCCCAGTTGTGTAAAGGTGTTCAGATACAGGAAGCCTGCGCTGAATCCTGCGGCGCCGACCTGGATAGTCTTGCCTGCGGCCAGTGTCGGTGTACCGGTGCCGCTGCCCCAGCCCAGGTAAATGCCGCTGCCGCCGGTGGAAGTGACCGTTATATTGTCATTGAATAGGTCGTTAGAATTGTACCCGAGCATAAAGTAGCCGGTGCTGCTTTGCTGGTTGATCGTACATGTCGAATTGAAAATATTCTGATTCTGGTTGTTGTGGTTGTTGGAACCCCCTGTTTTTGTGAAAGTAGCTGCGCTGTTGTATGTTGCACCCTGCGCCCAGATATCCGGCGCGCTTGCGGTGAACGTTCCGCCGAATGTGCTTGAAGGTCCAAGGTACAGCACTGACGTTCCGGTGGCCGTGAGATTGATGGCCGCGTTGCCCAGCTGGGTAAATTGCTGCAGGTACAAGTAACCGGCGGTCAGGCCGCCTGCGCCCGCGGAAATAGTCTTGCCGGCTGCCAGGGTTGCGGTCGCTGTTGCACTGCCGCCACAGAACTGTACGCCTATTGCACTACCCGAGGTATTGACGTAGATATTCCCGTTGAATTGATTGCCTGTGCTACCCCAGCCCGGAAGGATCCGCTCGGAGCCATTATCTGTAAACGTAACGTCGCCATTCCAGGTGTCCGGATTGTTGTTGCCCATGACGAGGTAGCTGCTTCCGCTGTTTGTAATCGTACATACACCGTTGTAGATATTGCCACCGGAGCCCCAATCGCCGGAGGCGCCCGTTTTAGTCAGGTTAGTAATCCCGTTGAAGGTTCCTCCATTAAGGACGAGTGCTGGGGTAGTCGCGGTGAAGTTACCGTTGAACACGGAGGAGGGACCGATCTGCAGGACGCCGGCGGTGGTCAGGGTAATATTTTGGGCTGTCGCTCCGCTTTGTGTAAATTGGCGCAGGAGCAGTGTCCCGGTGGTAAAACCGGTCGCGCCGACAGCAATCGTCCGGCCCGATGCCAGCGTTGTCGTTGCCGTGCCGTTGCCGCCGGAGAATTGAACTCCGGTACCGCTCGTCGAATTCACGACGATATTATTATTAAAAACCGTTCCGGTTGTGTTCCAGCTGACATAGATCCCGTTATTGGTGGACGGGGAGTTGGTGAAGGTTGCGACGCCGTTAAAAGTACTCGGCGTTCCGCTGTAGCTCACATAAATATTGGCCGATCCTGTATTGACGAATGTGGCTGCTGCGTTGAACTGGTCTCCATTGCCGTTACCGAACATCAGGTAGCCGGAACCGGCGTTGGTAGCGGTCAGCGCTCCGTTGAAGACGTTGTTGCCGGAGCTCGCGTCATTGCTGGCACCGGTTTTGGTGATGGAAGTCGCCAGCTGGAAAGTGGTATTTTTTGCAGTAAATGCCGCAGAGGAAATGTTGACGGTACAATTCATGGTCACCGGCCCGTTGCCGAAGACCGTCGATGTGGCACCGGCAATGGTCAGCGTACCGTTCTGCACGGTCCCCGCGGTAAATTGGGCATTCGTACCGTTGACGGTAAGCGTTCCGGCATTCAGGTCAAGGGTGCCGCTGGTGAGTGTCAGGTTATTGATGCTGACACTCGATGCTAACTTACAGATATTGCTACCCGTTACAATGGTGACGTTATCCGCCGAACCGGGTACTCCGCTTGGGGACCAGTTGGTCGCGGTAGCCCAGGAAGTGGAGGAGGCGCCGGTCCAGGTATAGGAGATCTGGGCCTGCAAGGCCTGGACGGCGACGATCAATAAACCACAAAAGAGTAAAGATCTCTTCATAGAGCACACGTTTTCAAATGATATTGAATAATAACCAACCCCTCTTTACCAATATCCGTTCCATCCTTAATCTTTATTGAACGATAAATACTTACATATATTATTTTCATGGGGTTTTTCCCAATTTTGGCCGGGGTTTCCAAAAATGGGCGCGGCTTTTTCCGATGAGGAAACCGCAAAATGTCGAAAGAAAACGATAGGCTTATTTGCTTTTTGACGAGTCTGCCGGGAAATCGGCCTGTGCCGGTTGAAGTCCGTCGGCGGCGTTGCCGAGGTGGAATTTCCAGTTGTCGTCAAAATTCATCCGTTGGCGGCAAGATGGCAGCTGGGCTCCGCTACGGGAGCTGGGCTCCGCTATGGCAGCTGGGCTCCGCTACGGGCGGTCATCGGAGATAAAACGATAAGAAGGGTTGAATGGCGAAGTTTATCCAGGACCGGTCCTTTGGTGCAACCATCTTAGAATTTCAACGTCGCGGGCAAATACTTCGCCACCAGATCCTCGTAGTAAGGCTTCAGCTTTTCCCAATCCGGGGGCGTTGGGTTTTTTGAATAAAGATCATACGGGTTGAACAGCTTAACCCATTGGAACATCTCGCGGTCATGGTCATCCATGAGATGGTCATAGGCCTGCTCCCGGTGTTGCGCGTAAAAAGAATGATAGCGCAGCATATAAAGGGCCGGTTCGGGAAGATAGTCCTTCATCATATGATATACATACTCATCATGGCCCCATGAAAGCTGGACGTTTCGCAAGCCGCATCCGGGCGAGTAGACGCCGTATCTGGTGCGGTAAACGGGGTGATCATAATCAGGGTTGGACCGGAAATATTCGGGATAGACAATTTTGTCAGAATATGCGCACCCCACCGGGAACGTATCGCCTACGACAGCCCACTGTGGCTCGTCGAAAAGGCAAAGCACTTTCCCCATGTCATGAAACAAACCCGCCAGCACCATCCAGTCGGGATGTCCGTCGGAGCGGATCGCCTCGGACGTTTGCAGCAGATGCTGAAACTGATCGAGATCGGTGTCGGGGTCGGAGTCGTCAACCAGCTCATTGAGAAAATCGAACGCCGCCCAAACCGACATTTCTCTCTTATTGAAGGAAAGGAACTCCGCTTTTTTTTGGCTGACAAAATCGTAAGTCTGATATTGATGATTGAGCCGGTAGAACTCCCGTACGGAATCTCTCCCGGGAGTTTCATAGTTCCGATATTCTTCCGTTGTTTTGCCTTTTGCGATGGTCTCCGGGTCGGGATAACGCTCCAGGAGATCGTCTTCCCAAACATCGAGGGATGGGAGCGGGTTCTTTTCGGCGGCGGATTGGTCAGGCATGGCTGGGTTGTTTGCTGTAAGATACGAAGAAAATTCAGTCATTCGCAGCAGGTAGCTATTTAACGGATTATTGGGAAATGGACTATACCTACTGTACCCCCTTTCCGTTAATATTGTATACGCTTCTATTCTCCAATGAATACTTCTCTACGCGGTTTTATCTAAGCCAATCATTTAAAGAAACAGTTATGTATACCCCGTCCGCGCGGAGAGGCACCTTAATTCTGGTGGTCATCCTGCTGCTCATCTCGATCCTGCTCGAACAAGCCATTGCCGGCATCTTCCCCTGGCTTAGCCAGTTGGGTGGTGTCCGTCCCATGATCGTTTTTCTGGATATCCCGCTGGGAACGCCGGTGACCATCGACTGGCTTCCCGTAGGGTTCATTTTTATCACCTTTTATTCGGTTGTCAATAAAGGCGCCATCGGCCGCGGGTGGGCTGTCCTCGGCCGGTGGTGGTTGCTGCTGATCCTGATGCTTGCCGGCGGCGGCATCTATTATGGGCTAAGCGGATTCCTGCCAAAAGAGATCCGGAAGGGCATCGAGTCGTTCGGCATGCGTGCCGATCTGACACTTCCCTACCCATCCGGGGAAACCGTTCATCTGCAAGGGAGCATGATCATGCTTGTCTTCTTCCTTTTGGGCTGGCGTCTCCTGATCAATAAAGCGCTCCCGCCGGCTGTCGTGCAAGGGGCGGAGGAGCCGGTGCTAACGGTAGCCGATCCGGTTATTACCGTGCCGCCGTCGCCGCCGCCCATACCGGCTGAAGCCGCCCTCCCCAGCCGGGGCAGGATCGCAATGCGCGTTCCGGATCCCGTCGAAGCCAGGGCGCCCGGCGGCCGGCCGTGCGTATACGTTGCGATGCCCGCGGGATTTCAACGGAAACGATCCAGCTATCCCTGCGTCGTCGATGGTGGCATCCGCCCGGAGACCCGCCGGGCAGCACAGATGCAATAGCCATTTTTTCGTAGCTTAGAAGCATGAGAAGATTAATGCTGCTTCTAACGCTGCTGGTTGTCGCGGTAACACCGTGGGCCCAAAACATCACCGGCGGATATCAGGCTCCGCCCAGGGACATCGCAGACCTTTTGTTGGCCAAGCCCACGCCGCTGGTCAGCGTCGATCACAAGGGTGAATGGTTGCTTATCCTGGGCCGGAATTCCTATCCTCCCGTGGAAGAACTGGCGCAGCCGGAAATCCGGATTGCCGGTCTTCGCTTCAACCCGAACAATTTCTCGCCCAGCCGGCAGAACTTCTTCAGCGATCTTTCGCTAAAGAACCTCCGGACGGGGACGGCATATAAGATCGCAGGACTGCCGGCGCCGCTAAACGCCGGCAACTTCAACTGGAATCCCGGTGAAAACAAGATCGCATTCACCAACACGACAAACCGGCAAGTCGATCTGTATGTCATTGATATCCCCACCCAACATTGTTCCAGGGTAAATACCACGCCGTTGAATACGATCCTTGGCATAGCGGGTCAGTGGATCGACGATAAAACCTTGCTTTACGCCACCCGCGTCCTGCCCGCGGCCGCCGCTCCGCCGAAAAGGGCTGTCCCGGACGGACCGGCAATACAGGAGAACCTCGGCAAGTCTGCGCCCAGCCCTACATTCGAAGATCTGATCAAAACGCCGTACGACGAAGCGTTGTTCGCCTTTTATGGGCAAACCCAGCTGGTAAAGAACTCCGGCGGCGCTGAAATTGCCGTCGGCAGGCCCGGCATATTCGTGGATGTAGCGCTGTCACCCGACAGGAATTATCTCCTTTTGCGCACCGTTCATAAACCTTTTTCCTATCTCGTAACGGCAGAAGGCTTCAATGCCACTATCAGCATCGCGGACATCACGGGGAAGGCGGTAAAAACCATTATCGACCTGCCCTCCGCCGAAGGGTCACCGAGGGGATTCGACAATGTCCAAAATGTGCCCCGCGACTATAGCTGGCGCAACGACCAGCCCGCCACACTTACCTGGTGCGTTCCTCTTGACAGCGGCATGATCAGGAAAAAGGTGGAATATCACGATGCCGTGTATGCGTTGTCTGCGCCGTTCACGGGCGATCCGGTCACCCTCTTCCAAACGAAACAGCGTTTCCGGCGTGTCATATGGGGCAACGACAGCACTGCCCTGGTGTTCGCAGGACTTCGGGGCCGGCAGTCGGAAGAAATGCTCCGTTTTGACCCGGCCACCGGAGCGATGACCCTCCTCGATGAGCGCCATTCCACGGATGCCTACAGCGATCCCGGTAGTCCGGTACTGACCCGCAATAAATTCGGATTGCCGGTGTTACAGACGGTCGACAATGGCAGCAAGCTGCTGCTCAACAACCCCGTAGGCAGTTCGCCGCAGGGCGATCTCCCCTTCCTGGCGAAATTCGACCTTGGATCGCATCACAACGATATTGTCTGGCGTTGCGAACCCGGACATTACGAATATGTCGCCGTTGTGGTGAGTGCGGAAAAGCTCCTCGTTTTAACCCGTAGGGAGAGCCACACCGAAGTACCAAACTATTATCTCAAGACGCTCGGGTCGCCGGCCGCCGACCATCCAGTCACCGCGTTCGGCAATCCATACCCGCAGCTGGACGGCGTCAGTCGCCAGAAGGTCAGCTACAAGCGGGCGGATGGTGTGGACCTGACAGGCGACCTTTACCTTCCCAAAGGATATGACGCCGGGAAAGACGGTCCGCTCCCTGTCCTGATGTGGGCCTATCCGCGTGAATTCAATTCCGCCCGGGACGCCGCGCAGGTCCGCGGCAGCAAGGATCGTTTTACCCTGATCTCGTGGGCATCGCCCGTCTTCTGGGTGACGCAGGGATACGCCGTGCTCGACAACGCAGAAATGCCAATTGTCTCCACCGATACCAGCAAGAAACCGAACGATGGTTTTGTGCACCAGCTGACGATGAATGCGGAGGCCGCCATCCACCAGTTAGCCGCCATGGGTGTCGGGGACAGCAACCGGGTTGCCATAGGCGGCCACAGTTATGGCGCCTTCATGACCGCCAACTTACTGGCACATACGAAGCTATTCAGGGCGGGTATCGCCCGCAGCGGCGCTTATAACCGCACGCTTACACCCTTCGGGTTTCAAAATGAGGATCGCACCTTTTGGGAAGATCCACAGTTGTATTACGATATGAGTCCCTTCATGTATGCCGACAAGATCACCACGCCGTTGTTGCTGATCCATGGAGAAATGGACGACAATTCGGGTACTTTCCCCATACAGAGCGAACGGCTGTTCAACGCCATCAAAGGCAACGGCGGGACGGTGCGATACGTTGTGCTGCCATATGAAGCACACGGTTATCGCGGCCGGGAGAATTTACTTCACATGCTCTACGAACAAAATGCCTGGCTGGAAAAATATGTCAAGAGCGCCCAGCCGGCGAACGGCAAAGTCGCAGATAAAAAGGCGTTCTAGCCGCACAGGGATCGAAAAAAAAAGTATTTTGCGCCACACATGACACTCTATATCGCATCGCTGAACTCCGGGAGCAACGGAAATTGTTACTACGTCGGCAATGGCAGGGAGTCTGTGCTCATAGACGCCGGAATCCCGTGCCGCGAAACCGAACGGCGGATGCGTCGGCTCGGCCTTTCCCTGGAAACGGTAAAAGCGATCTTTGTTTCCCACGAACATGACGACCATATTCGGGGGCTGGAGGTGCTCTCCAAACGTTACCGGCTGCCTGTTTATATCAGCGACGGCACCCGGGAGCAGCTCCGCTTCCGGCTCGAACCGCAGCTGGTAAGGCCCCTCGATCCCTCGGCAGCGGTGGCTGCCGGCAGCCTAACCGTAACTCCTTTTCCAAAGACGCATGATGCCTCCGACCCTTGCAGTTTCGTCGTCTCTTCGCCCACCGT
>DATJWK010000042.1:0-10967 GCA_035501395.1 Puia sp.
TCACCGTCCTTGTCACGACCGGAAAGGTAGCGGTCTCAAAAAAGACCGCTCCATCGCCCCAACCCCTGATCCTGACTACGAATCAGATCGCCCGGTATAAGGGGCAAACCCGCGACCTTGTCCAGTTTAAAGCGGAGAAGAAGGACCTCGCGCCCGACCCGACACCCGCCGATCCGGCAATACGCTTCAACTTTGACGAGACCCCGGTAACCGAGATCTTCCAAACCCTGGAGAATGCCTACGGCATTCCTTTCCATTACGACAGACCGACCTTTTCCCATTGCGTGCTGACGACATCCCTCACCGACGAATCCCTGGAACAGAAGATCAGGATCATTTGCGAGGCGATCGGAGCTACTTATGAACTAAGGGAGGACGGGATCTTCCTGGAAGGAAAGCCCTGCAAATAATTGTAAACCAAAACAACTGAGGATGATTACATCACAAAGCCCATCCCGATAGCAAAAATGGCGGTGCTGGTACACCACCATTTGTAAGGCTCCCCTGTCGCAGGTTACAACTTTGACCAGGGGATGATTTTGCCACTTTATTTTAAAAAGACAAAACCCGCTAAAGATATGAACAAAAACGGAAAACCTAAACAAGCTGTTTTATTCATTATGAGAGTGACTTTACTGCAAATTTTCCTGGTGGTAAGCTATATCAGCTACGCTCTTCCCGGTAGGGTTGCCGGGCAGGAAATATTGGATAAGAAGGTATCTCTGAACTTGCCGTCCAAAGAGATCCGGACGGTGCTCAAAGCGATTGCTGCGTCCACTGAAATCGGGTTCACTTATAGTAACGATGTGCTCCAGAACCGGCAAAGAATCACCGTCATCGCCACGAACGAACGCCTGGGCGATCTGCTGCTGCGTATCTTCGGTCCGCTGCATATTTCTTACGAGGTGATCGGCCATCAGATCATCCTCAAGAAGGACCCGGCGGCGCAGGCTGCGGTGCCCGCTCATGCCCCGGCGGCAGCGTTCCGGCCGATAACCGGAACGGTCATCGGTGCCGACGGTCAACCGATGTCAGATGTCAGCGTCACCGTCTCGGGGACCAACCGCGGAACGGTAACGGATGCCCAGGGCCATTTTTCCATCGATGCCAAAGACGGTGATGTACTTGTCTTTTCTTCTATCGGATTCGATGTATACAAGGTTACCCTGGGCGCCAACTCCTCAGATCTGCGCGTTACGCTACAGAAGAGCGAGCACTCGATGAACGAAGTCATCGTCACCGCCCTCGGGATCAAAAGGGAAGCGAGATCCCTTGGGTATTCAGCGCAGCAGATCTCGGGAAATGATGTAGTAAAAGCCGCCCCGCCGGATATCTCCAATGGCCTTATCGGTAAGGTGGCAGGCCTGAATATCACCGAGCCAAACGGCGTGGAAGGCAGTTCCAGCCGCATCGTCATCCGCGGCAACAACAGCCTGCTCGGAAATAACCAACCGCTGATCGTAGTGGATGGCGTCATGATCGATAATGAGCCGATCCTTCCCCAGGGCCAGAGCCTTACGCAACAGAACCTGCAAGGTGTCAATACCGATCTCAGCCAAAACCAGTCTGTCGACTACGGCTCGTTCCTGAATACCCTCAATCCCGACGATGTGGAGACTTTCGATATCCTTAAGGGACCCACCGCCGCCGCACTCTATGGCGCCCGCGGCGCAAACGGGGTCATCCTTATCACGACAAAGAAAGGGACCCGGCAAAAAGGCCTCGGAATCGATTACAATCTCACCAGCCGCTGGAATCAACCCTATCGCTTTATAAAATTGCAGCACGAATATGGCATGGGAATGGCCGACGCGCTCTATTCCGCCAACCCGGGCTTCTATCAGACGGGTGGTCCAAACCCGCAGGACAGGGAGACCAGCAGCAACGATTTCTATGGTTCCCGGTCCACGATTCCCGGCGTAAGCCCCAGCTTTCCCGGCGGCAACAATTGGTGGAACTTTATCGGTTTCCCGGGTGATGGCGCCTCCTGGGGCCAGAAAATGTCCGGCCAGCAGATCCTGTGGTGGGACGGAGTGGAACGTCCATATGTGGGAAACCCAAATATCTTCAAAAGCTTTTACAAGACGGGCAATACCACATCGCATAACGTTTCGTTCTCCGGCGGCGGAGACGTTGGTACCGTCCGCGTGTCTTACACCCGCACCGACAATGACGCGATCACCTACAACAGCAATTTTCATCAGAACGTGTTCAATATCGGGTCTTCCCTCAATGTCAGCAAGCGCGTAAAAGTGGAAGCAACGGTCAGCTACCTCAACCTCGTCCGCAAAAATGTACCAAACGTTTACGGCGAATCTTCGGCGTCCTCCGGCGTGGGTTATATCACCGACTATATGATCCCGATGGACTACAAACCGCTGGAGAAGGGAATGGCCGTCAACAAGGACGGTTCGCAAAATTCAACCGTTATCACCCAGAGCCCCTCGCAGGACAATGGAGCGCCAGGCTATTATTGGTGGAATACGCTGGCCAATAATACCACGTTTACGCAAAATCAATTGCTCGGCTCCGTCAAGCTGATCGCCGATATCACTCCGTGGTTGAATTTTAGCGGTCACACCGGTCTCGATTATTATACCAACCAGTTCGTTACAAAGAACCGGCCGATCGATGCCGCCGGCCTCAACGGGTATGGCGGAGAAAATCTCTATAGCAACGACCTGTCGACGGTAGGGATCCAGAATCTCGACGCCTTGCTGAACCTTCACAAGGACAACCTTTTCCCCGACCTGAATGCCAGTCTGACCGGCGGCGCCAGCTATTACCACAATAAGCTATACGATATCTCCGCAGCGAACCCCGGGCCATTCAATTATCCGTTTACCTATACCTTGGCCAATTACGCCGGTACGAACCCGGCTATCCTGAATCCGCAGGAGACCATGCAGGAAAGCGAGATCAACTCGGTCTATGGCATCCTGAACCTCTCCTATAAGAACTACCTCTTTTTCGAAGGTTCAGGCCGGAACGACTGGTCATCTACGTTGCCTTCGAGCAAATGGTCCTTCTTCTATCCTTCGGGAAACCTGAGTTTTGTTTTCACAAACGCGTTCAATACGGGCAGTATCCAGAACTGGCTCAGCTATGGCAAGATCCGCATCGCGGAGGCCGGCAGCGCCAACGGCTATATTCCCGGTCAAACTCAATTTGTCTACAGCCCCGTCACGACATCCGGCTTTACGACGGGTCTGACGGTGCCGACGACGCTGCCTTCCCTCGGCATTCAGCCTCAGCGCGCGCGGTCGTTCGAAGCCGGCGCCGACCTGGGCATCCTGAAAAACCGGATCAATCTCAATTTCACGTATTACAATATTTATTCGGATCACCAGATCCTGCCGGTCAACGTGGCTACGACTTCCGGCGCCGACCGGCTGACCATCAATACCGGCGCCTTGCGGAACCGGGGGATCGAATTCATCATCAGCGCTTCTGTGATCCGCCAGAAAGACTTCACCTGGGATCTCACCATCAACGGCGGTCATAACAGCAATACGATCGTTTCACTCGAGCCGGGCGTAACGCAGATCCCTATCGGGAGCTGGTTTGGCGGTGACGGTATCAGTACCAACGCGCATGTGGGAGACCAGTACGGTACGATCTATGGGCTGGACTATCAATACATCGGAAAGCAGAAGGTCGTCAACCTGGTCTACGCCGACGGCTGGAATACGGGTAACGGCGCGGTCCTTGGCGCCCAGTATGCCACAACCAGCAGCGTCGTCAAGATCGGCAACTCTACCCCAAAATTGATCGGCGGGATCGGCAATACCTTTCACTACAAGGCGTTCAGCCTTTATGTGCTGACCGATTTTCATATCGGTGGTCAGATCTGGTCGGGAGACTATGCAACGCTTATGGGTCAGGGCGAGCTTCCCGAGACCACCCGAGAGCGCGATGGTCATGGCCTGCCCTTTACCTTCCCCGACGGATCAACGGGTAATGTCGGGGTGATCCTTCCCGGCGTTACGCCAGACGGCAAGCCAAATACCGCCGTGGTCAACTCCTGGTGGAAATATGCCGGCAATTTCCAGTCATGGGATAATATTCCGATCGTACGCACCAACAGCATATTCACCAATTCCTGGGCGAAAATGCGGGAAGTGGCGTTGACGTACAAATTCCCGGAAAGGATCACCAGTTCTACGAGGATCTTTCAGAACCTCTCCCTGTCACTGATCGGCAGGGACCTGTTCTATATTTTCACCAATCTCCCCGACCGTCTCAATCCCGAAGGGCTGACCGGAACCACCAATAACCAAACGACACAGTTCGGTTCGTTGCCCGGGACGAGGTCGTTCGGGGTATCGGTAAAGGCAGGATTTTGATGCGATATGAATTATTCAATCTTCTACTCAACGCATTCATATGATAAATAAGAGAATAGAATATTTTCGATTCACGGCTGCGCTGTTCCTTCTGATCGGAGGTATCAGCTCGTGTACCAAAAATTTTGAAACCATAAACGCTCCAACGAACGGTTCACCCGTGGCAACGGTCAGCCAGCTGTATGTCGGCTTTGTCTCCAATATGGCGCAGGGCGACCAGCAGGTCGGTTATAACAGTTGGGTCTACCCGATCACCGAACTCGCACCTGTCTACACAAAAGCCGATTATTCTTATGGCAACGACGGAAACGAGTATTGGAGCAATTTCTATCACAACCTTTCGAATTACGAAGCCATGATGCAGGCGATCGCCAGGCAGCCGGACACGACCGTCTATACCAACATCAAGGCGCAAATGAAAGTCCTCAGAGGATATATGGCGATCAAGCTAACCAACCTGTTCGGCGATATGCCTTATTCTGCAGCGGGGAAATCCCTGGATTACACCCTTACCAACGACACGGTCCTGACACCTGCGTACGATAGCCAGAAGAGTATTTATCTGTCCGTGCTCAGCGACTTGCAATGGGCTGTCGATAACTTCAGCACCAGCTCTTCCCAGGTCGCCGTCAGTAACGACCTTGTGCTGGAAAACAATATCCAGGAATGGATCGAATTCGCCAACAGCCTCCGGCTCCGGATTGCGCTGACCATGTATGCCAAAGACCCGGCGGATGCGACACCGCAAATCACCGACGCGCTCACCAAGCCGCTGTTGGATGCGGATAACACCAACGTAGGGTTGTACCCGACGACGAATATCCCCAATATGGATCTTTCCGCGCGGATGTACTCCTTTGGCACGGAATGCCGGCTTCGGATGGGTACGGCGATGTGGAACCTGATGTCTTCCGACACCAGTGAAGACGGAAGCGGGATCTTTGACCCCCGGTGCGCGATCTTTTTCGAGCCCAACAACAACAACCAGTGGAATCCTTTCCCGCAGAATCCTACCGCATCCACTCCGGCGGAAGAAGGTTCGCCTTACGATGAAGCCATCCGCAACAGCGATTGGGCCAATAAGGACGGCAACCCGCCAACGCCCAATCTTTACGCCAACCTGAACTATTACTGGGCGGTTGACAACAATATCCCCGAATTGTTCATGACGGCTGCCGAAGTTCATTTTCTGAAGGCGGAGATCTACGCCGCCGGGCTGGCGGGCGTAGCACAGAACATGGCAACCGCCCAAACCGAATACAATGCCGGCATCACGGCGTCCGTCAATTTCTGGACGCAGCAAGCCATCAATTCGACCGTATGGGTGGTCAACAAACCCTCGGGCCTGCCCAGCCCGGCGGCAATGAATGCCCTGCTGACAAATCCCGTCGTATTATTCAATCCCGCTACCGCCCTGCAGCAGATCTATGCCCAGGAATGGATCGATATGTTCCGCCAACCCTGGGATGCCTGGACCCTCCAGAAGCGAACCGGTGGCATGACCCCCACGGACCCCAATAATGCCAGTTTCCACACCAATAGTTATGGCAGTTTTCAACGGTATCAGTATCCGCCTTCGGAGCAGACCTATAACAAAGACAACTGGTTGGCTGAGACGGGAGGAAACGATCTGACGGCTACCAAGATCTGGATCGCGCAGTAAAGATATAGTCACACGTGAGCATTCGACGGGCGGCCGCAGGCCGCCCTTTTTCTTCAGAGATCGTCATACTGATAGATCGGATCGAGCTTTGAATTCGCATCCATACCGAAAACCGGCTTGATCAAGCCGTCTTTTAGTCCATATACCCACCCGTGCAGGCGTGGCCGCTGCGCTTCTTTCCATGCCCGCTGAATGATCGACGTTTTTGCCAGGTGCATCACCTGTTCCCGGACGTTCAGCTCCGTCAACCGGTCGGCACGCGCCTCCGGATCGGCGATCGCATCCAGTTCCCGGCTATGAAGCCGGTAGACATCCTTTATATTCCGGAGCCACATATTCAGCACATATTTGTAATCGTGGTTCGTCATCGCCGCTTTGATGCCGCCACAGCCGTAATGGCCGCAAACAATGACGTGACGCACTTTCAGATGGTTGACCGCAAAGTCCAGGACACTGAGGAGGTTGACATCCGTATGCACCACCATATTCGCGATATTCCGGTGCACAAAGATCTCTCCCGGCTGGGTACCCGTGATCCGGTCCGCCGGTACCCGGCTGTCACTGCATCCGATCCACAGGAACTCCGGCGTCTGCAAATGCGACAGCCGTACAAAATATTCCGGGTCCTCCGCCTTTATTCCCGCGGCCCAGGACCGGTTGTCCGACAACAGTTTTTCAATCGGTGTCATATATTCAGTCCTCCGCATACGCTGATCACCTGACCCGTTATATAAGCACTCATATCGCTGGCCAGGAACAATGTGGTCTCCGCAATTTCCTCCGCCTTTCCAAACCGGCCCAGGGGGATGTCTTCCAGGAACTTCTTCGCCCCTTCGCCATCCTTCAGGTAATGGGTCATATCCGTTTCAATAAATCCCGGTGCAATCGCATTGCATCGGATATTCCGGCTTCCCAGCTCCTTGGCGATCGATTTGGTGAACCCGATTATCCCCGCTTTTGACGCCGCATAGCTGCTCTGCCCCGCATTTCCGCCAATCCCGATGATCGAACTCATATTGATGATCGAACCTGTTTTCGCTTTCATCATCGGACGGATCACCTGCTTGGTCACGTTGTAAACACTTTTCAGGTTGACATTGATCACGTCGTCCCACTGCTCCGGCGAAAGCCGCAACAGAAGGTTATCCTTTGAGATCCCCGCGTTGTTGACGCAAATATCCACCGATCCGAATTCCTTTACTACATCGTTCACAAACGCCTCGCTCTCCGCAAACACCCCCGCGTTGCTGCGGTACGCTTTCGCCTTCACCCCCAACGCCTTGAGATGGTCCTCCAGCCCTTTTGCCTTCTCCTCGCTGCTCAGATAGGTAAACGCTACGTGCGCCCCATGCGCCGCAAGCTTCAGCGCAATCGCCTCTCCGATCCCGCGACTGGCGCCGGTGACAATGGCAATTTTATTTTCCAGTAGTTTCATAGGCCCAAATATATTCATTCATTGGGTTGTTGATGAAAAAATATATTTATTTGTGGATGCATAACGCGATGAACCGACAAGCCTCCATTCTGTTTGCCGCATTTGCCGTGGAAACGCTCAGCTCCACCTGGTGTTTGAAGATCCATGGCTGGACGCCCGTTTTCTCCATCGCGTACCTCTTGTCCGGCCTGACTATTTCGATCATACTCCTGCGTCTGCCGGAGTTCCGCCTGCCGGCACTCGTCAAACGGCCCTGGCGCAGCGGGGTCATCCAACGCAAGGCCAGCCTGATCGGCCTCACCGCCCTGACACTTTATTCCTGGTGTCTCATCTGGTTCGACGAATATCCGATAGATGTTACCAACGCCGACATGCTCCCGATCATAAAGGTGATGTGCGAACGCTTTCTTGCCGGTCAGCACAGCCATGTTTACGACTCCATTCCCAGCATCTGGAAGGGCGTGCAACCCATCTATCTCCCGGCGATGTGGCTTCCGTATGTTCCGGCGGTCGCACTGGGGATCGATATGCGATGGATCGCGACCGCCGGTCTGCTGTTCGCGTTCGGGGCATTCATCGTGCTTTTCAAGCCGTCCGCCTCGCGGGCGTCCTTTATGGTGGGCGTGCTGGCCTTTCTCTTGTTCTGGTGGATCGCGGCCGATAATACCCCCGGGCTGATCGGGCTCTCGGAGGAAGGCGTTGTCATCGGGTACTACGCGCTGCTCGCCCTGGCCCTGGTTTCCGGGAAACCCTGGCTGACGGGGATCGCCATTTCGCTATGCATGCTAAGCCGCTACGCGCTCGTCGGTTGGGTGCCCGCTTATATCCTTTGGTTGCTCCTTGGAAAAAGGGGGAAACAATTGTCGATCGTCTCCCTGACGGGCATCCTGTGCCTTGTGTTGATCTTCCTGGTCCCCGTGGGCTGGGTGACTTTCATGCGGCTCGCGCATCTTCCGGGGAACTACGTCGCTTTTGCGGGCCGGGTATGGAAGGACAGTCCCGATGTCTTTGCGACGGCGCCCGGCATGGCGTGGTTCTTCGGCCGGAGCGGTACCACGGCGCTGCACATCCTCCTCATCGTTTCAAGTTTCACGGTCCCGCTCGCCTTTACTGTCATTGGACTCCGGCGGCGACGATCCAATATTCCCCTGGCTGCGCTAAAGCTAAGCCTGGTCGTGTTTTATTGCTTTATCGATGTCCCGTATCTGTATTTGTTCTACACCTCGTCCCTTGTGAGTCTGATCATATCGGCGCTGGCGCTCCGGGACGTGAGAACCGGCCCGGCAGCATAGCCTGGATCTCTTCTATGTATTTTCGGTTGTTGGATAACCGCGGCACCTTGTGCTGTCCGCCCAGCTTGCCTTTGCTCTTCAACCATGCCGCGAAGACCCCCTTTTCGAGCGAATACAGGATCGGCAGGCGCAAGGCAATGTTTTTGTACCGTTTTGCTTCGTAGTCGCTGTTGACACTCTGCAGGGCTTTGTCCAGCTCGGTGACAAAAAGCCCCATATCCGCAGGTTCCCGCTCGAATTCAACCAGCCATTCGTGCGCGCCGTTACCCGATTCGCCGAAATACACCGGAGCGGCAGTATAGTCATTTACGATCGCGCCCGTCTTCTCCGCTGCGAGGGCAATCGCTTTATCCGAATTGTCGACGATCACCTCCTCCCCGAATGCATTTATGAAGTGCTTGAGCCGGCCGCTGACCTTTATCCGGAACGGGAAACGGGAGGTGAATTGAATGGTATCTCCCAGCAGATATCTCCAAAGCCCACCGTTGGTATTGATCACCGGCGCATATTGCGGTCCCACTTCCACGTCGGCGAGGCCAATGGTTTCGGGATCGGATTTGCCGTACTCTTCCACCGGCATGAATTCCATAAAAATGCCATGATCCAGGAAAAGCAGCATCCCGTCGTCGTGCGGATTGCCTTGCGCGGCAAAGAATCCTTCGCTCGCATTGTACATTTCCAGATAGTGGATGTTTTTGCCGATCAACTTCCGGAATTGTTCCTGGTATGGAGTAAAGGATACGCCGCCATGGATATATAGTTCCAGGGAAGGCCAAACCTCCGCCAGACTTTGCTTCCCCGTGATCTCAAGGATACGCCGGATCAAGACCAGAGTCCATGTCGGCACACCCGAGATCGAGGTGACATTCTCCTGAATGGTATTCAAGGCCAGTCGTTCAATCTTATCTTCCCACTCATCCAGTAATGCGATGCTCAATTCGGGCGTTCGGATCCAGTGGCCCCAAAACGGCGAGTTATGCAACAGCACCGCGCTCAAATCCCCGTAGTGTACGTCCGAATTGACCTGGCTGATCGTGTGGGAGCCCCCGATAACCAGCCCCTTTCCCGTCAGCAGGTCGGAGTCGGGATTGAAATCGTAATACATCGTCAGCACGTCTTTCGCGCCTTTATAGTGGCAGTCCTGCAGGCTCTCTTCGCTGACGGGGATGAACTTGCTCTT
Organism: Puia sp.; assembly: GCA_035501395.1. GTDB lineage: Bacteria > Bacteroidota > Bacteroidia > Chitinophagales > Chitinophagaceae > Puia. The sequence goes on from DATJWK010000042.1 coordinate 9,917, forward strand.
GTCGCTGGTCGTGCCGCTGCTTTTCGCAAACCAGCTGATCGGCGTATTCCAGAGGATGTTTTGTTCCCCGTTCATGATCCGGTGGATATACGGTTTCAGATCGTCGTATTCCTGGATCGGAACGGCGTGCTTGAACTCGCGGATGGAAAACAGTTTGGAGAAATTATATTTACGGCCGAATTCGGTGTACTGTGCGGAAGTCACCAAATGCTGCAGGATCTCCCGCTGGATCGCGATAGGGTTATTGATCCATTCCTCGATACGTCCCAGACGCAACCTCGCAAGTCTCGATATGGCCGGACTCAATAGCTTCATGTCTGTAGCAAAATAACTAATCGGCGGGATATACTCAAACAAATGAGCGGGTGTCGCAGGGATGCGGTAACGTGTTAAGACTCATCCGTTTCTATCTTTATAACCCCCTGGTCGCCAGCAGGGTGATCATTCATCTCCCTTTGTCGTGCCTCCTCATGCAGGTAATCCTTCCGTTTCAGCTCGAAATTCCGCCCCAGATATAACCGCCGAACCTGCTCATCCGCCGCCAGTTCATCCGCCGTCCCATGCTTGAAGATCTTCCCGTCGATCAACAAGTAAGCCCGGTCGCAGATCGACAAGGTCTCATTGACGTTGTGGTCCGTGATAAGGATACCGATATTCCGGAATTTCAGCCGTGCCACGACCGATTGAATATCTTCCACGGCGATCGGGTCGACGCCCGCGAACGGCTCGTCCAGCAGAATAAATTTAGGGTCTACCGCAAGCGCCCGTGCGATCTCCGTCCGCCGCCGCTCTCCACCGCTCAGCGAATCGCCATTGTTCTTTCGCACATGATGAAGGTGGAATTCGTCCAGCAGCGCTTCGAGCTTAATTTTCTGCTCGCCCCGCGTCAGCTTTGTCATCTCCAGCACGGCCTTGATATTATCCTCGACGCTCAACTTCCGGAAGACGGATGCTTCCTGCGGCAGATATCCGATCCCCATCTGCGCCCGTTTGTACATCGGCTGTCGCGTGATATCGACCTCATTCAGAAATACTTCCCCGCTGTCCGGTT
>DATJWK010000043.1:0-12498 GCA_035501395.1 Puia sp.
TTGACTAAAGCACGATCAGCTTCCCATTTTCATAAAGCGGCAGGACCGGCGCGAGATCGGGGGTCAGGCAGTACCGGATGTCCTTTTCGAGCCCGAACTTCATCAGGCGGTGGTAATGGGAGGCGTCCTTATTCTTCATGAACTCAAACATATCATGGGTTGCATTCGCGTCCAGGTACAGCGTCTCGGCGACCCGGGAGGAGTCGCAATGGATGGAGAAATGCTCCTGGACCTGGTGAATGACCGCGCCCGCGAACAGCATGTCTTCGATGTTGACCTTGTCCTTCCAGGCGGCGCAGGCCAGCACAACGGGCAGGTTCTGATCCACGAGGTAGTTACAAACGGAGCGGAGGTTGGGAAATGAACCGGTGATGATCTGGCCGGCGCCGCGGTCGAGCGCCATATGCAGCAGCTTGGTTCCATTGGTGGTGGTCAGCACGAGGGTCTTTCCGGCGATAAAATTTCGGGAATACTCAAAGGGCGAGTTGCCGTGTTCCAAGCCTTCCGCGATCGCTCCATCGCGTTCGCCGGCGGTGATCCCGTCGATCTGGCGGCCAAGCTCGATACATTTCGCCACACTGTCGACGGGGATGACGCATTTTGCGCCATTGTGCAGCGCCGTGGCGATCGTGGACGTGGCGCGTAGCACATCGATGATCACCACGATGGCATGGTTCACATCATAGAGATGCAGCAGGGCAGGAGACAGGGCCGTATGCAACGATGGTCTGGGGTTTGTCAGCATTTTTTATTTTTCCAGAATGAATTTCCATTTATCCGATTCCGCGTATTCCTTGATCATTTTATTCCGCGTTTCCAGCAGATTTCTCATATAATTGGTCAGAAAGAGCCGGTCGGCCAGTCTGCCAAGGCCTCCGTATGGGGCCTCATAGGTAAATATATCGATGAGCAGCGTTCCGTTGTCGATCCGTTTGAAATGATGTTCGTGCCGCAAGCTTTTAAAATCGCCATCCACCATTTCGTCCGTAAAGGATAGCGGCGGGTTCATGGCCGTGATCTTCGATTTCAGGATCCGTACGCGGCGCAGGTGTTTGGCTTTCCAGGTAACCGTTTCGTTGAGCTCGATCAGCCCGCTGGTCGTCCCGGCGATGGCTTCTTCCCCGGTATGGGCCATGGATTTCCGGTGGAGGTCGATGCTTCTGGCAAGGTCAAAGACCCGTTGGGTGGGGGCTGCGACGAAGGTCGTCAGATGAATGGTTGGCATTTTCTTGTTAATAGGTGCTGGATAGTTGGATCGTGCCCTTGCTTACAGAAAAAATCATTCCAAAAGCCCTTTCGGCCCGGCCGCGTTTCGGTATCATCAACTAAACGGAAACTTGACCACCCTGGCTTGAAGCAGTTTATCCCGCACTTTTATATAGATCTTGCTGTCGATCGCGGCAAAGGCCGGCCGGACATACCCCATCCCGATCGCCTTGCCCAGCGAGGGGCTTTGCGTGCCCGACGTGACGCGGCCGATCGGCGCTCCCGAAAAATCCTTGATCTCGTAGTCGTGCCGGGGGATACCCTTTTCGACCATCTCAAAACCGACCAGTTTTTGTTGGGGGCCCGCGGCCTTCTGCCGTTCGAGGATGTCCCGGGCCGTAAAATCCTTTGTGAATTTGGTGATCCACCCCAACCCGGCTTCCAGCGGCGACGTCCGGTCGTCGATATCGTTACCGTAGAGACAATACCCCATTTCCAGCCGGAGTGTGTCGCGGGCGCCAAGACCGATGGGTTTTAATCCCTGCGGGGTGCCCACCTCGAAGATGCGCTTCCAGATGGTCGCGGCGTTGTCCCCCTTGTCTTCAAAATAGATCTCGATCCCGCCGGCGCCGGTGTACCCGGTGGCGCTGATCAGTACATTGTCGATGCCGGCGAACCGGCCCTTGGCAAAGGTGTAGTATTTGAGGTTCAGGATATCGATGTCGGTGAGGGCTTGCATGATCCGGTTGGCGTTGGGGCCCTGGATGGCGAGCAGCGCGGTCTTGTCGGAGATATTGTGCAGTTCGGCGCCTGTTGTGTTGTGCGCGGAGATCCATTCCCAGTCCTTTTCGATATTGGCGGCGTTGACCACCAGCATATAGGCTTTGTTGTCTTCGAGGCAATAGACGATCAGGTCGTCGATGATCCCCCCGGTGTCGTTGGTGAGCGCACTGTATTGGGCTTTGCCCGCGGTCAGTTTGGCGGCGTCGTTGGTGGTGACCCGCTGGATCAGGTCCAGGGCGTGTTCGCCTTTTACGATAAACTCTCCCATGTGGCTCACGTCAAAGACCCCCGCATTGGTGCGGACCGCCTGGTGTTCGTCGTTTATGCCGGTATAGCTGATCGGCATGTTGTAACCGGCGAATTCGACCATTTTTGCGCCAAGGGCCAGGTGAAAGGGAGTGAATGGTGTGCGCTTCATGGAATGTTTTTGAGCCGCAAATGTAGGCTAAAAATATAGTCCCCCGGCAGATGCCGGGGGGCTTTGTTCCAACTTCAACCAACGAGAGTAAAGAGTTGATCAAATAAACATCGATGATAGCAGGACGAACGGAGAGGGGCGGAGCGGGGCGACCATGGTGCTGCTTTTCGGCAGCGGGGTATCGGCGCTGTGTTTTGGCGGGGTCGGTTTGTACCGGTAGCCGCCGGTGGCCGGCTGGGCCGGCTTGTCGGCCGGCTTTTCAGGCGCCTCCTTTTTTTCCTTCTTCTCGGGGTGTTCCGGCTTTTCGGGGCGCTCGGAGCGCTCGTCATACTTGCCCATGCCGTTGACCCGTTGCAGGCCTTCCGTCGTCATGATATATTGCACGCCGCTGTTCCAGAAGAAGTTGTTCTCCAGGCTGAACCCTTCGTCGTCGTATTCGCTGCTGTAGTCGTTCCGCCCGTCTTCCCAGTTAAAATGGCTGCGGCCGGCGTTGATATTAAACCAGTCGTAGCGGCTGACGGAATTATCCACCATTATTTTCTTCCCCACCGGGATATAGACAGCAACAATGACCTGCTGGTTACGAAATTTCTGTTCTTTATTGATAGAAAAACCGCCGGGCAGCTGTAAAACACTATCCGTTTGCGTCACGGGGAAGCTGATCTGGCGGGCGCGGTCCAGTGCCGAATTCGGGCTGCTGCCCAGGCTGCCGCGGAGGATACGCATATGGTAGGCCGAATCGTCGCTGCGAAGCACTTTGATCTGCACGGTATTCAGCAGGATGCTGTCATCGTTGAGGGTATAGAAAAAGCCGTTCCGTCTCCAACCGCGTCTCCAGCCGTCGCCAAACCACCAGTCTTCGTCGTCATAGTAGTCCCGATGGACGTTTTGACGCGCTTTGATGACCAGGTTCCCGGTGGAAGGCTGGACCAGCGCGAATTCCTCCTCGGAGTGGGCGCGGGACCGGAAGTTATTCATGACCATGCCCGCGAGGACGACAAAGCTGATCAGGCCGATGATCCATAACGTGGCAAAGACATAGCCGAGGTAGTGGCGTTGCGAACGCATCCCCGTGATCCGGCGGATCAGCCAGGTCAGGAGGGCGATGACGGGGACTACGAGGACCAGGATAAAGCTTGCCCAGGAGAGAATGTTCTCCCAGAAGCCGTCGAGGACATAGCTTTTCAGGTCGAGGAGACCGCCGCCGCTAAAGGCGATGGCGATGAGGGACATGATCAGGGCAAAGGCGATGATGCCGGCGATACAGAGGAAAAAGGCTTTGAACAATACGCCGATGGCGTGGCCGATCCCGGTCCCGCTTCTGCGGACCACCGACCCGGCTTCCGAGCCAAAACTCTGCATATTCTGGCGGATCTGGGTGCCCATTTTCTGGCCCATGTTCTTAAAGCTTTCCCCCATCTCCACGCCCATTTCCTTGGCCTTGCCCTTGAACGATTCCAGGTCGCTCTTCACCGTATTCTTGATCGATTCCAGGTCGATCTTTTCGCCGCGCATTTCGAGTTTCTCGGAGGCCGTTATGGCTTCCGGGAGGACGATCCACAGGACGATATAGGCTACGAACAGGCTGCCGCCAAAGCCATCAAAAAAGATATGGCCGCCCCAGTTGAACGTATGCCACCAGATATTCCGGAAGATCGACGAGAAGATGCCAAGGAACAGCGGCAAGGCAAAGATCAGCCGGGGGATCCACACTTCGACGTGGAAATAGGCGGCAAGACCGCTGGCTACCCCCGCGATGACGCGGTCGTCGGGGTTGCGATAAAGCCGTTTGCGGGCGGTCGTCGCCACCGACTTGGTCGGAAGAACGATCCACAGGACGATATAGAGCAGGAATCCGAATCCCCCGAATATCGTGATCAGCACAAAAAGAATGCGGATGATGGCCGGGTCCAGCTTCAGATAGCTCGCCAGCCCGGCGCAGACCCCGCCGAGGATCTTGTCATTGGCGGCACGATACAATCGCCGCGGCTCGTCGGCCGTGAAGGCATAGCCTGGCTGCTGTGCGCTGCCGCCGCCGGTGCCGGTGCCGGTGCTACCGGTGCTGCCGCTCCCTGCTGCCGATCCGGCGCTTCCCGCACTCCCCGCGGAGTTGGCGTGTACCGGCTCCGGTTCCCCGGCCAGTTCTTCCGGCCGGCCCATGCTCGTGATGATGGCATTCACGTCTTCATCGGTGATACAGGGGGCGCCTTTTTTCAGTTTGTCGTAGAAGAGCTCCGAAAAGCGATTTTCGATATCGCTGATGATCTCGTCGCGACCTTCTTCGGTTGCGAAATACCGCCGCAGACTGTCCACGTACTGCTGCAGGATCTCGTAGGCCGTCTCCTCTATGGGGATCACCCGGCTATGGAAGTTTATATTAATGATCTTTTTCATACTTGAGAATTTGACGGTTGAAATTTAGAAGTCGATTGATTTCAAGGGGTTCCGTTTTTTTGGGTCAGGGCGTGAACGGCATTTGTCAGTTCGTTCCAGGTCGCCTGAAGTTCTCCGTAAAACTCCTCCCCTTTCTGGGTTAGAGAGAAATATTTGCGCGGGGGCCCGGAGTTGCTTTCCACCCACCGGTAGGTGAGCATATCGGCATTTTTTAGTCGGGTCAGGAGGGGGTAGAGGGTACCTTCCAGGATATTCAGGTTGGCAGCTTTCATCTCTTCTACAATGTCGGAGGGATATGCTTCGCCGCGCCGGATCACCGAGAGGATGCAAAACTCCAAAATACCCTTTCGCATCTGGCTTTGAGTATTCTCGATATTCATACGCTTTTATTTTAGATAAGAACCGATTCTTACGATTACAACCCAAAGATAAGGTAGTTTTTAGTACTATGCAACACAAAGTACCGTTTTTAGTCGGGTAATTTTTATAGGCTAGTAATGAGCCATTGAACGGCGGATATCCGGGATGGGCGGCAAAAAACGTTGAACTCGCGAAAAAAAGGGCCGAAAATGGCCGCGAGATTAAAACGGGATTAAAAAAAAGGGGAGCCGAATCAGGAAAACACCCGATTTTAAGCGTATTTTTATGGCGGATCCCCTAAAGCATTTTCAGCAGATGAAACTGATTCTCTGTTTCTTACTCGGAGCTGCTTTCGCCCTTATCCTGCTACGCGTGTTCCACGTGTAGGCATGGGCTCACTCCTTTCTTTAACCCGATTGCTCACTTTTTTTAGCCGGTCCCTCACTTCTTCAGCCCGATCTCCCGCAGTCTTTCGTCCAGGTACTCGCCCGCCGTCGCGTCCGGGTACGCCTTTGGGTGCGCCGCATCGATGCACCCCGGCAGACAGGCCAGGCTCATACTGCTTCGCGGGTGCAGGAAGAAGGGGATCGAATAGCGGGAGCTGCCCCATTTTTCGCGGGGCGGGTTGACGACCCGGTGGGTGGTGGATTTGAGCTTGTTATTGGTCAGCCGCTGGAGCATATCGCCGACGTTGACGACGATCTGTTCGGGCAGCGATGTCACCGGCACCCATTCGTTCTGTTTGGACAGGATCTCCAGGCCGTCGGCCGAAGCCCCGATGAGCAGGGTGATCAGGTTGATGTCTTCGTGCTGTTCCGCGCGGATGGCGCTCTTTGGCTCGGACGTGATCGGCGGATAATGGATGGCCCGCAGGATGGAATTTCCGTTGTGGATAAACGGGTCGAAATATTTCTCATCGAGGCCGAGATAAAGCGCAATGGCTTTTAACAGGAGGCCGCCGGAGTGTTCGAAGGAACGGTAGGCCGTCGAAAAGATGGGATTGAACTCGGGCAGTTCCCTCACGACGACATTTTCGGGGTATTCCTTTTTGATCGGGTCGCCGTCCTCGACGATCTGGCCAAACTGGAAGAACTCTTTGAGGTCCGGGGCGGTACTTCCCTTGGCGTGCTCCTTGCCAAAAGACGTATAACCGCGTTGTCCCGCCAGCCCGGCGATCTCGTACTGGCGTTTTGTCGCCTGCGGCAGGGAGAAGAAGGCGGTCGTATTCCGATAGAGACTCTGGATCGTGGCGTCGGCGATGCCGTGGTTTTTTACCGCGACAAAACCCACCTCCTCATACGCCCGGCCAAGGGCGGATACAAAGGCGGCTTTTTGCGGGGCGGCGCCGGTGAATTGGGCGAGGTCGACGACGGGGATGGCCATAGATAAGAATTTGCCGCAACTTACTAAAACTGGAGGAAGTCAGGCATTTTTTCGGCGATGCGGGGCCGGAGAACGCTAAAATTCCGCGCTCTTCGGCGTGCGCGGGAAAGCGATGACATCGCGGATATTCGTCATGCCGGTGACAAAGAGCATCATCCGTTCGAAGCCGAGGCCGAACCCGGCATGCGGGACCGTTCCGAAGCGCCGCGTATCGAGATACCACCACAGTTCCTGCGCGGGGATATGCATTTCCGCCATGCGGGCTTCCAGCTTTTCAAGCCGTTCTTCGCGTTGCGAGCCGCCGACGATCTCGCCGATGCCGGGAACGAGGATGTCCATGGCGGCGACGGTCCGCCCGTCGTCGTTTTGGCGCATATAAAATGCTTTTATCTCCTTCGGATAGCCGGTGACGATCACGGGCTTTTTAAAATGTTTCTCCACCAGGTATCGTTCGTGTTCGCTTTGCAGATCGATGCCCCACTTCACCTCGTACTGGAATTTTTTCTTTTTGTAGGCGGGCGATTGCAGCAGGGTGTCGATGGCCTGCGTATAGGTGATCCGCTCGAAGCGGTTGTTCAGAACGAATTCCAGCTTTTCGATCAACCCAAGCTCGCTCCGCTCGGCCTGCGGCTTTTGCTTCTCTTCCTCGGCGAGGCGCGCGGCCAGGAAGTCAAGGTCTTCCCGGTTGTGTTCCATCACATGGCCGATGAGGTACCGGATAAAGGATTCCGCGAGATCCATATTGTCTTCGAGATCGTAGAACGCCATCTCGGGTTCGATCATCCAGAACTCCGCGAGATGGCGCGCGGTATTGGAGTTTTCCGCCCGGAAAGTCGGGCCGAAGGTATAGATCTCGCTCAGCGCCATGGCGCCGAGCTCTCCTTCGAGCTGGCCGCTGACCGTCAGGTTGGTCGCCCGGCCGAAGAAGTCTTCGCCGAAGTCGATCGAGCCGTCGTCGCGGCGCGGCGGGTTGTCGAAGGGAAGCGTGGAGACCCTGAACATCTCCCCTGCCCCCTCCGCGTCGGAAGCGGTAATGATCGGCGTCTGGAGATACAAAAACCCCCTGTCATGAAAGAAGGTGTGAACCGCATAGGCCAGCGAATGCCGGATCCGAAAGACCGAGCCAAACGTGTTCGTCCGGAAGCGCAGGTGCGCGATCTCGCGCAGGTATTCCAGGCTGGGTCTGTTCTTTAGCTGGAGCGGATATTTTTCGGGGTTACATTCGCCGAGGATGTCGATGCGGCGGGCCTTGACCTCCACCGCCTGGCCCTTCCCGAGCGACGGGACGAGCGCCCCGGTGACCTTGACGGATGCCCCGGGCGTGATCTTCTTTAGCAAGTCTTCCTCATAGGCGCCCAATTCCACGACGATCTGCAGGTTATTGTTGGTCGAGCCATCATTTAGTGCGATAAACTGGTTGTTCCGGAAACTGCGAACCCAGCCCATAATGGTTATGTCCTGTCCTTCCGGCGCGGCGGTGAGCAGCGTTTTGATCTTTGTCCTTGTGTTGAACATAGCCGCAAATATACCAAACCCCTGAATGCCAGGGGGTTTCTAAAAATTATTTTGAATTTATCAAATTTTGTGCTAAAATTGCAGTGGAATTAAACTGATTAGTTTTCTTTTCCAATGCTCACAGCTCATCAGTTTTAACTCTTTCGGTTCACATTAATCAATTCATTTCAAACATTTTCAATTAGACAGGCTCACTGTTTGAGAATGGTGTTCAACTCTCAAGTTATTTTATGTACGATATTCTCCAATTGAACGACATGCTCGTTCCAGAACTCCTCGATATTGCTGAGCAGTTAAAGATCACCGGTGCGAAGAAGCTGGAAAAGCAGGATCTCGTGTACAAGATCCTGGACAAACAGGCGATCACCGCCAAAGACGTCAAATCGGACAACGATGACAATCCCCCCAAACGCAAGCGCATTATAAAAACGACGACCTCGAACAGCACCGAGGAAGCCATCGTGGAAAGCGGCGACGACAAACCCAAGAAGGCTGAAATAAAAAAAGAGATCCGCAAGAAGGAAGAAAAACCGGCCGTTTTGAAAAAGGTCGCCGGCAAGAAAAAGGAAGAAGAACAGGAAGCGGCGCCCGCTCCCGTCGCCAAGGCCGCGCCCCGCGTACAACCCGCGCACGAACGGCCCGCGGCGCATGAACGGCCCGCACACGAGCGGCCCGTGCGCCAGGAGAGACCCGAACGTCAGGACCGGCCCGAGCAGGGAAGACAGGAACCGGCAAGACACGAGCCGCGTCACGAACAGCGGCACGACCAGCCAAGACCCGACGGCGAAGATGCGGAAGAACAACTCCAGGGCGGCCAGGAAGACACGCAAAATGCCGAAGAACAGGAAGGCGGCGAACAATTCGCGGAAGGCCGTTCGGCGGACGCGCAGGCAGGCCGGCTGTATCCGCAGCGCCGGAACGAAGTGTTCAACATCGAATTCGACGGCGTGATCCAGGCGGAAGGCGTGCTGGAAATGATGCCCGATGGATACGGCTTCCTGCGTAGCAGCGACTACAACTATCTTTCTTCTCCCGACGATGTTTATGTCAGCCCCTCCCAGATCAAGTTGTTTGGCTTGAAAACGGGCGATACGGTGCTGGGTTCGGTCCGGCCGCCAAAGGAGGGTGAAAAATATTTTGCGCTGTTGAAGGTGGAAACCATCAACAATAAAGGTCCGGAAGAGGTGCGCGACCGGGTTCCGTTTGACTACCTGACCCCCTTGTTCCCGTTCGAAAAGATGAATCTGTTTACGACGCCGAGCGACTATTCGACGCGGATCATCGATCTCTTCACGCCGATCGGCAAGGGACAACGCGGATTGATCGTGGCGCAGCCGAAGACCGGAAAGACGATGCTGCTAAAGGCGGTGGCCAACGCCATCGCGGCCAATCACCCCGAGTGTTATCTGATGATCGTGCTGGTGGACGAACGGCCCGAGGAAGTGACGGATATGGAGCGGAGCGTAAAGGCGGAAGTGATTGCCTCGACCTTTGACGAGCCGGCCGAGAAGCACGTAAAAGTCTCCACGATCGCGTTGCAAAAAGCCAAGCGGTTGGTCGAATGCGGTCATGACGTGGTCATCCTGCTCGATTCCATTACCCGGTTGGCCCGGGCGCACAATACGGTGGCACCGGCGTCCGGGAAGGTGCTCTCCGGCGGTGTCGAAGCCAACGCCATGCAAAAGCCGAAGCAGTTCTTTGGCGCGGCGCGGAAGATCGAAAATGGCGGCTCGCTGACGATCCTCGCTACGGCGCTGATCGACACGGGGTCAAAAATGGATGAGGTGATCTTTGAGGAATTCAAAGGTACCGGCAATATGGAATTGCAGCTGGAACGGCGCCTGTCCAACCGGCGCATCTACCCGGCGATCGACCTGGTGTCGTCTTCGACGCGGCGCGACGACCTGCTGCTGGAACGCGAAGTCCTGCAGCGGATGAACCTGCTGCGCCTTTACCTCAATGACATGAATGCGGAGGAAGCCATGAACGAATTGCTCAAGCGGATGCGCGGAACAAAGAGCAATGAGGAGTTCCTCGCGAGCATGAGCAGCTAGCCGGCGGCCGCAACCAACCCATCGATCTTTTTCGCCAGCTTCCGGTCCTTTTCGGTGACAATATCCCCCGCACTGTGCGTCGACAGGCAAATCTCCACCGTATTGTAGACATTCGACCAGTCGGGATGGTGGTCCATTTTTTCGGCCTCCAGCGCGACACGCGTCATAAAGGCAAAGGCTTCCGAGAAGTTCCTGAACTCGAACTTGCGGTACAGCGTGTTATTCTTTTCTTCCCACATGATGATCGGTATTAAAGGATTAGACCGGTATTAGAAGATGAGATGTCCCTTGTTCTTTATCTTGTCCTGACTCAATTCCATTGCCAACTGTATGCCAGGTACGGCCCGGACCGAATTGAGCAGATCGGCCATCTTCTCATCCGGGACGAGATCCCCCTTTTGTAACCAGAGAAAGTCCAGGTGTTTGAATTCGGGCAGCAGGTATTCCCCGTCGAACTGGTTGCAATAGAGGAAATGGCCGAGCGCGGTCCCCGGCTCATGATATTCATAGATACCAAAAAAGTATTGCCGTTGTTTTTTTGTCAGCTGGATCTCGAGGTCATGGTTGCTGCGGAAGTCGAAGCGAAGGCGGTTGTTGAGCTGACGCACCAGCTGATAGTCCTTTATCGGCGCGACGATACCGATCAGGCGGGTGTCTTCGAAGAACCCGTCGGTCATATCGTCTATATTGAGCTTCAGCTTCATGGAGTAAAGGGGAGCCGGCGGCGCGTCCCGGCTTCTTCGATCATGGCGTAAATAAATTTAACGACCTGCAATTCTCCCTCATAGTTGACGGGGTCATCGGCGTCGGCGGCGGTTGCGGGTCTTGTCGAAACGACGAGTACGGGAATTTGCCGCCGATAAAACGCCTCCCGGTCGCCGGGTCCGGCGGAGCTGTTGTCGTGCTCGACGGCAATGGCCTTCTTCTCGTGGGGTGCGTGCCGGATCACCGGCCAGCCCGGCGCATCGACCTTGCCGCCGATAAAAACGGTCCGCATGGTGTCATTGAAGTCGTCCAGCCTGCCAAGCTCCAGAAAGTAGCCGGTCTTCTTCGGGTCGATTGCCGGGTGACCGGCGTAGAAGTCCGACCCCGGTCGCGCGGTCGGGCTTCCCGAAAAGACGACAAACAGATAGTTATCACTCTTCCATTTTGACGCGCCAAGCATCCGCGCCAGTTCGATCATCGCCGCCAGCCCGCTGCTATTGTCATACCGGCTGCCGATCACCACGGTTGTCGCGGCGCCATTGTCCAGGAAGGCGACGACATTACTCCCGGATTCCCGCTTTTCGGTGTAGGCGATCCGCAGCCGGATGTCGACCGAGGCCGACTCGTCTTTCAGATATTTCCGCTTGGTTTCGCGGGTGATATAGACGACGGGGATGGCGGCGGGTTCGGGTTTGTCCTTGGGATCGAAGACCAGCTTGTCCGGAAGGTGCCCGGCCGAATTGTACAGGATCAGTGCGGTAGCGCCCTTTTTCACACAGGCGGCGGCTTTTGCCCGGATCGCGGCGATCAGATCGGCATGGGGGTTGTCGGCGCCGGCGCTTGCGCCGGCGCCGGGCTCGAGCCATTCCCGGATATCCTGGAACCACGGCACCCCGCTTTCCTGCAGGGCGATGGCGGGCGATCCGGCGACTTCGCCGGCCGGGCTCAGCGAAAGGGGGAACCATTCCTTACCGGCGACGAGGGCGTGATCGTCGATGGTGAACAATGCGTTGTCGGCGATCTGCCGGCCTTCGTCGATCGTGAATTTTTGCAACCAGCCATTGTTGTCGCCTTTTGGCCGGGCGCCGGTCTTGCTGAGTTCGGAGATGACATAATCGCCGGTTGATTTCTCGCCGGATGAACCCATGACGCGGCCTCCGGCCGTGTCGGCGGAAAGAGAGCGGATATGTGTTTGGAGGTTGGCCAAAACGAGCTTGTCGTTTTTGCTAATTTTTTGGGAATCAGCGGATAAACAAGCAAAGAGTAGGATGAAAAGGTAAATATGGATACACGACTTCATCGCGACTAATTTACGATGATTTATTTTCTACAGTCGCCTTTTTTCCTTTAGTTTTGCAGATTGGCCTTTCCGCAGTCGACCTGAGTCACAGCCGGGAAAGGGTTTGTCAAAAAACTATATGGCGTTACCGCACCTTATCAAGTATGTGTACACCAATGGGACCGATGAAGTGATTCGGCGAGGGAAGAAAATCCATGCGATTGGTTACGTAGAATTGATCGAATATGATGAGTTGTTTGAATCCGTAACCTTCCGGGTTAAGGACGATAGCTATTCCACCTATTACAAGGTCTATGTGCAGAAATTCAAGGATGCGAAGACCCTGTCGATCCGGTGCAGCTGCCCGTATAACCTCGGCGACATCTGCCGCCATGAGGCGG
>DATJWK010000044.1:0-55102 GCA_035501395.1 Puia sp.
CCGGTGAAACAGATCGCTTGGATCAGATGGCAGCTGGACGTGATGGTTCATATATAAGGTGTTAAAGGTCGGTACGATTCCACTATAGTTCTTATACGACAACAATCCAGATTTACCCAACGCGACGATCTGTTAAAATTCAGGCTGGGTGCGGGGAAAAGATTTTTTAGGAATAAAAAAAGGAAGTATTATCTTTAATTTGTCCTTTCATTGGACGCCAGATCCTCTGCCAATTTCCACCCAGCTACTCTTTTTTACACGCTTCCTTTAAGCCCTATCCTGCATAAAATTAATCCGTTGATTATATATTTATTTCTATAATCTGATGCAGGAAGTATTGAAAATAGGGCCGCCGGTTTACGACAACACAAACGAAGACGCCATCATGCTTGCTTTCCGGGAGGGGGACCGGGAAGCCTTTCGCGAAATCTATGATCGCATGGTGCGCCCACTGACCTACTTCGTGGAGAACATCGTCTTCTCTCCTATCGACGCGGAAGACATCGTGGCCAACGCCTTCTCAAAGCTCTACCACGCCCGCGCCGGCATGCGGTCTATCGAGCACATAAAACGCTGGCTCTACGTCATCGTGCGCAACGAATCCATCGATTACCTCCGCCTTCGCTCCCGCCAACGCGAAAGCCATAACGAAGTCGCCTATCTCGGTGTCGAAGCCGACGAGCAATACGAAACGGAACGCGTCAAATCCGAGGTGTTCCAATGCATCCTCCACGAAATAGAAAAGCTGCCCCGTCAGCGCAAGGCCATCCTTCGCCTGTATTTCTTCGAACAGAAGTCGACCGCGGAGATCGCCAAACAGCTGGGCCTCAACTCCCAGACCGTATTGAACCACAAAGCGAAGGCGCTGGAATCCCTTCGGAGAAGTGGAACGAAATTTAAATGGCTCCTCGAAGGGGTAAATTAAAGTAAGCCCTACGCGTTGGTTAATCAGCCAACTAGGCCGTGGGTGTAATGGATACACAATTAACATGGAGCCATCGTATGACATAGACCCGATCGTCCTCAAGTACGTCCGGGAAAGATCGTTATCTGCCGACGAAGCGGCCCGGCTCCGCCAATGGTTGGCTGGATCCAATGATCGCCGGGAGATCATCGACCGGATGCGCGACGATCCCGACTGGGTGCTGGAGCAGCTGCGCCGCATGCAGGACATCCGCACGGAAGCGATTTGGTCAAAGGTCGAATCCCGCATTACCCCTCAACACCCCTCTATACCCCTCCCCGCTCGAACCGGACGCCGTTGGTGGCTTTACACCGCCGCGGCGTCTATTATCGTGCTTTGCGCCGGTGGCTGGTTCTGGTATTCACATCAGCACCAACCCACGCCGGCATCCGCTGCCCCCGTCGCCGTCGCGACCGACGTAAAACCCGGCGGTAATCGCGCGATCCTGACCTTGGCCGACGGCCGCCGCATCGACCTCGGCGTCACCGCGAACGGCGTACTCGCCAGTCAAGGCAACACAAAAGTGGCCAAGCTCGCCGATGGACAGTTGGCCTACAACAAAGAAAAGACAACCGAATCTCAGCCAACGCCCACCATCGCTTACAATATCCTGAGCACCCCCCGGGCCGGTCAATACACGCTCCACCTCCCCGACGGGACCCGCGTCTGGCTCAACAACGCCTCTGTTCTAAAATATCCGGTCGCCTTTACCGGCGCCGACCGCGCCGTCGAACTCACCGGTGAAGCGTATTTCGAAGTCGCCCGCGACGCCGCCCACCCCTTCCGCGTAAAAGTCGAGAATGGCCCGACCGTAGACGTCCTCGGCACCTCGTTTAATGTCATGGCCTACCCCGACGAACCAACCGAACGCACGACCTTGATCGACGGGAGTATCCGCGTGACCCAAAACAACCAGCACATCGAACTTAACCCCGCCCAGCAATCTTCCCTGGACGCGCAAGGCAAACTCCGCGTCACTTCGGACGTCAACGTGCAGGAAGTCATCGCCTGGAAGAACGGCTATTTTCACTTCGACAATTCGAGCCTCCAAACAACCATGCGCCAGCTCGCCCGCTGGTACGACGTGGACGTGGAATACCAGGGGCAACTGCCGGAGCATGTCTTTTCCGGCAAGATCCAGCGGAATCTTTCGCTCCTCGACATCCTCAAAAACCTGGAAAGCGATCAGGTTCATTTCAAGCTGGAAGGCCGCAAGCTACTGGTAACCCCATAGGACGATCAATTGCACCCCCTCTGGACACCCCGCAACGAGTGCGCGGTTTTCTGCAACAATCGCTTTGATAAGTGGTTGAAATTGTATAATTTTCGTAAAGATTACTGCAACTAAATAGCAGTGATGAAAACAATCCGATTAGTAAGCATAACATTTCTCGCTTGTCTGGCTTGCGCAAGCTGTCAGCGCGGCCGCCCGGCAAGAAAGGAATTACCACCCGGTCTCAGCATGCTCCCTGAGATTGGCTCCACCGTGACCCCTTATCCCTCGCGTTGGTCGCTCACTCCGCAACAATCCTCCAGCTATCTCTTCTACTGCACCGATACTGCGCTGTTGATGGACGGCATGCGCCGCGACTTCCTCGTCCTTGCGATCCCCGATCCGGCCCGCGATTCTACGATCGGCACGCTGATCGCCACCGGCGAGAACCTCGCGCCATACCTGCTAAACGAACTGCATCAACTCAACAAATCCGGGATCGTCATCGACCTCCGCCTTGCGCAGGGCACGCCAACGATTCGCCAGGACTACCAGGTGACCAGCACCGCGCTAAAAGCAAGCAACCTACCGATCGTTTTTCTCTGGGATCAGTATTCGGCTGACCGCGCGGCGTATTTCACGCGGTACGTCGAACAATTCCCCGGCATCTCCTGGTCGATCACGCGCGGTCGACCCGGCATTCGATCGGATTGTTTTACCGCCACTCGTCCAACTTTCTAAATTATTTACGTCAACATTTTTCCTATGCGTACGTCCCTTCTTTGCATGTGCATCTTATCGTTCGGTCTTACCCTGAGCCTTAACAGCAGCCCCGCCCAAAGCCGGGTCGCAGCCGCCACCCTCGCCGACACCACAAAAAAAGACTCCGCAAAACCCGACCCCCGCTCGATCATAAAACCATACTGGCAGGTCATCTCCCCCAACTTCACCACAAAGACCGGCCTCTTCACCGTTCATGAATACAAGGACACCGTCTATTTCGAGATCCCCGATTCCCTCCTCGGCCGCGACATCGAAGTGATCAATCGCCTTAGCGCGGGCCCCGGCGGCACCGGCGTCTATGCCGGCGAAGCGCTGGATGAGAAGACGATCCAGTTTGAACACAACGCCGCCGACTCTACCATCCGCATCCGCTACGACCTCGTGATCAGCTCCGCCGACACCGCCAGCGATATCTATAAAGCGGTGACCGCGTCGAACGTGAACCCCGTCGCCTTTACTTTTCCGATCAAAGCTTACAACTACAACCACTCCGCATATGTGATCGACATGACCAAATGGCTAAAGGACGCTAAGTCTTTCGTCAATACCATCAATCCGTCCAACGACCTTGCCCGCCGCGCCGGTGTTGCCGGCTTCCGCGACTTCAATGTCGACTTCATCCACGTCTACCCGATCAACGTCGAGATCGCCATCAGCAAGAATGCCGAATCCCGCATTCCGGGCCTACCCCAGGGCACGCCGGCCTCCCTTACCTCTATTAGTTCGTTTGTTGAGCTACCTGCCGTTCCCATGCAACAACGCATCGCCGACCCGCGCGTCGGCTATTTCGCCGACCAGGAATACCACTTCAGCGACGACCAGCAACGCGTCGAAGACCGCCGTTTTATTTTAAGATGGCGCCTCGAACCCCGCGACGAAGACCGGGCTCGCTGGCTGCGCGGCGAACTCGTCGAACCAAAAAAAGCGATTTTCATTTACATCGATCCCGCCACACCCCGGCAATGGCGTCCCTATTTGATCGCCGGCATCAACGACTGGCAAAAGGCTTTCGAAGAAGCCGGTTTCAAGAACGCCATCTTCGGCCGCGACTGGCCGTCGGACGACAGCACCATGCATATGGACGACGCCCGCTATTCCTTTGTTAACTATTTACCTTCCGAGATAACCAATGCCTATGGACCGCAGGTCCATGACCCCCGCAGCGGCGAGATCATCCAGACGCACATCGGCTGGTATCATAACGTGATGCAACTGCTGCACGAATGGTACATGATCCAGGCCGGCGCCGTCGACCCCCGCGCGCGCCACGCGAAATTCGATGATGCCCTCATGGGCCAGCTGATCCGTTTCGTTTCCTCCCACGAAGTCGGTCACACCTTAGGTCTTCGCCACAACATGGGCGCCAGCAGCCGAACGCCCGTCGACAGCTTGCGCAGCCGCCACTATCTCGCCCTCCACGGCCACACTACCAGTATTATGGACTACGCGCGCTTTGACTATGTCGCCCAGCCACAGGACAACATCCCCGAAGAATATCTTTTCCCCCATATCGGCGAATACGACCGGTGGGCGATCCGCTGGGGCTACATGTCCGCGGGCGATCACAACGCCGAACAAGACCGGATTGCCATGCGCAAACTCGTGACCGACAGCCTCGCCGCCAACCCTCTTTTGTGGTTTGGCGCCGACAACCGTGAGACCGGCCGCAACGACCCCCGCTGCCTGAGCGAAGACCTGGGCGACGACGCAGCCAGGGCCAACACGTACGGGATCGAGAACCTGAAGCGCATCCTCCCCAACCTGCCCGCCTGGACCCACGAGGAAGGCGGCACGTATGACCAGATGAGCGAGATGTACCGGAGCTTGAAGGATCAGTTTACCCGCTACATGCAACAGGTCATGATTAATATCGGCGGCGTGTACACCACGCCCCGGGGCGAAGATGAAAAAGGGGTTGTCTATTCGCCCACGCCGGCCGCCAGGCAAGCCGAAGCCGTCGCCTTCTTCAACCGTGAGCTCTTCACCACACCCACCTGGTTGCTTGACGAACGCGTCACCCGCTTCGCCTCCGAGCCCGCCGAACCAAACTTTGTCGAAGACCTCCAGGTCCGGGTGCTGAATTCATTACTCGATATCGGCAAGATCGACCAGATCCTCGCGGGCGAGCGGCAGTTCGGCGCCGAGGCCTACCAGATCCAGGATTATTTCTCGGCGATCCACAAAGGGATCTGGTCCGAACTCCAAACCGGCAAGACCATCGACCCGTACCGCCGCAACCTTCAAAAATCGTACGTCGCATCGCTTCAAAATATCCTCCTTTCGACCAAGGCCGACCAGACGGAATCCGACGCCTTTTCCCTCATCCGCGCTGACATCCTCCAATTGCAATCCGAGATCAACGCCGACCTTCCACGGGTCAGCGACCAGATGACCAGGTACCATTTGCAGGATTTGCAGGTGCGGATAAAGAAGACGCTGGAGGCGAACCCGGTGATCCAGTAGCTGTACCGCCCCCCTCAAACATATTTCTTAAACCACGCCAACATCCGCCGATAAAAGTCCACATTATGATTCAACTCCCTAAACCCATGCGGCTCGCGGGGGTACAGGATCAACTCGCAAGGGACATGATAGTAATGCAATCCCCGGTATAACTCTTGCGACTGTCCCTTGGGATCGGTCTCGTCTTCCTCGCCCTGGATGATCAACGTGGGGGTTTTCGCATGCTTAAGGAAAGCGATCGGCGAATGCTTGACGAAGAGGTCCGTGTTCTCATAGGGCGGGCCCCAGAACCAGTGGTCATAGGCAGCGCCGTTTTCCGTTCCAAATTCGCTGGCAAGATTGGCCATCCCAGCCCCTGAGACGGAGGCCTTGAACCGGTTGGTCTGGGTGATCGCCCACTCGGCCATATAGCCGCCATAAGACCAGCCCGCTATCCCAAGCCGGCTGCTGTCAACCGACTCATTCTTTATGAGATAGTCGATTCCCGCCATGATGTCCTTAAAATCGGCGCCTCCCCAATCCCTCCGATTCGCGGTCACGAAATCCCAGCCATAGCCGGAAGATCCCCGGATATTCGGACAAAACACGGCATATCCCTGCTGAACCAACAATTGTATCCAGGGTGAATAGGCGGCGGAAAAAGCACCCGTTGGTCCGCCATGAATATATGCGATCATCGGGATCTTTGCGCTTGGAGCTGCGTTGTTAGGCTTAAATAATGCCGCCTCGATCGGCTTGCCGTCAAAACTTTTGTACGTGAAGACCGCTGGCGCAACCAGCTCTGTCGATGCGAACGACTTGTTCAATGCAGAAACTTTCTCAGGCTGTCCTCCCGGTGACAACAGGTAAAGCTCCGGCAACTCGGTAAACCCAGCTTTTACATAAACGAGCGTTCCATCTGCCGAAACATCAAACGACTGGACATCGTCTTTGAGGCTATATGGGGAAACCTTTCCGTCATCCGTCACCACATAAAGTTTCCGGCCGAAACCATTCTCCACCAAACTCAGCAGGCTGTGGTTATCGGTGAACCGGTATTCCCAGACAGGCCGGTCAAGAGGCTTCGCGGTAATATTCCGGTACGTATTCTTCATCAGGTCATGGATGAAGAGATCGTGGGCTACAGGGCCGTTTTCTCGGGCCCCGACAAAAGCCGCGGTTGAGCCATCCGGCGCCGGAACGAAGCTATTGAACGAACTGTTCGGCGGCGCAGCCAGCATGGTTAGCATGGAATCCCCCGGGTTGAACTTCGCAAGCTGGGATACCGGGATCTCCTCTGGCGGCAATGGTTCGACCAACAACAGCAACTCCTTACTGTGAGGTATCGCTTTCATTTCACGGACCGTCCAGTTCCGCTTAAGAAGGAATCGGGCCGCCTTAGTCACGACATCGACCTGATACAGGCAGGAAGGCCGGGTCGTCTCGCTGACGACCTCCTCATCGAACTTCTTGTCCTTTCGACCTTTCAGCGAATCCGACAATTCTTCCTGGGCAATATATATAATGGATTTCCCGTCGGGAGCCCATTCGAACATCTGGATACTTTCTTTGGACTGGGTAAGTGGCAACCCTTCGCCGCCATCCATCTCGATCAGGTAAACCTGCGAAACCCCGGTCCTTCCTGACAAATAGGCTAGGGTCCTGCCGTCGGGCGACCATTTTGGACTGGTTTCCGATTTAGGGGAATTCGTAAACTGCCGGAATTTCTTTGTTTTAAGGTCGAGCATCCATAGATGCGTGATCAGCGAATCCGCCGGAGCTGTAGCGGGGGAGACTGCAACGACCGCGCGGGAGCCATCCGGGGACAGCAGCGGAGTACCGATATTGTACCTTGTCAATGCCTGCGGGATCGTCAGCGTGTCCTTGCTCATTTGGCCGCCGCACCTCCCTGCCAGGGAGACCAGCATCATCGGGAGAAGAAGCGTAAGTTTGCGCATATCGATTATTTGATTCAACGGCAAATATGCGCATTTTCAGCCTAACCGTTATCACCACCGGTTGCGGAATCTCCCCCAATTTCCCTAAATTCAACCCCTAAATCTCCCCGCCATGCCACCAAAACTAACCGCAACCCTGGCCGCCCTGACCCTCGTCCTCTCGGGAACAGCCCAGCAGCGCGGCTACTACCGCACCCCATCCATCTACAAAAACACCATCGTCTTTACCGCCGAAGGCGACCTCTGGAAATACGACCTCACCACCGGCACCGCCGCCCGCCTCACCACCCACGAAGGCCTCGAGACCAACCCCGTCATCTCCCCCGACGGGAAAACCGTCGCCTTCACCGGCCAGTACGAGGGATCGAACGAAGTCTATGAAATGCCGCTCGACGGCGGCGTCCCAAGACGCCTGACCTACCACCTCGACGGCGGCATCCGGCCCACCTCCTGGACAAAGGACGGCAAGCTCGTCTACGCCACCTCCGCCTACACCGGCTATCCGACACCCCAACTGCTGACCCTCGACCCCGCAACCCTCAAAGCCGACCCCGTCCAGCTCTCGCAATCCGCCGACGGAGTCTACGACGAGAACGGCGTGCTCTTCTTCACGCGCCTCCCAAACCAGGGCAGTAAAACAAAACGTTACAAAGGCGGCTTCATCGAGCAGATCTGGCGCTTCGACGGCACAAACGAAGCCACCAACCTCACCGGCGATTTCGACGGCACCAGCACCCACCCCATGCTGTACGGCAATCGGGTATACTTCATTTCCGACCGCGATGGAACAATGAATATCTGGTCCATGGACAAGACCGGCAAAGACCTGAGGCAAGAGACCCACTCAAAAGGCTGGGACCTCCAGTCGGCTTCGATATCCGAGGGCCGGATCGTCTATCAGAAAGGCGCCGACCTCTGGCTCTACGATACAAAGGACAACAGCGACCGGTTGCTCGACATCCGCCTGCTCTCGGACTTCGACCAGCAAAAACCAAAGTGGATAAAAAGCCCCGTCCAATCCATAACGTATACCGACGTCTCACCAAGCGGGAATTTCGTGGCGATCATCAGCCGCGGCCGTGTTTTCGTCTCCCCCGCAAAAAGCGACCGATGGGTGGAAGTGACGCGCAAAAGCGGCATCCGCTTCCGGGTGGTGCACTTCATAAACGACCACACCCTCGCCGTCCTTTCCGATGCCAGCGGCGAGAACGAGATCTGGAGCCTGGCCGCCGACGGCAGCGACGCCGGCAAACAGATCACGCAGCACACCCCCGTCATGATCCGGGGCTTTGCCGTATCGCCCGACGGGAAGAATATCGCCTACGATGACAAGAACGGGGTGTTGAGGATCATCGACGCGGCCACGGGCGCCATAAAATTTGAATACGACAAAGCCTACCAGGGGATCAGCGATTTCGACTGGTCGCCCGACAGCCGCTTCCTCACCTTCGGCCAGGGATTGGAAAATGAAGTCGAACAAATCTCCATCGTAGACCGCGCGACCATGAAAATGCAGCCGGTCACGACAAGCCGCCTGAATAGTTTTAGTCCCGCCTGGTCTTCCGATGGCAAGTGGTTATATTTTGTTTCCGAACGCAACCTGCACACGCTCGTCACCTCACCATGGGGCTCAAGACAGCCCGAGCCGTTCTATATGGAGACCCGGAAGTTCTACGCCATGCCGCTCGACACCGAAGCGCGCTTCCCCTTCGTCACGACAGATTCCTGGCTGAACGATAGCACGTTCACTCCCGGCAGGAAGTCCGAACAAAAAGGCCCATCGGCGCCGCGGGCAATCGACTGGGTGCAGGTCCAGAAGAAGCTGTACGAGCTGCCGTTAAAACCCGGCAATCTCGGCAACCTCCAAACCGCCGACGGGATACTCTATTGGCTCGACTACGGCCCCGCCGGCAACCGCGACGGCGCAAAACTTTACGCCCTGAAGACAAAGGAAAGCAAGAAGTATGAGCCGACGGAAGTCGCCACGGGCGTAAGCGGCTTCGCAATAGCTACCAACAAAAAGAAGATCATGGTCAACTTCCGCAACGGCAACATCGCTGTCGATGACGCCAACGGCCAGAAGCTGGACCCCGACAAAACAAAGGTCGAGCTCGCCAGTTGGAACTTCCAGGTCGACCCCGTCCAGGAATGGAAGGAGGAGTTTGCCGACGCCTGGCGCATGATGCGGGACTATTTCTATGACCGCGACTTGCATAAAGTCGATTGGGCCGCCGTGAGAAAACAATACGAGCCGCTCGTGCAACGCCTGACCGACCGGTACGAACTGGACAACCTGCTGTCTCAGATGGTTGGCGAACTCTCGGCCCTGCATACCTTCGTCGGCGGCGGCGACAAGCGTCAGTCCCCCGACCAGATCCCGGTCGGCTTCCTCGGCGCGCGGCTGAAGAAGAGCCAGCACGGCGTCACGATCGAGCATATCTACCAGAGCGACCCCGACTATCCCGATCAATCGTCGCCGTTGGACAAAGCCGAGCTGCACATAAAAGAAGGCGACGTCATCACCGCCGTCGACAATGCGCCGATCGACGGAACCCCGGACATATCGACCCTCTTAGCCAATAAAGTCAACGTGCCCGTTAAACTTAGCCTCACTGACCGCTCCGGCCACCCCTACGAAGAGGTCGTCCGCCCGATCAGTTTCGCAGCCGACCGCAGCCTCCGGTACGCCGAGTGGGAACTCACCCGAAGGGAGCGCACCGAAGCCGAAGGCAAAGGCGACATCGGCTATATCCATTTAAGAGCCATGGGCGCCGGCGACATGGACGATTTTGTAAAACAATACTATCCCATCTTTGACCGGAAGGGCCTGATCCTCGACGTCCGCCACAACAACGGCGGCAACATCGACAGTTGGGTGCTCGAAAAGCTGCTCCGCAAAGCCTGGATGTACTGGCAGGGCCGCGCGGGCGGCCCCACGTGGAATATGCAAGGCGCGTTTCGCGGCCACATGGTCATCCTGTGCGACCAAACCACCGCTTCCGACGGTGAGGCCATAACGGAAGGTTTCCGGCGCCTCGGCATGGGCAAAGTCATCGGCATGCGTACCTGGGGCGGCGAGATCTGGTTGTCCGCCGACAATACCCTCGTCGACAACGGCATCGCCAGCGCCGCCGAAACCGGCGTCTATGGCCCCGAAGGCAAATGGCTGATCGAAGGCCACGGCGTGGACCCCGACATCGTCGTCGACAACCTGCCGCACGCGACCTGGCTGGGCAAGGACGCCCAACTCGACGCCGCCATCGACTACCTGAAGAAAAAGATCGCCGCCGAACCGGTGGACGTCCCCCAGGCGCCTCCACATCCGGATAAGTCGTTTAAATATCCGTTTTAGCCGGCATTAGCGGAATAAAGGTCAAAAAATGGGTGTTTTTACCCTGGTAAACGGGACTGGACTGCCGTATCTTAAGGCCAAACCAGTAAACCGATGCGGTTATACAGCAAAGCTATCCTGTTCGCCAGGAGACTTTCAGTCTTCTATTTGCTGATCGGCGTTTTCTCGGTCTTTTTCGGCATTTTCTATTTCAAATATCTGCCCGCTAACCAGGCTGAATTGGACACGCGGGGCTTTCGCATCCTGAACCAGCTGGCGCGGAACCTTCAGTCGCGGGACACTACGCTGCTGGAGACGTTCGGGAACCTCGACGCCTGGCTCGACCCTGCCTCGGTGACCGCGGATACGGCGGCCGGGAGGCAGTTGCATCTGGAACAAGGGGCGGCCATCAGGCAACAGATCCGAAGCCACGTCCGCTTTGCGATCGATTCGTCAGCGGATTTTCTTTTGCTTGAACCAAAGAGCCGGAGTGCGGATTCCATCATCCGGGAGCTAAAAAGACAACGACCGGATTCTGTGATCAACGTGCCCAAACAGGGCTGGAGCATGGTCTTCCACATGAACAATATGCGCCGGGCCATCGTCCGGATCGGCGACTTTGTGGATCCGGTCCTTGCCGCCCGGGACGACTTGTTCGACAGCTATGTGTTGATGGAAGCGCCCCATGGCGATGGCGACCGCCGGATGAGCATCCTATACCTTCAAAAGCAGTTCAGTCCGGCGGACCGCATCAGCGCCGACACCGCACTGGCGCTGCAAAAGAACACCGACCAGTCATCGATCAGTGAAGTAGTGATCGGTGGCCAGGCCTTCGAGTTGTTTATCCAATCCTTCGAGCTGGCAGGCAAACGACTCGAATTCGGGGGTCTTATCTCAAAGGCAACATATGACAAAGAAGTGCGCACGCTGCCCGCCGTCTTTATCGTCTCGATGGTGCTGACGATTTTCCTGGGGCTGATGGTCTTGCCCTTTGTCAAGATTTTTTTTATCAGCCCGGGCGAGAACATGGCCAGAGGCGATGTGATCCGTGTCATTCTTTCGGTCTACCTCGGCACAGGCGTGCTCACCATCATAGGGGGCTGGTTTGTCGCAAGTCATTCCGCGCAGTTGCGGATGGAGATGCGGTTGCAAACGATATCGGACAAGTTGGAATCCGATATTCAAAACGATCTCCATTTGGCGGAATTGCAAATGGATGGATATATAGCGGCATATCGCAGCGCCCCCTTCAAAAAAGTACTGGCCTACCGGGACTACAATCAGCACAATAGGAAGTTTACAGACAGTGCATTCTCGCCGCGCACCTATCCGCTGACAGCAAGGATATTATGGTTCGACTCCGCCGGCAATACCCTGGCCAAATGGAACCCCTTCAATTTTGTGTCCACGCCGTCATCGGTGACCTCCTATTCCTACTATGACGCACTCCTGGCCAAAGACAGCGACGACTACCAGCCCCTGCTGGACGCGGGCGAGTCGAATATCACGAGTGAATTCCAGTTTTTTCTTGCAAGACGGCTGCAGCAGGTTATTCATCCGGTCGCCCCCTTCGGGGCAGGAGTCGTGCGCAGCGATACGGCGGTCACAAGCCTCGGCGTGCTGATGCCATTCTATATGCACTGCGAGCTCCAGCCCGTACTTCCGGAAGGTTTCGGCTTTTGCCTGATCGACAATCGATCCATGCAGGTGATCCTGCATTCGGATGCACGGCGGAACCTTTCGGAGAACCTCTTCCTCGAGACCGGGTCGAACGCCCGCCTGCAAAACTGTGTCTCCCATCGGGTAGCCTCGACGATCCGCGGCGTAGACCTGTACGGGACCTCGCACACGCTCTCTGTCCGGCCGCTGAACGGGCAGGACCTGAGCCTGATTGTCTTTTATGACGACGCCGCGCATACCGGAAATCTATTCCGCCTTCTCCATTTTACCAGCGAGATCTTTCTTTCGCTGGCGATCTTCGTCATACTCTGTTTGTGGCTGTCGACACTGTCGACAAACAGGCCGCCAAAACTCAGCTTTGAACTGGATCGCAGGGAATGGATCCGGCCGGTCTGGAGGAACAGGGAATCCTATGCCTTCAACTGGCGCTATTTTTCCTGGCTGCTCTGGCTCGGGCTTTTCTTTTTCTTCCTGGTATGGGCCGCTGGTTGGGATATCCGGATCGTTTATTTCATTTCCCTCCTGCTGCCCTTCTACGCGCTCTGGGGGTTTGTCGCCGGGAGAAAAAGTATCCAGCCGCGCTTTCCCGTCGAACCGCCCTTCATGAGCGGGACGCGGTTGCTGCCGGACAACAAGACTACGGAATTGGTCCGCCAGCCCAATTGGTTCAAACAATTCTTTATATCCAGCCGCTTCATCGTCATTGCGCTGATCTGCCTGAATTGGCTGATATTCGATCGGATTGCTCACATTGATGCCGGCGGGCGTGTCGTTTGGGTGGTCGTGCTTTTCCAGGCAGCGGCCTTTGCCATCATGGTTTTCCGGTTCCGGCAAGTCTTCGGCTGGAAAATGAAATCACGAAAATACGGAGCGCTTGGTTTTAGCATGGCTTATGTCCGCTCGGTATTTTTCTCGGTGCTCGTTATGAGCATGCTTCCTTGTCTGGGTGTTACCTGGTATGCCTGGACCGTGGAGAAAGTGCAATATGCGCGAAGCGACGAGCTCCATATCGCGGGGAAGAATAAGGTACACATGGAGTACGTCGCAAGGGTGGTTCTCCAACAGACCAAAAAAGACGTCAAACATCAGCTCAATCTCTTTGACCATTCCTATCCGGAAAACCTCCTGAAGCAGTCCGGACGCTACCTGGGTGAAGAAGACATCCGGTACGTTACTTACCGGCATTGGATGGACTCGCTTCCAAACCGGAGCCGGGATGTCGACGAGCCTTACACAACATTGCTCGACGATCTCTTTGTCATCACCGATGCGCAATACCAGGCCTATTCGGATCACGCGGCGACGGCGGACAGTACCTGGTCATTCGCCCTTTGGGACAACGGCCAGATCGAGCTTGGCCAGCCCATGAAGGCAGACCCGACCCTGCGCCCGGCAGGAAAAATGCCCACGCTTCAGGGAAGCACCGACCCTCTCTTTTCTGACTTTGCGGTGGCAGAACCCCTCCGGACATCGTTGTTCCACATCTGGGATCTGGGCGGTTTTCAAATCGCCGTTTTACTGATTATAATGGCGGGCTTTGTCTGGTTTCTGCCGAGGCTGATGGCAATGGTGGTGTACCGTATCTTTCTCCTGCGTTTCTTCGGGACCGATCCACCCGTGGAGCATTCGATCCTTTCGTACTATTACCCCGACGCCGGCGGACGGTTTCCTGATCCTGACTTCAAACTGCGCCCGGATGGCAACCGATGCTCGCTATACCTGCAGGAAATATACATTCTCGAAACGATGCTCGCACACAAGGCAAATTTCGAGCAGATCTGGGAGCGGCTAACGGGGCGGCAGCGATATTTTGTATACGATTTTGCTGCGGATGGCTATACCAATTACAAGGATTCGGAAACAGTCCTGCAATTGTATCGGATGGGAGTGCTTCGGCACAAAAACGTGAACGGCCGGGATGAATGGGTCTTGTTCTCGATCAGTTTCCGCGAATTTGTCCTGCGGAAAAAGGGAACACCGGAAATTGCGCGGTTGAAGGATCGATATTCGGTCCCTGGTCTCTGGGCGATGATCCGCATCCCGTCCCTGATCATCATCGCAGCGTGCGCAGTGCTCCTGTTGATGACACAGGAAAATGTGACCCACCGGATCACGGTGGCGGTTACATCGCTGAGCGCCATAGTTCCGGTGGTGCTGGAAATCACGAGGAAAATTACGACGAAGGGAAGTTGAACCTTCCCCATCTGCAAGTATATGAGCCGAATTTTTCAACTTCAACTACTTCATCATGAACCGTTCGATGCTGCCCCAAAAGTACACCGCGAAGGAAAAGCGGCTAAAAGGCTTCCTTGACTTTCTGGTAATTCTCTACGGACTGGCCATCTTCGTCTATTTTCTTCCTGGCGTGATCGGGCTGCCGCCGGGACTGAGCCGGATCCGCTTTATAAGCGACCCTGCTTTTGTCAACAACTCCGTGATCAAGATTGGATTGTGCTTTTTGATTTGTATCATCGGGGTGGCAGACGTGCGGCGGTTCCGGCCGGTCATCCAATTCTTTATCATCGGCAACGCGATCTCGGTGATTACCGGCGCATTATTATATTTCTATGCGCGGGATAATTATATCATCGTCCTCTTCGGCCATAACACGACCATCCGGTCGATCCTTCCCTATTCGGTATTGCTGGACGGCTGCATCATGATCGTACTCTGGCGATTGCATAGGGGCGCTCAACGGTCCTACTACGGCTTGGCTTACTTGACACCCGCCCAGTACCGGACATTGACGGCACTGGCGGAAGTGGTGATCCGGAGTGACAACAAGGAAGCCGTCATCCCGGCAGAAGATATTGCGCGCAATGTCGACGAGTACCTCGCCCGATTTGAGGCAAAAACGAAATGGATTACGAGGCTGGCGCTGACGGCCCTCAACATTTATCCCGTGGTCAATTTCAAACCGCCGCTGACCATGATGTTCAAGGAAGAACGGCTGAGCTTCCTGAAGCGGCGGTTTTACCGGGACGTCCAATTCAGCCTGGCGCCCGCATGGCTGGCGGTATATCTCCAGGCGATGATCCGGATGGGCAAGCAGCTTTGCTTCATGGGCTATTACAACGACCCACGGGTGTTCGATTCGATCGGATACCAGGTATTCTCTAAACGGCCTCAATATCGCGAACGGGTGAAGGAATCGCCCGATCCGCGAAAGCCGTTGCAGGTCATGACCGAAAGTACCGTCTACACCGACGAGATCAGCGCGGAAATCGTCATCATCGGCAGCGGTGCGGGAGCCAGTATCCTGGCCCACGGGCTGGTCAACGAAGGCCGGCACGTGCTGCTGGTGGAGAGAGGGAACTATGAGGACCCGCAGACCTTCACCGAGAACGAGATGGAGATGATATCCCGGTTATACGCCGATGGCGCCTTGCAGCTGTCGCGCGACTTTCGCTTCCAGGTCATCCAGGGTAGCTGTGTTGGCGGATCGACGGTGGTCAACAATGCGGTATGTTTCGACACGCCGGACGCGGTGCTGGACCGGTGGTGCGGATCGGAGTTGGACTCGGGGATCGACCGGCAGCGGTTCCGGGAATGCCAGCGGGAGGTCAACCTACTGGTTGGCGTGCGTCACGGCGACCCGATGGCATTGCCCTCACGATTGAATCCCGGCGGCAAGCTGTTTATTGACGGCTGTGCCCGGCTGGGTCTCGACATTCCCCCTGACCAGGCCACATCCGTCAGTGCAAATATCAAGAACTGTCTGGGTTGCGGTTATTGTAATATCGGCTGCGCATACGGCAAGAAGCTGTCGATGCTGACCACGATCCTTCCCGAGACGCAGGCTAACACAAAAGGCAAGCTGGATATCCTTGCCGGTTGCGAAGTCATCCGCCTGAAGGGGTCGGGACCGACAATTACCCAGGCGATCGGTCGGTTCGCAGATGGCCGGAAGATCGTCATCAAGGGAAATAAATTTGTGGTCAGCGCAGGCGCCGTCTCTTCGAGCATCCTCTTGCTCAATTCAGCGATTGCGGTGTCGACAGCCGGCAAACGCCTGTGTTTCAACATGGGATCCCCGATGTCGGCGAAATTTCCGCAGGTCATCGATTCCTACGCCGGTTTGCAGATCTCGCACTATCTGGAACTGTCGCCGAATCGAGGGTATGTCTATGAAACCTGGTATAACCCTCCCATGTTCCAGGCCGTCGCCATGCCGGGGTGGTTCGAAGATCATTATGAAAATATGCTG
This sequence comes from Puia sp., assembly GCA_035501395.1. GTDB lineage: Bacteria > Bacteroidota > Bacteroidia > Chitinophagales > Chitinophagaceae > Puia. The sequence continues at coordinate 16,579 of DATJWK010000044.1, forward strand.
AATTACAACCGGACCACATGCGTGGGAGTTTTAGTGGGCACAGAGAGCAATGCCTCGGTGCATACGACGGGGTTGACGGGCAGGGAGATCCGGTACGTCCCGACACCGGGTGACTATGCGAAGATGATCGAAGCGCTGACCCTGGCGGGGCGCATATTCCTGGAAGCCGGGGCCGAATTTGTCATGCCCGATACCTTTGGCTACTACAAATTCGATAAATCGAATATCGACAAGTTCGGCCTGACGATCAAGGGGCCGGGCGACCTTTCATTGGGTACGGGTCATCCGCAGGGCGGCAATGTCATGAGCCGCAACCCCGCCATCGGTACCGTCAATGAGGAAATGAAGGTCTACGGATATAATAACTTGTATGTGGCCGACGCAAGCGTAATTCCATCCGCCCTCGGCGTCAATCCACAGATAACGACGATGACCTTTGGTAAATATGCTGTGGAATTCATAAAATAATTTTAATCACTTTAATTTCCTGAAAAATGGGCAATCAAGTCGACACGCATCTTACCACAGGCTCCTACCTTCTGGTGCTCCTGATCTACCTGTTGGTCTTTTTATTGGTCTGGTATCCCCGTCGGACAATCGAGCTAAATGAGAGAAATGCCTTCACTTTGCTATTTATATTCTGGTTCGTTGTTATTTTCACCGGCAACTACCTCGGATATTTAGCGGGGGTCATGTCTTTTCTTCCCTGGTTGGACAATTTTATGCATTCCCTCCTCTGGGTGGGCATCGCCCTGACCTGGCTGTATTTTTCGACGCTTGGATTGCCCTGGTATTATCGCTGTTTCCTCTCGGGCATGTACAGCTTTATTATCAAATACGCCGAGCACACGATCCTGGGGACCTGGACGGTTGACCCCTATTTCTCCTTCACCGGGCCCTATGCCTATATCATCATAATGGCGCTGGTGGATTGTCTGTATCCGCCCGTTTCGGATCTGCTGCTAAAGCTGGTAAGCAAACGATTTACCAGCTTCTACCTGCCGCAGAATAGCTGAGGCCCGACTGTCGTGTCATCGGATCTTTGGTCAGGTCTCCAAAAGAGATCCGGGTAACGTTGCCGGCACCGTCGGCGCGCCAGTTCTCGCGCACTGCCGCCTGATGGAACTCCTTCATCTTGGGGTCTCCATTCCAGTACGCCTGGAAGTACGTAATCTCCATGCCGTCTCCGTTGATGGCCAGCCGCGCATAACCATTGTAGCCGACATCCACCGCCTTGCTGTCGAAATGAAAAGTGTCCGCCACCCGGTAGTCGTACAGCGCTAGCCTCCGGCTCACCGCTTTGGCAGGGTCGGGCAGCCGCTCTTTGAGGTGTTCGTCCATCATGGACCCGTTACCGATACATCTGCCGTTAGCAGTAATACCCCCCGGTGCGGCGTACTTATCGTACATCGCGAACCGGTGTTCATGCCCCCATAACCACAATACTTCCCGGTTGCCGAGCATCGGCTGCATTTGTACGGCCGGGCCGGCGAATTCGTTCTCACCGCCGAATGCGCTGATATATTGATGATGGGACAGCAGAACAATTCCTTTTTTTGGATTCAGCACGTCGGGGTTTTCCCGAAGCCACCGCAGCTGCAGATCTGGCAATTGAAGCTGAAGATTGGTGGGATGAATATTGATGAGCCGTTTGAGGCAGCTGCGCTGCAGCGAGTCATAACCTGTGTCCAGCCCGACAATCGTCCAATGATCCGAGCTTAGACAAAAAAAAGGAACCGGCTGACCGGTAAACGTATTTCCGACCGGATTACGAATACCGAAACGGCTGGCCGGATCCTTGATCATGCGGTAGAAGCCGCCGCCCGATGAATACATCTCGTGGTTTCCCAGCAGGGCGAAGCTGCCTGAACCCCCGCGTGGCCAGATGCCGCTTTTCGATGCGCCGGTAAGATAGTTGTCCGCCAGTTCGTCGTCCGCCCCCGAGTAATAGGTATCACCCAAATGGATTGTATAGTCGGGTTGATGACAGGCGATCTGGCGCCCGATAAAGGCGGCCTGCGGAGTGGATGTCGCCCAGTCGCCGGTGACACACAACGTGATGGAACCATCCTGCTTCACCCCCTTGTCCGTATCATCGCATTCTGCCACCTCGACGCGGTCTGTCGCCAAAGTCAAGGGATGAATGCTCTCGCCTGCCTCCGTGGGATAGGCAAACGGCTTTTTTATATGCCAGTTATGGAAGATCCATGCCAGGACATTGTTCGTGAGAAAGTCCTTCATTCGATACAACAACGTGGGCCGCGGCCTTCGGGGCTTGACATCGGCGGTAGCAGAATAACGCATATTTCCGTTTGCGTTACGCGTCAGGAAGAGGTAATTGACCATCTTTCGGTTGCTCATCTCATGCTGTTTATTGCTCGGGTTTGACGGGTCGGGCCAGGTTTTACGACGTTGCGGGGCTTGGCGCCGCCGGCTTGATACCTTCTTCCACCAGGAAACGGTGCATCTCTTTCTCAAGACTCCCTGCCTCCATCGCGCGCTGAATATTGTCCGTAAGCGTTTCGTAATCTACCGCCGGCGCCGCCTTCGTCTTTTGAATTTCCAACGCGACTTTACGGAGCATCTGCTGGTGTAGAACGACCTTTTTATGCTGAACGTAATAGATAACGATCCCGATGATAATAGCCAGGATGATCAGCCCGACAATGATGGAACCGGCGTATTTTTTGATAGTCCCGCCATTCTGCTCGACGATGCTGTTGATCGTATACCGGATGGGGCTGTCGAGACGGTGATTGGCCACGAGCAGTGCGGTATCGACCAGTCCCGCCACCTTTTCTTTCATCCGGCCGCCGAGCAATACGTCTTCCAGTTTGCCGATCTGTCGGATAGCGCTATCGTTGAGGATCGCGGGGATAACCATTCTCAGCATTTTATTCAATTGTTCCCGCGTGCGGTCGCTCAGGACCAGGGTTAGGAGGTTGTCCGCCGGATGAAGGATAAGCTCATTCATAACTACATGAAGAAAAGCCTGCATCTCACCGACAAATTTTCGGTCAAGCAGCTGGTTCTTGAACGCGATCAGTTGCTGCCCGGCCGCCCCTCCGGCTCGGTTGATAAGGGTCTCCAGCAGCCGGGCCAACGCCTCCCGGTTTTTTTCGTCGTCCAGGTAACCGATAGTTCCCTGCAAAAGCCCGATGGAAATGTCATGGGCTTCTTTCGTGGAGTTGAGCCGAAGGAAATTGAAAAGCGTATCCCTGGTTCGTGTAAGGGCATCGAGAACATCCGTCTCGGTTTTATCCAATGCTTTCGTTGCTTTGTCCACCGAACCCGACGCCGTACTGCTAAGCTGATTGACCGATGCGACCGTCTTCTTGCCGACAATTCCATAGCCGCAACCGGAAAAGCCACCCCAGCAGCTTATCAAAACGGCGAAGATCAAAAAAATCGGCTGATTAAACGGTCGGGTCATATAGAAAATGAATAATAATGTCTCCGTAGAAATCGGCGCAATCCCAATAATAACTGTGCGTGAATCCAAACTTTCCCGCCGTGAAATGACAGTCGACATTTGTCAGCCCCCAATAATAATCCAGACTGCCGCTTACATAGTCCTTATGATCGAAGTAATTGCGCCACTGCACCCTATTCAGCAGCGAGCGCAGCTGGCAAGATGCCCGCAAATAATTCGGGTTCGTGCCCGGGTTATTGTCGCGATCGAGATTGTGCATCTTGAAATGATGATAATTGTCGAGGAACTGTTGCCGGATATAATCGGTATCGGGAACGTTTTCGCGCAGGAAGAAGGCGACCTTGTCCAAAGGCGACCCAAAGGTGACGAAACCCCGAAGCTGCCGCGCAATAGGACGTTGGGGGCGCCCGGCTGCATCGGACGGGGCGGCTCCCCCTGGCGTCAATTCCGGCGCCGCCCCCAGCATCCCCCGCTGGTCATAATGCCGGATCAAACCCTCGTTAACCAGCAGGTCGATCTTGTTGATGGCGTCATAGGCGATCTGCGTTCCTAACGAATGGCCACAGACGATCACCGAAGGATAGTAGAGCCCGCCTGCTTCATCATCCCGCTCGATCAGATACCGGACGGCATTTACAGCGCCATCCAGAATGGTCCTCCGGATACGGTACCATTTCGATTTTGGGTCCGTCACATTGTAAATACAAATCTGGCTGATCACATTCGTAAGATCATGCACTTTGCCATCGGCATAACTTTTAAAGAGGCTGACGGCAATGCTGCCACAGAACGGGAGGCGCCCCAGCAACCATAATAACCCGCGGTAGATACCGTCGAGTACCAGGAAAAGTCGGCCCATCGTAAAGAGGAATGCACGGTAGGTCCCCACCTTGAATTTGCCCGTCCTGGGATCAAAAAAAATGCTTTTATCATGGTACTCCTGCCCGATCTGTCCATTGCGCAGGTAAAAATTCTTCGCCCCCGTCACCACCCCATCCAGCCATTTGCTCATATCCTTCCAGCCGGCCCTGTCCTGCGTATAATCCGCCCAATAATACTCGTAGAGATCGATAAAGCAGTCGCTACCCTCCTTCCGAAGCCGCAGCGCATTGTCAAACCACTTGTCGTTCCCATCACCTTGTTTGACCACGATCTCATGACTGATGGTAAACGCTTCCTGGTACTTTTTCCGGTATTGGGCGACCAGCCCCCGGCCAAACTGATCCAGAGTTTGCAGCGGCAGCTGGTTGCCGATCCCATGCACGATCAGCATGGCCGTGTTCTCCGTCACCCAGCCCAGGCCGGGGGGGTCGGGAGCCTGTTGAAGCATTTCACCCTTATTGCTAACCCGGGAAGGCCGGGTTGACGTGGTTGTCATAACCATTGAAATTAATTCATTTGGTCACTGTCCGCAACCGTGAAAACACCCTATTTTCCCAGCGTTGACCGAACGGCAGTCAAATGGTAGGAGGGCAGGCGTCTTTTCCGATAAAAAGGGTGTTTTTCCCGTTTTTTTCTGTGCGGCAGTATTCTAAATTCGACCAGGCAATATACTTTTCAAATAATGTCCACCTGCAATTTCACGATTACATTTACGGGACCTGCCTCCGACGTCTACACAAAAATAAAGACCGAGATCGAAAATGCCGGCGGCGCCATAAACGGAGATGCCACTGCCGGGTCGTTTAGCGTTCCGGTGTTGGGAAGCTCCATCAAAGGTTCCTACACCCTCAGCGGCCAGGATCTGGTCATCCAAATTGATAAAAAACCTGCCCTTATTTCCTGCGGACAGATCGAAGCTTATATAAAATCGCATATCTAAATTGCCCAGACTACTCAAATCCACATTCCTTTTACACGCATGTATGGGTCTGATTGCTTGCGTCTCCGCGCAAAATTCAATCCACACGGATGCTATCCAGCAAGTCAGTCAGCGAAATTCGTGGGGCTGGGTTGAAATCGAAACCCTGCTGAACCCTATCTATATCACTCAACACAGCAGCAGCTACCGGTTAAATCATCAAATACTGCCAATCCATCCCACACCCAGATTCTATGCCCTCCAGACCGGACAAAATGCCTTTCTGGGCTCAAGCCCTTTTTCTATCCTCAACGATCTTCAAACAACCTTCGATCAATCGAACAGCTATTTTGGCTCGGTAAAACTTTGGTTTTTGGACAGTTCCCAATGCCACCTTCTCCGTGAGACGCGATTCATCGTAGGCATAACACACGATAAGTTGCAGACAAGCTCGCCGGAAGTAAAATTTCACTATGATAACGGTGGAACAGAGTTGACATTTTTGTTGGAAAAAACACTTTCAAAAAAATTGAGTGACCTCGACTTCGGCAGAACCAATCTCATCTTTCGCCTGAACTTTCAGGCGGGTATCCTTTTCGCACTCGCCACGGTAAGCGACAGCATGGTCTATAAGGGGATGTTGATCGAACAAGCCGATAACAACAGATTGCAATTCCCCGGCTTCAATCGCGGTTGGGGCTGGCAAACGGGCATCAACTTCGAATTGGGCGGTGTCATTTGCCACACGTATTTCATCAGCCACAACTTCACAAATAACAGTTCCATCGGCCACGGTCTCTTCTGGTTTTTCAAGCACCTGGCCTTTTGCACCGGCGCCCGACTCATGGCGGAAGAGCTATATTCGTCACCCGAGGTCCTGGTTGACGGCAAAGGGGGATACCGGCTAAAGGTCAACAACTTCGGCATTTTTTTTTGTGGACCGGTCGTTCACTTTAAATGGCTGTCTCTAAAATGAAACTGATCACGAACATCCTGGTCTCCGCCGCCCTCGCCATATCCGCGCGGGCCCAAAACAATATCCCGACAACGGTCAAAGACATGATAAAAGAGGAACGCGCCTATCAAAAAATCGACCGTACAAGGGACCTGTACCAATTCCGGGCCTATAGCCTTAGCATTGGACTGAGCGGTTATTCCGGCCTCGGCGCCGGCTATTCGCCAAACATCATGGGGCAGTTCGACATCGAATTTGACGATCGTCTCCTCGCGCTGGACTTCCTGAAAAATGGCGCGATAGAAGAGCACTTCGGCATTGGCTTCCTGCCCTACCAGGGAAGCAAACTTTATCTGGGCAGCGACATAGAGTTATTACCTCAAGCCCACCGGGTCAATATGTTCACCGGATTCCAGTACAGTATCGGATTACCTCAGTCATCTTCGCCAAACGATATCTCTTCCGTCTATCTGGGTTGGCATCACTATTTCGAGCCGTACATCGGGATCGACTACTGGCCCGGAAAACTGGATTTGTGGACTATTCACACGGGAGAAGACCGTGCGACGTACTACAACCCGCACTTCAAACAACTGTTTTATGCTCGTCTTCAGATCGGCTATTCCTTTCTGCTGAACCGCCTGGTTGTCGACAGTTCCGGCAGTTTCGACCCGCACCTCTACCAGGTTGTTCGCAAAAATACCGGCAACAACCTGGCCGTCAAGATCACAGTCGGCATCGATATTCCATCAAGCGGAAGTAAATTGCGCCGCCTTGACAAGTATCTTTATCGACAGTACCACTTTTCCTATTAGCATAACCAACGGCCAATCAGTAGGCTAAAACTTCAACGCCACATTCAAATTTCCGCTTGCATGCGCCCTGATGTACAAGCCGGAAGAAAGGAACTGAAAATTGTTGTCGACAATATTCACCGAATTCAGCGCGCTGCCCGCGAGGTTGACTGTCCCGTTATTGTAAGTGCCCAATATTCCGTTGACCTTCGTTACTTGCGGATCGATATACTGCCCGATCCCAAAGGCCGCCTTGCCCTGCAGGTAATTGAGCAGGAACGGCTTCGCCAGCCATGCCAATGCATCCACTAACACGTTCTTCGTCCCCAGGTCGTAATCCAGTTCACTGAACCGGATCACCCGGTTGGCAGCATCATACGTCGGTTTGCCAATCAGGTAAACCCAGCCGCGCTGATCGCCTTTAAAACATACCTTGATCACTACCCGCCGGAATGTGGTGGGGAATAGCGTGGCTTTTTTAATGGTGATCGACTGATGCACCGAGCTATCTGTAAAAGTCTGCCCTTTCAGATACGAGTTCAACAGCGAATTCAGATAGCCATAATCGACCGTCAGGTCCAGGTATATATTAAAGCCCGAAAAACCTACCGATTCACCCAGCGGCGGAAGAGGAGTGATCGTCGGGTCGGACGCATCCGAAGTCAGTTCAGGATTGGCCACCAGACCAAGGTTGGTGGTCAGAACATTCCCGGCTCCCGTAATCAGGTCCTTGGCCAGGCCCGACGGATGCAGCTTGAGATAGAGTCCGGTGGAGACCTGGAATTTCTCCGACAACGTATTCCAGCCATTTTGCGCGTAGTCATGGACCAAGGGCAGATTTGCCACCTGTGCATTAAGATTTCCAAGCAGCGGAGTGATTTTGCCACGAGCAGCATCCACTATCGGTCCGCTGATATCTATATTCAGGAAGGTTACCTTACAGGGATCGATAAGGTAAAGATTCTCCAGCTGGATATTCGGCACGACATGATAGTCGGGCCGTATTACCAGCGGCGAGCCCAACGAGAAGTAGAATCGGCACGGCCCACAGCTGACGCCAGGCCGGATTACACATCCCCAGCCGAATGGGCAGCTGAGACATACGCTGGCGCTTGCGCTGAAAGTCATCGTATTCGCCAATTCCAGGGAACTATTGCTGGCAGGATGGCCAACCAACGCAATGGAGAAAGGGCCGGTCTTATCGAGCGTTATGTTATAGTTGGGATCGCATTTTCCACCCTGTGAGGCGCCCACCGGAAATTGAGCGCCGAGCATATTATTGACGCCGGCGAACGCACCCGATAAATCGGCGGTCACCGGCACTGCTATCTTTGATGCCGGCGGTGGGGTATTTGGAATGCTATCCACCGGCGGTTTGGGAAAAGCGGGCTTTACCGTGAAACAGCTGCTAAGAAGCAGCATCGCCGCAATCACAATGAAAGAATATTTCGTAGCCATTAGCGTAATCTTTTGAAACTGGAATAAATAGTTTTGAATACGGGCATCAGGCCGGATCCTGCAGCCGGATAATAAACCCCGGTCAGAAGGTAAACGGTGTCGCCATCAAACAGAGTTTTTTGATATACCTGAATAGCCTGGCCGCCGGCATCAGTAGCGGTACAGGTCACCTCATAGCCGCTTAGCCCGTCCGTAGCCACAGTTGTTGGGGAAATTTGAATACCCGCCGACCCGGTGAATTCCGAATAGCTATTAAGCATGGCCTTGGAAAAATCCGCCTGTCCCGCAGGCGTAACCGAAGCCTTCATCGAGTATATACGAAGAAAGCTCTTGTCTGCTATCAATGCCGGATAGACGCCATCCTGCGTATAGAAAACAAATAAAGGGCCGATGACACTGGCTATCTTGAATGCCGTTCCCGAAAGATCCAGACTAAACCCAAGTGCTGGCGGAGCCGCCGCCAACGCATTTCCCTGCGCCATCACTTTGCCGCCTCGCTTTGCCCTGACCATCACGGGGGAAGGAGCCCCTAGCGTGTCCACATAAGCACTCAGGATCGCCTGCGGCAACAGCACGCTGGTCGCCGCGTCGCCAGCCGGGCAATAAGCGTTGACAACATAGGTATAGAAGCCGTTGCCGAATGCCAGCGTATATAAATTGATATTTACCGCCCCTGCTGCTACCGTTCTCTTTGTCATTACGCCGGTATAATGGTTTATGATATAGTCTTGTATCCCCCCGGCGGGCACATTCTTGACGATCGAGTCTCTCACCAGCGTGTAATCCAGGTTAATTTTCGCGGCCTGTACGACGTATTGTGCGGTACTGACTGGTTCTCCATTTTTCGTAAATGCATCGCTCGCCGGCAAAAACGCAAATCCCGAAGGTGGCACAAGGCTAAGCCGGATATCGGGGATCGCGACATATGCCGGTCCGCGCGTATTGTTGATGACGATCGGATCGGCCATCACCGTTAAGGAAAGTGCAATTCCGGCTAATAAAGAACAAAACGCCTTCATAGTACTCTTTTAAGTGAAATAATTGGCTAGTCATTTTACGCCGGACAAAATTACTTCCGGGGTCAAGCTGAGCCAACGGGAAAAACACCCTTTTTTCCAAAAAAAAGAATCGATCAAAATACCGTTTTTTCACGTTTTTTTCTGGCAACAATCATACTTACATTGAAAGTGTAAGATGTCAATAAAGCCGTTGAAGCTCGGGCTTTGCTTTCAATATGGGAGACATGGGAACGGTTAGAAAGCAGGTTCAAGGACAAGATATCCTGTTCATCCCTGTAGACCTGCAGGCAGACTCGACCACGGACGAAACAAGGTTCAACACACGATCCCATAAGCCCTGATGGTACCATTAGCGGTGTGGGTCAATGCCACCTGCAAGGATCGTGTCAAGCGTTTCTTTGAGCTTCCACGGTTCTGTGTCCTTAATGAGATATGCCCTTGCACCGTTCTGCAGCATCCGGGATACCGCAGCTTCCTCCTCAATCATACTAAGTGCGATAACACGCACCGTCGGATAATTCGCCCGCAGCCATAAAGCCGTCTCATATCCGTCCTTCCTCGGCATATTTATATCAAGGATAATGCAATCCGGCACCGCCCCGCCGCCCACCCTTTCGATCAGTTCCTGGCCATTGGCAGCATCGAACAATATCTCATATTCTTCGAAACTATTGATCAATTCTGTAAGACCTCTGCGAATCAGCGGATTGTCATCGGCAAGCGCAACCTTATATTTCTGCCGGCTCATTCGTCTATCGATTGAGTAAATTGGATTACGATGCGGGTGCCGACGCCTACAGTACTGTTGATGCTGATTATTCCCCCAATAAGCGAGATGCGGTTTATAATATTCCGAAGACCGAGGCCTGCAGATTGGCTTGCCGCCACGTTATCCACCTCAAAACCCTTGCCGTCATCCGAGACGGCCACGGTCATCCGGTGCGGTTCGAAATCCATGCTGACCTGAATGGTATGGGCCTCCGCATGCTTGACTATATTGTTTAACAACTCCTGGACTACCCGGTAAAGGACAAGTTCCCTACCGGCCGACAAAGACCATTTATCCCCTGATACTTTCAGCGCGATTTGGTAAACCCCGCTCCGCTCGAGCAAATCCAATTGCTGCTTGACAGCACTAACAAGTCCAATCTCCTGGATGAAGTCCGTGTTCAAAGACCGCGAGAGATTCCGAAGTTCCTGAATAACTTTTGTCAGCAATTCCTTTGACTCGCGCCATTTTTCCTCCTCCCGCTGTGGTAGCACGGGATTGATGGTATTCAGATTTAGCTTGATGAAACTTAAGGTTTGACCGATATTGTCATGTATCTCCTGGCTGATCGTCCGAAAAGTCTCCTCCTGAATCTCAAGCCGGGTCTTCAAAAGCTCTTCCTGGAATTGATTCTCGATTTGCTGTTTTTCCCGGAGAAAAGCAAAACGCCGTCGCTGGTGGAGATAGACAAACGATACCAGGAATACAGCCAGTAGAAGTGTGATGGACGTACCAACCATCACAATGTATATTATTTCTTTTTCGGTGAAACCGGACATAAGAAAGCGATGAGAAATGACCCATACAAGATAGCATTTAAAGTACCGCTGATCGCATACCAGACAATTTTGTCTATCACCAGCTTCGTGTACATCAGGATATAGGCGGCCGACATGTAAAAAAAGAAGCCCGTATAAAAAAACAGCAGCCCCGTGCTGATCCAGAACGCAGGCACCCGAAGTACGGATTCGAACGCCTCCGACCGCATAATTTGCCGGAAATAGAGATAACACCAGATGACGATCATCACGGATCCAACCCGGTAGGTGATTGTATGGAAATGATTGAATCCCTCCCCAAAAGATATATTCGCCACAAACAGCACCGGGTATGCGATCATTCCATACCGAACAACCCGGACCCATTTCGGATCCGCCAGCAGCTTCGAATAAATATAGCTATAAAACAGGAATTCGCAACAGGTAAAGAAATTGAAAATCCAATGATTCTGCACGTGCATTTTCACGGTGATCTTGCCAATAACCTCCATGATCAGCGTAAACGCCAGGAAGGGCAGAAGCAAGCGCAAAACCGCCGGTTGGATAGACCGGTAACGGACAATGCCTGCAATCAAAGCAGCGGCGATGATATAAAAATAGAAATCGATATCCATCTCGGCGTTTTACAAACATAGGGTTTTCTCAGGGGTTACAGGCCGGAGGGCAAAGCTGACCATTGTCGTTGCCACCTTTATTAGCTGAATCCAATAGAACCTTCCTCTTTGCAATAAATTGCTGGCCGAACCCACAAGCGTCTATCATCGAAGTAGGTCCGTTATAATGCCTGCCGCAGGTATCTATCCGGAATTTCTTATGCTTGCCCGTAGCAGCCTCATCTTTTGTAAACTCCAGCATGACGTAAAGTCTGTTGCTAAAACCAAATGGGGTTGGCGACGCCAGCGTCGCCTTCGCGGCAAACATGGCTTCAATGCCGGAAATCTGGTTGGCCTTCTGACGGTCTATTTCATCATAGAGCTCCTTGATATCGGTAAAGTAATGCGCTGCATGCAAGGTGTTCAGAAGCTTCCCGCTCGTATCGCCATCGACATAATTTGCGGGATCTGTTTGATCAAGTTTCGAGTTCAGCCACCTGACGATCGTATTAATATAAAGGTCCTGCCATGTCTTAAAAACGGCCGCAGATAGAACGTCCCCTGATTCAGGAAAGGTCGACCGGTTTTCGGGCAGCCAAAAATACGTCAGGGGCGTACAACTGCCGTCTTCAGGAACATAGACAACCGACAGTCTACTGGTAGCCGGATTTACAACCGGGCAGATCCGGACAAATTGAACATTGGGGATTTTTCTGATGGAGTCGACCATTGCCTGAAATTCGCCTAGTGTGTAATAGATCGAGTCGGTTTCATTCTGATTTGCCCCGAGATGGGAGTTTATTTCAGGAATGTACCCCAAAAAGTGGTTTTCATCCGTGTCGCTGGTACTGTCGCCAACCCACATATGGGGAATATCTGCGCCTGTCCGGCAAACCCGGGGTATGTCTTCTTTCTGCCCGCTCCGGCAGGAAACGAAGGTTATCAGCGCTGCGGCTGCAAAGCCGACCAGCGCATTAAGCTGCTTAAAATCAAGATTCATGTATAGCGATTTTAGTGGTTGGTAAATGACCGGTATCCGGCTACCCGAATTTGCGGCTTCTTAAGCCATTTCCCTACCGTTAAAACACCCTTTTTTTTCTACTACACGAATTTTTTAATAATTTGTCACAACCTCAGTTCTCGCCTGTCCCTAACCGACCGAAATGAATATAAAGAAATATAAGGTAGCCCTCGTAGATGACCACGCCTTGATCCGCAGCGGCCTGGTAAACCTGATCCGGGAATTTGGCGAGTTTGAAGTCGTCTGTGAGGCCAATAACGGCAAACACTTTCAGCAATGCCTTTCCCGATCCCACCTGCCGGAAATCGTCCTGCTTGATCTCAATATGCCCGAAATGGATGGATATATGACCGCCGCCTGGATCAGGGAAACCTACCCGGATATCAAAGTACTTGCGCTTTCCATGGATGATAAGGATAGGGCCATTATCCGTATGTTGCGTCACGGCGCAAGGGGCTATATTCTTAAAGATGTGGAACCGGCGGAACTCCGGAGAGCACTGACGGAAGTGTTGACTAAAGGATATTACTATTCTGAAATGGTAACCAGCAGGCTTATTCACAACATCAACCAGGAAGCAAACCCGGCCACTTATGATCATTCGATTGCAAAACTGACGGAAAAAGAGCTTCAATTCATAAAATACGCTTGTACAGAAATGACGTACAAAGAAATAGCGGATGCAATGTTTCTCAGTCCCCGCACGATCGACGGATATCGCGATTCCCTTTTTATCCGGCTTGACGTCCGCACAAGGGTTGGTCTTGCCATCTACGCCATTCGCAACGGCATTTTTCAAATATGATCCAGGTATCGTGCCAGCCCTCCAAGTTTATCACCCCTTCCCCCACCTCCTCCTCACATACGCCACCGCCTTCCTCTCCTCCGCATTCTTCGGCTTCGCCACCGCCAGATACCTCAAATAATACCGCTTCGCCCTCGCCAGATCATGTATCTCCGTTTCACAGATCCGCCCGCAAGCGTACAACGCCGCGGGATCTTTGAACAGATAATACGCCGTATCATAATTCGCCACCGCCTCTTTAAACTCGCGAAGCGCCTCATGATTTCCCGCCAGATCATAATAATACCACTCCGCCGTCGGCGAGATCGCAATCTTGAGCGCAATCCCCAACAACGAGTCACTCCGCCGGTACTGGCCCAATTTCGCCCACGCGCGCGAATCATAGTAATAGATCGCCTCCTGCGTCAATCCGAGGTCCAGCATGTGCTCGCAGACCCGAATGCAATCCGGATAAGCTTTCAGATCATAATACGATAACGCCAGCCACGTCAATGCCTGATTGGCAGGCTCCAAAGACCGCACCAAACGCTCCCCCGGCTCGATCGCCCGCTCATACCGCTGCGACAAATAAGCCGCCCGTACCTGGAGTTTCAACAGCGTCGGGTTCAGCGAATCCTGCTGTTCCGCCGCATCCAGCATCTTGTCTACCAGCCCGAACGCTTTGTTCCCGATCAGCAGATCGGCCAGCCCGGCAATCGTCCGCATATCCCGCGGCGCGAGGGCATATGCGCGGTTGTAATAGACCAGCGCCGAATCCCGCTGATTCATCCGCGCAAACAGCTCCCCCAGCATCCGCGACCACGGCGCGCGGTCCTTCTGCAGTCCCACCAGCCGCGTAGCATACAACATCGCCTCCGCCGGATGCTCATCCAGATCGATCATCAGGAGATAGTGAAGCGCCGGAATATTATTCGAATCGATCTGCAGCAGCCGGCGATAGCAATCGCCCGACTCCCGGTACGCTTCAGTCATATAGTATGCATACCCCGCATAGCCCAATAACCCGGCATTCCCGGAGTCCGCTTTCAGGATCGGCGCGATATACGCGATCGCGTCATCATATTCCTGGTTTTGAATGTAATTGAGAATAGCCACCCGGTCATACAGTGAATTCTTGGCCGTCAATTGGACACCCACCCCTTGCGTGTCCGCGGACTGAGCGGCAGCGGACCAAATGAGGAAGGACCCCGCCGCCAAAAAACATAACAATTTTTTCATTTGAGCAGATTTGGATCAACCGCAGAGACGCAAATCCTCCGATTTTCCATAAAAGGCTCAGATACATTTATTCGCCTTATTACTCCACTCGAGCTGCACATTATGCCCGCCTACCTTCTTAAATGTCCATGCACAGAGATCGCCGATCTCCATATTGTTGTTCTGATCATACCAGCCATTCGGCGGCACCGGATCGGTGATGGCCTCGCAAAGCTCATGCGAGCTGGTGCCCGTCAGCGCATCGATAGCGGAAAGACCCGCCAGACACCCGTCACACGACGGATAAGGCATGACGGCATAATAGGTATTGCCACCGATGGCATCATGATAACCGCAGAAATCCGAACACGAGCTGCCGCCCTCCATCGAAACGACCACCCCCTTATCGAAATAAATAAAATAAAGCATATTTGGAGTGGTGCCCGGCACCCGGCCCGCATTGATCCAACCGGTTAACGTCGTCTGAACGGCAGCGTCTTCGATGGTACTCCCGGCGCCGGGCGCCCCATCGGTGATCACGATGGTCCCCGCAAGACTGCCATGACCGATCGTATATTTTCCGCTTACATTGTATTCGCTGAGCTGATCGATGAGCGGGCTGACAAGGATGTCGGTAAAAAATTGATTGACCTGGGCCATGACCGTCTTCATGGCCGCGTCGCCGGCCCAGCCACTGCCCCAAAAGATGGTATAAACGGTCACGTTCTGGATCAGGGCCCCGCCATTATAAGTAAGACGGGCGTTCGCCGGCGGCGCCGGAACATCCCCCTCGAAGACTTCGACCTTCTCTTTCTCCTGCGGTGCAGAAACCGGAACTCCTACTTTCTTTCTTTTTAGGATGGGTACGATGCGTACCCGGGAATGCGGGTTACTCATAAAATAATGATTTTCGGGCAATCAATTTAATCAATACCCGAGAAATAAAAAAGCGTCTTTTCACCCATTTCGTTTACTTAAGGTGTAGAAAAAAAACTCTACCTTGTATCTGTTGTAATACAGCCCGCTCAGGTGAATGGGTTAGAATTTACGACACGCTTGGATACAAAAGTCTGAGTAACACCAGGGTTTATCCTTAACGGAGAAATCCGTGAGAGCAGATCGTCTTGGGATAGGCTCTCTTTTTTATGCTTGTCATCCTGCAAATACCTGTCTTCGATTTCCGGTCTGCAACAAGCTTTGCCCCGGGCAAGCTTTCCAACCCTTCCTGGCCCCAGCCGGTTGTCCAACGCAAACCGTTTATCCGTCACTTCGGCAACGTCCAGATGAGAGTAAATGGCGGCGTGGAGGAGTGGGTGGGGGAAGACTATTATTGCAAGGCGACCCGGGCCCTGCAATATGTAGAGCTGCAGCGACAGAAATTCACGGACAACCACGGCAGCCGGCTGCCGCTGCGGGTTGTGTACAAACGATTTTTCTCGGATGGAAAATTCCTCAACAAGATCGAGCTGGCACTGCGCAACCCGGATAATAAGCAGATCGCGAACACCCGGCCGGGCGTGGACCTCCAGGTGCTCTTCAAACATTACCTCCAGCTACCCGTGCGCGTCGGCACGAGACAACTTCCACTGCTAAAGGCCGGGAAGGACCTGGCCGACCTTTTCTTCGCTGCAACCACCCGGCATTCCGCCGGCAAAAAGGATCCCTCCTCCCTGGTCCGGGACGGCGAGCATTGTCTGCTGGCCGTCATGCGCGAAGGTACCGACTACGCCATCCCCAACCAGGCGAGGCTGATCGATACCTATGATACGGGCACTCCCGGCGAGCAGATCTCCCTGTATGGCTATATCCTCTACCTTGACGGTGCTTACTTCAAGACCTGGATCATCGTCATCCCGCCCGCCGGATTCAAGGCGGGGACACCTGCCAACGCGATCCTGCGCAAACTGCGGATCAACCTCATGCGCATCCACGCCGAAAAAGAGACCGTCAAAGGATTGCTCAACGCCGTACAGCAGAAGCAGATCGATATCGACGCGCCCGGTGTCGACATCCCCGCCCTCGCCGAATACCTGAAGGATACGGCTGAGCGACTCTTTACCGACAAGCAGTCCGGGATCGACCGGCGGAATATCCTCGATTTTGCGCTACGCAGCGAGCAGACCGTGATGCCCGATGCTACCCTTGCCACCCTTACCGCCAAACTGAACAACAAGTTCCTTGCGAAGACCATGCAAAAATTCGTGGATCGCTCAGTGCCCGTGGAGAAGAAGCTGGTCCTTTTCCTTTGTTCCAGCCCGGCCGATAAGCCTGTGCTCAATTTTGGGGAGGAGCTGGCAGTAATCCAGCGGCTGCACGACTCCAGCATCGACCGGGCTAACTTCCAGATCGAGATCCGCACCGGCGTGGAACGAAACGAGGTCACCGAACAACTCGTCAAGCTTAAACCCGATATCCTCCACATCTCCCTACACGCCAACAATATCAAGGGGCTCTACTTCGAGGACGCCAACCGGAACGCCGACCCCATGGACATTAAGGAATGGACAAACATAATCCAGTTGCAACAGCATATCCACACACCCTCCGTGATCATCCTCAGCGCCTGCAATTCCATTGACCATGCAAAGGCGGTGCGGTCAATGGTCAGCTTCGTGGCGGGGACAGTCATGGTCCTGCCCGACGCAGCCGGCGTGGAATATGCGCGCGGGTTCTATACCGTCCTCTTCAACGAAGAAAATTCGGACTACCCGACTTGTCATTTGGCCGGCTTGACCGCCATCGCCAACCATAAGCCGCCCTTTGAGCCGATCAACGGAACGGCGGTGGACACCATCATTCAAAAAGCTTAAATCTGATTTTATGAGTAAGATCTTAAAGAACTTCCTGGCCGACTACGGCTACAATGCCGTCGCGCTTCCAAAATCCGATATCCGGCCCCTCCTGCTGCTGTGCAAGGACGGGGAAAATGTCAGCCCCCTCGAAAGCCCCATCACCACTCTGTTTGCGCCCGGCGACATGGCGCCGCCGACATTGATTACCGGGACAGTTACCGGTGAGGTCGCGGCATCGGCCTCCCTTAGCTTCGACTCGGAGACCGGCATCTCCGTCCTCGGCTGGCTGCTCGACAAGCTAAAAATGGGCAAGCTGGACGCCAAGGTCGGCCTCGACAGCAACAAGATCCTGACGGTCAAATACGAAGAAGTGAAGGAAGACAAGGTCGACCTGGTGCAATTGGATGGATTCATCAGCAGCGCTGCCCCGGTCAGGGACAAATTCCGCGCTTTTCAGCAAAAGCTCGAGAACAGCGAGCTCTATGTCATCAACGCGGTACTGAAGAGCGATACCTTCACCATTACCATCGGGGATAAATCCGGCGCCACCGTCGATGTCGACGCGACCGTCAAAGGCATCGCAGCTGTTAACCAGAATATCAAACGAAACAGCGATAATTCTGTAACGATCCACAGTACGGGCGCCATTCCGCTCATCTTTGCTTTCAAGGCGCAACACATCCTGTACAAAAAAACCGGCTTCTGGGCCCAACTCTTCCAAAACGACTGGAGCAATCCCTATTTCACCATCAGCAACGCCACCGGGGTCACGATGAAAGAAGCCGAAGATTTTCGCACGGATGCGCTCGCCCCCGTCCGGGGTCAGGCGATTGATTTTTGAGTGGCAGGGTCGCGCCTTAAAAACGCGTATTTATACTCACAAAATCCCGTGATTTAACCCTAGGATTTCGGGGGGAGATAGTTTACCTTTCCCACCACTAATCAAAAAATTAAACCCCATGTCCAAATACCGCTTTGGCAAACACCCGCCACAAAAAGACTACCGGACATTACTTCTCAGGAATTACGCCTCCGCATTGCCCGCCCCGGCCGACCAATACAACGTTCTCGATGCGGTCTACCAGAACCTGGGCACAAAGGACCCCACCGTCCTCTTTCCGATGGATGGCAACGACAAGTACGGCGATTGCACCATCGCCGCCGCTGGCCATGCGTTGACCGTCTATAACGGCCTCATCAAAAAAAAGAACATCCCGGCCCAAACAGTGCTTTTGAAAACCTACTTTCAACTCACCGGCGGGCCCGACACCGGTCTCGATGAGCTTAAAGTCCTCAACTATTGGCAAAGCACGGGAATCGGAGCCGACAAGATCCTCGCCTTTGTCAGCATCGATCCCAAGAATCACACGCATGTCAAACAAGCCATCCAGTATTTCGGCGGCGTCTACCTGGGATTCCAGGTGCAGCAGGGCGCGGACGACCTCTTCGACCAACGGAAGCCCTGGACGCCGGCACCCCTGACCAATGACGGCCATGCGGTCTACGCCGTGGCCTATGACGCGGATCAGCTGACCGTGTTGACTTGGGGCAACACCCAGCTCGCTACCTGGTCCTGGTGGGATGAGTGCGTCGATGAAGCCTATGCCATTCTGCCACCGGAAGCAAAGCAGCCGGGATATATCCAGGGCCTGGACTTTGCAAAACTCCAGGCCGACCTGGAGGCCGTCGCTAAATAATCTTAACCTAAAATTCCTTTCACTATGGCCGCCAAGAAGAAGTCCGCCAGGAAGGCCTCGCCAAAACCCGCCAGGAAGTCTTCGCCAAAACCCGGCAAGAAGTCCTCGCCGAAACTCCTCGTCATGAAGTACCGGGCCAAGCCCCCGGGCAATTCCGTGTCCAAACCCAGGCGGGCATTCGGCGATCCGGTGGCTTTGCCCAAACCCCACCCCAATTTCGTAGCGATCCCTTCGACCAACAAACAACCCAAAGACCTGAGCTATGCCCTCGCCTCGGCGGTGGACCCCAGCGTCATCAGCGGGATCAATGCCACCGGCCAGATGGTTTTCTTTTCCGTCGGCGATACCGGCGATATCAACGCCACGGGCATCACCCGGGACCTCGCCTTACAGATGGAAGCGCTGTACAACAGCAGCCCTGCCAACAACAAGCCGGCATGGCTCTACCATCTCGGCGACGTCGTTTACTACAACGGTGAGTCAATAGACTACCGCGATCAATTCTATGACCCCTACAAATTTCTCAATTCGCTGATCTTCGCCGTTCCGGGCAACCATGATGGCCAGACGATCGTCAATAAAGGCGATCCTCCCGACCCCGAACCGTCCCTCAAAGGTTTTTTTGCGAATTTCTGCGATTCGAAACGTCAGCCTTCCCAATCCTCGCCCTACCGGCTCACCATGGACCAACCCTGGCCCTACTGGGTACTCAACACGCCGCTGGCAACCATCATCGGCCTTTATTCCAATGTCGATGGGTCGCTCGACAATTCGACCGACACAAACCATCCTCAGTTCAACTGGCTGATCAGTCAACTGAAGGCCGCTGACAAAACCAAGGCCCTTCTTCTTACCGTCCACCACTGCCCCTTCTCACTCGACAGCGAACACGGCGGTTATGGCGACATCCTCGATGCGATTGATCAGGCCGTCGCCGCCTCCGGCAACCGATACCCGGACCTTGTCTTGTCCGGTCACGTCCACAACTACCAACGGTTCAGCCGGCAGATAGGCAACCGCACTTATCCGTATATCGTCGCGGGCAACGGCGGCTACGCCTCGGCAAAGACCATGCACAAGCTGCAGGTGAACCCGACTACCAAGGCCAGGATCACCACGCCCTTTGCGACGACGCAAAGCGGGGTGACACTGCAGAAGTACAATGAAGACCTGCCGGGCTTCCTGCGGCTAACGGTCAGCTCCACGACAATAAAAGGAGAGTATTTCACCAACGATATGACCGGCGGCGATCAGACGGCCCCGGCATTCGACACATTCAGCTTCGACCTGACAACAAAGAAAGTGACGGGTTAGTGACGCCGCCGTTTGCATCGCGCTCCTGACCGTCAGCTTCCAGGCCATCGCCGCCGCGGCCGCCAATCCGGTAAAGAGCCTGCGGTCGGAGTAACTTCGTCCTTACAACTTCACCACCACCTTCTTTTCCTGCAACTGGCTCCTTTCATCAATAATCTGCAAAAAGTAAACCCCTTTACCCCACGAACTCACATCCACCTCCGTCGTCCCGGTCAACTCCTGACCCGTAAAAACCTGCTGACCCATCAGGTTAAAGACGCGCACCGTCACCGGCCCCGCCGCCTTGCTGACTAGCGTGAGAACAGAACTCACCGGATTGGGGAACACCGACACCTGCGGCGCCACCAGGTTCGAATCCGCGATCACCCACGGCAACGAGAATGCACTGTAACACCCGCCCACCCCGATCTGGAACGTCGTCGTATCGACCGCCATCACACCCACGCCTACCCGAACCGTATACGAGCCCGTCGTCCGCGGCGTATATTGCTGATTTGTCGCACCCCGGATCGTATGGCCATTCAAATACCACTGGTTACCCGATGGCGCACTGCTCCACAACACCCCGCTCACCAGCGTAATAACGGGCTGGATCTGATCGATATAGGTTATCTCCACCGGCGCAGACAACGCACCGATCGATCCGCACCCCGCCGTTCCCGTGGCCACGGTATACTCTCCGTTGAGGTTCACCGCGAGCGTATCCCCATCCGCACCGGGGATCGCGTCACCGTCCCAAAACCATTGGTAGTTGACCGCTTTGGAAGCGATCAGCAACACGGTCGAATCCGCGCATAGCAGCAACGGCCCGGTTGGTGAGATCGTGGGCGTTACCTTGTCGCCGACTGATGCCGGATTGATCGTCACCGTGACCTGTGCCGAATTCGCCCGGCAACCAAACTCATCCGTCACCTGCACCCAATACACCCCCGCCGAGTCGGCCAGGTATTCGCTCCCCGTCTCGCCGGGCAACGCCAGGCTCCCTTTATACCATTGGTTGCCGGTTGCGGAGGAAGAATAAAGGCCAACCGTACTGCCACTACAGATCTCCAGCGACCCCGCGACCGTAAGCACCGGCGGGAGCGGCCCGGGATCGAGGACAACCTCCTGCACCGCGCTGGTATCTTTACATCCATTCGGATAAAGGACCGCCAGCGTATAGTTTCCCGACTGCGTCACGAGCAGGCTGGAAGCGCCCGAATCCACCAACTGCCCGTTCATATACCACATACTTCCCGTCGTACTGCTGGAATTCAACACCAGGCCGCCACTCCCGCAGACTGTAAAACTCCCCGTGGCACTCGTTATCACCGGCGTCGGCACCGACCCCGGCGCACAGCCATTGACCCTGCTTCCCAGCGTGACAAACGAAACCGAATCCATCGCCGAGCAGCGCGTTTCAAAAACAAAAATATAATATCGGGTACCCGGCAACAACGAATCCTGCGTGGCGACCGTGTCCGGCTGAAAATGATAGAAATGGACAAAATTGGTGTCCCCCGGATAGCCGGTGTAGCTGGAATCGGTGGTAACCACGAAGTTGTAATACGTTTGTTGGGGAGTTACCTTCGACCAGTGAAAGGTCACGCTGGTGTCCGTAACAGAGATGACCGCAAGATCCTTTATGCCCGCCGGGTAAACCGTACATTGCCCCATACCGTGCAACACGGGCAGCATCAGCACCCCGATCCATAATAAAAAGCGGCTAAATTCCCGGACCGGCCCCGGGCCAGCCCATAGTTTTTGGTGTCGCATGAGCTCAGGTGGTTCTTCACCTTGAATAGGACGTTTCTCATAGCACACCGGCGGGATTGGTAAATGTACGACAAAATTGGCTGACTCTTTGCAGTCCATCACAATATGGTAACCCGACAATCCGCCGGAATTTTGCTTTATCGCTCGCCCCCGATCGAAGTATTTCTCGTCCACCCCGGCGGCCCTTTTTGGCGTAACAAGCATGCCGGCGCCTGGACCATCCCAAAAGGCGAATTCAATGCCGGCGAATCCGCGCTCGACGCTGCCATCCGTGAATTCCATGAAGAGACCGGCGTCCGCCTCACCGGTCATTTCCAACCCCTTAGCCCCATCCGCCAGAAAGGCGGCAAACTCGTTCATGCCTGGGCCATCGCCGGTGAACTCGACCCGCGCCAACTCGTGAGCAACCTCGTCGAACTCGAATGGCCCCGCGGTTCCGGCCGCCACATTTCCTTCCCCGAGATCGACAAAGGCGCCTGGTACTCGCTCGAAGCCGCACACACGATGATCAACCCCGCCCAGACCGGCTTTCTCGACGAACTCACGCAAAAAATAAAAAGCGACCCCTAAGGGCCGCCTTTTTTCTATATACCTATCACCTAAAAAGCTACTTCTTATCGCCGGCCGCGTGCGCCGCCGCCCCCGGCCCGGCCTTATCCTTCGGATAGTTCATCAACACCATCTCCACGCGCCTGTTCCGTGCCATACCCTCCGGCGAATCATTCGGCGCGATCGGCCTGGTCTTCCCATACCCGACCACATCCATCCGCGACGCGGATATACCCTGCATCTCGAGATACCGCTCGACCGCCCTGGCCCGTCGTTCGGACAACTTCATTTCCCGCGCATCCGGTCCCTCACTGTCCGTATACCCTTCGATCCGGAGCCGCAGCGTCGTGTCATCCTGCAGCACCTCCGCCACATGGTCCAGCTCACCAAACGATACCGCCTCTATTGTCGCCTTCGCGCGCACAAAGAACACCCGGTCCGACGCCTTCCTGACCTTGGAGACAAATACCGGGTTGATCGGCGGACAGCCGTAGTTCGACTTGACGCCCTTCACAAGCGGACATTTGTCCTCATCGTCGTTCACACTGTCCCCATCGGTATCCGGCGCCGGGCAGCCATGGAAATTTTTCGACCCGGGGACATCCGGACACTTGTCATGAATATCCGGTACACCGTCGCCATCCCGGTCGGGGCAGCCTAACAAGGCGACAGGACCGGCCGAATCCGGGCATTCGTCCTTGGCATCCACGACGCCATCGCCATCCCGGTCGTTAACCCCGGCTTTGTAGACGGTGTCTGCCTTATTTTGTTTTTTATCTTTCCTGTCTTCGCTCCTGCGATGCTGGAAGATAGGTATCGTGAGCCCGATATGCGCATCCGCCGACGAGATTTTTTTCTTGAACATCGCCGACACCACCGACCCGCTGCCCACAAACACCGGTCCCACCCGCACCCCCGCACCCCAGTTCAACTGTCCCTCGACGTTATACGACACCGGCGAATAGATGCTGACCCACTTTTTCTCGAGCCGCGGCGTAACCGTAAAGGTCGAGACATAGTTGGGGTTTACCGGGTTGGAGGTGGCAAGCATGCTCATGAGCACGTCGGCATTGATATAAAGCCGTTTGAAAATATTGTAGTCGAAGTTGAAGCGGACCGCCGTCGGGAGCTTTACCGTCGCCATATTGGGCGGGCTGGTAGGTGTGATCAGCCCCTGCGTCTTGAGCCGCGTGAAATAGTCGTTCATCGATTCACCACCCTGCTTTTGCAGTTCGCTGGTGTTGTGACCGTCGACATTCAGGGTATACATCGCGCCGTTTGGCGAGTTGTGGTACGACACCTGGCCGATATCCGTAATGCTCAGCCCGAGCCGGAACTTCTCTTCGCGGGGGTTGTCGCGGTGTTTCACTTCATACACAAACCCGATGTCCATGCCGAAACCATGCCCGGCCGAGGTGCCCAGCGCCTTCATGACATTGGCCCCGCCGCCGAGATTGTCGAGATTGGACGAGTATTGCGCCGTCACGTTACCCGTCATGTTGATGATCGTGTTGGTCGGGTCGATCTCGAGCTGTAACGGCCCGGTCGAAAAACTGCTAAACGCGACCCCTGAAATGTATTTGCCGGTGATCCCGATCTTCATCTCCGCATGATCGTTCTTCATCAGTACCCGGCCATAGGAGACCCCCGCCTCGGCGAAGGAGTTGACTTTCATCTGGAGGCTGCGGTTGATGATAGAGGTATTGTAAAAGCTGGGATTCGCAATGCCGGTCAACTGGAAAAGCGGGTTCCCGAGGTTATACTCGTTCCCGATCGTCCGCTCCCGCGTGATGAGCGCGATCGCATCCCGTTTCGTGAGGTTGATCGTCGCCGACGGCCCGAGGATATCCGTATTGAAATAGGCATATTTGTCGGCCGTATTCGGGATCTTATCATAGCCGTTGTTCTCTTTTAACCCGCTGAGATGGAGCCCGAAAAGCTTGCTTCGATCCATCTCGAAGGCGTTGTTTCCCGCGTACGCGCTGGCGGCGAATATGTTTACATTGATCTTATACTTGCTGTCAGCCAGGACCCCGGGGTTCAGGAGCACCCCATTGACGCCGGAATAATTGTCATAACCGTACCCGATAAAGGATTGGGAGGAAGCAGTCAGGCACAGGAGCATTCCACAGAGGAATACGACGCTCTTTTGTTTCATACGCGACGGGCATTGGTTTTTGTATAGGATGGGGAACATCGGTTCACCCGTGCATGAAACGTCAAAACATCGAAATTATTGCTACTT
The DNA here is from genome assembly GCA_035501395.1 of Puia sp. Classification (GTDB taxonomy): domain Bacteria; phylum Bacteroidota; class Bacteroidia; order Chitinophagales; family Chitinophagaceae; genus Puia. The sequence continues at coordinate 41,555 of DATJWK010000044.1, forward strand.
GGGCTTACTTAAGACATCCGAATTCACGGACCCGTTTACCTGGATCTTCGTGATCCGGACCCGCGCCCCATACGGGCTTAAGACGATCGAATGCGCAAAGACATATCCCCCCGGTATCACTTTATAATCCCCATACTCCGTCACCACCTCCCCCTCGGGGTGGCCCTCCGACCCCGCCCCGGGCAGTATCGTCCCCAAGATATTCCCCCCGGACCGCGTCGCCCGGAGGATATACCCGGTATGCATATCCAGGGAATAGACCGTGGACCCGCCAAGCGGAAAAAACACCTTTAGCCGGTAGCACGCCTGCCCGTTGACCGTGTCCCTTCCATCCAGCTCGACCTTATTCCCCTTCGCCGCATAATCGACAAGCGGGCCGCCCGGATCGATTTCCGGACGTAGGGCCTTGAGCTGCACATCCGTTAGGGGTTTGAACAACCCCCCTGTCCCGGGCCCCGCACTCCACCCTTGTCTCGGGGTGACCACGATCACCACCTTCCCCGCCGGCATCACGACCTCCTGCCGGTATACGCGGTCATAGACCCGCCACGACCGGGAGATCAGCTCCGCGCCATTCTCCAGGACGGCTATCCCTTCCTGGTAGAGGGTGTTGATGGTCTGGAGCTTTTCCTTCCCACCCATGGCCTGCAGATATTTGTTGATGATATCTTGCGCCGATTGCGCCCGACTACTCCATGTTGCGGCGAATAAAACAAAAGATAACAAAAGGATACGTGACATATAGATCATATAGCGATTGCGATAGGTTGCCAAAATACGATAAATTAGCATATGCAGATCATCGGCCAGCTCGTCGACATCCTCCAGCGTAACATCTATCCGGCAGTCGTCACCATCGAAGCGGGCCGTATCCAGTCGATCACGCCGCTCTCCATGAAGGTTCCCTCCGATGCCGCCGAACCCGCGCCGATCCTCCTTCCCGACGATAGTCCCTATATCCTCCCCGGCTTTGTCGACGCCCATGTTCATATTGAATCTTCCCTGCTTATCCCCTCCGAATTTGCCCGCATGGCCGTTGTCCACGGGACCGTTGCCACTGTCAGCGACCCCCACGAAATTGCAAACGTCTGCGGGCTCCCCGGCGTCGACTTCATGATCCGAAACGGCAATTCAGTTCCGTTTTATTTCAACTTCGGCGCGCCGAGCTGCGTCCCCGCTACCCGCTTCGAAACCGCCGGCGCCACGCTCGAAGCCGCAAAAGTGGCCCAGCTGTTGGCCCGCGACGATATAAAATACCTGAGCGAAATGATGAACTTTCCCGGCGTCCTCCACAAAGACCCGGAAGTCATGGCGAAGATCCACGCCGCCCAACGCGTCGGCAAACCCATCGATGGTCACGCCCCCGGCCTGCGCGGCGACAAGGCGCGCCAGTACATCGCCGCGGGCATCAGCACCGACCATGAATGCACAACCGCCGATGAAGCCCTGGACAAATTGCAGGCGGGTATGCAGATCCTCATCCGCGAAGGAAGCGCCGCCCGGAACTTCGACGCCCTCATCGGCCTGCTGGCCGACTACCCGAACCAGATGATGTTTTGTACCGACGACTGCCACCCGGACTATCTCCTCGCCGGCCATATCGACCGGCTTTGCGCCCGCGCCGTGGCAAAAGGGATCGACGTTTTTAAGGTGCTGCGCGCGGCCTGCATCAACCCCGTCATCCACTACCGGCTGGATACGGGCCTCCTGCGGCCGGGCCACAATGCCGACCTTATCCTCGTCGAAGACCTGCGGAACTTCCGCGTCCTGAAGACGATCATCCGCGGCCGGGTCGTCGCAGGGAACGGCCAGTCCCGGATCGTCGCCCGTGACCCGCTCTCCGGTTCCACCGCCCTGCCCGAACCCATCAATCAATTCAACAGCAATCCCCATACCCCGGACGATTTTGCATACATCCTCAATAAATGGGGTGAAGAAGAAAACGTCGAACAAGTCTATGTGATAGAAGCACTCGACGGCCAGCTGATCACCAACCGCCTGATCGCTCCGGTGGAGGATTGCCTCCCCATGGATGGGCGGCTCCACGCCAACCCCGGCAAAGACATCCTGAAGATCGTCGTTGTCAACCGCTACCAGCCAAACCGCCCCGTCGCCAAGTCGTTTATCCGGGGATTCGGTCTAAGGAAGGGCGCCCTCGCCTCTTCGGTTGCCCATGACAGCCACAACATCGTCGCCGTCGGCGTCGACGACGAGAGCATCTGCCGCGCCGTCAACCTCGTGATCGCCCACCAGGGCGGACTTTCCTGCGTCGGTCGCCAAAGCCCCGGCGAAGGCGACCTCGAAACCGAGACGGTCCTTCCCCTCCCCGTCGCCGGCCTGATGTCCCTCGATCCCGGCGAACACGTCGCTGAATCCTACTCCGCCATCGACCGCTTTGCCAAAAACCTGGGCTCCCCCCTCCGTGCCCCCTTTATGACCCTCTCTTTTATGGCCCTCCTCGTCATCCCGCACTTAAAACTTAGCGATCTCGGCCTTTTCGACGGCGACCGGTTTGCGCTGATCTGATAGGTGTTTTCACGCTGTAAAAAATGCGTGTATTTCCCGTTGCCGGTCGTCCCGGGATGGCTTAGCTTCGCTTTCAGATCCATTATTATCCATTAAACGTTATCAGTATGGCCAAAAAAACAAGTGCCAAAGCCTCCAGGCCCCGAACTGCCGCGCAGCCGGCGCCCATGATCGCGGCCCAGCCGACTCCGGCGACCGTAACGGTTAGCTTTCAGGAGGGTCAGGGTACCGCAACGGCCATTTTGTTTCGCAACGGCGCGAACATCGGCCAGGCTACCCTGAACAATGGCGGCTCACATACCTTTCCAAATGTGATCGCCGGCGATACCATCCATGTCGACGGAACCCTGACCGGCACAAGCGCCACCGTCGGCATCGATCGGTCCACCAGTCCGGCCACTCCGGCAACGTTTACCAATAGCCCTTTCGCCGACGGCTTCGATATTCTAACCTGAAATTTTTGTCAAGCAAATGAAAAGGCATTTCTTCACGCCGTGGTTGATCCTGGGTTTGTCGGTCTTCGCCCTTGACTCCTTCGGCCAATCAGCCAAAACGGACTCCGCCAAAGGCATCTCGACCATACTGACCGTCGATTCGCTGGCCTCCGGTAGCTACAAGGACATCTTCACGAGCTTTTTCCAGCTGGCTGTAAAGGACCTGACCGGCCCTTCCAAGTCCGTCACGCTCAATACAAACCCCTACGCCGTGATGCTGAAACATAATGACAGTCTCGCCGACTACAAGTACTATCGAAAATATACCTGGTTGCGCAACCTGAACCTTAGCGTTGGGGCGGCATTGGATTCCGGGTATCGTTTTAATGGCATGACAGCCGGACTGACCTACGCCATCGTCAATAACCGGGACTATACGGTAAAGAAGAAATTCTTAAATGAGCTGCTCGAGGATTCGGTTATCGACTACTATGCAAAATTGAGCAGGGCGGTGGACGCGGCGCTGACCACGGTCCCGGTTTCCCGACGCGAAACATACCGCAAGGACTATCACCGGCTTTTTAACGACAGCACGGCTAAATGGGCCGACTTCGACAGCGCCTTCAAGGCGATCGTCCTGCGTGTCATCGACACCCTCGAAACCCAACGCGTACCCTACACGAGCTCGATCAGAAAGCTGATCCGGGACCCGAAGTTCGTCTTTTACCAGACAGTCCACCGGTCGTATGAGAACGACAAGTCCCTTTTCCAGAACCGCGGCCTGCTGACGGCGGGCATTACCGACACCTCGTACAGCACGGGCCTCTTTTCCAAAAATCTGCAGCTGACGACAGCATACATCAAGGGCCTTACCAAACCAACCCGCCAGTTTAATATCCAGATCGACATCAAAGCGGCTGTAAATTTTGCGGACGATACGTTGCAACCGGGCAGGAACCTCAACCGGGAAGTGTTTACGCTCACTCCGGGGTTAGACCTTGTCCTCAATGGCAACAAAAGCCACGAACCCTGGTTCGAATTTGACGTTAGCGGCAGTTATATGAATGTCTGGAAGGGACTGTATGCGAAGGAGACCCAGGTGGTCAATACGATTAACGGAACTGTTCGTATCTTAGTTACGAACGATGTGTGGATACCCATACAGATCAAATATGACCCTAAGCGTGGGAACGTCTTCGGACTGTTGAACGTCACCACCAACTTCACCGGCCTCGGCAACATGGTCAACGGTAACAGCAAAAGATCCGGCCCAAAGTCGTAAACCGACATCCATGAACGAAAAGATCACCCATAGTTTTCGAACACAGGCACTGCTCTTCACCGGCCTGATCGGGTTTCTGCTCGGTGTATTCCTACTGTTTAACCCCGGCAACGAATACCACGATTTCGTCTTCCACCCAAGAAATATCGCCGATACCCTGATGGCCCACAAACAGCGCGAGCTCTTCCCGACCGCTCCCTCTCCCGACTCCATTCTGCTGGCTCGGAGCATCCTCCGGAAGATCCAGCGGTTCGATGACCTCGATACCGTAGTGCCCCGGGACTTTGACCGGCCGGAGAAACCCCGTCCGCCCGAAGCCGTCCGTCAGCGAATATCCGCGTACCTCCTGTATATCCGCATCCAGCAGGAACGCCGGCGGCTCGAAGACCAGGCCGACACCAGCCTCAACAGCCGCCTCCTCGTGGGATCGCTTTTTACCTCCAGCAAAGCCACTCTCGCAGGGATCTATTCCAATCCCGATACCTCGGCGGCCGCACGGACTTTTATTTTCCGCTACGACCGCGATACCACGGCGCCCGAATATTCTATCCATGCCGAAGGCCCTATCACCCTCCGTTCAAAGACCTATCCCGCAACCGGCCTGACCTTCTTTGCACGATACCCCGGGTTCGGCACCTTCGCCCTCCTGATGATCTTCCAGTTTGTCCTCTTCTTCATCGTAATCCCGCTGGCCTTTATGACGATCATCCAGATGCGAAAAGACCATGCGGCAAAACCCGCCACGGTGTGGAAAGTATTTATTATCGCCTTTGTCGTCGTGATGGCGTTTGCACTCATGATATACCTGTACATCGTCACGCCGTCCTATATAGGCGACACGTTCTTTATGAAAGGATTTGCATCCAACGTCTGGACGTATTATATTCTGGCGTATGGCTCCGGGATTGTTTGTTATGCCGGTTACCTCTTCGCCGGCCGCCTGATCGCCGACCTGATGCATTCGATAAAGAATGTCGCCATTACCCAGCGTAACAATATCCTGCAGCGCAACGCCGTCACCAGTGTGGCCCGCTCGCTCGCCGGCACCACCCCCGAAGCTGCCACCGCGCTGACGGCCTCCATCGCGAGCACTACCAACGCCATCGCCGACACGGGCAAGACGATCGCCGCGTACGCCGACACCTACCGGCGACTTCGCAGTCAGTTTACCCTCTTCTTTTATACCAGCGCGTTCTTGCTTACCATGATCGTGCTGGAGACCGGCAGCCTCTTCAGCGCCATCTCCTCGCTCGACCTCATGAAGTTCCTCGAAGCGCCGCCTTCCTACTCCCTTCTTCGTAACGACTTCGTATACCTGCTCGGCGGCCTCTACAGCATCCTGCTGCTCATCTTCTATGTCCCGGTCAAGATCACCATGATAAATCTCGAGAGCCAGTTGCCCGACACAAAGGTCGCCGGCGCAGGCGGAAGTGGCGCCGGCACAGGTACCGGCGACCAGAATTGGCTGCCCGTCTTCTCTTCCGGTCTCCGCACCACCGCCGCGGTCCTCGCCGCGAGTTCGCCCTTCCTGATCAGCATCATCCAATTCGTCCTGCAATCCGTCTTCGGGGGAAAATAGGCTCGCACACCGCCGCAAAAAGCGCTAAATTTAACAAACTACACACATGAGCCGTCTCCAGCTTCTCCTTGCCCTCCGCCAGCTGCAAAGAAACCGCGGTTTCACCCTTCTCAACATCCTCGGTCTCACCCTCGGCCTTACCACCTTCCTTTGCATTACCCTTTTCGTTGTCGACGAATTTCGCTATGACCGCTACAACCGCAACGCCGACCGTATCTTCCGCGTTAACAGCGACATGAAGCTGACCGACCATATCTCGTACATGGCCGACGCCGCACCACCTGTCGCCGCAACGCTCCGGAACAACTATCCCGAAGTGCAGACCGCCGTCCGCCTTTTCCCGCAAGGGGGCCACAGATTCATGAAAGGCGCCCAACCGATCCGGGAAGACCGTCTCGTTTTTTGCGACCCTGCGATATTCGATGTCTTTACCCTTCCCATGATCGCCGGCAACCCGGCAACCGCACTTCAGACACCCCGGGCACTCGTGATCACGGAAGCCGCCGCGCGTAAATACTTCGACAACACAAACGTCGTCGGCCGGAGCCTGAGGGATATCGACGATACGATCACCTATACCGTCACGGGTGTCATCCGCGACATGCCTGCCCGATCTTCCTTCCATTACGACCTCTTTGCCACGACACGCGGCACCTGGCTGGACCGCCCAAACAGCTTCTACGCGATGTTTCCCATGTCGACCTTTATTCTGTTGAAACCCGGCGCAAACAGCAACACGCTTCAGTCCAAACTGAGCACCTTTATGGAGACCTGGGACCCGCACTACAATCCAAAAGATTCGAGTTTTTATCTTCGGCTAAGCCTCATGCCGCTCACCGATATCCACCTGCGATCCAACCGGACCGACGAACTGGAACCAAACGGGAGCATGCAGACCACCTATATCTTCTCCGCGATCGCCGCCTTCGTCCTGCTGCTGGCCGCCATCAACTTTATGAATCTGTCTACCGCCCGCTCCACCGCCCGCGCCCGCGAAGTGGGGGTTCGTAAGGTCCTGGGTTCCGCCCGAAGCGCCCTTGTCCGGCAATTCCTTACCGAATCGTTGATCATCACCTTCATCGCCACCGCCCTTGCGCTTGGGCTCACCGCCCTCCTGTTGCCGTTCTTCAACCGCCTTGCCGCCAAGTCGCTTGTCCTCGACAGACAAACGCTCGCGTGGCTGTTGCCCGCGCTGGCGCTGATCGTCGCGGTGGTGGGTTTCCTCGCGGGCGTCTGGCCGGCTTTCTTTCTCTCCGCATTCCGCCCTGCGGACGTGTTGAAGGGCCAACCAACTACGGGCCTGAAGGGCAGTGCCCTCCGCAACACTCTCGTCGTCTTTCAGTTTTCGGTCTCGCTCTTCTTGATCGTTGGCACCGGGATGGTCTACCGCCAGCTTAAATTTATTCGCGACAAGGACCTCGGGTTTGACCGGAGCCGGATCCTCGTGGTCAACAACGTCTCCCACCTGCCCGACCCCATTACACTAAAGAAAGAAGCCCTGCGGCTTCCGGAAGTGACGGACGCCAGCCTCTCGGGTTTTTTGCCGACAAACGATCATCGTTGGCATAACTATGGCCTCCTGCAAGGCAGCACCGGCAACTCGATCGAGACGCAGTTCTGGCTGGTGGACGCCGACTATGTTCCAACGCTGCAAATGAAAATCGTATCGGGACGCAACCTGTCCGCGCAATTCGGGACCGACTCGACGGCAGTGGTCATCAACGAAACCGCCGCCCGCGTTTATGGCATCACCGATGAACCGCTCGACAAAACCATCGCCTTTCATTACACCGGCGGCCTAGTGCCCTTTCACGTGGTCGGTGTTGTCCAGGATTTTAATTTCGCTTCCCTGCGCGACAACGTGACCCCGCTGGCGATGGTCATCAACCGCATGGAGTCTCCGGACAATCTAATCCTCCGCGTGCGTTCGGGACACCTTGCCGCCACGATCGACCGGATCCGCTCGGGCTGGTCCGCGCTTGCACCCCATGAGCCATTCACGTATTCGTTTATGGACGCCGACTTCGACGCGCTCTATCGTTCCGAACAGCGGATGGGTAAGATCTCCATTCTTTTTTCCGCGCTGGCGATCGCTATCGCATGTCTGGGGTTGTTTGGTCTGGCCGCATATGCCGCGGACCGCCGCGTAAAGGAGATCGGCATCCGGAAGGTCCTTGGCGCCACCGCACCAAATATCATCACCCTGCTATCCAAAGACTTTCTGAAGCTCATCGTCGTCGCCATGCTCATCACCACGCCCATTGCCTGGTTCGTCCTGGGCAAGTGGCTCAATAATTTCGCGTATCGAACAACCGTTAGCGGCTGGATCTTTATCGCCGCCGGCGTCCTCGTTGCGCTCATCGCACTTGCCACGACGTTCTTCCAGTCCCTGCGCGCCGCGGTCCGCAACCCCGTTGACACACTCCGCAACGAATAATGACGGGATTCCGCACTCGCCGCACATCAAAAAGCCCTATATTTATCGCTATGAAACACCACCAACCTTTCCTCCTCGCCGCCCTGCTGTGCGCCGGTGCGATCAACACGCAGTCGATTGCGCAGTCTTCACCATCCGTCCAATCACCTGCCACCTCCTACACCCCCTCCCGCTCGACCCTCGCCCACATCGAATCCGTCACTCCGCCCGACCAGGCCACCGCCCCGCTGATCTACCTCGCCTCCGACGCGCTGAAAGGTCGTTTTATCGGCACTCCGGGGATCGACAGCGCCGCTCTCTATATCGCACGCGAATTCCAGCAGGCCGGCGCAAAGCCCCTACCCGGCAACACCGGATATTTTCAGTATTTCAAACGACATTTCAATGCCAACCGCCTTGACAGCGGCTCTGCGGCCATGGATGTTGAGCTGCGAAACGTCATGGGCTTTATCCCCGGCACGGACCCGGCGCTGCGCCAACAATACGTCGTGCTGAGCTCCCACTATGACCATCTGGGCACAACCCGCCATCCCGTCATGGAGGAAGGCAAACTCGACAGCATCTACAACGGCGCGCGCGACAACGCATCCGGCAGCTGCGCGGTCATCGACGCCGCCCGCTATTTCGGGAAATACCCGCCGCGGCGTTCTGTGCTCTTTATTTGTTATACGGCCGAGGAAGAAGGGCTGATCGGCAGCGAATGGTTTGCGGCTCACCCACCCCTACCGCTAAACAACATCGTCTACAACCTGAACATCGACAACGCCAGCTACGACGACACCACGCTCGTGACCCTCGTCGGCCTTCACCGCACGTCAGAAGACTCAGCCATTATCGCGGCCTGCCGCACCTATGGTCTCCACGTCAACAACGACCCCACCGGCGGCGGCCTCTTTTTCGAAAGCGACAACGCACCCCTGGCCCTGCACGGCATACCCGCACCCACCTATAGCATGGGGATGCAAGCCATGGACAGCACGATCTTCAATCGCTATCACCGCCTCAGCGACGAGACCGGAAATATGGACATGTCGTATGTGGTAAAATGGGTCCGCGCCTACATCCTTGCCGCACAATTGATCACAGACGAGCCCATGCAACCCCGATGGACACCCGGCGACCCGTATGAGAAGGCCTGGATAAAACTATACCAGCCCTAACTGCCATACAAACGGACACCGGAGCTGTATCGGAACCGGACGAAACCGGTGGGCAAACCGTCTCAAGCCGCTGAACGACAATTGTATAGCATTTTGGCATCCGGTTTGGCGCGAATTAGGCTGGCTGAACCAATCAATCATGCTGAACAATAACCTCAAGTATGCCTGGCGCTATCTCTTAAAGGATCGCCAGTTTTCGTTTTTGAACATAATAGGATTGTCTACAGGACTCGCCTGTACGATACTTATTTATTTATGGGTGAAGGATGAAGAGCAGATGGATCAGTTCCATGCAAAGAGTGACCGCCTGTATCAGGTAATGGAAAACAGAGTACAGGCAAGCGGAATATGGACGGCGACCTCCAGCCCGGCGCCGATGGCCGAAGCGCTCCAAAAAGACATGCCGCAAGTGGAATATGCCGTTACCGTCATCCCAACCTGGGATATTTCCTACCTGGCGAACAAAGAAAAAAAAATACGTGCAGTTGGGCGCTATGCGGGAAAGGACTTCTTCAACGTCTTTTCCTATCACCTGATCCGGGGCAACGCCGACAAGGTGCTGACGGATAAAGGTTCCATCGCGGTATCGGATATATTGGCTATGCGACTTTTCGGCAGCACCGACGTCATCGGCAATACAGTGGAGACCGGTGAGCCCCAACACAGACAGGTGTACCGGGTATCCGGTGTATTTAGCGACCCGGGTCCCCATTCCTCCGACCAGTTTGATTTTATATTGTCGGTCAGAATTGTGCTCGACACAAGGCAGGACTTTAATAATTGGGATAACACCTTTGCCGGCACCTATCTGACATTGAAACCGGGTGTCAGTGTCGACCGCTTCAACGCGCGCATCGGCGATTACATCCGCCGAAAGACAAATAACCAGGTCACCTACCGTACCCCATTTGTCACCCGCTATTCCGACATTTATTTGCATGGCCGATACCAGGATGGCCGACAGGTCGGCGGCAGGATCGAGTATGTGCGCCTGTTTTCGATCATCGCCATTTTTATCCTGGTGATCGCCTGCATAAATTTCATGAATTTATCCACCGCAAAAGCAGCCGGCAGGGGAAAAGAAGTCGGGATCAGGAAAGTGGTCGGCGCCGGCCGGGGAACCCTTATCCTTCAATACCTTGGCGAATCCATGCTGATGGCCACCGCTTCCATGCTCCTGGCCGTGCTGCTGGTGGTCCTCTTCCTTCCGGCCTTTAACGGCATTACCGGAAAACGACTCGATCTCGATCATCCCGGTATCGGGCTGCTGTTATCTTTGGCAGGTATCACATTGTTCACGGGACTGGCATCGGGCTGGTATCCCGCCTTGTACCTCTCCGGGTTTGCGCCTTCCCTGGTGCTGAAGGGAAAGTTAAAGAACGCCGGCGGCGAGTTGCTGGTCCGAAAGGGATTGGTGGTCTTTCAATTCACGCTTTCTTTCCTGCTGATCTTAGGGGTATTGGTTGTGTACCGCCAGATCCGGTTTATCCAGACGACCAACCTCGGCTACGACCGCGATCACATAATCTATATTTCGCAGGAGGGGCAGCTCCGGGATGGGAAACAGCAGGCGTCCTTCCTCGCCGAAGCCCGGAATATCCCCGGCATTATACACGCTTCTTCCATTGGCCATAATCTGACCGGTCACAACAACGGCACCAATGACGTTGAATGGGATAGGAAGGACCCAAAAGATAAAACAGAGTTTGAGGCGGTGCCGGTCGACTACGATATGTTGGAAACATTGGGAATATCCATGCAGCAGGGAAGATCCTTTTCAAGGTCGTTTGGCGCCGACAGCACAAAGATCATCTTCAACGAAGCAGCTATCCGATTCATGGGGCTCAACGATCCCATCGGGAAAAAGGTAAAGCTATGGGGACGGGAATTTCAAATCGTAGGGGTCGCAAAGGACTTTCATTTTACGTCGCTCCACGAGAAAGTAAAGCCCTTGTTTTTCTACCTGGATCCCGGCAACACCTGGCGACTCATGGCCAGGATTGAAACCGGAAAAGAGCAACAGGTTATCGGGAGATTGGCACAGTTGTACCGGCAATTCAACCCCGGTTTACCATTTGAGTACAGCTTTCTGGATACGGACTACCAGAACCTGTACGCCGCTGAACGTCGGGTATCCGTGCTGTCCCGCTATTTTGCCGGGCTGGCTATCCTCATCTCATGTCTGGGCCTGTTCGGTCTTGCGGCCTTTACCGCGGAAAGAAGGAGAAAGGAGATCGGGATCCGCAAGGTGTTGGGAGCATCGGCGCGCTCGGTGGTCATCCTGTTATCAAAGGATTTCCTGAAATTGGCGTTGATCGCTATTCTCCTGGCTTTTCCCCTTTCGTGGTGGATGGCCAGCCAATGGTTAAGCAGCTTTGCCTACCGGATCTATCTAGGCGCAGGTATATTCATGATCGCAGGTTGTTCAATTATCTTTATTACCTTGCTTACCGTAAGTTTTCAGGCAGTCAACGCGGCCGTGTCGAATCCGGTGAAAAGCCTGAAGGCGGAATAGATCCCATGAACCGTCCGGGCGCGCTTATTCTTGTTCTAATCCTGTTTTCCTTCAGGCAATCTGCCCATCGCGTTCCTATACCCACACCCCCCGCGCACCCGCATGACGCACCCTACGCCATCCGCATCCTCTGCCTCTACGGCTCCGTTCCCGCAAAGGGCTACTGGGACGTCGAACCCTTCCACGGCCCGCACAACATACCGCAGACACAAGGACGATGGATGGCAACTTTTCACCAGCAAAGGCTCACACAGCCGTAAGTGGGAAAAGGATGTCGACAACTGGTCGGATTTTAAATAAAATGCTCACTCGACCCCGCGATCAACCCGAGGATCGGCTGCACCTGGCGCACCCGTACGCCCGGACTGCCGAAAACATCTCCCTCCCCGCAACTCCTCACCGTACAGACCTCAACGCGCCCCCGCAACTCCCCACCGCACAGACCCCAACGCGCCCCCGCTTATCGCACCACTACCTCCCGTGTATCCACTCTTCGCCCTCGCTCGGTAATCCTCAACACATAAACTCCCGCCGCCAACCCAGCCGGTAATTCCCATTGATCCATCTGCCCCACACCTCCAACTTCCACATCAAGCATCGTCACCAACTGTCCGCGCATATTGAACAACGCCAGTTGATACTTTCCCGCCGCCGACAACCAGGCCAGGTGCAATGCCCCGCCCCGCTGCACCGGATTCGGATACATCGTTACGAAATCCTCTTTCTTAAATGGCGCCCAGGCTACCACCGTATCGACCATCTTCTGTAAAATATTCGTATCGACTGTCCGAATCTTGACACTCACTGAAATTGCACCGACAAAACCCGTCAACGGCTGCTGAGGCAATCCAGGTATCATCGCCGTCAATCTTCCGGGCGCTACAGACGCCTCCCCTTCTTCAACCGAATTCAGCCTGGCGATCGACGGCCTCCAAGCCCGAACCGTATCCTTCACAAACCGCGCCGCCTTCTTCCGAATCGGCAGCATCTTGAATTCATGAAAGATCCCTCCAACGCGCACATCACTATTCACCAATTTCATTCCATCCTTCACCCGATTCTCCAGCGTGACCGGCTTCGCCGGCTTGCCGACTTCCGGCGGCCTTACCATCATCAATGCACTCGCCACCACCCACCGCCAACCCACCCATCCATTCCGCTGGACCGGCGCCGGCCTCAGATCCCTCTCTAACTGATCCGCCAGGAACCGCCCGCAGACATGCGATCGGGGCACAGCAAAGTACCCGAGGACCTGCGCATCCGTCATCCCGGTAAAATCGACCACCGTCTTGTGACATTGCTGACAAAATCTACCCTCGTCTCGTCTGTCCATCCGCCCCCAATCCTCCCCACACGGAGTGGAGATATGAATTTGTAAACGTTCCTTCATGACGCCCTTTTATTTCAGGATGCAGCCATGTTCCAAATTACACACTCACCCCCCCAACCACGCCTTAAACGCCGCACTGTTCTCCGAACTTACCACCAATTCCTCTTTCGCCGCAGGTTCCACCTCCACCAATAACTTACTTTTAGCCAACGCGCTCACTTTCCTGATCGCAGCCGCGCTTACCAGGTACTTCCGGTTCAATCGAAACCACGCGGCGCTCTCCAC
>DATJWK010000045.1:0-21468 GCA_035501395.1 Puia sp.
CCTTTCTTGCGATCGCGAACGGGCGCAGTGCCTCGGTAAGATGTCGCAGGAGGCAGATGATATCTGTAACAGAAGAAGAAGTCATGGGAAACGTACAAACGCGTACCGGTCTCCCAAGTTACGATTTGAAAATTATCCGGGCAACTCCCGGCCCGGAGCTTTTAGCCGGTCAGCTGGCCATGTCCCTGCTCTGCGTAGGAGCTTACCGGTTCGCAGGTGCAAATCAGGTTGCGGTCGCCGTGCGTATTGTTGACACGAGCGACGCTGGGCCAGAATTTGTTCTCCCGGACGTAGGCCAGCGGGAAGGCGGCCTGGCTGCGCGGATAGGAATGATTCCATTCGTCGGCGCAGATAACCTGCTGCGTATGGGGTGCGTTCTTTAGCGCGTTGTCCGTCTTATCCGATCTTCCTTCCTCGACTGCCCGGATTTCCCGGTAAATGCCGATCATCGCGTCGCAAAAACGATCGAGTTCCGCCTTGTCTTCACTTTCGGTTGGCTCGATCATGATCGTGCCCGGCACGGGGAAACTGAGTGTAGGGGCATGGAAGCCATAGTCCATCAGTCGTTTAGCCACGTCTTCCGCTTCGATGCCGGCGCTTGTCTTGAAAGGCCGCAGGTCCACGATGAATTCGTGTGCGCAGGTCCCGTTGACGCCGCTATACAGCACTTTATAGTATTTTTCGAGTCTTGCCTTCATGTAATTCGCGTTGAGGATGGCATAGCGCGTAGCTTGCGTGAGACCCTCCGCTCCCAGCATTTTGATATAGGCGTAACTGATCAGCAGGATGCTTGCGGAACCGAAAGGGGCGGCGGAAACAGCATGGACATGATGACCGGCGTTCAAGCCATGGCCGTTGGAAGAGAAATTCGCGTCGGCGGCCGGAAGGTTGACATGGGCAGGGAGGAACGGTTTCAGCTTCTCATTGACGCAGATCGGGCCCATTCCGGGGCCGCCGCCGCCATGCGGAATAGCGAAAGTCTTATGAAGATTGAGATGGCAAACGTCCGCTCCGATCAGCCCGGGGCTGGTAAGACCGACCTGGGCGTTCATATTTGCGCCGTCCATGTATACCAGGCCTCCGTTGTCATGGATGATGCGGCAGATCCCGGGGATGCTTTCTTCAAATACCCCGTGGGTCGAGGGATAGGTAACCATTAACCCTGCAAGCCGGTTGCTGAATTGCACGGCTTTTTCTTTCAGGTCGGTGACATCGATGTGACCCTCCTCGTCGCTCTTTACCACGATCACTTTCATCCCCGCCATTACAGCGCTGGCGGGGTTGGTCCCGTGTGCCGATATGGGGATCAGCATGACGTCGCGGTGTTCGTCGCCTTGCGCCGCGTGATAGGCGCGAATAGTGAGCAGACCTGCGTATTCGCCCTGAGCTCCGCTATTGGGCTGAAGAGAGGTCGCTGCAAATCCCGTGATCTCGCTGAGCCAGTTCTCGAGTTCGGTCAGGATCTGGCGATAGCCTTTCCATTGATCGGCGGGTGCAAAGGGATGCAGGCCGCCGAATTCGGGCCAGCTGACGGGGATCAGTTCGGTGGCCGCGTTGAGTTTCATGGTACAGGAACCCAGCGAGATCATGGATGTATTGAGCGAGAGATCCTTCACTTCAAGGCTCCGCAGGTAGCGCATCATGTTCGTCTCGCTGTGATGCGTGTTGAATACCGGATGCGTCAGGAATTCGGAAGTGCGCGTAACAGATGACGGGATATTGGACAACGTATCGTCTTCGTCAAAGGTGGCGGAGACCAGGTCGGTGCCCGCGACATGGCCAAAGACGGCAAGGATGTTTACAATATCTTCCTGGGATGTGGTCTCATCGATGCTGATCCCGACGCAGGGTCCGGAATAGTGAAAATTTATCCCGCGCGCCGTTGCCGCAGCGCGGATAGCAGCCACATCCTTCACTCTGACGCGGATCGTATCGAAGTAGTATTCATTGATCACGGGATAACCAAGTTGCTCCAGCTCGGATGCCAGGGTCCGGGTAAGCAGGCTAACGCGTTTGGCGATGGTCGCCAGGCCCAGCGGGCCGTGCCAGACTGCGAACATGGCGGCCATATTGGCAAGCAGCGCTTGCGCGGTGCAAATATTAGAGGTGGCTTTCTCCCGCTTGATATGCTGCTCCCGGGTCTGGAGGGCCATCCGCAGGGCCCGGTTGCCCTGGGCATCGATGCTGACACCGATGATCCGGCCGGGTATGGAACGTTTGAAATCTTCTTTCGCTGTAAAGAAAGCCGCATGAGGTCCGCCGAAACCCATGGGTACGCCGAAACGTTGAGAGGAGCCAACGGCTACGTCAGCCCCCAGCTCACCCGGCGATGTCAAAAGGGTCAGCGCCAGCAGGTCGGTTGCCATGACGACATAGGCGCCGGCAGCGTGTGCCTGACCGATAAACGCGCGGTAGTCGTGAATCGCGCCGTCGCTGCCGGGGTACTGGACAATGGCACCGAAGTAGCTTTCATCGAGCCTTGCTTCACGAAAATCGCCGGAGACCAGTTGGATACCTACCGGCTGAGCCCGGGTCAGCAGGATGTCCTTTGTCTGGGGGAAAATATTGCTGTCGACAAAAAATTTGGGTATGGTCACGTGGTCGTGGTCCTTATTCTTCAGGTTGAAGAACATCGTCATGGCTTCGGCGGCGGCGGTGCCTTCATCGAGGAGCGAGGCGTTGGCGAGCGGAAGGCCGGTCAGGTCGGAAACCATGGTCTGGAAATTAAGCAGGCTTTCGAGACGCCCCTGGGAAATTTCGGCCTGATACGGGGTATATTGGGTGTACCAACCCGGATTCTCGAATACGTTGCGCAGGATCACACTCGGTACGATGGTATTGTAGTACCCCTGGCCGATATAGGATTTGAAGACCTTATTTTTTGCCGCGATCTCGCGCAGGGAGGTCAGGTATTGATATTCGTTCAGCGGGTCGGGGATATTCAGGGGTTTCCTGGCACGGATAGCTGCCGGGATGGTGCGGTCAATCAGTTCGTCCAGGGACCGGACGCCAATAGCGGCGAGCATGCCGGATGTCTCCGATTCGTCGGGACCGATGTGGCGGCCGGCAAATTCATTCGCCTGTTGTTCGAATAGATTCATATTGAAGGGTGACCTTTTTTGGAATTTAAAGAAGTTGCAAAGGTACGATGAAAGGGGGAGAAAATGAAAGGGGGGCGGGAGGGCTCGCCAGGATAGGCGCGCGGGCAGCGCTAAGGGCGCGGCTGAAAACGGAAAAGGCCGTCCCGACTTTGAGAAGCTGGGACGAGCCCCCCGGGCCGGCGAAGCCGGCCCGAAAGACATAAAACGGAAAAGGCCGTCCCGACTTTGAGAAGCTGGGACGAGCCTTTACTCATTAAAAACCCCTAAACCCTAAAAATTGAATGCTAAACTATTCGTGCAAAGGCATGAATAAATTCCAGGTCAAAGGTAATTCCCAGGCGTGGAAAAAGGGTGGATAATTATATTAAAAGGCAATTAAAATTGGGGGTCGCCAGCGAACTCAAGTGATTTAGGATCAGATGATTCAGCTTGTCTTAGTTGTTCGCTGGTCATTCTGCTCCCGTCGTGGCTCCAACCGGGCGGGCCGAAGATATATTGCCAGCGTTCCTTCCACCCGATGTCACGGCGGCGAAGATCTTTTCCCATTGCCGCCCATTCATGGAACACGAGGTCGACAGGACCGGTCTTCTCCATTGGTTTGGTCAGACCGTATTTCCGGGGTTGGTATTCGCCGGCGCTTAATTCCGGCTGGAATGTTCCGAAGAGCTGGTCCCAGATAATGAGGAACATGCCCATATTCTTGTCAAGATATTTGGGGTTGGAAGCATGATGAACACGATGGTGGGAAGGGGTGACCAGGATATATTCCAGCCAGCCCATTTTGTCGATCAGTTCGGTATGGACAAATATCCCCCAGATCTGCGTGGCGGAGTACATGAATACGATATCCAGCGGTTTGAATCCAAGCCAGGCGAGGGGAATAAAATACACGAACCGGTAAAGCGGTTGAAAGACCGAAGATCTGAACCCCACCGTAAAGTTCATCTTTTCCGACGAATGATGCGTGACATGTACGGCCCAGAACAATCGGATCTCATGGTCCCAGCGATGCAGCCAGTAGTATAGAAAGTCCTCCGCAAGGAGCAGCAGCAGCCAGTAAGAGAATACATTCGTAATTGAAATCCAGTGGTGGCTATAGCAGAAATTCAGGACGAGGAGGTAGATCCCGCGGAACAGGAGATCGATGACGCTATTACAGAGCATCAAATAGATATTGCTTAAGGTATCCCGGAAGGTATAGAGCTTTCGATGCCGGTAGTTGCTCAGCAGGATCTCCATGCCGATGATGATGAGATATAACGGAGTGCTGATCAGCAGCAATATTTGTTCTTTGAAGTTCTCCACGGCCTAAAAATACCTGATTTTCCTGATCTTTACAGTGCCCGGCGCGTTAAATAAGGGTAATCCGGCATGGATGATTTATTGCACAATTGGGAAAAAAAAACGTTAAACCGGCAAAAGGAATACCGCAGGTTCCTGGAGAAGGCAGGAAAAGCGCCGTTGCGCAACCGGGTGCTGGATCAGCTGCCCGGGCTGCATGACGAAGCGTTCCGGAAGATAGACTGCCTGACCTGCGCAAATTGTTGCAAGAACTATTCTCCGCGCTTCAAGACACCGGATATCAAGCGGATCGCGCGCTTTTTAAAGATGCGGGAAAGCGAATTCATAGAGAAGTATCTGCGTATGGACGAGGATGGTGACTATGTCGTTCATTCGACTCCCTGTCCATTTCTGGGCATGGATAACCGTTGCGCCATTTATTCCGTCCGGCCCTCGGACTGCGAACGCTTCCCCTACACGAATGAAGATGTGCTGGTAAGACGTGCGACGCTCACCCAAAAGAATTCGACCTTTTGCCCGATCGTTTATTATGTACTGGAACGGTTGCTTGAGGTAAGCCGTTAGTATTCCATTTTTCGCAGGGTGGGGGCTTTGAGCCAGGTAAAGATGACGACTCCGATAGTCATGCAACCGCCGAATACGACAGAGGGCACTACGCGAAGGAGTTTGGCCATAAAACCGCTCTCGAACATGCCCAGCTCGTTGCTGGAGTTGATAAACATGGAGTTGACCGCGGAAACCCGGCCGCGCATCGCGTCGGGTGTCTTGACCTGGACGATGGTGCCGCGGATCACGACGCTGACGCCGTCCAGCATACCGCTGCAAAGGAGGGCGAAAAAGGAAACAAGGTAAATCTTTGACAGGCCAAATACGATGATACAGGTACCGAATCCCGCGACGACGTAGAGAAGGGTCCGACCCTGGTGGCGCCTGAGCGGGCGAAGGGTCAGGGAAAGGATGATGGCCATGCTGCCGATGTCTTCCGCTGCGTTTAGCCACGCGTAGCCAATGGGTCCGGTCCGGAGAATATCCCTGGCAAATACGGGGATAAGGGCTCTTACCCCGCCGAACAGCACCGCGAAGAGATCGAGGGCGAGTGCGCCCAGCAATTCTTTGGTATGAACCACAAACCGGAGGCCTTCCTTTATGCTTTCCCAGGTTTTCTTTTCACCGGTTATCATGATCTGTTTTGGCGCCAGCCGGTAAAAGCAGAACAGAGCAATGATAATGTAGGCGCCGACAACCGCGAAGGTTACCGGATAAGAGGTGCGCGCGATAAGGAATCCGGCGGTGGCGTGGCCCGTGACGGATGCGAGCAGGAACGTGCTGCTGTTGACGGTAACGGCGTCCGGCAGTTGTTCCTTCGATACGATCTGTGCGACAACGGCATTAAGCGCGGGACCCGCGAATGCACGGATGATCCCGGTGCAAACTATGACGGCATAGGTAAGCCATTGGATCCACTGGAGATGGAGCAGCCGGATGACGGGGCCGAGGACGAGCGCGAGTAATCCGGCCACGCAAAAAAAGTACAACGACGTCGTTTTCAGGATGAGCGTGCGCTTGTCGCTTTTATCGACGATATGGCCAGCGTACAAAGCAAGGGAAAAGGCCGGGATAAATTCAGAAAGGCCGATCAGACCGATGGCAAAGGGGTTATGGGTGATCTCGTATATCCGCCAGCCGATGACGGTAGCCACCAGGCTTTGCGCCATGACGTAAAAAAATCGGGCAGTAATGAAGTTCCGATATTCCTGAAGCCGTAGTAATTCCATTGAGGGCGGTCTTCGTCGTCCGGTCATGCCCCTAAGGTAGCGAAAAAAAATGTTGGCCTTCCCCGGTGTCGCGCTCCAGCGCGTCCAGTACGACCTGGAGATGAGCAGGGTTGTCAAGGAAATCAGCGTTGCTGACGTCTATGAAGAGGGTTCGGATGTTGTGCTGTCTGATATAGTGCGTATACGCTTCCTGGATGCGGAAGAGATAGTTGTCCGGCATACCTTGTTCATATGGACGGTTTCGCTTGCGGATATTTGTTTGAAGCTTGCTCACCGGCGCGTGGAGGTAGATGAGGATATCCGGCTGTTCGATCTGGGCCTGGAGGATCTCGAAGAATTTCTGATAGAGGCGGAATTCCTGTTCGGAGAGATTTACCTTTGCAAAAAGCAGACATTTGGTGAACAGGTAGTCGGAAACGGTGACGGATTGGAATAGGTCGGCGGTATATACCAGATCCTTCAGCTGCTTGTAGCGCTCGGCCATAAAAAACAATTCCAGCGGGAATGCGTTTTGGGCAGGATTTTCATAGAACTTCGACAGAAACGGGTTGTCGGCGAATTGCTCGAGGATGAGCCGGGCGTTGAAGTGACGGGCCAGCATGTGCGCAAGCGTTGTTTTGCCCGCTCCTATATTACCTTCTATGGCGATGAAGTGATGATTCATGAGCGTTTTTTTACGGCGAGGGGATCGGTGCATTCCGCCAGCAATTCACGAATTGTCAAGCCCAATACCGGGTGGATCAAATCAGGCGCGATTTCCTCGAGCGGCGTCAGCGCGAAACGGCGGTTCTGGATCTCCGGATGCGGTATCGTCAGCCGGGGAAGCCGGATAATTGAATTATTAAAAAAAAGAATATCAATATCTATGATCCGCGGTCCGTATTTCTCCTCCCGGCGGCGGCCCATTTTCTGCTCGATATCAAGCAGTGTCAACAACCATGCCGGTGCATCTTGTTCTGTGGCCACCCGGAGCGCCTGGTTGAGGAAATCGGGTTGGTCGGTCTTTCCCCAGGGAGCGGTTTCATAGAGGGCGGATGCCTGGAGGATCTTTCCTCCCGCCGACGCGATAAATCCGCGTGCGGAAGCGAGCCGGGCGACCCGGTCCTGCTGATTGCCACCTATCAATAAATAGGAGATGTTCATAGATTCCTTTACTTTCGGGGGCCCAAATATCTTTATTTTTGGAATGCAGGATGCGCTATTTTATCCAGAGCGTAATTCCTGCGCATAAAATCAGAAGTTTCATGTCAGGTTTTTTTAAATCGTTCTTTGCCTCTTTGCTGGCGTTGATTGTTTTCGCAGGTTTTCTTTTTCTTTTCCTTATCATTCTCTTTGGCGCCATATTTTCTCCATCCCGCCCCGCAGTAGGCGAAAAAGCAGTGCTGGTTATCGATCTTGGCCAGGAATACCGCGAGCAGGCAGTAGACAATCCGTTGGCTGCCCTGGGTTCGGATGACGAGTACGATATTCCAGGCGTATATGACCTTGTCCGGATCATCCGTCGCGCCAAAAGAGACTCCGCGATCAAGGGAATTTATCTTAAGTGTAATAACGATCCCAATGGGTTTGCTACGAATGAGGAGATCCGGCTGGCGCTCGCGGATTTCAGGAAAGGCGGAAAGTTTGTATACGCGTACGGAGACGTTGTCTCCCAAAGGGCGTATGGCGTTGCCAATATCGCGGACAGGATCTATTGTAATCCGAAAGGAGGGGTAGACTGGCGCGGCTTTGCCACGGATATGCTGTTTATGAAGGATGCGCTTGACCGGTTGGAGATCCAGCCGCAGATCTTCTATGCCGGGAAATTCAAAAGTGCCACCGAGCCGCTCCGGGAAACGAAGATGACGGACGCCAACCGGCTGCAACTGACAGAATTGTTGGGTGGCTTGTACAACCGGTTTCTTTGGAACACAGCCCAGGCCAGGGGGCTGGATACCGCGGTATTACGTAAATGCGTAAACGAGAACTTGATCCGGACGGCGCATGATGCGCTGGACTTTAAGTTAGTTGACGGGTTGAAATATGACGATGAAGTCAAGGATCAGATCCGGGACCTGCTGCATATCGGGCATCACTCCTATATCAATTTTATTCCCGTCGCAAAATATGCGAAGGCCGTAAGCTATAAAGCTACGGGCAGGGACCAGATCGCGTTGATCTATGCGGAGGGGGAAGTAGTCGACGGGAAAGGTGAACGGGAGGAGATCGGGTCGGACACGTACCGGTGGTTGATCCGGAAAGCCCGGTTCGATAAGGATATCAAGGCGATCGTGATCCGGGTGAATTCCGGCGGCGGCAGTTCTTTGGCGAGTGAGAATATCTGGCGGGAAATCACCCTGGCGAGGCAGGACGGGAAGCCGGTGGTGATCAGTTTTGGCGATGTGGCGGCAAGCGGCGCATATTATCTTTCCTGTAACGCCGACAGCATCTTCGCGCTGCCGGGAACGATCACCGGATCGATCGGCGTATTTGCGATCGTGCCGAATCTGCAAGGTTTTTTCAAGAACAAGCTCGGGGTGACATTTGACGTCGTTAAAACCGCGCCGGAGGCGGATAACATGACGGTCACCCGGCCGCTGACGCCAATGGAGCGTACCCTGATCCAAAACGAAATCGACACGATCTATCGGGACTTCAAGACCCGTGTTTCGGAAGGGCGCAAAAAGCCGATGGACTACGTGGACAGTGTTGCGCAGGGGCGTGTATGGAGCGGAACGTTGGGGCAGGCACTGGGACTGGTCGACCGGATGGGGACCATCCAGGATGCAATTGACTGTGCCGCGCGGATGGCGAAGACGAGCGATTACCGGCTCCTGGAATATCCGGAACCGAAAAACTTTTTAGACAGGCTTCTGGGCAGCTATCACCGGTCGGTCAGCGTCAAGGCGATGAAGGATGAGCTCGGGGAGGACGGCTACCGGACATATTTGACGATCAGGAAGGTCAAATCCATGGTGGGTAAGACGGAAACCCGGTTACCCTATGACCTGGTAATCGAGTAATACAAAACGGCAAATGGCACAAAAATATAACCAGCTGCGGGCTATGCTGGCGATCGCCAAGGGCAGCTTCAAGGCGATCCTGCGCAATCCCTCCGCGGTGGCTTTCAGTTTTGGTTTTCCGATGGTGTTCATTTTGGTTTTCGGGTTTATCGGGGGCGGGGCGCCGACGGCAACCATTTCATTAGCCCGCCGGGGTGATACTTCCTCTTCAATTGTCAGGCAGCTTCTGCAAAGCCCTTTGGTCAGGCTGAGCGCCGAGCAGGATACAGCGAAGATCCGGGAAAATCTCATCAGGGGCAGGATTGCCGCCATCCTGAGCGTCGACTCGGGCCAATCCTCCGCCGGTATCAGCCAATTTACCATTCATACCCAGACATCTTCCGCCAGCGCAGATACCTATCCGATATTGAGGTCGGCCCTGGGCGGCGTATTCGAAGGCCGGGTGGAGAAGTATACAGATGCAAAATATCGTCCCGTTATCGTGGACCAACTTCCGATGATCCCGGGACGGGCATATACGACCATTGATTTCATCCTGCCCGGCATGCTCGGCTTCTCGCTGCTGAGCGCAGCGGTATTTGGAGTTGCCTTTCTGTTTTTCAACCTGAGGCAACAGCTGGTGCTAAAAAGATATGGCGCCACGCCCGTTGCAAAGAGATATATCGTGATGGGGGAAGGACTGGCAAGAGTTGCTTTCCAGCTCATCACGGCGGTCGTTATTATCGGACTGGGCAGGCTGTTATTTCACTTTACATTGGTGCATGGGTGGGTAACATTCGTGGAAATGCTGGTGCTAAGCCTGATCGGGCTGATCGTGTTTATGGGATTCGGCTTTATCATAAGCAGTGTGGCAAAGAGTGAAAGCACCATCCCGCCCTTTGCCAATGTGTTCACGCTGCCTCAGTTCCTGCTCGGCGGAACCTTTTTTACCGTAGCGGCTTTTCCGGTCTGGCTGCAGAAGGCCTGTGAGTTCCTTCCGCTGAAACAGCTCAACGATGCCATGCGGAATGTCGCGTTCGAAGGCGCCCACCTGACCGACTGCGGGAAGCAACTGGGTATTCTTTTACTATGGGGTTTGGCAACGTATGCGGTTGCCATCAAAGTATTCAAATGGGAGTGAGACAAAACTGGGCGGAGCCCAGTTCACACTTTCCGGACGTAAGGACGGGAAGTGTCGACATTAGATGTGTTGAGAAAAAAAATTATTTTGCGGAGCAATTTTTTTCGAAACATTATGCGACTGGTCAAATTTGCTTTTCTCGGGCTGATCGTCTTGTTTGCGGTGCTGACCGGATTGTCATTGCTACTCCCCGCCAACATCCGGGTTTCAAGAGTGGTGAATGTCGTGGCTTCGCGCCGCCCGGCTGCCGTTGCGGCGGTGATCGATCTCGGGGCGTGGAAGCGGTGGAATGATTTCGTATACCGGGCGACGCTGACCAATGTGGAGCTTTCTTCTCCTGCCGCGGGCCCGGGAGCATATTTGAGCTCGGATCAGTTGCGGATAACGGAGACGCAGGCGGATACCGCTGGTGTAGTATTGAAATGGGACATGCTCAATGGCAAGCAATTTGTGGGTGGATTTCAGTTCCTCCAGGTGAACCGCGACAGCGTGACGGTACAATGGTGGTTTGATTTTCATTTCCGCTGGTATCCGTGGGAGAAGCTGGGGGTGTTTGTTTATGACCGCAAGTTAGGGCCGTTGATGGAAGAATCTTTGGGGAACCTGCAACGGTATGTTGAAAATCCCCGTTAATTTTGAGTGTGCAATGGAGCGGGTCCGGCTGGTCTTCTGAATTATCGTCATTTCTAAAAACTACCTATATGTCATTCACGAAAGTTCTGTTTGCATCGATTGCTCTTTTGATGGGTTGTGTTGTGTCCTCCAATGCGCAACCAAATCACCCGCACAGTCCGCACGATACGGTGAAGGGGAAGAACATTACCATCTACTATGGCCGCCCGTACAAGAAAGGGCGTGAGATCTTCGGCGGTTCGATCGCTCCTTACGGTAAGACCTATCGCTGCGGAGCCGATGAACCTACGATCCTTGTATTTTCGAAAGATGTGACTTTTGGCGGCAAACCGGTCAAGGCCGGCAAGTATTCCTTTTTTGCCGTTCCCGAAAAGGACAAATGGACCGTGATCCTGAATTCCAACACCACCATGTGGGGCACCGATCATGACCAGCACGCCGACCAGGATGTCGTGAAAGTGGATGTGCCCGTGACGCATTTATCTACGCCGGTCGAACAATTGACGATGACGACCAATGATCATGAAGTGACGCTGGCCTGGGACAAGGTCAAAGTCGCTGTTCCCGTCAAGTAAGGGAGTTCACGGCGGTCCCGGAGCCTTCCCCGTATTTTGTTATGCAATGGATCAGGAAATCATACACCTGGTCCATTTCTTTTTCGGTTATACAGTAGGGGGGCATAACGTAAACGGTGTTGCCGAGGGGCCGGAGGTAGATCCCTGCATGGAGGGCTTCCCGCGTGATGGCGGGACCGACGGCGTTTATATATTCGTCCCTTCCGGTCATGAGCTCGAATGCCAGAACGGTCCCGAGTGTCCGGGCGTTCTTTACCACCGGAGAAGAGCGGAGCGTTTGCAGGAAGTTGTTATGACTTTCGGTGAGGCGGGCGATGCCGGCCATACACTTCGGCTCCAGCAGGAGGTCGAGGCTCGCCAATGCCGCGGTGCAGGCGAGCGGGTTGGCCGTAAAGGAGTGTCCATGGAACAGCGTCTTTCGGCGGTCGTCGCTGAGAAAGGCGTTAAAGATCGCTTCCGTCGCTGCCGTCACACCGAGGGCCATTGTTCCGCCCGTGAGACCTTTGCTTAGGCAAATGATGTCAGCCTTTTCCCGGAGGTACTCGCCCGCAAAACGGCGCCCGGTCCGGCCGAAGCCGGTCAGGACTTCGTCGGCGATATGGAGAATACCCTGGCGGCGGGTTTCGGTCAGGAGCTCGTCAAGAAGGCCGGCGTCGTATAGACGCATTCCGCCGGCAGCCTGGAGGAGGGGTTCGTAGATGAAAGCCGCGATCCCGGGCCCTTCGTTTCGGACAATGGCCAGCAGCGCCGCGATATTATCGGGCGTTGGCGTATCGATGAAGCGAACGTCGAACAGGTAGTCGTTGAAGGGGGCGGTGAAGACACTCCGTTCACTGACGCTCATGGCGCCAAACGTATCGCCGTGGTAGGAGTGGCGAAAGGCCAGGATCCCGGTGCGGCCTGCCGGTGACCCGTCTCCGATCGCCTGTGCCCCCTGATTGCGCCAATATTGGATCGCCATCTTTATGGCGACTTCGACGGCAGTGGAGCCGTTGTCGGAGTAGAAAATACGGGAAAAGTCGCCGGGCAGGAGCGGCAGCAGGCGCTCGGCAAGGCTGACGGCGGGTTCGTGGGTAAAACCGGTAAAGATCACGTGTTCCAGCCGGAGGGCCTGCCGGTAAAGGCGTTCGGCGATATAAGGGTGGCTATGACCATGGATATTGACCCACCAGCTGCTGATCGCGTCGATATAGGATCTGCCGCTATCGTCAAATAACAAGCTACCTTTACCTTGCAGGACGGGAATAGGGGGAAGCCAGTCTTTGTGCTGGGTGTAGGGGTGCCAAATCACCTGGCGGTCCCGTTCCGTCAGGTTGGAAGGGCCCGCGTTCGCTAAGGCTTCGGACTGCTGCGAGGGGTCCGCCTTCGCTAAAGCTACGGCGGACAAGTCGGCGGACGGGGGGAGGGGGGATTGGGTATTCATCGGGCAAAGATAGGCATGCAACGGATGAACCCCTTTCATTGTCAAAATAGGTAATCAGGAAAGAATGGACCATCACCAGCTGGTAAACGACTGCCTTAAGGGAGATGCGGTTGCACAACGGCGGCTGTATGAAGAATTTGCCGGATCCATGCTGGGGGTATGTTACCGGTATACAAAGTCTATGACGGATGCGGAGGATGTGCTGCAGGAAGGTTTTATAATGGTATTCAGGAATCTTCACCAGTTCAGCTTTTCGGGCGAACTCGGCGGATGGGTTCGGCGAATTATGGTAAATACCGCCATTAATTATCTTAAAAAGAACAGCCGGTATCAGACGGATCTTTTATTCAAGGAAGGGGTGTTGCATCCTGTTTCGGATGACGACCCCGAGGTAACCCTGAGCACGAAAGAGCTGGCGGAACTGATCCGGCAGCTGCCCCCGGGTTATCAGGCTATTTTCAATTTACACGCGATCGAGGGATACAGTCACGTGGAAATCGGCAGGATATTGGGGATCAAGGAGGGGACATCGCGTTCGCAGTATGCGCGGGCGCGGGCGCTGCTGATCACCTGGATCAACAAATTCTCAGGTGCTAACAAAAATGAAACGAGCTATGCACGACCCAAAGTTTGAACAAGAGGTAAGGCGAAAAATGCATGACTTGGAATTCGTTCCGTCGGAGGCTGTCTGGATGGTCATCCAGCAGGGCATTGCGCCGCGGGAACGCAGAAGGAGGGTGGCGGCCTTCTGGTGGCTGCTCCCGGGCGCGCTGCTGCTTACCGCCGCAATCGTTATGTACCGGCATGCGGCTTCTACGAATGGTGTGACGGCCCGGGCCGCCGGGCACGGCGTACGGTCAGCGGGCGGCGACGCTACCGCGGCTGCGACGGTCGCCGCGTCTACGGCAGTCTCTGCGTCTGCAACGGTTCCTGCACCTACCACGGTTGACGCACCTGCAACGGTTCCCGCGAATTCGGATGCTTACCCGGCCAGGCTGGCAAAGTTGGTCACGCGGCGTGGATCTGCGCCGGGAACTGCCGGGCAAAATACCACGAACCAGCAGGCGCCAGAGCAGGGGACCGCAGAAAATTCCACGCCGTCGGCGCCAGCGGAGACAATCACGCAGGCCAGGACGGTCACGCGTTTCCGTCCCGGATTGATCGGGGGATTGACGTTACGGCGGGGCGTGAGCGCGCCGATGCCGCATGAACCGGTAAATACCGCGGTCGAGGGAATCCGCCCGGTTAAACATCCCTGGTATATGGGATTTGCTGCGGGTGGCGGCGGTTCTTCCATTTATGCTCCCGTTGGCAATGCGCTTGTAACCGGCTCCCCGGTCAATAGCTACTATTACGCCTTTGCGGGCAATAGTACATCCCCATCACCCGGCCTTCCCCAGACCCTTCGGTTGACCTCCTCTGCAAATGCTGCCGCTTCCAAACGAACCGGGACGAACGTGAGACCCAACTTTTCCTATTGGGCAGGCATCTACGGAGAAAAGCGGCTTTCCGCGCGATGGTCGATCGACGTCGGGTTAAGCCTGCACTATTATTCCGTTCGGCTCCGGACGGAATCCCAGGTGAATACCTACGCGCCTTCATCCGCGTCCCTGCTGGTGGCAACCCCGGTCACCTACGCCGCAAACGCCGCAAATTCGTATAGCGGCTCCGGCGAACAAACCTATATCAACAACTACTATTTCCTCGAAGTTCCGGCATCAGCTCAATGGAAACTCAACCACAGCCGTTCGTTGCCGTTGTTCTGGCGGGGAGGCGCCGTCCTCTCTTATTTGATGAGCTCCAACGGGCTTTATGATGATATTTCTTCCGGCGCCTACAAAAGCGACAATGGGGTGATCCATCGAACGCAGGCGAGCGTCAAGACCGGACTGGCGGTCGGGTTACCGGTCCGGGGCGTCCAGATCCAGGCGGGGCCGGAGGTTCAGTATGCGCTGACCCATATGTTACGCACCGGTTCAGGCAGCGGCCATATGGTTTACGGCGGAATGCGGGTAGCGCTGATGCGGTAGTACGGTCGGGGACCGAAGAAGGGAATGGGCTAGGGCGAAGGGGACTCGAGAAACCGAAGGTTGCGGCGGAGACCGGCATAGTGTGTCCGGCGGATCGCCGAATGGCGGAATATCTCCTTGAATCGTTCTTCTGTCAATTCTTCCCAGTCGGCGGTCTTAAAGTGGAGGATCGCCGGCAACGGGGTGAAGGCTTCTTCCCTCGTCGGGCTGGAAAAACGATTCCAGGGGCAAACATCCTGGCAGGTGTCGCATCCGAACACCCAGTTCCCAAATTTGTCCTTCATGTCTTCGGGGATCAGCTGTTCCTTTAGTTCGATCGTGAAATAGGAAATGCACTTGCTGCCGTCGACGATCTTATTATCCAGGATCGCCGAGGTCGGACAGGCGTCGATGCAACGGCGGCAGGTACCGCAATAGTCGCGTGCAAAGGGGTCATCGTATTCCAACTGCAGGTCGACGATGAGGGTGGCGATGAACAACCAGGAACCCGCACCGCGATGGATCAGGTTACCGTTCTTTCCCACCCAGCCCAGGCCGCTGCGCACCGCCCAGCTTCTCTCCAGCACCGGCGCGCTGTCGACAAATCCCCTTCCGTCCACCTCGCCGATCTGGTCGCGGATAAACGCCAGCAGGGTATTCAATTTGCCGCGGATGACCTCATGATAGTCCAGACCATACGCATAACGGGCGACCTGGGGTGCGTCAGGCGGCTGACGAGTTGCCGGATAGTAGTTTAACAGCAGGGTAATGACCGATTTAGCGCCGGGCACCAGCCGGGTGGGATCGATCCGCAGGTCGAAATGATTCTCCATGTAATGCATCGTACCCTGCATGCCGTCGTGCAACCAGGATTCAAGCCGGCGGGCGTCTTCGTCCAGACGGACAGCCTTAGCAATCCCGCAATACTCGAATCCGAGTGCGCGGGTCCACTGCCGAATCAGCTGCGTATGTTGCGTGATTAACACAAATCGCTAAATTTTAGTCGACCAGGGGTATGCAAAATATGCGCAATTTTTATATATTAGTGTCGTTTAACCCCTACACGACCGTATGACTCTGAGACCTGTGGGCCATTTAACCATAACCGTGTTCTCATATTGCCTCTTTTCGGCCTTGCGCTGCCCGGCGCAGGATAAATCCGAAAAGGCGCTGGGAAAGGTCACCACGGCCGATTTCACTCTTCCCGCCACTCCCATCATTGACAGCAACAGCATCGCCGTTAATCTGGCCGATATCGGGAGCATCCATTTTGTCGGTAATGAAGACGGCTGGTTCTCTTACGTATTTCAGATCCATGAGCGCATAAAGATACTGAATAAAAAGGCGTTCGATCAGTTGGCGACTGTCCGGATCGGGTTATGGCGCAACACGGACGATGCAGAGAAGATCGACAAACTGGCGGCATCCACCTATAACCTGGAAAATGGGCAGGTCGTGGAAAGCAAACTGGATAAAAAGGACATTTTCCAGGATAAGGTCAACAAGGAATACACGGAGGTCAGGTTCGCGTTGCCTGCCATGCGCGAAGGATCGATCATCGACTACTCCTATACCATCACATCCAAATTCATCCGGTTTTTGCCCACCTGGCGTTTTCAGTCCCAAAAGTATCCCTGCCTTTGGAGTGAGTTCTACGTTGATATTCCGCAGACCTTGTCGTATGTCGTGCTGAAACAAGGCATTCACCAGTATGCGGTGGACGAGGGCAGCGAAGGGGCGGCGTCATATCGGGTGGGAGGGAAGAACAATCCGGAGCTGACGGTCAATGCCAATACGATCAGGCACCACTGGGTTATGAAAAATGTTCCGGCCTTCCGGGAAGAGAATTTCCTTGCCTGCCCGGACAACTACATGGATAAGATCGAATTCCAACTTTCCCGCACTTATAACGGCGAAGAATACACGGAATATTACAATAACTGGAAACAGGCAACTCAGCAGCTGCTCGCGCGGGATGATTTCGGCAAAGGGCTGGAGAACGACAATTCGCAGGTAACCGAATGCATGAACAAGGCGCTAACCAGCGCAACGGACTTGCGGGGACAGGCGCGGGAGATCTATTATTATCTATGCAACCATTTTACCTGCACCGATTTTGGCGATAAATATATCCAGACCACGCTGAATGATGTGGTGAAGAAGCGAAGCGGCACTGTCGGGGACATCAATCTCCTGCTGGTAGCCATGCTGCGGAAGATAGGGCTGCAGGCGGACCCGGTTGTATTGACTACCAGGGAGCATGGGTTCAATGTGGCGACCTATCCGATGTTGACGAGGTTAAATTATGTAATCGCGCGGGCGGTAGTCGACGGCCAGGTGATTTTCCTCGATGCGGCGCATCCGAAACTGGGATTCGGTCAGCTCGACAAAGAATGTTATAACGGCCATGCAAGGATCATCAGTTTGAAGGACTCCGGCTCGATTTTTTTCGAGGCCGATTCCCTGAGAGAAAAAAAGTCGACGGTCGTTTTTATCACCGCAACGGAAAAAGGGCTGGAAGGCACCTGGGAGTCCACGTTGGGCGCCCAGGAATCCTATGCACTTCGGGAACGTGTCAATGAAAAGGGGGAAGGCGAATTCTTTAAAAATATTCAAACGCAATACGGTGAAGATATAACGATCAGCGACAGCCACATCGACTCGCTGGAAAGGCCGGAAGAGCCCGTCAAAGTCCGCTATACGTTCAAGTTCAACCAGGAGCAGGGACAGGCGAAAATATATGTCAATCCGTTTATCGGCGAAGGGATGCATGAGAATCCGTTCAAGTCTGTCGAGCGAAAGTACCCGATCGAGATGCCGTATACCAGCGATGAGATGTATGTCTTTACCATTCAAATCCCGGATGGATATTCGGTGGAGGAATTGCCGAAGTCTGCAAAAGCCTCACTGAACGGGCAGGATGGATCGTACGAGTACCTCATCGGGTCGGACGCCGGGATGATCCAATTGCGGTGCAGGCTGAAGCTCAACCGGGCTAATTTCGGACCGGAGGATTATGCGAACCTGCGGAATTTCTATTCGATGGTCGTTCAGAAAGAAGCGGAAATGGTCGTGCTGAAAAAGAATTGATGGGCCGCACGCAAGCGAAAAATTTGACCTCACTATACTTCTAAACCAACCAGTTGACTTATGAACATTCAAAACAGGCTATTTTCCGTCGCGGTCTGCCTGATCGCGATGACGCCATTCTTTATTTACGCGCAGGATAAATTGCCTGTCAAATTCGGCAAGGTAACCGCTGATGATTTTAAGGTAACGGGGGCGGAACTGGATTCTGCCGCAGCGGTGGTCGTCGTAGCGGATTTAGGCACTTCTTCTTTTGTCGGCAATAACAGTGGATGGTTTGATCTCGAATTCCACCGGTCCAGGCGAATGCGCATTCTCAAACGTTCAGGGTTCGATGCCGCAACGATCTCTATTCCGCTGGCGGTGGCAGGTTCGGATATGGAAAAGATCAGCGGGCTCAAAGCGAGCACCTATACATTGGAAGACGGAAAGGTTGTAGAGACCAAACTGGACAGCAAATCCGTATTCATGGACAAGGCGAACAAGCACCTGATCATCGAGAAATTCACGTTCCCGGCTCTGAAGGAAGGCGCCATAGTGGAGTATTCGTATATGCTGTCATCGCCATTCGCGATTAACGTCCGGCCATGGGAGTTCCAGGGGGAATATCCCTGTCTGTGGAGTGAATACCAGGTTGATATCCCGAATTTCTTCAGATATGCCACGTCGAGCCAGGGTAATTTGCCGTTCAAGATCCATACCAAGGAAAGTCACCAATCGAACTTTCGCGTCTCCTTTTCGGGCGGCGCGGCAATGGATGACCATGAAGTGGTGCATGATGAGGTGGTTACGCATCGGTGGGTGATGGTGAACGTACCTGCGTTGAAGGAGGAGCCTTTCACTACGACGATCGACAACTATGTTTCGAAAATAGAATTCGAGCTTTCGGGGGTCCAGTTCGAGGGCGGCACTTATCACGATCTGATGGGCACGTGGTTCAAAGTATGTGAAGGATTGATGAAGGACGATGATTTCGGCGGCGATCTGAGCCGGAACAATTCCTGGATGGATGAAGATCTCAAGACGATCACCAGAGACGCCGCAAACAATAAGGAGAAGGCCGGAAAGATCTTCGATTTTGTCCGCGATCATTTCACCTGCAGTGCCCATGACGGCTTTTGGCTTAGCGAACCGTTGAAGTCGATATACAAAAAGAGGGCCGGAAGTGAGGCGGAGATCAATCTGGTGCTTACGGCGATGTTGATCCATGCCGGGCTGGCGGCTTCGCCGGTGATTCTGAGCACGCGGGACAATGGATTTGCTCAGCCGATCTATCCGGCGATCGAACGATATAATTATGTGATCAGCCAGGTTACCATCGACTCGGTAAAATACTGTCTCGATGCAAGCGAACCCTGGATGGGGTTCGGCAGGCTTCCGCTGCGTTGTTATAACGGATCCGGCCGGATCATCGATAAGGACCGACCCTACCTGGTGCCCTTGAGCGCGGACAGCCTGACAGAAGGTAAGGTGACCATGGCGATTCTCAGCAACGACGAAAAGGGGGGAATACAGGCCAGGATCCAGAATATGCCGGGCAATCTCGAAGCGGCCGGAATCCGGGCGCAACTGAAGGAGCACGGCCGTCAGGCTTTTATTAAAGAGATCGAAACGGGCTTTACCGTTGACGCAAAGGTTTCCAACTTTGAGATCGACAGCATACAGCAGCCTGATTTGCCGCTGAACTATGCGTTTGACGTCCACCTCGCGATCGACTCCAGCGCCGATCTCTGGTATTTTAATCCGATCCTGGTGGCAACCCGTAAGGACAACCCATTCAAGGCGTCTACCCGGAATTACCCGGTGGAGATGCCGCACGCCATGGATGAAACCTACACCTTATCAATGGATATCCCGAATGGATATGTGGTGGACGAATTGCCAAAGTCGGCAAAAGTTTCCTATAACACGGATGAGGGATTTTTCGAATACCTGATCCAGGCAGGTGCCGATCGGATCCAGTTCCGCACCAGGATCAAGCTTAAAAAGGCAAATTTTACGCCGGAGGATTACGCATCGCTACGCGATTTTTTTGCTTACGTCGTCAAGAAGCAAAGTGAACAAATCGTCTTTAAAAAGAAGAAATAGATCTTATGAAAACACAATTTCTTTCATACGGAATCGTGTTTGTGTTATCGCTGCAGGCGGCGGCACAAACCTACAATGTTGCTTTGATCCCCGATTCGTTAAGAAAGAGGGCACTGGCAGTTCTGAGAGAAGAGGAAATTACCCTTGAGATCAAATCGCCCGAAAAGGCGATCGAAAAAATACATCATGTCATCACGATCCTCAATGAGGACGCCAACGATTACAGCGGTTATGTAAGCGAATACGGCAAATTCATTTCCATCAACTGGATAGACGGGAAATTGTATGACGCAGCAGGTAAGGAGGTAAAGCGGGTAAAGACAAAGGATATGCAGGATGAAAGCTATGTTGGAGACCAATTGATGGGCGACATGCGATATAAGGCGCACGATTTCGTGCACCGGACTTATCCTTATACAGTTGAATATGAAGAACAGCGTGAGCGCAATGGGATACTCTCTTTCCGCCCCTGGCAGCCGATGTTTTACACGGGCATTTCGACACAGCATAGCAAATACGTGATCATTGCGCCAGCCTCCTACGAAGTGCGATACAAACCAGTCAATTGTACCTTAGAGCCGGCGATCACCGTTGCCGGCGACAAAAAAATCTATACCTGGGAAGTGAGCAATTTGCCGGCGCTTCATCTGGAACCCGCCGGACCCGGTTGGCAAGAAATCGTACCGCATGTGCTGATCGCACCGTCCGATTTCGAGGTTGCCGGATACAAAGGAAATATGTCCTCCTGGGAGAACTATGGAAAATTCATCAATCAGCTTCGGGCCGGAAGAGATATCCTGCCGGATGACGTAAAACGGAAGGTTCACGAATTAACCGATGGATTGACGGACAAACGACAGAAAGCCTATGCGCTATATGATTACTTGCAGAAAACCACCAGGTATATAAATGTATCGCTCGGGATTGGCGGCTGGCAGCCATTTCCGGCACAATATGTGGCCACAAAGCGTTATGGTGACTGTAAAGCCCTGTCGAATTTTATGGTGGCGTTGCTAAAGGAAGCCGGGATCAAGGCAAATTACGTCGTGATCTATGGCGGAGAGGATGTTCCTGAACTGGTCGACGACTTCCCTTCCCTTCAAGGAAATCATATCGTCACCTGTGTGCCTCTCGGAAAGGACAGTCTTTGGCTCGAATGTACGGACCAAACGGTCCCTGCAGGTTATATGGGTGCGTTCACCGGGGAGAGGAAGGCTATTCTGATCGATGATGATGGGGGGCATATCGTCCGAACACCACGGTATTCATCGGCAGACAATACGCGATGCAGGGTCGTCCAAGCTACAATCGCAGATGACGGGGCGCTGGATGCCGATATCAGGACCCGGTATT
>DATJWK010000046.1:0-4351 GCA_035501395.1 Puia sp.
CGAGACATTGATCGTCACGTTACCCGGAAGTTCGGATGGGGCGCGGGAGTCATTGGAGGCTATACTGCCCGCGGTATTCCATGCCCGGAAAATGATGAAGGGGGGCGGACATTGATATGATAAGTATTTGGGAGGCAAGGAAGATGGTTTTGGCGAAAGCCCGGCTGTTCGGCACCGAAGAGGTCGGGTTGGATGCGGCGTTCGGGCGCGTGCTTGCAGGGCCTGTTCGCGCAGACCGGGATTATCCGCCTTTTCCACGGGCTACCATGGATGGGTATGCGCTGCGGTATGCCGACCTGCAACGTGGAGTCCGGCGGTTCCGGATCGCGGGGACGCTCTTCGCCGGGTCGCAGGCGTCGGAACGAATCTCGGGCGGGGAGTGCTACAAGATCATGACAGGCGCAGCGGTGCCTGAAGAGGCGGATATCGTCGTCCGGCGGGAAGACGTGCGGGAGGAAGTGGAATGGATGGAGGTGGGGGCCAGAGAACCGGAGCCATGGCGGCCTTTTCTGAATATAGCCCGGCAGGGAGAGGACCTCCGCGCGGGGGATGTCATTCTCGACAGGCCCTGCAAATGCTCGCCGGCGGTGATGGGGTTGCTGGCGACATTGGGTCTTGCAACCGTGAGGGTAACGCGGAGGCCGGAAGTTGGGTTGATTACAACGGGTAACGAAGTCGTGGAGCCCGGGCAGCCGGTGGGTCCCGTTCAAATAAGGAATAGCAACCACTGGATGCTGGCCGGGGCGCTACAGGGCGAAGGTCTTGGATTGCGAAAATACGCGCACGCGCCGGATGATCCGGATCAGTTGATGCGGGTGTTGGGCTGTTTTCCCGACCTGGATATCCTCGTCGTGACCGGTGGAGTATCTGCCGGTGATGCGGATCATGTGCCGCATGTGTTAACGGAATTCGGGGTGAGGCGGTTGTTTCATAAAGTCGCGATGCGACCGGGTAAACCGACCTGGTGCGGCGTGATGCCGGGGGGCGGGATGGTATTTGCATTGCCGGGCAACCCATTTTCCTGTCTGGTCAACTTTGCGCTGTTGATCTCGCCCTATATCAGGGCCTGCCAGGGTCTGGAACCGGCGGCGGCGATGTCGCTGCCGTTGAAAGAGGTCCGGAAAAAACGAACGCCGCTGGATGAGTTCTTCCCGGCCCGTGTCGACGGATCCCCGGCTGCACTGGTTCAAATGCCATTAAACGGTTCCGGGGATATCCGGCTGGGAATGCAGGCGGATGCGTTAGCGCTCCATCCGGCGGATACAGAAGAGTTGAAGGCGGGATCGAACGTATTATTTTACTCCGTGGTATAAGAAAGGAGCCGGCGCGGGTCGAGGATGCGGATGAGCCTGGCATCCGCGCGGATGAGATTTTCCTGCGAAAGCTCGTTGATCGTTCGAAAAACAGTTTCGTAAGTGGCGCCGACGAGCGAAGCGAGGTCCTGGCGGCTCAAGCTGATCGCAATATGGCCGTCGGTCGTTTGGCCGAATTTTTCCTGCAAACTGATAAGGGCGTTTGCGACCCGGCCTTTTACCGCCATATGCGCGAGGTTGCGCATTTTTCGTTCCGACTCCTGCAACTCACTTGCAAAAAAAAGCAGCAGACCATACATAAATTCCTGGTTGACTTTGAGCGAAGCCTGGAAGAACGCAAGGTCGATAAAACAAGCCGTGACGGGCTCGATGGCCGTGGCAGAAATGGGATAGACCGGCTGGATTGTCGCGGCAGCGGCCGGATAGAGCGTATCATGACCAAGACCGCGATGACCGAAGATATCTCCCTTACGGGCAAAGCGGAGAATGATCTCTTTTTCCGTTCCCCAATGTTTGTGGACTTTGACCGTTCCCGACGTGACAAAATAGATTCCCAGGACGGCCTCCCCTTCCCGGAAAATGGATTCTCCTTTTTTGAACTGCCAGTCTTTCCGGTGGGCCTGGAGGGCGGGTTTCCATTCGGGCAGGCATCGCTGGCACAAAAAGCAGGTGGATAGATCGCAGCTGGTGGCTTTTTTCATCTGAGCTATGCTTAATCGTGCAAATTAAGGGTTATTCGATGGCAACCGGGAGAGATGTAGCTATATAACGATAAAATATATGTGTTAATTTCAGCTATTTCCATTTGGAAATTTAGGTAATTGGCCTAAATTTATTGTGTAGATCATATTTACATGCTTTTTTTATGAGTTAGCTTCCTTTTTTATTACATAGATATTTTTCTAATACAAATCCGGTCTTCGATTGCCTTCCATTTTTATTTCATGACGGTTGCCGCCATATGTATCCTCTTTTTTAACCAAAGCAAACTGTTATGAAATCGATTATCCGGGTTATGGGAATGCTTCTTCTTGCAGGCGGCGGGTTAGGGGCATCCGCTCAATTATCGGTGACCGGGCAACTACGGGTTCGGTCGGAATTAAGGGATGGATATGGCACGCTGGAGACGGCAGGGAGTCAGCCGGCTTTTGTAACCACCCAGCGGGCGCGTCTCACGTTCCGGTATCTGTCTTCCAGAGTGATCTTTCAGACTTCCGTTCAGGATGTGCGGGTATGGGGCGGTGATGCTTCCACCATCGACAACGCGGATGGGGCCCGCCTGAGTGTCCATGAGGCCTGGGCGGAGTTGGTGCTGGCCAACACGGAGGACAGCAGTCTGGGGCATTCGGGCATCCAGTACCTGGGTTGCCGCATAGGACGCCAGGAGTTGGTATATGACGATCAGCGGTTGTTGGGAAACCTCGACTGGCTGCAACAGGCGCGTCGTCACGATGCCATGGTGTGGAAGGCCGTGCAGCGGTTATGGCGGGCTGACCTCGGCGTAGCGTTCAACCAGAATACCGATGCGTTCAATTATAACGGCACGTATTATACGCCGGATAACATCGCGGCCTATGTCAGGGACAGCAAGGGCGATCTGGCGCCGACGCCGGCCGGATTTGTACCGCTGGTCGGGGCGTCGGGACTGAGCGCAATGAATGGAAAGCCCTCTCTGGTCGCAGCACCTGGGACGAACGGCGCGACCCAGAACTACAAATCGATGCAATTCCTGTACATAGCAAAGCGATTCCATGGGGCGACTTTATCCGGCCTTTTGCTGACGGATGAGTTTGGCCGCTACAAACCGGATTCGGTCCGGGACATCGCCGGGACGGACACGGGGTATATCTATGGGTGGCATTTCAACCAGGCAGGCGCAAACCTCCGGATCACGGGCGGCATATACCTGACTGCGCCGCTGGGTCCATCGGGGCGCTGGAAGCTGGTCGCCGGTGCATATTACCAGGCAGGGAAGAACCCATCGGGAACGCATCTTGCCGCTTATACCACGACAATGTCGCTCACCTACGGAGGGCGGTTATTCTCCGCCACGGCGGGCTGGGACTATTTGTCGGGAAACAATGCTTTTTCATCTTCGACCACCGATCACCGCTTCGATCCGTTGTACGGCACACCGCACAAGTTTTGGGGCTATATGGACTATTTCTACGCCGGTACCGGGTCGGCAGCAGGCGGCCTCGACAATCCTTATGTAAAAGCGAAGTATAATTCCCGCAACGGCAGGCTCACAACGGAGCTTTGTTATCACTATTTCGGGCTGGCTGCCGCCCAGAAAGATCAGAAGGGGGGCACACTCGACAAATACCTGGGTAGCGAGGCGGATTGGATCACGGACTACAGCATGAACCGTTCAACGACCCTGGAAGCGGGATTCTGCGGAATGGCGGCGACCCACAGTCTGGAATATGCGAAAGGGATCACGCCCGGGTCTGCCCGGCTTCACCCGGGCTGGGTCTATCTTCAACTGAACATTACACCTGAACTTTTTAAAAAATAATTTATGAACAACGCACCGTTAGACCGGATCAATATGTTTTCCCTCGGCAATGTTCAGATGCGCACCTTCCATTTGACGTGGC
This sequence comes from Puia sp., assembly GCA_035501395.1. Lineage (GTDB taxonomy): Bacteria > Bacteroidota > Bacteroidia > Chitinophagales > Chitinophagaceae > Puia. Next base: position 3,914 of record DATJWK010000046.1, read on the forward strand.
TGATGTTTTTCGTATGCTTCTTCGGCTGGTTCGGATTGGCTCCGCTGATGCCGATCATCCGCGGCGACCTGGGGTTGACCAAAGTGCAGGTCGGCAATACGATCATAGCCTCGGTTTCATCCACGATCATCGCAAGGCTGGTGATCGGTCGTTGCTGCGATATCTGGGGGCCCAGGCTTACTGCGTTCTGGTTGTTGATAATCGGGTCAGTACCCGTTTTACTGGTCGGGCTATCGAAGGACTATACTACTTTCCTGTTGTTCAGGTTGGCTATCGGGGTGATCGGCGCTTCATTTGTCATCACCCAATTCCACATGTCTTTGATGTTCGCCACGGGGGTCAAGGGCAGCGCCGGGGCGATAACGGGCGGCTGGGGCAATCTCGGCGGCGGGGTTACAAATATGGTCATGCCGGTGATATTTGCGGCTATCGTAGGTT
>DATJWK010000047.1:0-10622 GCA_035501395.1 Puia sp.
TGGCCCGCCGACTGAACAGTGGGAAAAAAATCCGTAGTTTCGGCGTAAACTCCAACAACCATTTGCCCCATGCTCTATAGTCTTTGCATTTATCAGATCATAACCTGTTCAATTGGCCTGATCATATTCATTTTCGCCCTATTGACACAACGATTCGCAAATGCGGGACTGTTAACCTACTTCCTGGCGGCGATCCTTCTGGGCATTACCGTCTACATCCTTTATCTCAATACCGAATATATTCAAAAGCGAAAGCTCACAAAGCGTTTGCAGTCGGCCAACGAGTGGTTCAATTTTATTCAACTCTTTCACCTTTCGCTCTTTGGGGTAACTTTTTATTTCCTCGTCGGCCCTGCCATCCTTCCGGAAGTTAGCGTATCGGACCACCTAATGGGTGATTTGCTCCTGAATTTCGGCTTCACATTCAACCTGAGTTACCGCGGAGGCCAGAGCCAAATCTACGCCGGAATCAACCTTGTCCCCGCTCTTTATCTCTATTTGTTCCACCGCGCCGCCCGCAAAGCCGAAGCCGTCGAGAACTTCGAACTGGACCTGTTCAAAACAAAAACCCCGCCACGCCAATAAGGAATAATTACCTGGTCGTATCGGTCGCCGACACCGTTTGCCCACCAGAGACCCGCAAAATGACCTCCCGCAAAATTTCGACTACAACCTCCGTAGATTCGACTACACTATCCTCCAGACAACTGCCGACCTTTACCTCATCAAAATCGCAGGAAAATGAAATTCACGCTCACCGGCTCCCTGGGCCATATCACCAAACCGCTGGCCGAGGCCCTCGTCCAACAGGGACACACCGTCACCGTCATCAGTAGCGACCCCAAAAAGGCAGAAACCATAAAGGCAATAGGCGCCATCCCCGCCATCGGATCCCTCGAAGACCCGGCGTTCCTCACGACCGCCTTCAAAGGCGCCGACGCGGTTTATCTCATGGAGCCTCCGGGTAACCCTTTCGACCCCAACCTTGACATTAACGAATACGTTGCCCGGCTGGCCCGCAACTTTGTCAAAGCGGTAAGCCATTCCAATATAAAACGAGTCGTTCACCTAAGCAGCATCGGTGCTCACACCGACAAAGACAACGGGTTGCTCAAATTTCATTACAACGTCGAGCAAATTTTGAATCAACTGCCCGCAGACGTCGCCATTGCCTTTATGCGCCCGGTCGGATTCTACTACAACCTGCTTTCCTTTATCCCTGTGATCAAATCCGGGGGCGCCATCGTCTCCAACTACGACGGTGATGACAAGGAGCCCTGGGTCGCGCCGGTAGACATCGCAACCGCCATCGCAAGGACAATCACTCAACCCTTCACGGGTCGCACTGTTCAATATATCGCCAGCGACGAATTAAGCCCAAATGAAGTGGCCGCCATCCTCGGCGCCGCTATCGGCAAACCAGACCTGAAATGGGTCGCGATCCCCGACGAACAACTACTCAGCGGTATGCTCGCATCGGGTATGAATGCCGGCGTCGCCAGCGGACTGGTGGAAATGAACGCCTCGCGCCGTGGTGGCCGGCTTTACGAAGACTATCTTCGCCATCGCCCGACCCTTGGAAAGACAAAAATGACCGAATTTGCAAAAGAATTCGCAAAAGCATATCAATCATGAGAACGGTATTCATCACGGGCGCAAACAAAGGCATCGGTTTCGAGACGGCACGACAACTCGCCGGCCCGCAACCACAACATGCCGCCACGACCGATATCAAGATCCTCCGCACCGTCTTTGAAACCAATTTTTTCGGCGCAGTACAAACAACCCAACACTTTCTGCCGTTATTGGAGAAATCAACCGCACCCGTCATCGTCAATGTCTCAAGCGAATTAGGCTCTCTGACCCGCCATAGCGGCCCGGAACGCAACCCGAATTGGGATAACTACGATGCCTACAGCTGCTCAAAAACGGCCTTGAATGCGTTTACCCTGGCATTGGCTAACCAGTTTCGGCGGGAACCCAAATTCAGGATCAACTGCGTTACTCCGGGGTTTACTGCAACCGATCTCAATCAGTTCCGGGGCCCGCAGCCGGTCGAAGAAGGCGCCAAACACATCGTAAAAAATGCGATCATCGGTCCGGACGGACCAACCGGAAAATTTCTGAAGGACGATATCGTCGCCTGGTAACGGCAAGGCGCGCGATAACCGACGGAATTGCACCCAAAAATCAACAGTATGAACAAAATCCACCGGATAAGGAGCATCACCGAATTCCACGAGTTCCGTCAATTGCCAAAACCAGAACATCCCCTCATCAGTGTAATCAACGTCGAGGATATCCACCATCCGCCGGGCGAAGAACCCATGAACCTGATGCTCGACTACTATAATATCTCCCTTAAACGCAATTTCAACGGCAAATTCCGGTATGGTCAGCAGGATTATGATTTTGACGAAGGGGTGATGTTCTTTATTGCTCCGGGTCAGGTGTTCCGGATCGAGCACGATAATAACCGGCCGATCCACCAATCGGGGTGGATGCTTCTTATCCATCCTGACTTTCTCTGGAATACTCCACTCGCGAAATCGATCCGGCAACACGAATATTTTGACTATTCCGTCAACGAAGCCCTCTTCCTTTCAGAAAAGGAAGAACTGATAATAACTGCAATCATTCGTTCCATCCACCTAGAATATCAATCGAATATCGACAAGTTCACCCAAGGCATCATCATATCCCAGATTGAAACCCTCCTCAACTATGCCGAACGTTTTTATCACCGCCAATTCCTCACCCGGAAAATCGCCAACCATCAGATCCTGGACCGCCTGGAAAAAATCCTCGAAGACTATTTCACCGCCGAAGACCTCATAAAAAAAGGTTTGCCCTCCGTACAGGAAATCGCCTCGGGCCTGAATGTATCCCCTAACTACCTGAGTGGCCTGCTGAAAGTCCTCACGGGTCAAAGCACCCAACAGCATATCCACGAAAAACTGATCGAAAAAGCAAAAGAAAAACTGTCATCTACAGATGCCTCCATCAGCGAAATAGCATACGGCCTCGGATTTGAACATCCCCAGTCCTTCAGCAAATTTTTCAAGAAGGTAACCCGGCTTTCTCCGCTGGAATTCCGGCAGTCATTCAACTAGCCCGTCATACATAACAATGCCAGCACCTGTTTGCCCGACTCTTATATCCGCCACTCAATATAAGTTACTTATTTCCCGGTATACGCGATTTAGCATATTTCGTACCTTTGATTTTCACAAACCACCGTGTGTGTCCATCACCACCCTCGAACACTTCTATAAAGAAATTTACGCCAACGCGCCCGACGGCCTCGGCTACCTGCTCCCGGACGGTATTACGCGCGAAATTGGCCATTTCAATGTTTTCAGGGTAGCCGACGTGACGCAAATAAGGAAAAAAGGGGTCATGCCCTATAACCGCCGTGCCTACTATAAGATCAGCCTCATCAGCGGCCGCAACCGTGCCGAATATGCCGACAAGATCATTGACATTGAAAAGAACGCTTTGCTTTTCGCAACACCGAAAGTGCCCTATCACTATGTCCCCCTTGATGAAAACCAGGCGGGTTATTTCTGCATCTTTACCGAAGAATTCTTGCATCAGGGTAAGACGGGCATCAACATCGATGAGCTGCCGATATTTCGGGCCGGCGGCTATCCTGTTTTTCAGCTCTCGGATGCCGAAACCGCAGAACTCGACACGCTCTTCCAAAAAATGTACAGGGAGCTTTCCTCCGACTATTCCTTCAAATACGACCTCCTCCGCAATTACCTGCTGGAATTGATCCACTTTGGCCAGAAGCTCCAGCCCGCGACCGCCCTGCATCCCACTCACAACGCCGGCGCCCGCGTGAGCTCCCTGTTTATCGAGTTGCTCGAACGCCAGTTCCCGATCGAATCGCCCCGTCAGCGCCTCGGCCTCCGGACCGCCAAAGATTATGCCGACCGCCTTTCCATCCACGTCAACCACCTGAACAAAGTTTTGAAGGAAAATACCGGCAAAACCACCACCAGTTTGATTTCCGGCCGGATTCTCAAGGAAGCCAAGATCCTCTTGCGTCAAACCGACTGGAATATCTCCGAGATCGCTTATACCCTGGGGTTCGAAAAAGTTGCTCACTTTTCCAATTTCTTTAAAAAACAGACTTCCCTGTCGCCCATGGCTTTTCGCGACTGACCGGCGTTGCGGCGCCACCTCGATAAGCGGCACAGGGATTGCGGCAAATAGCGCAGGAGGGCCAAAACCCTCCGGCCTATTCCATGAGCGCCACAATGAGCAGTACCAACACGGTTCGCGACACCTACCGGCACGGCCAAAGCATCTGGTTAGATCTCATTGACAGACAATTGATCCGATCCGGAGCGTTACAACACATGATTGAAAACCAGGGCCTCACCGGTATGACGTCCAATCCTGCCATCTTCGAAAAATCCATCAGCGGCAGTGACCTATATACAAAAGACATAAAAGATCTGATTGCCAGTGGTAAAGGAAACGAAGAGATTTTCTATTGCCTCGCGCTCGAAGACGTCGAAGCCGCCGCCGATCTTTTCCTTCCCGTCTATCAATCGCCCGAGCAACCCGGCGCCGACGGATTTGTAAGCCTCGAGGTCTCACCAAAACTGGCCCATGATACCGCCGGCAGCATCCAACAGGCAAACCTGCTTTGGAACAAGGCTCACCGGAAGAACGTTATGATAAAAATTCCCGCGACCGTGGAAGGTATACCTGCCATCCGCCGCTGCATCGGCGAAGGGATCAATATAAATATCACCTTGCTCTTTGGCCTGAATAGGTACGAGCAGGTGATCGAAGCCTACCTCTCCGGTCTCGAAGACAGGCTCCGGGCCGGTCAGCCCATCGGCGATATTTCATCGGTCGCCAGCTTCTTTTTGAGCCGCATCGATGTCCTGGTCGACCCGATATTGGAAAAGAATGGACTTCATCAGCTAAGAGGGAAAACGGCTATCGCCCTGGCAAAGCGGGCATATACCCTTTATAAGAAAGCCTTCACCAGCCAGCGATTCAAGGCATTGGCCGATCGGGGCGCCCGCACCCAACGACTGTTGTGGGCCAGCACAAGCACAAAAGATCCGTCATTCCCGGACACTAAATATGTTGAAGCGCTGATCGGAAAAGACACCATCGACACCCTCCCGATCGAGACCCTCGATGCTTTCCTTGACCATGGTAAGGTAGCAGATACCCTCGAATCCAATCTCTCTGAAGCGGACCTTATCCTTGCATCGGTACAAACAGCCGGTATCGATCTGGAAGAGACTGCGCAACGCCTCGAAAAAGAAGGCATCGACAAATTCATAAAGCCATATGAAAAATTGATCGCCTCGATCGAAGCGCATCGGGCAGGCGGATAATCCCCTATCAGGCACCGTCACCCGCTTGAAGGAAGATTTGGGGAATTTCCTCTACAAGCTTTTCGATATCTGATTTTCATTTAGTTATGCCCAAACCCCAACTCGTTCTACTCCTGAAATTAATTTTTCTTCATACCGCCTGCAGACAGTTTTTGGAAGGGAAGCGAGGCCATAATTTTACCGCAAGAAAACACGGGCATGCCAGGACCGAGGAAAATATTATTGGTAGACGACGACGTGGATCATCTGTCCATCTGCAAGCTCGTTCTGACCAACCGCGGATATAACGTCCTGGTATTATGGAGCACGAATGTATTGGTCGAAGTTATAAAGGATTTTATGCCAGACCTTATCTTCATGGACCACCGTATGCCCGATATGGATGGGATACAGGCCACCAACCTGATCAAGTCGAATCCGCAGATCAGCCACATCCCGGTCATCTATTTTACGGGAACGGAAAAAGGGGAAGAATTTTCAAAAAAAGCCGGCGCAGACGGATACCTTGCAAAACCCTTCAAGATCGATCAAATGGTCGCTCTGATTGAAGCAAAGCTGGCCTGACCGTTATTTCAGGCAATCGCCATATCTGCCGCCGCCTCATTTGACAATAGCAGGCTCACCGTCACTTCAAAACGATGACCGCTGCTCGAAACCTTTATCCGCCCATTGTGCAGCCGGATAATCTCATTGCAAAGCCACAACCCCAGCCCAGCCCCTTTTTGAACCAGGTTGGAGCGATAAAACGCTACCTGTAAATGGTCGGTCGCCACCCGTTCCTCATTCGTCGTGTTGACGAATTGCACCGTGAGTTCTTCCATGGCGTCCTGCTTATTCACCCTGCATATGATCGGGGTATCCCTTACGGCATATTTCGCGGCATTCTCTAACAAGTTCAACAATACGATCCTGATCTTTTCCTCATCCGCCACTACATTGAAATCGGCAGCCTCTTCATCGAAATGGATAACCGGCTCGAGATCCCTTTGCCGTAACAACGGCAATAGCTGGTTGAACACCTTTACGATCAGCACCGACAGGTCAAACGTCTTTTTGTAAATGCTGGGGCTGCCGACCCGAAGCTGACTGACAACCAGGAATTCATTTACGATAGCCTGCAACCGGCTGATTTCTTCCAGCTGATTGCTGAGCAATTGCCGTAAACCTTCTTCCAATCCCGGCTTTCGTAATCCCACCTCCAGCTCGGTGCGAAGGATCGCCAGCGGCGTTTTCAACTCATGCGAAGCAGAACCAAAAAAATTCTGCTGCTGCTGCACCCCCTCGTCGATCCGCCGGATCATTTCATTGATCGTGACGCTCAGATCATGCAGCTCATCCCTTACCCCGTTGACAGGAATGGGGTCACGCATTTTGTTAGTAGTTATATTCCTTGCCGCATCGATGATCCGTTGCAGCGGCACCAGCAGAAGCCGCGCCACAATGTAAGAGGCTATCGACGAAACGAGTACACTCGATGTGCAGATAACGATCAGTATGTCGCGCAGCGACCGGATATTCGCCGCGAGTGTCGTTCGGTTATCTGCCACCTGGACCATGATGGCCCGGACGAGCCGGTAACCGATCAGACCGAAGGTAGAGCTTAGCGCAACAAATATCAGGCTGAATGCCAGCGTGATCTTGAATTTGATACCTAAACGAAAACGGTGCCGCATGAATTAGTTTTTGGTGACGGTGCCTTTTAACATATATCCGCGTCCGATAACCGTTTGGATCAGTGGTTCTTCCGGGCCACCGTCGATCTTTTTCCGAAGCTGATACATATGCACCTCCACAATATTGCTGCCCGGATCGAAATTGATGTCCCAGATCTTTTCGAGGATTTGCGTCTTTGTTACCACCTGGTTAGGATGACTGATCAGGTATTCCAGCAAGGCGAATTCCCGGTTGCTAAGGTTGATCCGTTGGCCACCACGCTGCACTTCCCTGCTTCGCAGGTTGACGTTCAGGTCACCGACAGCAATGTGGTCCCCCGCCTGCTGCAGGCTTCGCCGTTGGATCGTTCGAATACGAGCCAGCATCTCATCGAAATCGAAAGGCTTGCGCATATAATCAATGGCGCCGAGGTCCAGCGCCCGGATCACCTTTTCTGTGTCGCTGAGCGCGCTGAGGACCAGCACCGGCGTCACATTGCGGGCTTTACGGAGATTCGAGAGGATCTCGAAGCCATTCATATTCGGTAGCATAAGGTCGAGGATGATCAGGTCAAAATCAGCAGTCAGCGCAGCCTTCAACCCTTTGGAGCCGTCAGTGAAATGTTCGCATATATGCCCGGCTTCGGCGAGACCGTCACAAAGAAACTGCCCCAGCTTGGCTTCATCCTCGATGAGCAGTATTTTCATCGTCCGTCAGGGGTTTTATATTTATATTTCACTACAAGTTTCTTGCCGTTTTGGCACCTCTTCTGCCAATTTTAAAGATAACAAATCCGGCACAACGGCGCCTGACGAATAGATCCTGGTCATCCCGGTTCCCGGCCCGCATCGGAGGGTCGGCTGGCCTTGGATGAGGATATTTTTCTACGCTGACTGCTCGAGTTCATCGATCGCCGCCCCGATGGCCGCGCTTAAGCGGCTGGTGGTGTCCGTGTCCACGATTCTCCATACCCCGCCCTCCTTCAAGACTTTTATGGGCGGCAACAAGGCTTCACCGTTCTGACCGTCCTGGCGAATGTTTGTAATGGTATACACGCCGGTGTCGGCGCCCTCCACTTCTGCACGCAACGGAAACCTCAGGGAGTGATCGTTCACGTCAAACGTAAAATAGATCGTATAGGATTTCTTTTCTGCCATGCGAGAGCTCAATCTACTACCGTGCCAAGGCAGCCTTTTTGAGCCAGCATAACAATCGTTAAATTCCTCTTAAACGACGCAACTCATTGTACCTCCGTCGTCTTTATCGCATCGCGCGCCCGCACCCCGGTGGACCGTCTTTTGCAGGGATATCCCAAAACATTTACTATGCAAACAACATCCAACAGCAGCAGCGGCTTGAAAATAAAAGGGAACTGGAACGAGATCAGGGGCAAGATCAAACAACAATACGCCAACCTGACGGACGATGATCTCCTATATGAGGAAGGGAAAGAAGACGAATTATTGGGCCGCCTGCAAAAAAAAACCGGCCACACAAAAGAGGAGATCAAAAAATGGATTGATAAATTATAGCCGCGCAGTAAAAGAGGCCCCGAACCGGGGCCTCTTTGAATATTTTTAAGCCGTCGCCGTTGCCAGCGGCTGCGTCACCAGCCTGTGTTCCGGAATCGGAATACTCTCCGGAACAAGAGACCCCGGATACTGAAAAAGCACGATGCATCGATGCGCCTCCGGATGATAACTTTGCACAATCGCGGAGCCCGCTGGCTTGTGAGTGGTATCTAGTACGATGACTTCCTGACCGGGAGAAAATTTCATGTTAGTAAAGTAGTTGTTTTAACGCGACCTGCCAAGGTATAGTTATAAACAAATGTGCATATTATGCAAATTTTAACGCAATTGTCAGGCCCGGAACGCCGGTAATGCCAAAGCCGCCCTAAACCCGGACCGGTAAACGGCAGTAAAGGCCGGGTAATGCGTGGAGTTGCCCGGCAAGTCACTTCGGCAACACGGTCACGATAACGCGCTTATACCGCGTCAGGGACGGCGTTCCCTTGTCAGTTACTTTCAAAATAAAATGGATGGTTACCGCGCTATCTACAACCGGCGCCGTCACCGGGAGATCATACAGGTTGGGCGCATAGGGCCTGAAGGTCACCTTCCCCTTATACGTCCCCGCCTCCGGATACGAAAACCAGAGATAGCTCATCGAATCGCCATCGGGATCGCTGGTCCCCGCGGCGCTCAAATGGAATTGTTCGCCCGACTTCACCGTCAGATGATCGCTGTGCGCCAGCCTTGGCACAGGCGGATGGTTGCACTCGCGATAACTCTTCGTCGTCCAGGCGATCCGCGCCGCAAAATCATTTTGAACCTCGCGCCGCCATCTCCAAATGGTTGCCGGCGCACCCCCATAGACCTTTTTGTCGAGCGGTGACACCACCGAATCGCTGGCATTTGTCCAGATAGCCCTTGTCTCCGGTTCATCCTTTGGCCAGTTCTCCCGCCGGAACATCCCCACATTGGAATCCTCAAAAGGCGGCAAATACAATTCGTACCGACCGCCCCAACCGCCATAGTCGGGGTGCTCGGGATCGTTGACACCGTTTTCAATAAGGCCGAGGAAGCTCGGCGTGTCACCCTCCATTCCATACGCTACATCGGGGTAAGCCGCACCTAACGGACCGTGCCCTTGCTGAATATTTCGTGCAAGCCATTCATTGGAAATGACCGCGGTGTCCGACCCGGGCATGGGAAAAGACATCCCAACCCAACTCGCGTGTGCATAATTATAGCCGGGAGATACGACAAAAAAGATGCGAGGGAACGTTTTCCTGATCCATGGTCCGCTATCATCCTGATCGGAGATCGTATAGATCCGGACTTTCTTGTAAATAGCTTGCGCTTCGATTTCGGGAACCGTCTGCCGGATGTTCCAAAGCGCCTGCGCGAGCGTATTCGGACCGCCCCATACGACAAACCATACCGGCCGGTCATCCTTCTTTTTTAATACATGCACGATCAGCTCCGACCCGGGCGAATCATGCCCCGCACCAACCCCGGCCATTCCATAGACCGCCAGTCCGTGGCTGACCTTGTCTTTGAGGACCGCTGCCGGTGGATATCCCGGCTCGTGCAACAACAAATTCGGCTGTACCTTCGCGTAAGCATCAAGCACCCGAGTGATGCTTTCCGGCGCAACCCTCGTCTGCTGATGGATCGACGTCGTAGCGATCAGTCCTTCCACATCCCATTGGTTGCAATAAGTAAGGAACCGGATCAGCGACTGTGTATCATCCGGATCAGCCTCTATATCCGTCAGTACTACCACCCGATGCTTTTTCGGCTGGGCAAATACAGTTCCCGGCCCCGAGAGTGCCACCGCCAGCAACAACCTTCCCATGAAGCCAATTATTTTCATAAGCAATCATTTTTCGTGTTATTGCGGTCCTGCATCCCGCGCCTCGCGCGCCAGGCATGCGCGCTGCGCGGCATGATCAAAAGGATGCGCGCTACCCGGCATGATCAGAAGGATGCGCGCTACCCGGCATGACCAAAGCATGTGCGCTGCCCCGCTTTACCAAAGGTATATGGGCCACCTCGATCATACGCCCCCCAATACCCGTCTGTCGAGTACCCC
>DATJWK010000048.1:0-16693 GCA_035501395.1 Puia sp.
GTCGGACGTCTGAAAGGTCATGTTGATGATCGGAAGGCGGATCCATCGGCTGCCCTCGTTCAGTCGCACGCCGAAGAAAAGGGTGTAGAGCAGCAAGGGGATCGACAGCAAAAAGAGCACCCTGGCCACCCCGGAATAGATCGTATAGTTGACCTGGTGGGCGAAATAAATGATGGCCATGCCGACCACGATGAACGCGAATTGTTTGAAGAGGTACACCTCGGTGTTGCCTTTGTACATTTTGTAGGCCAGCAGGCCCGTGGAGCTGTAGACAACCAACAGGGAGACAATGGCCAGCAGGAAAACCGCTGTCCAGATGACCTTGTCGCCGCGGGTCCTTGACCGCAGGCCACGCAAGGCCGTCCGTTCTATCGTTGTCGTAGCGCTCACAGGTCTCTCACAGCCTCCTTGAACTGCCGCCCACGGTCTTCATAGTTCCTGAACAGATCGAAGCTGGCGCAGGCAGGGCTCAGCAGGACCACATCGCCTTTTACGGCAAAATGAAAGGCGGCCCGGACCGCTTCCTCCGCGCTGCCGGTATTGACCATGAGCGGAACGTCGTTCTGGAATGCTTCATGGATCTTCCGGTTGTCCACACCAAGGCAGACAATAGCTTTTACTTTCTCTTTTACGAGGTCCCGGATCAGCGAATAATCGTTCCCCTTATCGACGCCCCCGAGGATCAGGATCGTGGGTTTGTCCATGCTCTCCAATGCATACCAGGTGCTGTTGACATTCGTCGCCTTGGAATCGTTGATAAATTCGACGCCTCTGACCGTCAGCACGTACTCCATCCGGTGCTCCAGCGCTTCGAAACTCTTGATCGCCTCCCGTATCTTCTCTTTCCGGATGCCGACGGTGGCGGCTGCGATACCTGCTGCCATAGTGTTGTATTGATTGTGAATACCTTTTAAGGCAAAATCATAGATACTCATTTGCAGTCGCTCAGATCCGGTATTGATATTCATCTGGCCGTCCCTGATAAATCCTCCTTTGTTGGTTTCCTGTTGCATGGTGAATGGTAGTGGGTTAGAATGGAAGTTAGATTGGCTTATATATGTAGTGATCACCGGATCATCCTGGTTGTAAATAAAAAAATCACCGGCGGTTTGATTCATGACAATTCGGAACTTGCTCCGGATATAGTTCTCGAATTGGTATTCGTACCGGTCGAGGTGGTCTTCGGTGATATTGGTCAGAATGGCTACGTCGGGCCGGAAACTCACGATGTCGTCCAGCTGGAAACTGCTGATCTCCGCTACGTACCACGGTCGCGGGTCTTCCGCCACCTGGCGGGCGAATGAGTAACCGATGTTGCCGACGAGGGCGCAGTCCAGGCCGCCGTGACGGCATATATGGTATGTCATGGCGGTGGTCGTCGTCTTGCCGTTACTACCGGTAATACCGATGATCCGGCTGTCCCCCTTATACCGGTAAGCCAGTTCGATCTCGCTGATCACCGGGATCCCCCTTGCCCTGATCTTTTTGACGAGATCGTTCTTTTCGGGAATGCCGGGGCTTTTCATAACAACACGGGCGTTCAGGATCATCTCCTCCGCGTGACCGCCCTCCTCAAAGGCGATCCGGTTGGTACTGAGGGTATGACGGTATTCGTCCTTCAACGGGCCACCATCGGATACGAACACGTCATATCCGCGTTGCGCGGCCAATAAGGCTGCACCGACGCCGCTTTCGCCACCACCGAGTATGACCATACGCTCTTTCATACATGCCGTTTTCTGGCGGTTCGGATTAAGGGGGTTCTTCAAAAGAATAGATCTTACTGCACCACAATGTCTTGTCGACGAAGCCTCCGTTTGCTGACGGATTTGGTTTTTCATATACCTATATGCCGATCCCCGGGCCGCGCGAACGACTACCTGATCTTCAGGGTAGCGATCGCAAAAGCCACGCAGAGGATCGTGATGATCCAGAATCGCGTTACGATCTTGCTCTCATGATAACCCAGCTTCTGATAGTGGTGATGCAGGGGGCTCATAAGAAAAATCCGCCTTCCTTCTCCGTACTTCCTCTTCGTATATTTAAAAAATGACACTTGTATTACCACACTAAGACTTTCGACAAGAAATACGCCGCAAAAGATGGGGATGAGCCACTCTTTCCGGACGATGATCGCGAGCGCCGCGATGATTCCGCCAAGGGTAAGACTTCCGGTGTCGCCCATAAAGACTTGCGCCGGGTAGGCGTTGTACCAGAGGAAACCCACGCAGGCGCCAACCAGCGCGCCAATGAAGATGGAGAGTTCACCCAGGTTGGGGATATACATCACGTTGAGGTATTCGGCAAAGCGGATATTGCCGCTGGCATAGGCAAAGATCCCGAGGCAGGCGCCGATGATAGCGCTTGTTCCCGTTGCCAGGCCGTCGAGACCGTCGGTCAGGTTGGCGCCGTTGGAAACGGCAGTGACAATAAAGATCACGATGATGATATAGAGTACCCAGGTCAGACCCCGAAGTGCGGCCGGAAGCAGCTTGGAGTAGTTGAACTCATGATTCTTGACAAAAGGGATCGTAGTGATCGGCTCACGGGCTTCCACAAAGAACTTCTTCTCCTTGTCCAGGGTAACCACTTTCAGGCCGGCCGTATCGGTTGGCACCGACTGCCCGATATACTCCCGCCATACGCGCGTGTTGCTGTTGAAGTAAAGCGTATAGCCAACCACCAGCCCAAGCACCACCTGGCCTAAAACCTTAAACCAGCCGGCAAGCCCGTCCTTATCCCCTTTTTTATACGGCACTCCCTGTTCTCTGGCGATCCGCTTCGCCCGGAGCTTCAGAAAATCGTCGATGAATCCGATAATACCCAGCCAGATGGTGCTGAACAACATCAGCCGGATATATGCTTTGTGAAGGTTAGCCAGCAGGAGGGTAGGTATAAGAATGGCGAGGATGATGATAAAGCCCCCCATCGTAGGCGTTCCCTTCTTTTGCTGTTCGCCCGCCAGTCCCAGATCTCGAACCGTTTCACCGATCTGGCGCCGGACAAGATACCGGATCAGGCGCTTGCCGAAGATCATGCTGATGATCAGAGAGAATACGATTGCCAGCAGCACGCGAAACGTGATGAACTGGAAGAGTGCCTGGCCGGGCACCTTTATACTATTTTGTCTGAACCAATCAAATAATGAGTACAGCATGCTATTTATCTAATAGTTCAAAAAACTCCGTTAAGATCTGCTTGTCATCGAACGGGTATTTCACTCCGTTGATCTCCTGGTATTTCTCATGGCCTTTACCGGCAATCAGCAGGATATCTTCGGGCGACGCGAGATTGAGCGCGGTTCGGATCGCTTCCCGGCGATCGGTGATCGAAATGTATTTGCGTTTCGCCGCGGTGTTTAGCCCCTCTTCGATATCCCGGATGATCTGGTCGGGATCCTCGCTCCGCGGGTTATCCGAAGTGAAGATCACCTTATCGCTGTATTCACAGGCGGCGGCGCCCATCAAGGGGCGTTTTGTCTTATCGCGATCCCCCCCGCAGCCTACGACGGTGATTATCTGCTCATGACCTTTACGAAGTTTCTGGATAGTTGCCAGAACATTGATAAGCGCGTCCGGGGTATGTGCATAGTCGACGATGCCGATGACCCGCTCCTTTGGCGACACGATGTAATCGAATCGGCCTTCGGCGCCGCTAAGCGTACTTAGGTGGCGAAGCACTTCCGCTTTATCCTCGCCCAGGCAGTTGGCGGCGCCATACACAGCGAGCAGATTATACGCATTGAATTCCCCGATCAGGCGGAAGTGTACTTCCTGGTCATTGATGGTCATGACAAGTCCAGTCAGGTTATTCTCCAGTATCCTTCCCTTGAATTCGGCCATGGTGCGCAGGCTGTAGAAGTATTTCTTTGCATGCGTGTTCTGGAGCATGACCCCGCCTCTTTTGTCGTCGGCGTTGGAGATGGCGAATGAGTCGGAGGAAAGCGAATCGAAGAACGATTTCTTGACGCGGATGTATTCGTCAAACGTCTTGTGATAGTCAAGGTGGTCATGCGTGATATTACTGAAGATCCCGCCTGCGTAGTCAAGTCCCGCGATGCGTTGTTGATGGATCGCGTGGGAGCTGGTCTCCATAAATGCGTGGGTGCAGCCGGTATCGACCATTTCCTTTAAAAGGGCGTTCAGATGCAAGGGATCGGGAGTGGTGTGGGTAGCCGGCAGGATCCGGTCGGCGACGTGATTTTGGACGGTGCTCAGCAGCCCGCATTTGTAGCCAAGGGCGGAGAACAACTTGTACAGCAGGGTTGCGATCGTCGTCTTCCCGTTGGTGCCGGTGACGCCGACCAGCTTCAGCTTGCCGGAAGGCATGCCATTGAAGTTATGCGCGATAATGCCGGCGGCGGCGGCGGAGCTCTCTACCTGTATATACGTAACACCCGGTTGCAGAGCGGCCGGCAGGTCTTCGCAAATGATCAGGTTGGTTCCAGCGGCCGTTACCTGCGGAATGAAATTATGGCCATCGATATGCGTTCCTTTCATCGCAATGAACAACGAACCGGGACCCGAAAGCCGCGAGTCCGTTCGCAGGTTGTCCACAGCCCGGTCCAGATCGCCGTGGACCGAGCGGATGCTTACCTTATATAATATGTCCTGCAATTGCGCCATTCGGCTATCGTCAATCGAGTTGAATCGTTATGGTTTCGTTCTTTTTGTATTCCGATCCCGGCTCGAGGCTCTGGCTCTTTACCTTTCCGCTACCCCGGACCGCTACATGCAGGTTCTCACTCTCGAGGAGATAGAGCGCATCCTTCAGCCCCAGCCCTTTCACGTCGGGGACGCCGTGGGCGGGGTTCGCGCCGGGCGCACCGGGTGTCACGGCGGACTGCGGATTGGAGGCCAGGAAGCCGTGGGCCGGCGCGGCGGAGTCGGCGGGGATTGGAGCGGCAACGTCCGGATCGAGGCTCATCATTTTGTCCGCCAACTCCTTGAAGACGGGTCCGGCAACCTTGGCGCCCAGGTACACCTTTGCGAACGGATGGTTCTTGATCACCACGACACAGGTGTATTTTGGGCGGTCCGCCGGAAAATAGCCCACAAATGAGGACTGGTAGACATGGTCCGCATAGCCGCGTTTGCCGTCTGCCACGAGCGCGGTCCCGGTCTTGCCTGCCACCGGATAGAATTCATGTTGGAACAGGGTGTGGGCAGTCCCTTCGGGATCTTTGCAGACGCCTTTCAGACAATCTTGCAGCTGGCGCAGCGTGGATTCGCTGCAAATATTTTCAACGAGGACGGCGGGATGATTTTCCTTAATGGTAACCCCTGACTCCTGAATGGCGCTGACGAGGTAGGGCTTGAGCATCTGGCCATTATTGGCTATGGCGTTGTAAAGGGTGAGGGTCTGCAGGGGGGAGATCAGCACTTCATACCCAAAGGCCATCCAGGGGAGTGTGGTAGCACTCCAGGTGCGCGAGCCGGGGTGTTTGACGATGGGGTTGGCTTCGCCCAACAGATCGATACCGGTGGGCCGGTCGAGCCGTAGCTTCTTCAGATGTGCGACGAAGTTACCCGGGTTGTTGCTGTAATGGCCCTGGGCCAGTTTGGCCATGCCGACGTTCGAGCTGATCTCAAACGCCTCTTTGACGGTGAATTCCCTGTTGTCGTGCGGCTCCGAGTCATAAACGGTGCGCCCGGCCACTTTCCAGGAACCGCCGTCCAGCAGGATCTTATCGCTAAGGGAAACCTTTTTGTCTTCGAGCAGTGAAAGCAGGGTGGCCAGCTTGAAGGTGGAGCCCGGCTCAGTGGCCCGGATAGCGTAGTTGAGATCTTCCCAGTAAGTGCCATCGGACCCGAGACCAAGGTTGGCGATCGCTTTGATCTTGCCGGTGGCGACTTCCATTACGATGCAGGTGCCATGTTCGGCCTGGTTGGATGTCAATTCATGAAGGAGGGCATTCTCGGCGATATCCTGGATGTTGACGTCGAGTGTGGTGACGATATCCTTGCCGTTCTGGGATTCAATCTCGTAGCCTTCGACAGGGACATAAGCACCTCCCGCAATATAACGGACAAGACGGCGGCCAACCTCGCCTTTAAGAAGGGTATCATAGGTACGTTCGAGGCCGACGTTCTGGGCATTCGCTCTTGCCAGGCCAATGGTACGATTGGCCAGCAAGCCGAACGGATTCAATCTCTTATCGACTACTTCCGCAATGAAGCCGCTTTTATTACGGCCTTCGCGGATGAGAGGAAAATGGCGAAGTTGCTGGTATTTTTCAAAGGGGACGTTCGCGGCGATCTCATAATAGCGGTCTTCGCGCCGATAACCTTGCCAGAGCATCTTTCGGTAGGCGGCGGGCGACCCGTCGCCAAAGAGGCGCGACAAGCAGAGGGAAAGAGAGTCGACATTCGCCGTAAAGCGGCGGCCGTTCTTTTCCCGAAGGCCGTCGGCGCCGAAGTCCACATAAATATTGAACCAGGGAATGGAAGTACTCAGCATGCTGCTGTCTTCGCTGAATATGGTGCCTCTTTCCGCGTCCAGCTCGATGAATTTCTGGTGGAGGCTGTCGCTTAGACCTTTCCAGTAAGCGCCTTGAACGCGTTGAATAAAGAAAACTTTACCCAGCACGACGAGACTCAGCAGCACGATGCCGATAAACGCCAGGTAGACTCTCCACAATATGTCGCGTTTTACTTCCATATTATTTCGGGATGCTGTCGATGAGCACGAATGGCGGCCGGGTCAGTTCTTCCAGTCCGAAGGGCGCGACGGCTTTTGCAAGCTCGCTCTCTTTGCTTCGGAACATGACTTCGCTTTTTAATGTTTTATACTCGTATTGCAATTCTTTCAATTCCTTGGTGGTGCGGTTGAGGTCGCGGGATATTTTGTCGGCGTAATGACCGTTATAGATGTAAAGAATGGCCAGTACGGTGAGAAAAATGACAAAACCGAAGTTGCGGACAACCCAGCGGTAGCCCAACCGGGAAGGTTGCCAACGGCTGCGCGGTTTGGCAGGACCGTTAGTCTCATCGGTTGATCTGTCTTTTTTGCTCTGATTCATATTCGTTCTGCTACCCGAAGTTTGGCGCTCCGGGATCGCGGGTTTGTCTGCAGTTCTTTCTCGCCGGGGATAACCGGCTTCCTGGTAATCGCTTTTAACAGGGGGGTTGACGCACGTTGCCCGAAGGGATCATGGACGTCCTCGTCTTCGAAAGTTCCCTTTTTAAAGAAATTCTTGACGATTCTGTCTTCCAGGGAATGAAAGGTGATAATGGCGATCCGGCCGCCGGTCGAAAGGAGGCCGGGTGATTGCAGCAACAATTCTTTCAGCGCGCCCAACTCATCGTTCACTTCGATCCGGAGTGCCTGGAACACCTGGGCGAAGTATTTATTCGGGTTGCCTTTCACGATCGGGGCAAGCGCTGACCGAAAGTTGGAAATCGTTTTCAGCGATACGGACCGGCGGACCTGGACGATGGTCCGGGCGAGCGTCTTAGCGTTCGTTACTTCGCCATATTGCTCGAAAAGCTTATGCAGCTGTTGTTCGGGCCAGTTGTTGACCACTTCGTATGCGGTCAGGCTTTGACGTTGGTCCATCCGCATATCCAGGTCGCCCTCGAAGCGAAAGGAGAAACCCCGCGCTGCTTCATCGAACTGGTGACTGCTGACGCCAAGATCGGCGAGGATACCGTCCACGGATATCACGTCTTGCAGCCGCAGGAACCGTCCGAGATGGCGAAAGTTATGGGGCAGGAACGCGATGCGGTCGTCATCGGGCAGGTTGGCCCGGGCATCCCTGTCCTGATCGAATGCGAAAAGCCTGCCGTTCGGCCCCAGTCGCCCAAGGATCCCCCTGGAATGACCGCCACCGCCAAAAGTGCAATCGACGTAACGGCCTCCCGGTCGGATCCGGAGGTGGTCAAGGGTTTCCTCCAGCAGGACGGGGAGGTGATAGGCACCCTCCTCGTTATGTAGGGGGGGTGTCAAGGCAAGGGCCCTCCGGGGTTCATAACCTGCTTCGCCAGGCTGCTGAATGTTTCCGGTGAAAAGGATTCAAAGAACTGTTGGTACTTGGACTTATCCCAAATCTCTATTTTATCCAGGGCGGCCGACAGCACGATGTCTTTATCGAGGCCGGCATGTTCTTTCAGGTTGTGGGGGATCAGCAGCCGGCCGGCCGAGTCGAGCTCGACCAGGGTAGCGCCATTCAGGAAATATCTCCTGAATTGCCGAACTTCGGGATCGAAATCATTTAATTGACTGATTCTGGCGAAAATCGGCTCCCAGCTTTTCATCGGGTAGAGGCTCAGGCATTTTTCAAATCCACGGTTGATGACAAACTGGGTGGGACCCTCCTCCGGCAGCTGCTTTTTAAAGCCGACGGGGAGAAGGAAGCGACTTTTGGCGTCCAGAGTAGCTTCGAATTCGCCCAGAAAACCAATCATTTACAAGGAGTTGAATCAATTATTTCTTAAACTAACACAAAATAACACTTTTTCCCACCAAGTCCATGAAAATTGGAAAATTTAATTTTTCCACACCGGTGTATTTGCCGCGGACCCATTGCTGGCAGCGAAGGAACAGCTGCTCAATCCGTTGAATTGGTCCTTTTCGGCTGTGAATAGAATGTGAATTCCGGTGGATAACGTGGGGATAACCGTAAAACAACAGGAATCTATGGCTATCGCGGGCTATTCTGGCACCCCTCTTCTCAAAAAACTTGGGATTAAGGAAGAACATCGGCTAAAACTGGTTCATGCCCCCGACGACTATGTTGACTGGCTACAGGCGGACATCTCCGCTCAACTTTGCGGGCCGAACCAAACACCGGACTTTATACACCTTTTCGCGGCAAACCGTGCGACATTTGAACGATCCATGCGGTCGCTCGCACCGTTCTGGCGAAAAAATCCGCGAGTGACGATCTGGGTTTCCTGGTACAAAAAAAGCTCCGGGATCGCCACCGACCTGACGGAAGACGCGATCCGCGGCTATGCCCTGGCCAACGGGCTGGTGGATGTCAAGGTTTGCGCAGTCAGCGACCGATGGAGCGGATTGAAATTAGTGGTGCCATTAAACAAACGTTAACCTGCCGGGTCACACGCATATGCTGCTGTTGAAAACGATCGTTTTATTGGGCGCGCTTC
The DNA here is from genome assembly GCA_035501395.1 of Puia sp. Classification (GTDB taxonomy): domain Bacteria; phylum Bacteroidota; class Bacteroidia; order Chitinophagales; family Chitinophagaceae; genus Puia. The sequence goes on from DATJWK010000048.1 coordinate 9,108, forward strand.
AGGGCTTTATTGTCGGCGGACTGCTCTGGACATCCGGCAGAACCCGCCCTGACGAGCGGGTGTCGCGGCGCTTGCTGTCGGTGCTGATCCTGCTGATTGCGCTTTGTTGCTTTGATATTTACCTGATACATGTGGATAGCTGGATGAATTCCATGACCGGAGCGATCCTGCAGGCGGTAATCCCGTTAATCATCGCGATGCCGATCGGCCCGCTTCTCTTTTTCTACGTCCGGTCCTGTGAAGAGCCGGATTTCCGGCTGACACGGCGACATCGCCGGCATTTCTACCCGGTCGTCGTCGATCTGTTCCAGCATTTCGCCATTTTGTTGCTCATCATCGCCTTGTTGGCCGGTTGGATGCCCCGCAATAAATACCCGATCGGGATCTGGGAAGATTATTATGATCAATATGCGGACATCCCGCGATGGATTTCGCTGACGATCTATCTCACGCTGGCGAACCGGTATCTGCGCCGGCGGCGAAAATCCGCCATGTTGCACGATGAGGCGCAGCGCCGCTTTTCCTGGCTAAAAAAACTGCTGCGCGTCTTTTGGGTCTTTGATCTTATTTGGCTTGCCTTTCTTATCCCTTATGAATTGCCAACGATCGGCGACCAACTGATCAACCGGTTCGATTGGTATCCGCTGTATATCCCGTTGGTTATTATCATTTATTTCCTGGGCGCCAACGGTTATTTTATCACGTACCGCATCGGCCTCGCGCCGCCCGACCGCAAGTCTTCCTCCATCCCGGCAGAGAAACTGGAACAATTGTCCTTGTTGGTGCGCAGATCGATGGAGCAGGACCGGCTTTGGCTGGATGCGGACCTGAGTCTCGGCAAACTCGCGCAACATTGCGGGATCGCGCCGAAAACCCTGTCCATGGTTCTCAACCAATGGATGGGCGTGAGCTTTGCCGACTTGGTCAATTCCTATCGCGTCGATGCCGTAAAAGAACGAATCCTGCTTCCCGAAAGCCGGCAGCTCACCATTGCAGGCCTCGCTTATGAATGCGGTTTCAACTCCCTTCCTACCTTCCAGCGGGCTTTTAAGGCGACTACGGGTATGAGCCCAAAAGAATACCTGATCAATTCCGGAATGAAATAACTAGAACGCCGCCAGTTCATGGACCCGCGCCTCATAGGGCCGGAGGCTGTCTCCGGCGGGGACCGGGGTAGTTGTCCGGCAGAAGCCGGCATGACCCAGGTCGAAACCGGATGCACTCCGCGGCGGCAAGTATCCGGATATAATGAGTTTGGAAATGATCCCTCGGCAACACGAACAACGTGGAAAGGATTCTTTTCATCCGCTTGGATAAAAGTGGAGTTTTTGGCTAATATTGCGGTCCGATGGATCCAAAAGATATTTCGATAACCGATTTCCGCTTCCAACTTCCCGAAGCGTCGATCGCGCTTTATCCGCTTGCCGAGCGGGACGCCAGTAAACTGCTGGTCTATCGGGCGGGCGCGATCGGTCAAACCATCTACCGGGATATTGCGGGAGAATTGCCGGAAGGCAGCTTGCTTGTCTTTAACAACACGCGTGTAGTTGAAGCACGACTGGTGTTTCAAAAACCCTCCGGCGGAAAAGTGGAGATCTTTTGCCTGGAACCGCCGCCGGAGTACGGCGGTATGGCTGCGGCGATGGCATTGAAAGGGCAGGTGAGATGGAAATGCCTTATCGGCGGTGCTTCGAAGTGGAAGCCCGGACAGGTATTGACAAAGCCGGCGGGGGAGATCGTGGTGGAAGCCCGTTATCTGGAGAAGCTGGAAGATTCGTTCCTCATCGAACTTTCGTGGCGACCCGCGGAGTTGAGTTTTTCCCAGTTGCTGCGCCATGCGGGGATGACCCCGCTGCCTCCCTATATCCACCGTTTGCCGGAAGGGACGGACAAGGAACGTTATCAAACGATCTATGCTGCTAACGAAGGTTCGGTCGCCGCACCTACGGCAGGTTTGCATTTCACCGGGGCCGTACTGGGATCGTTAAAGGACAGGGGGATCGACCGGCTGTTTGTGACCCTTCATGTCGGGGCCGGCACCTTTTTGCCGGTCAAATCTCCAACCCTCGGCCAGCACGTGATGCATACGGAGTACATTGCGGTCAGCAGGGAGGCCATTGCAACCTTGTATGAGGCGATGGGGAAGGGCAGCCCGGTCATCGCCGTAGGGACTACTTCCGCACGAACGATCGAAAGCCTGTACTGGCTGGGAGTGAAAGCGAAGGCGGCACCGGGGAGCGAATTAGCCACACTGTCCGTGAGCCAGTGGGACCCGTACGAAAAGACCGCCGGCATCGGGGGAATGTTGGCGCTCGCCGCCTTGCTGGATTGGATGGACCTGCACGGGGTCGGCGAGTTGATGACGACGACGCAGTTGCTCATCACGCCGGGCTATACGTGGCGCTTGTGCAAAGGGCTTATTACCAACTTCCACCAGCCGGAGAGCACGCTATTGCTGTTGGTAGCCTCTTTGATCGGGGAAGACTGGAAACGGGTATACCGGTATGCGCTGGATAACGGGTTCCGATTCCTCAGTTATGGCGACGGATGTCTGTTCTTACCCTAGTTTAAGCGGGAATTCCAGGGTAAAGGTCGTGCCTTTGCCAATGGTACTATCGACCTTGATCTTCCCCTGGTGCCCTTCGACGATCGTTTTCACATAGCTGAGACCAAGACCGAACCCCTTTACGTTATGAAGATTTCCGGTATGTGCCCGATAGAATTTTTCAAAAATGCGCCGCTGGGTCTCCTTGGTCATCCCGATCCCGTTGTCTTCGATACGTATGATCAGGTTCCGGCTGTTACTTTGCGTGGCGATACGGATCAACAGGTTCTCTTTTGAATATTTGATGGCATTGTCGATCAGGTTGGTGATCACGTTCATAAAGTGGACCTCATCCGCCTCGATCAGGTCGGTCTTTGCGTTGAGCTGCAACTCGGAGCTGCCTCCCTTTCCTTCGAGTTGAAGCCGGACATTCTCCAGCGCCTCTTCGATGATCAGGTGGGCGTGGAGGGGCTTGAGGTTGAGCTGCTGTTCCTGGCGATCGAGCAGGGAGGCTTGCAGGATCGTCTCCACCTGCTTATTCATGCGCCGGTTTTCCTCCTTGATGATTCCGGTGAAATAACCCGATTTCTCCCGGTCCTGGGCCACTTTTTCGTTTCGCAGGGCGTCCACGGCAAGCGAAATGGTAGCCAGCGGCGTTTTGAATTCGTGGGTCATGTTGTTGATGAAATCATTCTTGATCTCACTGAGCTTTTTCTGCCGGAGCAAAGCCCTTACGGTCAGGTAAAATGCGGAAATGATCATCAGCGTAAAGATAATGGCGCTTGCGATCATGACCCGCATTCTGCTCTGGACCAGGCTTTTAAAATCGTGGAGGACAACGATGATCCCTTCGTCGGGAAGGATACTGGCGGCGTCCGTATTCGCCGGTGCCTGGAGCGGTACGATGGTCGACCAATTATTGAGTGTATCGGCGAATTCAGGGATGAAATTGGCGGATTGAAGCTCAGGGGTATGAAAGCTTACATCGGAAGTCGAGCCCAGATTGGAATAGATAGAAAACTCAAAACGCGCGTTCTTTAGCCCCTGGTTGTTGAATTCCTTTCGCAACCGGTTGTTGATCTCCGGCACGGTGAAGACCTGCGTCACCGGTGGAATACGCATCATTTCGATAAGAAAGGGAGCCGTAGGGCGAAATGCGCTGCCGGGCCGGAGGGGGAAGGACTTGTAGCTGGGCGTGGTGGCCCGTTGGGCGGTCATGCTTTCCGCCACCAATCGGACGGCATCGACCATATGGTGATAGATCTCTTCCTTTTTGTTCTCCTCCATGGTCACGATCCAGTTGATCTGGATATAGATGATCCCGGCCAGGGAAAGAGTAATTAAGAGGAAAATGATAGGGAAAATTTTTTTCAAACCCATATGTTTATTTCGGTGTCCCGTCGCAAAAGACTGCTAAAAATAATTTATTTTTCTCCTTGCTCATCACGTCTGTTCGCTTCGCTCACAAACCGGGCTCCGCCCGGTTTGGGCTGCAAAGGGCGCAAACGCAAAAGTAAATAAAGGTTAATGGGTTAGCCTTAGATGCTCCGGGAAGGCAAGGTATTTAACGAAGGTTTCACAAAGATGCGGGAAACCCCTTGAAAAAAGGCATTTTGTTATCCCGCAGGATTACTTAATTTAGATATCATGGATAGCCCTGCACCAGGTATGCTGTTGATTGCCGATCCTTTTTTGAAAGATCCGAATTTCATGCGTACGGTTGTCTTCCTGTGCGAGCATCAGGATGAGGGGAGTTTTGGATTCGTGCTGAACAAGAACTATGAATACTCGCTTGACGAGCTGGTAAGCGGTTTGGACGACCTGACAAAGATCCCGGTATACCTGGGAGGACCGGTACAAATGGACACCATCCATTTTTTGCATCAATACCCGGACAAGATCAGCGGCGGCTATGAGATCATCGACGGGGTTTTCTGGGGCGGCAGTTTTGAGAAGGCCATCGAGCTGATCCGGTCAGGGGAGATCGATATGGGAAAGATCCGGTTTTATATCGGCTATTCCGGTTGGGGCAGCGGTCAGCTCGCCGATGAATTAAAGGAGAAGTCCTGGCTGATGTCACAGGCCAGCCGGCGGCTGGTCTTTCATAAGAAACCATCCGAGATCTGGAAAGATGCGCTCCGCGATCTTGGCGGGGAGTACGAGATGATGGTCAATTTTCCGATCGACCCGCAATTGAATTAGGACTTCCCTTCCACGGGAACCGCCCCTTCCACCAGCACCGTGACCTTATTGTCGAGCACTTCCACAAATCCGCTCAGTACCGTGAAGAAGGCGAGGTGATTATTTTTGTCTTTCAAGACTTTTATCTTGCCTTCTTTCAGCGCACTGACCAGCGGCGCGTGATGGTTGAGCACTTCGAATAGTCCCATCACACCGGGGAGCTGAATGCCATATACATCGGCGCTGAACAATTTTTTCTCGGGCGTCAAAATTTCCAGGTTCATGGTTGGCGTTTTATTGGCGGGCCTGCGCCAGCAATTTTTTACCTTTTTCGATCGCATCGTCGATCGTACCGACGAGGTTGAACGCCGCTTCCGGATATTCATCCACTTCGCCGTCCATGATCATGTTAAAGCCACGGATCGTCTCTTCGATCGGAACGAGGACGCCTTTCAACCCGGTGAACTGTTCGGCCACATGGAAAGGTTGGGACAGGAAACGCTGCACTTTACGCGCACGGGCGACGGTCATTTTGTCTTCGTCGCTTAACTCATCCAATCCAAGGATGGCGATGATATCCTGCAATTCCTTATACCGTTGGAGGATCAGCTTTACGCGGTTGGCGCAATCGTAGTGTGCGTCCCCGACGATAAGCGGAGTAAGGATCCGGGAAGTGGAATCCAGCGGGTCGACCGCGGGGTAGATACCAAGGTCGGCGATCTTCCGGCTCAACACGGTAGTAGCGTCAAGGTGGGCGAATGTCGTGGCGGGAGCAGGGTCGGTAAGGTCGTCCGCCGGCACATACACGGCCTGGACCGAAGTAATCGACCCGTTACGGGTTGAAGTGATCCTTTCCTGCATCAGTCCCATCTCCGTCGCCAGCGTGGGCTGATATCCCACGGCGGACGGCATCCGGCCGAGAAGCGCCGATACTTCGGAGCCGGCCTGTGTGAACCGGAATATATTATCGACGAAAAAGAGGATATCCCGTCCCTGGCCTTTCCCATCGCCGTCGCGATAATATTCCGCAATGGTCAGCCCGCTGAGGGCGACGCGTGCACGGGCGCCGGGGGGCTCGTTCATCTGTCCGAAGACGAACGTCGCCTTGGAATCTGCCAGTTCCTTCATATTGACTTTTGCCAGGTCCCAACCGCCCTTTTCCATATCGTGTTTAAAGTCTTCACCATATTTCATGATCCCGGCCTCGATCATTTCACGCATCAGGTCGTTTCCTTCACGGGTACGTTCGCCGACACCGGCAAAAACGGAAAGGCCGGAATAGGCCTTGGCGATGTTGTTGATCAGTTCCTGGATCAGCACGGTCTTGCCGACGCCGGCGCCGCCGAAGAGGCCGATCTTTCCACCCTTTGCATAGGGTTCGATCAGGTCGACCACTTTGATCCCCGTGAAAAGCACTTCGGTGCTGGTACTCAGGTTCTCGAAGGCCGGCGGCTGGCTGTGGATGGGGCGGCCGCCTTTTTTGGAGACAGCGGGCAATCCGTCGATCGGGTCGCCGGTCACATTGAACAACCGTCCCTTGATGTCCTCCCCGATCGGCATCGTGATGGCAGCATCGGTATCGGTCACCGGAGTCCCCCGCACCAATCCTTCGGTTCCGTCCATCGCGATGCAGCGAACACTATCTTCCCCGAGGTGCTGCTGAACTTCCAGCACCAGGGTTTCACCGTTGGACTTTTTCAGTTCCAGGGCGTTATAGATTTCAGGAAGTTTGCCATCGAATTGCACGTCCACCACGGCGCCAATGATCTGCTTGATCTTACCGGTACTTGCCATATACGTATTGTTAGATATTTGGGGTCTAAAATTCGCGCAAAGGTAGGGTCCTGAGCCGAAAGAACCAAAGAACCGGCGAAATCTCTATTTTTGCACGAACGGCCCGGAGGGCCGTTGTATCTTCCGCAGACTACAGGCTTTGAATATGGAATTGATAGAAGTAACCAATCCCGCGCTGGCGGCGGCATTCATCCAGGTAAACGTCCAGCTCAACCGATCCAACCCGGCATACATCCGACCGATCGATAAGGAGATCGAAGAGGTGTTTGATCCAAAACAGAATAAGGCATTCCGGCATGGGGAACTCATCCGTTGGATCCTGAAGGATGGAGAAGGCAAGCCGATCGGCCGGATCGCCGCCTTCGTAAATAAAAAGTATCGGTCCAAAGGGGATGATGTACCGGTTGGCGGCATTGGCTTTTTCGACTGTATAAACAGCCAGGAGGCAGCGGACATGCTGCTGGATGTAGCCCGGCACTGGCTCGGACAACGGGGAATGGAGGCCATGGACGGACCGATCAACTTTGGCGAGCGGGACAAGTGGTGGGGATTGCTGGTGGAAGGATTTGAAGAGCCGTTGTGGTCGATGAACTTCAACCCGCCTTATTATAAGGAACTGTTTGAAAACTATGGCTTTCAACCCTTCTTTCACCAACTATGTTTTGGATTGGATCCCCAGAAGAAGTTGAGTGATAAGGTCCTGGCTCGGCATGCAACATTGAATGCCGATCCTGCCTATTCATCCGCCATGATCGAGAAAAGAAAACTTGAAAAATATGCGCTTGATTTTCTGGAGATCTATAATGCCGCTTATGCTGGCCACGGCGGCGGAAAGGAATTGAGAAAGGAGCAGGTGCTCGGCATGTTCCGAAAAATGAAGCCGCTTATCGATGAGAAGATCATCTGGTTCGCGTACCACCACGGCAAGCCGATCGCCATGTTTGTCAATATTCCCGAGCTGAATCAATATTACAAACATTTCAACGGCAAATTCGGGTTATGGCAGAAGCTGCAGTTCCTTTGGTTGCGATCCCGGGGGGCCTGCCGGCATTTCACCGGGGTCGTC
>DATJWK010000049.1:0-7483 GCA_035501395.1 Puia sp.
TTCCGGATTACGAATCCCAGATCATCGGCAACCTCAGCATCCATCGCGCTTCCAGCACGTTCAAGATCCTCGACGTCCCCACGCAGAAACGGATTATCCAGGAGTTGCCCGCGTTCACCACCGCCGAGTTGCTCAACGATCTTTCCGCGGATGACCGAACCTCTTTTCTGGAAGAGCTCCCCAGTGAGGTCGTAAAAGAGCTGATCAAGACCCTCGATCCGGAGGAACGGAAGGTCACCCTTTCCCTTCTTGGCTACCCGGAAGGGAGTGTCGGGCGTCTGATGACCCCCGACTACATCGCAGTCCAGAAAGACTGGACCGTCCGCGAAGTCCTCGACCACATCCGCGAAGTGGGGCGAAACAGCGAAACCATCGACGTGATCTATGTGGTCGACGACAAAGGCTTCTTTATCGATGACATCCGGATCCGCGAGATCATCCTCGCCAACCCGGAAAAAAGGATAGAGGATGTCATCGATAACCGGTACATCGCCCTCCATGTCAACGATGCGCAGGAGACGGCCAGCGAAGCATTCAAAATGAACAACCGCGTCGCGCTCCCCGTTCTCGACGACAAAAATGTCCTGTTGGGTATCGTTACGATCGATGACGTTCTCTGGATCGCCCAGGAGGAATTGAGCGAAGACATCCAGAAGATCGGTGGTACGGAAGCCCTCGACGAGCCCTACCTGGAAATGCCCATCCTAAAGCTTTTCAAAAAGCGGGTCGTCTGGCTCGTCGTCCTCTTTCTCAGCGAAATGCTCACCGCCACGGCGATGGCCGCTTTTGAAGACGAGATTGCCCGCTATGTGGTCCTTGCACTTTTCGTTCCGCTCATCATTTCCAGTGGCGGTAACAGCGGCTCGCAGGCTTCTACTCTTATCATTCAGGCGATGGCGCTCGGCGAACTCACCGTGACCGACTGGTGGCGGGTAATCCGGCGCGAGCTGCAGTCCGGCATCCTGCTGGGCGCCGTCCTCGGCATGATCGGCTTTACCCGGATCATCCTGTGGAATATGATCTTTCATACGTACGGCCCCCACGGCGTACTGATCGCTACGACGGTCGGCGTCGCGCTGATCGGGGTTGTACTTTGGGGCACGATAGCCGGCAGTATGCTCCCGATCGTTCTCAAACGGGTCGGCGCCGACCCCGCCACCTCCTCCGCGCCATTTGTCGCTACGCTTGTCGATGTGACCGGTCTTGTCATCTATTTTTCGGTTGCGATCCTCATCATGCAAAACATTTTGCACTAGCGGTTCCATTGCCGTACGGGTGTTGGAACATGGCGATTTGCTGCCCGATTGGAATTGGAATTGGACGCTCGCCAACGATTTTTCCGGAAAAAAATATTTTTACCGCGATTAAACCTTTTGTAAGCGTTCGTCCCGCACATTTTTACTTATTAAGTAAAATATTAATATGTTAATTCATTGCAATTGATTTATTTTCAAACAGTTTTATTCGTAAATTACTACAACCAAAAAAATCCACGGCAATGAAACAGAAGATGCTGATTACCCTGTCAACCCTCCTTCTCATCGGATTTTCTTCCTTCGCTCAACGCGGCGGCGGCCACGGGGGTGGCGGCCATTTCGGCGGAGGCGGCGGAGCCCACTTCGGCGGAGGCGGCGGCCGGATCGGCGGCGCCGGTTTCGGCGGCGCCCGCGGCGGTTTTAGCGGCGGGGTCCGCGGCGGCGGTTTCGGCGGGATACGGAGTTCCGGATTCGGAGCTGTCCGCGCATCCGGTTTTCGCGGCGGCGCCAGAGGGACGGGCTATGTCCCGGGCCGCGGCTACGCCGGTGTTGGTGTGAACAGGGGATTTGCCGGTAGAGGATATGCCGGCGCCGGCTATTACGGCCATGGATACGGCGGCTATCGCGGCTATGGCGGTTATCGCGGCTACTACGGCGGTTACAGGGGCTGGGGCTGGGGATTCGGCCTTGGGCTCGGCTGGGGACTCGGGTATCCGTATTATTGGGGTTATCCGTATTATGGCTTTGGCTACCCCTACTATGGCTATCCTTATAACTATTACCCTTATGGCGACGGCTATGTATACCCTCCCGGATACGATTATGATCCCGGCGATGATCCGGTCGATCCATACGGCGATGGAAGCGGAAGCAACCAGGCTCCGCCACCCAACAACCCATCTTATCAGAATCCGCCACAGAACCCGCCGCCGGCGCAGCCCGATACCGTGTTGTCCAACCGGCCCGGTACCAACAATTCGCCTTCGGCGTACTATGGTGGTAACACCGTTACCGACAATAACGCCGCAAACAGCGACAAGGTATGGGTCAAAGCACACTGGAAGTATACCAACAACGGCTGGGTGTGGATAGAAGGCTATTGGAGACCGCGCAGCTAATGAATGATAACGGTTCAGGATATCGGCGCGGCCCGCTCGTACGAGCGGGCCGCGCGCTTTTAGCCACCGGCAGACCGTCACCCATTTAAAAATAAAAAGCTAATTTGCCCGTTCATTGGCAAATTTGAATTCCTATGTGTGGCATTGTTGCTTATATCGGACCCCGAGAAGCTTATCCCATTATCCTGAAAGGCCTCAAGCGTCTTGAATACCGGGGATACGACAGCGCCGGTGTCGCTCTTCTCCATTCCGATCTCCGGGTTTACAAAAAGAAGGGAATGGTGGCCGATCTCGAAGACAGTCTCGTAGGCAAGGACCTTCATGGACATGCCGGTATGGGGCACACCCGCTGGGCAACCCACGGCGAACCCAACGATCGGAACGCACACCCGCACCGCTCCGCCAGCGGCCGTCTCGCCATCATACACAACGGCATTATCGAGAATTTCACCCAACTGAAAAGTGAACTGGCAAAAAAGGGTTACCGCTTCAACAGCGACACCGATACCGAAGTCCTCCTCAATTTCATCGAGGACATTCAACTTAACAACAACTGCGGTCTCGAGGAGGCTGTCCGGATTGCGCTCCGCCGGGTAGTGGGTGCCTACGTCATCGTCCTGCTGGACCGTGACAACCCCGATACCATTATCGCCGCGCGAAAGGGGTCTCCGCTCGTGATCGGCATCGGAAAGGGTGAGCATTTTCTCGCCAGCGACGCCTCCCCCATTATCGAATACACCAAGGAGGTCGTTTATGTCAATGACTACGAGCTTGCCATCCTGAAGGCCGACGAACTCGTTCTCAAAAACCTCGGAAACGAAAAGATCACCCCCTTTATTCAGAAGCTCGACCTCGAACTCGCCGCGATCGAAAAGGGCGGTTTCGATCATTTCATGCTAAAAGAGATCTTTGAACAGCCGGACACCATTTTCGACTGTCTGCGCGGCCGCCTCGACCCCGCGAAGGGGACGATCACCATGTCGGGGATACAGCAGAACATCGAGCGGCTCACCAGGGCTCAACGCATCATCATCGTGGCCTGCGGCACCAGCTGGCATGCCGGCCTCGTGGCCGAATATATCATCGAAGAACTGTGCCGCACCCCGGTCGAGGTCGAATATGCCTCCGAATTCCGCTATCGCAACCCCGTCATTCACCCGGGGGACGTCATCATGGCCATCTCCCAAAGCGGCGAAACGGCCGATACCATTGTCGCCATCGAAAAAGCAAAACAACACGGAGCCTTTATTCTCGGGATCGTCAACGTCGTCGGATCGTCTATCGCCCGGATTTCCCACGCCGGCGCCTACACGCATGCCGGGCCCGAGATCGGGGTGGCCAGTACCAAGGCCTTCACCGCACAGCTTGCCGTCCTCACGATGATCGCATTGAAAGTGGCCCGGGAGAAAGGCACCATTGACGAAACCAGGTATCTCCAGCTGCTCAACGAACTCCACGCCGTCCCCGAAAAAATAAGAGAACTGCTGACACTCAGTCCGAATATCCGGCGAATTGCAGCCAAATACAAGGATTCCAAGGACGCCCTTTACCTGGGAAGAGGATATAATTTCCCCATCGCGCTGGAAGGAGCGCTGAAACTGAAAGAGATTTCCTATATCCATGCGGAAGGCTACCCTGCCGCTGAGATGAAACATGGTCCCATAGCCCTCGTCGACGACCAGCTTCCTGTCGTTTTTGTTGCCACGCGCGACTCCTATCACGAAAAGATCGTCAGCAATATCCAGGAAATAAAGGCCCGTAAAGGTAAAGTCCTCGCCGTCATCAGCCAGGGCGACGACCTGATCGGAAAAATGGCGGACGACGTCATGATGACCCCGGAAGCCGATGAGATCATCGCTCCGATGCTCAGCGTCATCCCGATGCAGCTGCTCGCCTATTATATGGGTGTTGCAAAAGGATACAACGTCGACAAACCGCGTAACCTCGCCAAAAGCGTCACGGTGGAATAAAATTATGAACGAGATCAAAAAAAGCCCGATCGACACCCTCGGCTATCACTTCATCGACAGCCGCTACCTTCCGGCAGGGAAGGACGAATATTATCTCCGCAACATCCAAAACCGCAGCGGCATCGGCTACCGGCAGCTAACCGCCTATGAGATCGAGGTACTTGTTCGAAACCGCAATACGTCCGCCAACTGGAACGATATCCTGGTATCGGATGCCTTTACGCCCGAACTGGTGCAGAATTGTAAATTCTTTGGCCTGGTCCGCATCGGGAAGCTGACGCCTTATTACCTCGAATTCCATAACCTCCGGCGCCCGGTGGGGCTTTACAACAGTACGATCATCAGCTGCGACTTCGGCGACAATGTCTGTATCGACAACACCAACTACCTCTCCCACTACATCATCGGCAATGAGGTGATGATCGTCAATACCAACGAGCTGGCTACCACCGAACATGCAAAATTCGGCAACGGCATCCTGAAGGAAGGCGAAGAAGAATCCATCCGCATCTGGCTCGAGGTCTGCAACGAGAACGGCGGCCGCAGCATCATCCCGTTCAATGGCATGCTCCCCGGCGATGCATGGCTGTGGAGCCGCTTCCGCGACGATACCAAACTTCAGGAGAAATTCAAGGCGTTCACCGCCGCCGCATTTGACAGCCGCCGGGGTTACTACGGCAAGATTGGCGACCGCACCATCATTAAGAATTGCAAGATCATCAAGGACGTCTGGGTCGGAAGCGATGCCTATCTCAAGGGCGCCAACAAGTTGAAGAACCTCACCATCAACTCCTCTCCCGAAGCGGCCTCCCAGATCGGGGAAGGATGCGAACTGGTCAATGGCATCGTCGGTTACGGATGCCGGATCTTTTATGGCGTGAAGGCTGTTCGCTTTATCATGGCTTCTCACTCCCAGCTGAAATACGGCGCCCGGCTTATCAACTCTTATCTTGGGAATAACGCCACCATCTCCTGTTGCGAGGTCCTGAATTCGCTCATCTTTCCCGCGCACGAGCAGCACCACAACAACTCCTTTCTCTGTGCGGCGCTGGTGATGGGCCAAAGCAACATGGCGGCCGGCGCGACCATCGGCTCCAACCACAATTCGCGAAGTAACGACGGCGAGATCGTTGCCGGCCGCGGCTTCTGGCCGGGCCTCTGCGTCAGCCTCAAGCACAATTCCCGCTTCGCATCCTTTGCGATCCTTGCCAAAGGCGACTATCCGGCGGAACTGGACATTCCCATCCCCTTCGCCCTGATCAGCAACGACGTCAGCAACGACGAGCTTACCGTGATGCCGGCGTATTGGTTTCTTCACAATATGTACGCCCTCGCCCGCAATTCCTGGAAATATGTCGACCGCGACAAACGCACCGATAAAACCCAGCTGCTGGAATTCGACTTCCTCGCCCCGGACACCATCGGCGAAATGATCACCGCCCTCCGGATCATGGAAGAGCTCACCGGCCCCGATTCGGGCAATGAGACCGAGGTCCATGCCCCGGGGTGGGAGAACAGCGACCGGAAGGTCAAGCTGGTAAAGGTCCCCCAGGCTTCCGCAATCTTTAAGCAGCTGATCGGCTACTATGCCGCCACGTTGCTGCTGGCCCATATTCAACGAAATAGGATCGCCTCGTTTGACGACCTGCTCAAATCCCTGCCACCCGGCCCGACCCTCACACTTTGGGTAAATGTCGGCGGTCAGCTCATCCGAAAGACCGAAGTCGACCGGCTGATCCGCCAAATTCACGATGGCAAGGTCCGCACCTGGGGCGAAGTCCACGAGTTCTACCGGCGGCAGGCCGAACAATACCCGGCCGACAAGCTTCATCATGCGCTGGGCGCGCTGCGGCAGCTCACCGGCGTCACGCTCCGGAGATCGGGACCCGGGGGGTTTGCCGGGCTTCTTCGCCAGGCCATCGCCACCCGCGGGTGGATGACGAGCGAGATTTTTGCTACCCGTGAAAAGGATTACAGCAATCCTTTCCGTAAAATGGTTTATGAATCCGAAGCGGAGATGGATGCCGTGGTTGGCCGCCTCGAAGACAACAGCTTTATCCGGCAGGAGAAAGCGGCCGCCGCCAAATACAAAAAGGAAATGGAAAAGGTCCTCAGGAAATTCGGTCTTTGATCACCGTTTTAACGAATCCGGCGAAATGGCCTTTATCGTATCCGGCGCTGCCGCCGCCGCGGAATCCACTGCTTTTGTCGAAGGCGCCGCGGGCTGCGCGCCGTTGTTACATGCGGCCAGTCCGGCCATCGTCAGCAATATGAGCACCATGGTCTTCATGGAAGGCGTTATTTCTTCCGAAAGTACAGCCGGATAGGCACCCCCTTGAAATTGAAAGCCTCGCGCAGCTTGTTCTCGAGGTAGTTCTTATACGGCTGTTTCACGTCGTCCGGAAAATTACAAAAAAAGGCAAAAGACGGCACGACGGTCGGCAGTTGAGTGACATATTTTATTTTTAGCGGATTCCCCCGCACTACCGGCGGATGATAGTCCTCCACGGCTTTTAGCATGACCTCATTCAGTACGGCGGTGGTCACCTTCCGCTGCCGGTTATCATAGACCTCCAGCGCCGTCTCCACCGTTTTGAAAATCCTCGTCTTATCAATCACCGAAATAAAAAGGATCGGCACGTCGGTGAACGGCGCCAGCCGGCCCTTCAATTCCTTTTCATATTCCCTGGCCGTGTTTGTCTCTTTCTCTATGACATCCCATTTGTTGACCAGCACCACGATCCCTTTTCCCTTCTTTACCGCGAGGCTAAAGATGTTCAGGTCCTGCGCCGTGATCCCTTTGGAGGCATCCAGCATCAGCAAACAGACGTCTGCCTCGTCCATCGCCTTTATGGCGCGGATCACCGAATAGAACTCCAGATCCTCATGTACTTTTGTCTTCCGCCGGATACCGGCGGTGTCGATCAGGATAAAATCTTTGTGAAAAAGGTTATACCGCGTATGGATGGTATCGCGCGTGGTACCGGCGATATCGCTGACGATCGTTCGTTCCTGGCCGATCAGCGCATTCAACAGGGACGATTTACCAACGTTCGGCTGACCAATGATCGCAAATTTGGGCAAACCCTCCGCATCGGAAACAGGCTGATCGTCGGGGATCAGTGCGCACACGGCATCC